>NZ_FUHN01000001.1 GCF_900155555.1 Mobilibacterium timonense | reverse complement strand
CGGCAATCAGGGCAGTAGCTGACAGGTACGGATTAAAAGTACTGGAAGACGGTGCACAAGGCTTTGGCGGTCAGATAGGAGATGGTCGTGCATGTAGCTTTGGTGATATTGGGACAACTTCATTTTTGTTCCATCGTGGGGCGAAAATGGCGTATAGTATAACTTTTAATGTTCATAATTCAACTAAAACAGTTTCCAAAAACTCGTCATAAATATTTTCGAGTATGATCCCATATTGATTAACTTCGCCTTTATCGTTCATGCCTTTTTCTGCTGATAGCCATGCTAAATATGCCTGAAATATTTCAATATCAGTTATAATAACAGCATTCTCGGAGTCATCGAAGTCAACAATATTGCCAGCAGGTTCCCAGTCAATTTTTTTTAATTCATCGTAGGATTTTTTATCAAAAATTGCTTTGTAGGTTTTCATTTATTTACCTCTAATTAAATTACATTGAATCAATGTACCATTTGTTGTGTTAACTGTCACTTGAGCACGTTTACCAAAGAATGTTACAGATGTCCCTTTAGTATTATTTTTTGGTTCCATCGTGGGGCGAAAATGGCGTATAGCATAACCAAAAAGATTGGGAATTGCATACGACAAATCACGGAAATGCAAAAATGCACAACTACGGTCAACATGGTGAGCACATGCATGAATTCTCCTGGGATGAAAATGGCCAACTAACTGACAAGTCTTCAAGAGAGTTGACTGCCATTGAGAGGAAAACAAATGAGGATATACTATGAAAATGACAAAAGAGGAGTTAAAAAAAGAGGGTTAATTGTAATATGAAGTTGAACACTAAAACTAAATAAAAGAAGATCCACAGGACCTATCTTTGGTAGAATTAAGTCACCACACAAAATCACCAAAGGAGATCACCATGGATCGTGACAATTC
>NZ_FUHN01000002.1 GCF_900155555.1 Mobilibacterium timonense | reverse complement strand
CCTTAGGCGCAGCCGGAAAATAGAGATGCGGTTGGCAGTCTATTTCGGTGCGTCTTAAGACGCCTGCAAGTAACAGGCCCTTTTAGGGCAAGGACAAACCACCAGTTCAACTGGTGGTTATGATTATGCCTTGTTTAATGTCTTGCTCAACGCCTTGCTGACTGCTTTGCTGGCTATCTCGCCGATGCGATCAGGGCGTCGGCGCCTTTTTCCACGTACTCCAGCGGGGCTGCCAGGTTCATCCTCACGAAACCGTCGAATTCCTCTCCCCCGAACCAGTCGCCGAAGTCCACGGCAAGCTTTCCCTTTTCCAGGACTGCATCCTTGACCGAAGCGGGATCCATCACGCCTCTCATGTCGATCCACGCCAGGTAGGTGCCCTGGAGGTCAGACACGATAGCGCCTGGGAGATCCTTCGACAGGCGCTCTCTGAGGTAGTTGAAATTCACGTCGTAGATCTGGTGGATAAGAGCCTCGTACCATTCGCGGCCACCTCTGTATGCAGCCTCGGCGGCGATGTAGCCGAACGGGTTACCCTGGCTCACGCTTATCCCGGCGGAAAAATCGTCCCATCTGCGGCGGTTGTTTTCTTCAGGAATGGTGACGATGGAGTTCTGTCCGGCGGCCAGGTTGAAAGTCTTGGATGGCGCGGTGAGTGAGATCACCATGCTGTCGAACTCGCCCGGCTCGCCGCACTGGAGGGCAGGAACGAATTCGGTGCCCGGGGCGATGAGGTCGTGGTGTATCTCGTCAGCAACTACCAGAACGCTGTTTTCGCGGCAGATGCTCAGGAGCTGCCGCAGCTCGTCAGCGGTCCAGACCCTGCCTACCGGATTGTGAGGTGAACACATGATGAATAGCTTCACGTCGTTATTCTGGATATCCCTGCGGAACTTCTCGAAGTCTATGGAGTAACGGCCGTTATCGTTGACCAGGTCGCTCTTGACGAGCTTACGGCCGTTGCTTGTCACCGCATGGAAAAAAGGATAGTACACCGGTGTGTTCACGATCACCGCGTCTCCGGGCTCTGTGAAGATCTGCACGGCCCAGTGGAAGGCGGCCACGACGCCAGGAGAAAACCTCATCCACCGGCGCTTTATCTCGTAACCGTGGACCGACATTTCCCAGTCCATCACTGCCTCGTAGTAGCTCTCCGGAACGGCCATGTATCCCATGGCGCCGAGATCCACGTAGTCGGCCAGAGCCTTTCTAACGCACTGAGGCACCTTGAAATCCATGTCGGCCACCCACATTGCGTGGAGGCCGTCTCTCCCGAATTGTCTGTTCAACCCATCCCATTTGGACGAGTTGGTGTTTCTTCTATCTACAAATTCCAGCTTTTCCATTTTGAACCTCCAGAAAAAATAAACTTTATCTGATCGGGTGTCGCGGTGCGGCGCCCGGCGGCCGGTACGTAGGGTCCCGGTCGCAACATGTTTAATATAACAGAAAAATGCTGTTCTATTTTGCGGGAAAGCTGGATTTTTTCCGGTGCAGGGGCGGGCAATCGCGCCGTGGCGCAGCTGAATAATCTCTCGCGGGATGCCCTGCAAAAAAACTTTTCAGAAATTTGATTTTTTCCTTGCAATGCACCTGATGCATCTGTATAATAACTCTTGTCACGCGACACGAACACAAAATATGCCGCATTGGTCAAGAGGTTAAGACGCAGCCCTCTCACGGCTGAATCATGGGTTCGATTCCCGTATGCGGTACCAGGTGCAGGACCTTGCAAGCTCAGGAAGATGAGCTGCAAGGTCTTTTTGTGATCTTTAGTGTAAAAAAACCACCGGCTAAGCCGGTGGAGTAAGAAGCTTTAGCTTCAAGAAAAAACCTCCTGTGATATCATGAATGAGGCTTCCAACCGCACTCATGTAACAAAGGAG
>NZ_FUHN01000003.1 GCF_900155555.1 Mobilibacterium timonense | reverse complement strand
GAAAACGTCTTGGATACTTTACACCAGAAGAGCTCTTCGACGAATTTCTCGATCAAGTGTATTCAGTTGTCAAAGTTCAAAGTGCTTAATTTTACGCTAGTGTTCAAGTTGGAATTGCAATTTATATGATAAACAATAGGGATGCGGAAAAAGAAAAGATCATGAGCGAACTGGAAGGATCCATTCAAGCTAAACGAGTAAAATTAGCGCAATTGTCAAAGGAAGTAACCGACAAACAGAAGCAGATCAAAGCGCTCAAAGATGAGTTGGTTGATCTTAACGATGAGCTATCTCTTCAGGAATTCGGACTTTACCAGCCAGTATACAAATTTGCAAATTCAGAACAATACAAAGATAGATTGTCTGTTGTAAGGCAAAAGCAAAAGCAGATGGTGAAGGAAAAACGCGCCGTTATTTTCCCTGAGAACTTCACTTTGAATAACAGCCTTTCTAAAGGCAAGGCCCTCGTTAACGACAATGTAAAACAGATTCTCAGATCCTTCAATAACGAATGCGACGTACTGATCAACAACGTCAAGTTCAACACCGTTGAAAACACACGCAAGAAGATTGAGAAATCTTTCGATCAGTTAAATAAGATGAATTCCCGTATGGAAATCCGTCTGGTTCCTGAATATTTAGAATTGAAACTTGATGAATTGAATCTTGCATACGAATACGCTTTAAAGAAACAAGAGGAAAAGGAAGCTCTTAAGGAAGAACGAGCAAGACTTCGTGAAGAAGCCAAGCTGCAAAAGGAAATCGAAGAGGCTAGAGCTGCCGCGAAAAAAGAACAGAAGCATTATGAAAACGCCCTTCGCACTCTTCTTCTCCAGCTCGATCAGGATCCAAAAAACCCTGATTTGCTGAAAAAGAAAGAAGAGCTTGAAGCACACGTAGAAAAGATTGAGGCAAATCTACGCGATATTGATTACCGTGAGGCAAACAAGAGAGCCGGATATGTTTATGTCATTTCTAACATAGGAAGTTTTGGCGAAAACGTCTATAAGATCGGCATGACCAGAAGGCTCGAGCCACTTGATCGTATAAATGAACTGGGTGACGCTTCCGTCCCATTCAATTTCGACGTCCATGCAATGATTTTCTCTGATGATGCTCCTGCATTGGAAGCTGCTCTTCACAGAGCTTTCGATGACAGGAAATTGAACATGATCAATACTCGCAGAGAATTTTTCAATGTGACACTCGATGAAATCAAAGATGTAGTCAAGAAGAACTTTGATAAGACAGTTGAGTTCAAGGCCATTCCTGACGCAGAGCAATATCGTGAAACGATGATGCTCAAGAAAAAGGCATTTGCCACTAGCTAAACATTCATGAAACAACTTCATAAGTAAAAAAGAGTCACACCTGCTGCAACAGATGTGGCTCAAGGTAATGCAATGATTGTATCCACTGCTTTGTCAGTTTATCATTGCATTGCCGTCCTTTCAAGGAGGCAAGCATGAAAATTGAAAGCTACAAGGTCCGTGGTGAGACCAAATACAGGTTTCGGGCATACATCTGCCTGGATCCTGTCACTGGTGAACCTGTCAGGGTCCAGCGCTCCGGCTTCGACTCAAAGAGGGAAGCTCAGCTCGCCGCTGCGGAGATCATCGCGAAGGCGGAACCGGCGAAGGCAAAGAACATCACTTATTGCGAGATCTACGAGCTGTGGCTGGAGTCCTACCGCCTCTCCGTCAAGGAGAGCACTCTGAGGCATACTGAACAGATCTTCCGTGATCACATCCTTCCCGCCTTCAGCTCAATGCGTGTCCAGGACATCACACCTCTCCAATGCCAGCAGTGGACCACGGCTCAGGTGAAGAAAGACCCAGCAGCCGCAGGAAGACGCTTCAATTACTTTTCCAAGGTGCTTGACTTTGCCTTCAAGCAAGGCGTCATCGACAAGAACCCTGCTCTGATGATAGACCGGCCGAAGAAGTCTAAGTCAGGCCGATCTGCAAAAGCGGGAATGAACTTCTACACTAAGGAAGAGCTTGAGCAATTCCTGCATCTGTGCGAAGAGCGTCTTCCTCTCCAGTGGTACGTCTTTTTCCGCCTCCTGGCTTATTCTGGCCTGAGACGTGGAGAGGCTATCGCCCTTAAATGGGAGGACATCGACTTCCGCAAGCGCACGATCAGGATCACGAAGACCGTCACTCACGGAGAGCAAGGAGCATACATATCCGACACTCCCAAGACGGACAAATCCAACAGGGTAATCATGCTGGACGATAAGACTCTGCAGCTGATCCACAGCTTAAAGTGCAAATCTGAGTACGTCTTCCCAAATTCCAAAGGCAGCTTCACAACTCCATCGATGGTGATCAGGATGATGCATCGGGCTGTGGATGGCACAGATCTTCGATACATCTCGCCACACGGACTGAGACATACCCACTGCAGCCTTTTGTTTTCGGCCGGGGTATCCATCCCGGAAGTGCAGGACCGCCTGGGCCACACCGACGTAAAAACCACCATAGATGTTTACAATCACGTCTATCAGTCTGACAAGGCCGAGGCACTGAATCGCTTTCTGGCATTCATGGGAGAGTAAAAAGTGTGGCATAAAGTGTGGCATAGTGGTCTAAAATGTGGCATATTTTTGACCGTTTATGACGGTCAATGAGACTAGCAAAGGCACTAAAAAAGCCGCCGATCTCAACATCTCTGTTGATCTCAGCGGCTTTTCTCATTTCATCTGGTGGAGCGTAGGGGTAATTACTTCAATTCGTGTATGCCTTGATATTACAGACTTTTATGATTTCTCTGGCATAAAGTGTGGCATACGCTCATTCTTTGGATGCTTCATCAATATA
>NZ_FUHN01000004.1 GCF_900155555.1 Mobilibacterium timonense | reverse complement strand
ATGTGGCATATTTTTGACCGTTTATGACGGTCAATGAGACTAGCAAAGGCACTAAAAAAGCCGCCGATCTCAACATCTCTGTTGATCTCAGCGGCTTTTCTCATTTCATCTGGTGGAGCGTAGGGGGATCGAACCCCTGACCTCAAGATTGCGAACCTTGCGCTCTCCCAGCTGAGCTAACGCCCCAGAACGAACATATAAATGATACCACATTTTGGTGAGATATGCAAATAAAATGTTAAATTTGCGGAGGCGATGTTCGCGAAGACGCTTTCCGATGCGAAGACGCGTTACGAGAAGCTGATCCTGAAACAGAGGATGCAGGAAGAAAAATAAATCAAGGAAGTGTCCGCTACTGGCGGAGGACTTCGTGAGGGGGGCTAAGGCCTCCCTTTTTTGATGCCGTCCTGCATTCCTTAAGAATGCAATAAATATTCATCGAAGATTAGAAATGAAATCAAAAATCTGATATAATACCTAAAATAATTCCGGGAGCGGCTGAATAGCGACAAAATAATTCAACTTCATAAACCGTGCAGCTCCTTTCCAAGAACCATATCGTTGAAAGGAAGATATCTATGAAGAAGAAGAGTTGGTTCGGGGTGCTGCTCGCGCTTGTTATGGCCGTCAGCATAATGTCCCAGGGGGCGGCGACGGCTGTTTTTGCCGAAGGATCCGCAAAGCAGGTGGATACGAAGATAACTCAGTTCAAGATCCTGAACTGGCAGAAGGAAGAGGCGAACAAGGTGTTTTTCACCGATTCCTTTTATCTGAAGATGGACTGGGATGCCAGCGGCAATGGGGCAAATCTCCATCAGGGAGACTATTTCGAGGTGACTCTGCCTGACCAGATGATATTCCCGTCTGATTCCGCAGCTGTTGATTTCAACCTATACGCACCGGATGGAACGAGCGTGCTCGCCAAGGCCCACGTCACTCCGAAGAACGACGGGGGAGGCACCGTGAAGGTGACCTTCACCGACTGGGTGGAAAACAAATTCAATGTAAAGGGCGACATGTACCTCGCCGCCAGATTCAACACCACAAAGATCACGCAGAACGAACAGAACACTTTTCCATAACCGTCAACGGTAACGTTACGGGAAGCAATACCTCCACGGAGATCGGGATCATCGGCCAGAGCGACATCCACGACGAATATCTGAATAAGTGGGGGATGTCCGTGCAGGGCAAGCCTGACAGGGCCGCCTGGGCCGGCAGGATCAATCATACTGGTGCCACTTTACACAACGTGGTGATCACGGACACGCTGGGTGATTCTGGAGAGACCTACATCCAGGACAGCTTTCAGGTCCGCCAGGTCGTATATGACTCCAAAGGCAACATTTCGAAGGAAATAAAAAAGCTGGATCTCAGCAATATCCTGACCTTCTCTCAGGACGGAAGCTCATTCACTCTGGATCTTGGAGACCTGAACGGAGAGCAGTTCAAGATCTACTATGAGACAACTTACACATCGGGGACGACTCTGAAGAATTCTCTGAAGCTCACGTCCACTGAGAAGACCAAGGAATACGTGGCCACCCACAAAGCCGCCCAGTCCGGCGGTTCCGGCGCGGGGGACCTGGCCAACAAGATCAAGGTCATCAAGGTGGACTCTGAAAATACGGAGACAAGGCTGGCGGACGCAAAATTCAAGATCACCAGCGCAACTGACGGAAAAGAGTACACGATAATCACCAACGCCAACGGCGAGGCGGTGACCGAAAAGCTTCCCGCCGGTACCTATACGATCCAGGAGGGAAAGGCTCCTTTCGGCTTCCAGCTTAACAACGACAAGATCACAGTCAAAGTGAAGGACGGGGATGCTGTGATACAGACCGTAAAAGACGTTCCGGTGAAGACATCGGTATCCGTCACCAAGAAGTGGAAGGGCGGAACGGGAGGCAGCGTTCAGGTAGACCTGTATGCCGACGGAGTGAAGGTGAGGTCACAGAAGCTGTCCGTGGAGAACGGCTGGAAGTACACCTTCACGAACCTGAACAAGTACAAGGACGGCAGGAATATCGAGTATACAGTAAAAGAGGAACCGGTGCCTGGCTACAGGTCTGAGATCTCCGGCGGTGCGGAAGATGGTTTCGTGATCACCAACACCAGGGAAGAGGTCCCTGTAAAACCTCAGACAGGAGACGGCAGTAACGTGCTGCTCTACGGCGGACTGCTGGTGGCTTCCGTGGCCGCGGTATTCATCCTCAGAAGGAGGACCTCATCCCATAAATAATGTGTCATCGTGTGTCTCCAGGCACGTTTCTCGTCGATGCATTCTCATCCGCCGCATCTGCAGCGGATGGCTCTTTCTGAATATATCAGACTTACCTGACATATCGACATACGGAAAAAGCCGGCCGGCATCGTCCGCAGCAGTTTGCGGAAGGTGCGTCTGCCGGCCTTTTCTTTTCGCGGGGCATGGCGGCATGGCCGGGACTGCTGCGCAACTCGACCAAAAAAAGAGCGCCGCATCTTGCGACGCTCTTATGTTATCGAATACGGTTTCCAGGCACTTGTCGTACCGGGAACTCTGTATCCTCTTGTCTGGAACTACTTCTCCAGAGGCTCTGTCTCCTTCTTTACGAACTCAGCCAGCTCGTCGTCAAGCTTGTCCAGGATGCTGTCTCTTACCAGCTGGTTGTAAGCGTTGACCCATGCGATCTCCTCTGCTGTGAGCAGATCAGGGTCGATGGCCTCTCTCTCGTAAGGAACGAACGTGATAGGCTCGTTTACGATGAAGCCGTTCTCATCGTTTTCGAAGAGGACTTCGTTCTCTATCCTGACGCCAAACTTGCCATCCAGGTACATTCCTGGCTCATCGGACATGATCATGCCAGGCTCGATGTCGATCGGAGTAGGAACTCTTCTCAGCACGTTAGGTCCCTCATGTACGCAGGAAACGTGACCGATGCCGTGGCTCAGGCCGTGCTTGAAGTCCATGCCGACATTTCTCAGCGGCTGACGGGCGATGGAGTCGAGCTGGATACCTGTCATATCAGGTGTCAGCTTGGCCGTTGCCATTGCGATGTGGGACTTCAGAACCAGAGTGTAGATGCGCTTCATCTCAGGAGTGATCTCGCCGAGAGCGATGGTCCTCGTGATGTCGGTCGTTCCGTCCATGTACTGCCCGCCGGAATCCATGAGGAGGAATCCCTCTGGGGCCAGTGCCTTGTCCGTCTCAGGAGTAGGGGCGTAGTGGATGATCGCGCCGTTCTCGTTGTATCCGGCGATGGTCTCGAAGGACAGGTCAAATGCGCCCTGTTCTCTTCTGCAGGCCTCGAGGTAATCTGCAGCCTTGATCTCTGTGAGAGGCTGAGTCTTTACGGCTTCCTTCACCCACTTGATGAACTTCACCATAGCGCAGGCATCTCTGATGTGGGCGCCGATGGTGCTCCTGATCTCGGTCTCGTTCTTGATGATCTTCATGGTCTCCTGAGGAGTGGAGTCATCGATGATGTCCACGTTTCCGGAAACGCTGTTGTACAGTGTGTAGTTTGCGGAGGCTGTGTTCAGCCACAGCTTGCTGTCCTCAGGCAGTTCACCTACAGCCTTGTAGATGTCACCGTATGGCTCTACTTTCACGTAGCTCAGCCTGTCAGGCAGCTTCTTTCCAGGAAGCTCGTCAAGAGCGCCGTCCATGAGGAACAGCCTTACGTCTTCCTTATCCTTGCCGATGAGCATGAAGGAGAAGAATACAGGAGTGTATGCAACGTCAGCACCTCTCAGGTTCAGCGTCCAGGCTGTTTCCATGAGGTCGGTGACCAGCAGGTAGTCGGCACCCTTCTTTTCCATCTCCGCCCTTACGTCGGCCAGCTTCTCTTCAGTGCTCTTTCCTGCGCTCTCGATAGGGAAATCCCAGAGCTTGCTCGGAACGATGGCAGGTCTGTCTGCCCAGATCTCTCCGACCAGATCCTTGTCGGACTTGATGGAAGCACCCAGCTCTGTCAGCTCATCCTCGATGGCCTTGCCGGCAGCTGCCGAGAGGACTCTTCCGTCGAATCCCAGAACGAATCCAGGTTTCTTCTTGGCCAGGTCGATCAGGAATTCGTCAACTGTAGGAACGCCCGGCTCAGCCATTCTCATGAGCTGGATCTCAGACCCTGCCAGCTGAGTCTCTGCCTGGAGAAAATACCTTCCGTCAGTCCAAAGATAAGCGCCCTCGTCATCTACGATGAGTTCTCCTGACTCTCCGGTCAGGCCGCTCATGAACTCACGTGCCTTGAAATAATCGTTTACATATTCCGAGCTGTGGAAGTCGCCGGATGGAACGTAATACACGTCTATCCCGTTTTCCGCCATCTTCTTGCGAAGCTCAACTACTTCTTTCTTCATGTTCATACCTCTGCATAATGCATTGTAAATCAACAAGATGTAAAATACCCGACCCTGCCGGTTAGCAGAGTCTTATCAGTACTGCTAAATTATAGCACAGAATCCTTAACAGTAAAGGAAGAGAAGGTGCGGGCAAGCCCATGTTACCATGCACTTTTATATGGACATGACAGATACTGTTGACATAAGCATTTAATGAGATTAATATTTAACAGCACAAAATAATTAACAAAATTAAATATTTTGCAAGACAATATTTACGGAGGGCAAATTGAATCAGTATCACAAGCGGCTTATGAGGATAATAGACGATGTCAAGCACCTCGACATCTGGAGCATTATCCCGGATCTGAACCGGCCGGAGCAGACGGTGATGCACGCCATAGACAGGTGCAGCAGAACAGATCTCCCTCAGTGGAAGGACATCCACAGAGAGATGCGTCACAGGGAAGACCCTGACGAGATCATGGAAAAATGCCGTGACGCTTATATGAACGTGAGCGGCTGTCCGGGAGAAGGCACGAGAGATGTCAGGGTGTCCGATCTGGTGCTCGTGACCAGGATGCACATGCCTGCGATATCCAGGGCGCTGAGGGAGCTCGAGGCAAAAGGCCTCATAACGCGCCACACCGACAGCGCCGACAGGCGCCAGACAATCGTACAGCTCACAGATGAAGGACGGAAAATGGTCGCCCGGGATACGCGGGAGATCGACGATTACATAGAGGCGGTATTTGCCGCATTCACAGAAGAAGAACAGGAGGAGCTCATACGGCTCCTCACCAAGATGAAGGATTCAGCTGCTGAAGAGCTGGAGATCAGGAGGAAGAGAGTTTGAGAAATCTTATCAGAAACATGAAGCCCTACAAGGGATTCGTCCTGGTTATGCTTGTCCTGCTGATAGTCCAGGCCTGGGCGGACATGTCCATGCCTCAGTACACCTCGGACATCATCGACACAGGTATCCAGAACAAGGGAATAGAGCACCTCCTGCCGGAGAAGATACTTGAGGACGAATACGAGTCAGCCCAGATCTTCATGGACGACGGGCAGAAGTCAGACTGGCAGAATGCCTACAGAAAGACAGACAAGACGGTGAAGGGCAAGACTGTCTACCAGATAAAAGACCTTTCAGAGGAAAAGCTGGACAGCCTGGATGACGAGCTGCTCACACCGATAGTCCTCACATATGAACTGGGTCACATGTCGGTGTCGCAGTACAAGAAGATCCTTGTACAGTCCATGAGCAAGAATCCGGCGACCGCACAGATGGTATCACAGATCCAGGGTATGACCATAGATCAGATCAAGGCCCTGCCGAACATGAACATAAAGACCTTTAAGGCAAAGGACGAGAACGGCAAGGTCAAGACCTACGTCGACGCCAGGCCCGCAGTACAGAGCCTGATAGCATCCGGAGCTATGGACGACAATGCCATCCAGCAGATGAAGGATCAGAACAACAAGGTCATCTCCAAGATCGGAGACGAGACTCTTAAGTCCATGGGGATAGCTTATGCTTCAGATTGCAGCAAAAAAGCCGGGGTCGATCTCGACAAGGTGCAGATGGACTACCTGTGGAGGTGCGGCGGCCGCATGTTCCTCATGGCCGGACTGATGCTGGTCGTATCTGTGATCGTGGCACTCTTCGCCTCGAGAGTCGGCGCGAACATCGGACGTGACCTGCGGAGCAAGGTTTTCTCAAGGGTCATGAAATTTTCCAGCGCGGAGATGTCCAAATTCCAGACGTCATCTCTCATCACCAGGGCCAGCAACGACGTTCAGCAGGTCCAGATGGTGTCCACAATGATGCTACGCATGGTGCTGTACGCTCCGATACTGGCTGTATGGGGCATAGTAAAGGTGGCACAGACGAAGGCTCAAATGAACATGGTGATCGTAGGTGGCGTTCTTACCATCATGACCGTGGTGCTGATCCTGATGGCCGTCGCTCTGCCTAAGTTCAAGATAATGCAGAAGCTGGTGGACAAGCTGAACGGAGTGTCCAGAGAGATACTGACGGGGCTTCAGGTGATAAGGGCTTTTGGAAGAGAAGATGTCGAGGAGAAAAAATTCGACAGGGCCAACCAGGAACTCAAGAAGACCCAGCTCTTCACCAACAGGGTGATGACGTTCATGAGTCCGATCATGACTCTCATAATGTACGGCCTCACGGTCATCATAACCTGGGTGGCCGCCCACAGGATCGACTCCGGAGATCTGCAAGTAGGAGCCATGACGGCGTTCATCACATATTCGATGATAATCGTCATGTCCTTCATGATACTCACCGTGATGTCCATAATCCTGCCGAGGGCTGGCGTAGCTGCCGACAGGATACAGGAGGTCATCACAACGGAGCCGACCATACTGGACAGAGAGGATGCAGGCACACTGGATGTTTCCAGTGGAGAGGTGACATTCTCACACGTGGACTTCAGGTATCCGGATGCAGATGAGAACATCCTCACGGACATAAACTTCACGGCAAAGCCGGGCGAGACCACGGCTATTATCGGAAGTACCGGGTGTGGGAAGAGCACGCTGGTGAGCCTCCTGCCGAGATTTTACGATGTGACGGGAGGAGCCATCACCATCGACGGACAGGACATAAGAGACGTTTCAATGAAGTCC
Source organism: Mobilibacterium timonense (assembly GCF_900155555.1). GTDB lineage: Bacteria > Bacillota > Clostridia > Peptostreptococcales > Anaerovoracaceae > Allobaileyella > Allobaileyella timonense. Next base: position 118,799 of record NZ_FUHN01000004.1, on the reverse strand, counting down.
CTGAGAGAGAACATCGGCTTCGTCCAGCAGAAGGGGATCCTCTTCTCCGGGACGATCGCTTCCAACCTGAGATTCGGCAACGACGAGGCCTCCGATGACGTGATCAGAGAGGCGGCAGAGACCGCCCAGGCCACGGAGTTCATTGGGGAAAAAGAAGATGGCTTTGAAAGCTTCATCGCCCAGGGCGGCTCCAACGTTTCCGGCGGTCAGAAGCAGCGTCTTTCCATCGCGAGGGCTATCGTCAAGGCGCCGAAGATAATGGTGTTTGACGACAGTTTCTCCGCACTGGACATGAAGACCGATGCACAGCTCAGGAAGGCCCTTGATAAACAGGAAAAGGATGCCACCAAGATCATTGTCGCACAGAGAGTTGGTACCATTCTCCACGCTGAGCAGATAATCGTGCTGGACGACGGGGAGATCGTTGGCAAGGGCACCCACGAGGAACTCATGAAGAATTGCGAAGAGTACAGGCAGATCGCTGAATCTCAGCTTTCCAGCCTCGAGTTAGAAGGGAGGGCGTAATGGCAGAGAACAGAGAAAATGAAAAAAGAATGAGCCATAACCGCCGCAGACCTCCGGCCGGCGGCCCTCACGGAGGGGGCTTCGTGGGCGCAGAAAAGCCGAAGAACTTCAGGAAGTCTCTGAAGGATATCCTGAATTACATGGGAAAATATAAAATCGCGGTCTTCGTGGTCATCATATTTGCCGCTGCGGCCACGGTATTCCAGGTAGCAGGACCGAAGATAATGGGACATGCCACCACGGAGCTGGCGGAAGGTCTGATGAGAAAGATACAGGGAACTGGATCCATCGACTTCGACAAGATCGGTAAGATCCTTCTGTTCACCCTTGGATTGTATCTGTTCAGTGCCCTGTGTAACTTCATTCAGGGCTGGATCATGACGGATGTGTCCCAGAAGGTGGTCTACAACCTGAGGCGTGAGATCTCAGAGAAGATCGACCGCATGCCGGTAAAGTATTTCGAGAAGCAGCCGTACGGAGAGGTCCTGTCGAGGATCACCAACGATGTGGACACCCTTGGAACGGGGCTGAACCAGAGCATCACTTCGGTCATAACATCAGTTGCGACTCTGGTGGGCATAGTGGTGATGATGCTGACCATTTCGCCGCTGATGACACTCATAGCGCTGATCATGATACCGCTGTCCACCGCACTCATCGCGGTGATAGTGAAATTTTCCCAGAAATACTTCAAACAGCAGCAGGACTATCTTGGAGTGATAAACGGACAGGTGGAGGAGAGCTTCGCCGGTCAGCAGGTCATCAAGGCTTATAACAGGGAAGACCAGACACTTGAGGAATTCAACAAGGCAAATGACGTGCTGTTTCAGTCGGCATGGAAGTCCCAGTTCCTGACCGGAGTCATGCAGCCGGTGATGATATTCGTGAGCAACCTGGGATATGCCGGAGTGGCCATCTCGGGAGGCATACTCGCCATCAGGGGCGTCATCGGCATCGGAGATATCCAGGCCTTCATTCAATACGTAAAGAACCTGACTCAGCCGCTCCAGACCATCGCCATGGTGATGAACCAGGTGCAGTCCATGGCTGCAGCTGCGGAGAGGGTATTCGCCTTCCTGAGAGAGGAAGAGGAGGTGCCGGAGAGTACCAGCCCTGTAAAAGAAGAGAATATCAGGGGAAAAGTGGAATTCGATCATGTCGCTTTCGGATACAATGAAAACGAAATGGTCATCAAGGACTTCAGCGCTGTGGCAAGGCCGGGACAGAAGGTGGCCATCGTCGGGCCGACCGGAGCGGGCAAGACCACCATGGTGAAGCTCCTCATGAGGTTCTACGATGTGAACAGGGGAGCCATAACTCTGGACGGTCACGACATTCGTGACTACACGCGGCACGATCTCCGGTCTAACTTCGCCATGGTGCTGCAGGACACATGGCTTTTCCAGGGGACCATCATGGAAAACATCAGATACGGCAGGCCGGACGCCACCGATGAGGAGGTCATTGCGGCGGCAAAGGCGGCCAGAGCACACAGGTTCATCAAGACCCTTCCGGGAGGCTATAACATGGAGCTTACCGAGGATGCGTCCAATATATCCGAGGGACAGCGCCAGCTCCTGACCATTGCAAGGGCAATGCTGGCGGACAGGAAGGTGCTGATACTGGACGAGGCCACATCCTCTGTGGACACCATGACCGAGGAGAGGATCCAGGAGGCCATGGACAGGCTCATGAAGGGTCGGACCTCGTTCGTCATCGCCCACCGACTGTCAACTATCAAGAATGCTGACACCATCCTTGTAATGAACCACGGCGACATCGTGGAGCAGGGGACTCACGATGAGCTTCTTGAAAAGGGTGGTTTTTATGCAGACCTCTACAACTCGCAGTTCGATGACGTGGAGGAGGCGTCATGATCGGGAGGCGATCTGTAAAAGAGTGCGCTGCTTTGTAAATTGCTTTGCAAAAGATCTTCAGGAAATCATAAGGCAAAATTTCAACTGGACTTAATTGCATGTGAATAAATACACAAGACTCGTAAAATCACGCAATTTGTCGGATGAGGTCCACTTTACCACAATCAAATTTCGGCGAATAAAGCGTGCATAAATATTAATAAACTGAATACATATTTGGTATGTGATATAATTACCGGGAAAAAACAGCGCCATATGTGACGGAAATGTGCATTTTTTTGCAATATGCATATCAAATTTTAACAGTCAAGGGGTATTATAGCGAAAAGGATTGAGACTTGGAGGTGTATTTATGGGTGCAAGAGGAAAGGAGACAACAGCTGTAACGATGCGGCTGCCTCGCGACCTGGTCAATCAGTTTGACGAATTTGCAAGGAATATGGGGGCCGACCGGAAGACGCTTGTCCAGATGTTCATGAAGAAGTGTGTTGACAATCAGAAGCTGCCTTTTGACACGTCGGTAAGTGGCGACGGAGCCGCGTCCGGCGAGGGAACAGCTTCCAGGGATGATCTGAGAAAGGCCATAAGGAGCATCCTGGCCGAAGATGAGGCTGCTGGAAAACTTCCCGGATCCCTGTCCAGAGCTTTCTTCGAAGAGGACGACGAGTAGCTCGTCTCCCGGATCTGGTGGTATCAGGGGAGCCGCAGAGATCCATCGACAGACAAAAACATCTCACGATATTCGCATACGTGCGCGTATCGTGAGATGTTTTTTTACAATATGCCGCAAACGCTTCCGGCCTTATTTCATCGAGGGGTTCGGAAGCACGGGCCTGGTGTCCCATATCATGTCCGCATAGTTCCTGATGCTTCTGTCCGCGGAGAACCTGTCCGCGTAGGCGATGTTTTCGATGGACATGGAATTCCAGCGCTGCCTGTCTTCATATGCTGCAGCCAGCTCGTCGTGGGCCCTGCAGTAGTCCTTGAAGTCCATGAGGCACATGTACGGGTCGGCAATGCTATATGTAGGCTTCAGCAGGTATTCCTTTATGTTGCTGAAGGACACGCCGCCGAATCCCCTGTCGAGGCTGTCTACAGCGGCCTTGAGGACCGGATCGGAGCTGTAGATCTTCGATGAGTCGTAGCCGCGGTGCAGGCAATCTCTGACCTCGTCTGCGGTCATGCCGAAGATGAAGATGTTGTCAGGACCCACGGCTTCTCTGATCTCCACGTTAGCTCCGTCGAGGGTACCTATGGTGATGCCGCCGTTGATCATCATCTTCATGTTGCCGGTACCGCTGGCTTCCTTTCCGGCGAGGGAGATCTGCTCGGAGACCTCGGTGGCCGGCATGAGCTTCTCCGCAATGGAGACGCTGTAGTTTTCAAGGAAGACAACACGCAGCTTGTCGGAGACCGCCGGGTCGCTGTTGATCTCGTCCGCCAGCTTGTTTATGAGCTGGATGATGAACTTGGCGTGGTAGTAGGAAGGGGCCGCCTTAGCTCCGAAAATATAGGTCTCAGGGCGCATATCTATATTCGGGTCGGCCTTGATGGCCTGATACCTGGAGATGATCCTGAGCACGTTCAGAAGCTGCCTCTTGTACTCGTGGAGGCGCTTTGCCTGTACTATGAAAATGGAATCCGGGTCAGGGGCGGATCCCCACTGTTGCCCGATGAAGTTGGACAGGCGGACCTTGTTGTTCCTCTTTATCTTTTCCACCTCTTCCTGGACTCCCACGTCCGACCTGTACGCGGCAAAGAGCTTGAGCTGAGAGGAATCCAGCCTGTAAGCGCTTCCTATGCAGTCGTCCAGCAGGGACGCCAGCTCGGGGTTCGCCTGGCAGAGCCAGCGCCTGTAGGCGATGCCGTTGGTGACGTTGGTGAATTTTTCCGGGGTCGCCAGATAGAAGTCGTGGAAGACGTCGTCCTTCAGTATCTGGGAGTGGAGCTTCGAAACGCCGTTCACCTTGTGGGAGCCGATCACGGACAAGTTTGCCATGCGCACTTCGCGATCCTGGAGCACAGCCATGTAATCAACTTTTCCCGAATCTCCCGGGAACCTGCTGAAGGCCTGTATCCTGAACCGCCTGTCGATCTCCTGGAGTATGCCGTAGATCCTCGGCATCATGGACTGTACGAGACTGGAATTCCACTTTTCCAGGGCCTCTGCCAGCACGGTGTGATTCGTGTAGGAAACGGTGTTGGAGACGATCTCCCAGGCCTTTTCCCAGCCCATGCCGTAATCGTCCATGAAGATCCTCATGAGCTCAGGCACCACGAGGGCCGGGTGGGTGTCGTTGATGTGGATGGCCGTCTTCTTGTGGAAGTTGTCCAGGGTGCCGTAAAGGTGGAGCTGATCTCTCACGATGTTCTGGCAGGAAGCGGAGACCATGAGGTATTGCTGCTTCAGCCGGAGCTCCTTGCCTTCCGGAATGTTGTCTGCAGGGTAGAGGACCTTGGTGATCATCTCAGCACTGTTGGTCCGCTGGGCGGCCTTCGTGAAGTCGCCGCTGTTGAAGGCGTTCATGTCGAAGCTGCCGGAGCTCCTGGCGGACCAGAGGCGCAGCTTGTTCACTGCGGTGGTGCCGGAACCGGAGATGAAGAGGTCGTAAGGCACGGCTTCCACGGTCTGAGGGTCGGTCAGGGTGTATTTCAGCTGGCCGTTCTCCCAGTATTCGTGGTAGTCACCGTAGAAATTCACTTCAAAGGTGTCTTCTTCCCTTGGATTCAGCCATACTCTCCCGCCAGGGAGCCAGTTGTCCGGGAATTCAACCTGCCAGCCGTCTACGATCTTCTGCCGGAAAAGGCCGTATTCGTAGCACAGGGAGTATCCGGTGGCATCGTAGCCCTGGGTGGTGAGGGCGTCCATGAAGCAGGCCGCCAGTCTCCCCAGGCCTCCGTTGCCAAGGCCGGCGTCCGGCTCCTGATCGTAGAGGACCTGAGGATCCATGTGGATCTCCCGGAGCAGATCCTCGGCCATGGCCTGCTGTCCGAGGTTGTAGAGGTTGTTCTTCAGGGACTGGCCCATGAGGAACTCCATGCAGATATAATAGACTTTCTTTGTCTTGTCAGTGGACTTCTGGACGGATTTGCGCTTGTCGTTATAGGCCAGGCGCATTTCTCCCAGCTCTCTGTTGATGAGCTGAGCGATAGCCTGATACATGTTGGCAGGCGTAGCGTTCTTCAGGTCCGTGTGAAGAATGTTTGTGAGATATGTCTCCACCTGGCCTCTGAAATACGAAGGATCGTTGTATTTGTTTGCTGCTTTTTTCTCCATTATCGAGATACCCTTTCTTCTAGGATGATTCTAAAGCTCTTCGTATAGCTTCTTGTACTCTTCAGCGGAAGCGTCCCAGCTGAAGTCAAGACCCATGTCGTGTACCATGAGAGCCTTCCAGTTGTCTTCGTCATACCAGCGGTCCAGGGCATTGGTGAGAGCTTGGCGCAGGTCTTCTCCCGTGAACTGGCTGAACACGAAACCGCTTCCGTCTCCCAGAGTGCAGTCCTGGATGGTGTCCGCCAGACCTCCCGTCTGCCTTACCACAGGAATGTTTCCGTATCTACAGCCGATCATCTGAGTCAGGCCGCAAGGCTCGGATCTGGAAGGAACGAGTATCACGGAACCGCCGGCGTATACCATGTGGGACAGAGGACCGTTGAACTGGATGAGGGATCTCACCTTATCCTGGTGGCGCTCCTGCAGTCCCTTGAAATAGTCTTCGTAATTTCTGTCCCCTGTGCCGAGCACCACGAACTGTACATCTCTGGATGCCAGCACGCTGTCCATGATCTCCATCACGAGATCGATGCCCTTTGGAGCTACCAGCCTGGATATCATGGTGATCACCGGAACATCCTTTACAGGGAGGCCGATGGCGGACTGGAGGGCGTGGCGGCAGGCTGTCTTGCCGGACACGTCATCAGGCCCGAAAGGCGCCGCGATGTACGGATCGTTCTTCGGATCGTAGAGCTTGGTGTTTATGCCGTTTGTGATGCCTCTCAGCTTGTGGGCGTTCATGTTGATGATGTCCCCGAGGCCGAAGGCCTTTGCCGGATCCCTGAGCTCCTGGGCGTATGTAGGGCTCACGGTGGTGACCTCGTTGGCACACTCGATGGCGCCCTTCATCAGGTTGATGCTGTCGCCGAACTCCAGGAATCTGTTTTCAGAGGCAGGAAGCCCGATTATGGAATCCAGGGCGTCGGTGGAGTACTGCCCCTGGTACTCGATGTTGTGTATGGTGAATACGGTCTTCAGATCCTCACGGCGTATGAGGGAGTTCTGGAAGACCGGTATGAGGGCTGTCTGCCAGTCGTTGCAGTGTATTATGTGAGGATAGAACCCGGATACTTCCATGGCCTCGAAGACAGCTCTCGAGAAGTAGCTGAATCTCTCACCGTCGTCGTAATAGCCGTAGAGACCGGCTCTCTTGAAGTAGTATTCGTTGTCCACGAAGTAGTATGTGACGCCGTTCTGCTTCAGCTGGAAAAGTCCCATGTACTGGTTCCTCCAGGCCACAGGCACGTTGGCGGTGCCCATGAAGACCATGCGGTCTCTCACGGACTGAGGAATCTTTTCGTAGAGCGGCATGATGACTCTGCAGTCCACTCCCATGGATACGAGAGCCTCAGGGAGGGAGCCGGAAACCTCACCGAGCCCTCCGGTGTTTGCGAAAGGAACACATTCTGAGGTGGCGAAGAGGACCTTGATCTTGTTCTTCTGCTCTGTCATTTTCTTTTCCTCTTTTGCAGCCGCAGCCTTTTGATCTGCGGCCTTGGATGACGCTGATGAAGCCTTTGACGTTCCGGTTTTTGACTTAGCCGCCGACGACTTTGTCTTAGCCCTCGAAGCGCCGGACTTTGCCGACTTGGAGCCGGAAGACTTTTTCTTTATCGTACCTGTAGCTGCAGCGGGCTTCGTCTCGGACGCCGCACCCTTTCTGGTGGCCTTTTTCCTGGTTTTCTTCGTTGCCTCATTCGTGGTCTCTGCCATATTCATTCCCCTTTCTCATATCTCGTATATCGATAAGGTGAAAATATTTACAAAGTTTATTTACATCCGCCGTGCCGGACGGGCGGCGTGATGTGCTCTGTTGAACGCCTTGATTATACTACATTTTCCAGGGGGCTTACATCACAGGGGATGTTAAGATTTCGTGAATCGGCGGGAGGGCGGCCCATTTCATTGAAATGACTTCACGTTTGGAATATTATAATCATAACAAATATTAACGAGATCGGTTGGCAGTCCTCACAGGAATTCCGCGGCGGGGAGGCGAATATTTATGCAGAAAAAGACGGCCATCGCGAAAGATGATAATTCCCAGCACAGATACCTGTTCCACAAGGGAAGAGATTACAGGGCCTACGAGTACTTTGGAGCCCACAGGACCGCAGCAGACGGAAAAGAAGGTTTCGTGTTCCGGGTGTGGGCGCCGCGGGCTGTGGAGGTCTCCCTCGTGGGATCCTTCAATGAGTGGGATCTTGAGAAAGGGAAGATGCACACCTTGGAGACCGACAGCAGTATATACGAGCTCTTTTCCCCGGATGCCGCTCTGGGAGATCTCTACAAGTTCGCCATAACATCGGATGATGGGAAAACCGTCTACAAGGCGGATCCTTATGGCTTCGCCTCGGAAAAAGATGTGGACGGACAGCTCAACATGAGGGCCTCCGTGGTCAGGGACATCAGCGAGCCCTTTGAGTGGCACGACGAGCAGTGGATAGAAAAGAGAGACAGCAGCAATCCATATGAGTCTCCAATGAACATATACGAGGTCCATCTCGGATCCTGGAGGCGCCACGAAGACGGGAGCTACCTTTCATACGAAGAGCTGGCGGATCAGCTGATCCCATATGTGCACCACATGGGGTACACCCACATAGAGCTGCTCCCGGTGATGGAGCATCCTTTTGATGGATCCTGGGGATATCAGGTGACAGGATACTACAGCGTCACATCCAGATATGGAGATGCGGACGGCTTCAGGATCCTGGTGGACAGGGCCCACGAGGCCGGGATAGGAGTGATCCTGGACTGGGTGCCGGCCCACTTCCCAAAAGACGAGTTCGGGCTCATCAACTTCGACGGGCACCCGCTTTACGAATACACGGATCCTCTGAAGATGGAGCACAAGGGCTGGGGCACCAGGGCCTTCGACTTCGGCAGGCCGGAGGTGGTCAGTTTCCTGATCTCTAACGCCTTTTATTACTGCGACTGCTTCCACGCGGACGGACTGAGGGTTGATGCAGTTGCCGCTATGCTCTACCTGAACTACGACAGAGCGGACGGTGAATGGACGCCTAACGACGAGGGAGGAGTGGAGAACAAGGAGGCGATAGCCTTTTTCCAGAACCTCAACCAGGACATTCTCACCAACCACAAGGGCGTCGTCATGATCGCCGAAGAGTCCACAGCCTGGCCGAACGTCACGAAACCGCCTTCAGTGGGAGGCCTCGGGTTCAATTTCAAGTGGAACATGGGGTGGATGAACGACGTGCTGGACTACTTCCAGACGGATCCCCTTTTCAGGAAGGGTGTCCACAACAAGCTGACTTTCGCCATAACCTATGCATATAGTGAAAACTACATACTTCCGGTCTCTCACGATGAGGTGGTCCACGGGAAGAAGTCTCTTCTGGATAAGATGCCGGGAGAATACGAGGACAAGTTCAAGGGCCTTAAGAGTTTCCTGGTGTACATGTACACTCATCCGGGAAAGAAGCTGACCTTTATGGGTACCGAGATCGCCCAGTTCACCGAGTGGAACGAAGAGAAGGAGCTGGACTGGATGCTCCTGGACTACGAGACTCACAGAAGCGTCAGAGAGTTCGTCAGGGTACTCAACCACTACTATCTGAACACTCCGGCGCTGTGGAAGACGGATGATGACTTCAACGGTTTCAACTGGATCGACGCGGATAACGCGTCGGACAACGTTTACACGTACTTCCGCATCCTCGGGGAGGTCCAGGAGAAAAAGGAGAAGTCACACGAGAAGAAAAAGAAGGGCGAGAAGGGCGCCGACAGGCGTGATGTGGTCCTTACGGCTCTCAACCTGTCCGGAAAGGGGTTTGAGGAATACGACATTGGAGTCCCTGATGGAAGAGGTTATCAGATCGTCGTAAATACTGAGACAGACGGTGAAGAAGATCCCGCTGCCTCAGAGAAAAATAAAATGTTTTATCCTGTGAAGCCGGGAGCTGTGAACGGCTATGAGCAGCACATCACGGTGAAGCTCCCTGCATTGTCCGCTGTTATCCTTGAAAGAATCGTTTGAGAAAGGCAGATAGCATGACCAGAAAGAAACAATGCATCGCCATGCTCCTGGCGGGAGGCCAGGGCAGCAGGCTGGCACCACTTACAGCCAACATCGCCAAGCCGGCGGTGAACTTTGGCTCCAGGTACAGAATCATCGACTTCTCCCTGTCCAACTGTGTCAACTCCGGAATAGACACTGTGGGAGTTCTGACACAGTATCAGCCCATGGAGCTGAATGACTATCTTGGAATGGGAGGCCCCTGGAATCTGGACATCCAGTTCGGAGGACTCCACGTGCTTCCTCCGTATCAGGCCGTAAAAGGTGGAGACTGGTTCAAGGGGACCGCCAACGCCATTTACCAGAACATCAGATTTATAAAGAGATATGATCCTGACTACGTCCTCATACTGTCCGGGGATCACATCTACAAGATGGATTACTCCATAATGCTGCAGGAGCACATAGAGAACAACGCGGACTGCACCATCGCAGTCATAGATGTTCCCATCGAAGAGGCGCCGCGCTTCGGCATCATGAACACGGACAGCAAGGGGAGAATACTTGAATTTGAGGAAAAACCTCCTCATCCCAGGAGCACCCAGGCGTCCATGGGGGTATACATCTTCAGGACAGACAAGCTTATCAGATATCTTGAAAGGGATGAGGCAGACCTTGATTCATCCAACGATTTCGGTAAAAATGTGATCCCTGCCATGCTGAAAGACGGGCAGCGCATGTTCGCTTATCTCTACAAGGGATACTGGAGAGATGTGGGAACGCTGAAGTCTTTCTGGGATGCCAACATGGATGCTATAGGAGACGACCATGAGCTCCGGCTCAACGACCCGGGCTGGAGGATCTTCTTCAGGCACTCCTTCAACAGGCCGCAGTATGTCGGCCCGGGAGCGCAGATCAGAAGGTCCATATGCGGAGACGGCAACGACATCTACGGATCCGTTTATCATTCGGTGATCTTCAACAAGATAAACATGCACCCGGGAGCCTCCGTCAGTGACAGCATAATCATGAGCGATGTCCAGCTCATGGAGGACTGCAGCGTGAACTGCGCCATCGTGGACAGGGGCGCCAGGATCGGAAAGGGCGCTGTGATCGGTGAAAAAGGAAAAGAGGATGAACTGACGGTCATCGCCAGAGATGTGGAGATAGGTCCCGGTGTCGTGATAAAGCCGGGAGAGATCGTCACTGAGGACAGACTTTAGAGACAGGGGGTTGAGAATATGGTGAAAAACAAAATGGCTGGCCTGATCTTCGGAGACTCCTACGATGTTGAACTGAAGGAGATGCTGGACAAGCGCACTCTGGCGGGGATCCCCTTCGGAGCCCGGTACAGGGTTATAGACTTTTTCCTGTCCGACATGGCAAACGCCAGCATAACCAATATAGGAGTGATAGTCACACAGAAGTATCTGAGCCTGGTGAGACATGTGAATTCAGGCGCCCCATGGGATCTGGACAGGAAAAATTCAGGCATAAACTTCCTGCCTCCGTTCAATTCCAACGATGTGAAGGCTGTATACGAGAACCGGCTGGAGGCCATGCAGGCAAACCTGCCGTGGCTCAGGACCGTGGAGGAAGAGTATATCCTGTTGACCAGCTGCAATTACGTGGCGAATATAGACTTCAGCAGGATGATGGACTTCCATCAGAAGTCAGGCGCTGTTATTACGGCCCTGTACACGAAAAACCATCAGAACAAGAAAGACGGCGTTGAGATCACCGAGTTTGACGTAGACGCAAACGGAGTCGTGGAGGATTGCAGGATCTCCAGCGAGCTGATCAAGGGGCTGGAGATCGGGCTGAACGCCTACATCATGAAGACGTCAGATCTGATCAAGTGTGTTGAGGACAGCATCAAAAAGGGCCAGAACAGCTTCAGGCGTGACATTCTCATGCCTGCCATAAAGCACGGCAGGGTCATGGGATACGAGGCAGAGGATGAAGTGCTGTTCATGGATGACATATCCTGCTACCTGAAGAGCAACCTGGCACTGCTGAATAAAGACGTGAGGGATTCCATATTCGCCCACGAGGACCGGCCTGTGATGACGAAGGTCAAAGACAGCCCTCCTACGAGGTACGGAGAAAACGCGGTAGTGGAGAATTCTCTCATCGCAGATGGAGTGATAGTCGAAGGTACTGTGAGGAATTCCATCATCTTCAGGGGCGCTGTGATCGGAAAGGGTACAGTTGTGGAAAACAGCCTCATCATGCACGACAGCAAGGTGGGGGAGAACTGCACCCTGAATTACACGGTGGTGGACAGGAATTCGGTGATCCACGACGACAGGAGCCTTTCGGGATACATAACGCATCCGTTCTATCTCGAATACAACGGAAGGGTCTGAGTTCAAAGTAAAAGCAAGTGACAGCCGGCATCATGGCCGGCTGTTCAGGTATTGGAGCTGCATCAAGTGAAAAAAGAATCGGTTATTTTCAATTCCAGGGACGGCAGGTTCAAGAAGCCGACGGGCGCCATCCGGTCAGGAGATGTCCTGGAGCTCAGGATATACGTTCACTCCGATCTGGATCCTCTGGGCGTGAGAGTTTTCTTCCTGTACGACCGCCACACGCAGCCTGCCCTCTACGAGATGGATCCGGCAGGTACCGGAGCTGCGGACGGCAGCTATATACAGTACGAGACGTCTTTTCCTGTCTACGATACCGGGTTGTACTGGTATTATTTTCAGATCGAGACGGGGAAGGGGATCATCAACGTCGGCCGTGACGGAGGTACTGGCTGCATGATCACGGGCAGTCCCATGAGCTGGCAGCAGACCGTCTACAAAAGGGAATATCAGATCCCGGGATGGCTCCAGGGAGGGATCATATATCACATTTTCGTGGACAGGTTTTCCAGGTCAGCAGGATACGACGAGCTTAAGGAGAGGCTGAAGCTCGCGCCCACTGCAAATTCCCCGGAGAGACACCTCCACCACATCTGGGGACAGCAGCCTGACTATAAGCCGGTGAACGGCAGGATAATGAACAACGACTTTTACGGGGGAGACCTGCAGGGGATAATATCCCGGCTGGATTACCTGAAGGAACTCGGCGTCACCTGCATCTACCTTAGCCCTATCTTCCGGGCCTATTCAAACCACAAGTACGACACCATGGACTACATGGAGATAGATCCGTCCTTCGGCACCGAAGATGACTTCAGGGAGCTCTGCGAAAAGGCCGGGGGAATGGGCATGCGCGTCATCCTGGACGGCGTCTTCGCCCACACGGGTTCTGATTCGGTCTACTTCGACCGCGAACATCGCTTCGGCGGCGGGGCGTACGGAGACCCGGAAAGTTCCTACAGAGACTGGTACTTTTTCCACCCGGACGGCACCTACGACACCTGGTGGGGCATAGACACGCTGCCAAAGCTGAACAAGGAGGATCCCGGATACCGCCGGTTCATCTGCGGCGAAGATGGCGTAGCACGAAAATGGCTGCGTGCCGGGGCTTCCGGATGGAGGCTGGACGTGGCAGATGAGCTGCCGGTGGACTTCCTTGAAGAGCTGACAGAGGCCGTGAAGGATGAGAAGCCCGACGCACTGGTCCTGGGAGAAGTGTGGGAGGACGCCTCCTCCAAGGTGGCCTACGGCCAGCGAAAAAACTATTTCGAAGGGAACAAGCTGGATTCGGTGATGAATTATCCGCTCAGGCAGGGTATCATAGACTTCGTGAGGGGCGGTCATCCGGGCCTACTGGTCGGCACCGTGGAGCAGCTCCAGGAAAATTACCCTCCCGAGGTCACGAGCTGCCTCATGAACATCCTGGGTACGCACGACACGCAGCGGATCATCACGGCCCTGGCAGGGCAGATCCCGCCCGGGAACGCTTCCATGGACTGGATGGCGTCGGCGGCACTGAGCGCCCGCGAGCGCAGCGAGGGAAGGCGCCTTCTCAAGATCGCTTCCGCTCTTCAGATGACCCTTCCCGGGGTGCCGTGCATCTACTACGGAGACGAGACCGGCATGGAGGGCTATCGTGATCCCTTCAACCGCGGTTGCTTCCCTTGGAACGATGTGGACGAGGATCTGGTCGGCTGGTACAGGCGGCTCAGCATGATCCGCAGGGAGCACTACGTGTACCGGTCCGGCGGCTACCGCACGGTACAGGCGATAGAGGGGCTTTATGCCTTTCAGCGTTTCCTTACGGAGGGAGACAGGGAGAGGCTGGAAAAGGGAAATATGCCCGCTGACGGAGGCTCCTTCAGTTACGCATCTGTCATCACGGCGGCAAACTGCGGGGGATCAGCGGAAGAGCTCCATCTCACAGGAAGCTGGTGCGACCTGCTGACCGGACGTGTCCTGTGTGGCAACACATCCGTGCTCCCGGGAGAGCTGATGATACTGGAAGAGGCGCCTGGAGACATACTTGGACAGGAATGATCTTTAAGAATAACGTGTACGAGGAGACAAAAAATGAGCTATATCGATGAATACATGAAGTGGCTGAACAGCCCTGTGGTGGACGAGGAGACAAAGGGGGAGCTGAAGGCCCTGGATGGAAACGACGATGAGATCCGCCTCCGCTTCTCGGGAATGATGAACTTCGGCACCGCGGGACTCAGGGAAGTCATGAGAGCAGGAATGAACGGCATGAACGTCTATACCGTGAGATATGCCACCCAGGGGCTGGCTGACCTGATAAGAAACTGCGGGGAGAATGTGGGAGGAGGAGTGACCATATCCTACGATTCCAGGAACAACAGCAGACGTTTTGCCGAGGAGTCGGCCGGAGTCCTTGCGGCCAACGGGATACACGTAAACATTTTCGACGAGCTGAGACCGACGCCTGAGCTCAGCTTCGCTCTGAGGGAGACTGGTTCCGTCGCCGGGATCAACATTACCGCAAGCCACAACACGAAGGAATACAACGGCTACAAGGTCTACTGGTCTGACGGGGCACAGCTCCCGCCTGAACACGCCGCTCAGGTATCGGCCTCAATGGAAAGGAACGACATCTTCGACGACGTCATGACCATGGGGTTCGAAGAAGGGATAGAAAAGGGACTGATCACCGTCATCGGACGAGATATCGATGAAAAGTACATGTCGAAGGTCCTGGAGCAGTCGGTGGGCGGAAAGTACGTCGAAAAGGCGGCAGATGACTTCACCATCATCTATACGCCTTTCCATGGCACCGGATACAAGCTGGTGCCTGAAGTCCTGAAGAGACTGGGCATGAAACACGTTCTCACCGTCCCTGAGCAGATGGTGATCGACGGTGATTTTCCTACCGTGAAGTCACCGAACCCGGAATACATCGAAGGATTCCACCTGGCCGTGGACATGGCCAGGAAAAATAACGTGGACCTTATCATTGGCACGGATCCTGACGGGGACCGCTGCGGGATCGTGGTGAGAAACGGAGATGACTACGAGACCCTGACGGGAAACCAGATAGGCGTTCTGCTGCTCAACTACCTCATAACAGCCAGGAGAGAGCAGGGCACGTTGCCGGAGAACGCCGCGGCCGTTAAGAGCATCGTTTCCACCACCATGGCAAACGAGATCTGCAGGGCAAACGGCGTCGAGATCTTCGAGACCCTGACGGGCTTCAAGTACATAGGAGAAAAGATAAAGGAGTTCCAGGCCTCTGGAGGCCACACATTCCTCTTCGGATTCGAGGAGAGCAACGGCTACCTTGCCGGAACGTACGCGAGAGACAAGGACGCCGTGGTGGCATCCATGCTCATCGCCGAGATGGGCTGCATGTACAAGCTGAGAGGGATGAGCCTGTATCAGGGGATGCAGGAGCTCTACGAAAAATACGGATATTTCAAGGAAGGTGTCGTTTCGGTCCCGTTCACGGGGCTGGGCGCCAGGGAGAAGATGTCCTCCATCATGGACGGTCTCCGCAGCGATCCGCCTGAAAAGCTCTGCCAGAAGGTGGACAGGATAAGGGACTACAAGACCGGGGAGATCCGGGACCTGAGAGATGGTTCTGTATCATCCACAGGCCTCCCGGAGAGCAACGTCCTCTTCTACGATCTGGAGGGAGGCTGCTCCATGATAGTTCGCCCTTCTGGTACAGAGCCTAAGGTGAAGCTGTACATCATGACTAAGGGGAAGGACGGCAGAGAGGCAGAAGAACTCTTCGAAAAGATAAAAACAGAAGGGATGAAGCGCCTGTCATAGGCGCGATCCCTCCTGCGGTGTTCCGTGTTAGTTGTTCCTCCCACACCTCCTGCATGAGCTCCTTATGGATGCGGCGAGCTCAGGAGTGAAAGCATCTTTTTCCATGCGCCACTCCCAGTTTCCTTTTACCGTGCCAGGGGTGTTGATCCGCCCCTGCGAGCCGAGAAGGAGATAGTCCCCCATAGGGATGATGCACATGTAAGCCCTGGTCATGAGGGCGTTCTGCATCAGTGAGATGGCGGCTGACTGGGAACTGAACACCGGGGCTCTGCCGGCGGCGGACATGCGGATGCCTTCTCTCTCTCTCAGGTAGAGAGTGATCTTCTCACGTGTGCCCTGGTCGAGCGAGCTGAACCATCCGACGGAGGTGTCGTTATCGTGGGTGCCGGTGTAGACTACGCTTTCTTCCCTGATGTTTTCGGGGAGATACGGGTTGTCCGGATCGCCGTCGAAGGCGAACTGGAGGACCTTCATACCGGGGAGACCGGCGGCCCTGACCATCTCCACCACATCGTCTGTAATGAATCCGAGGTCCTCGGCTATGAGATCACATGGCCCGAGGGCCTTTTCTACTGCGCGGAAAAACTCCAGGCCAGGGCCTGCCTCCCAGTGTCCGTGAAGTCCGGTGGCCTCTCCTGCAGGCACGGAATAGTAGGCGCAGAAGCCCCTGGTATGGTCCAGCCGCAGTGTGTCGAACATAGATAAATTGTGCTTTATCCTGGAGATCCACCAGCTGAAGTCGGTATTCTGGTGGTATTTCCAGTCGTAGAGCGGGTTGCCCCATACCTGCCCCTCCGGATTGAAACCATCTGGGGGCGCACCGGAAACGTCGGCCCGCTTAAGGTCGGAGTCCAGCTGGAAGAGCTCAGGATGGGCCCAGCAGTCCGCACTCTCGTAGGCCGCATATATCGGGAGATCGCCGATGATATTTATCCCTCTCTGATGAGCAAATCTGAGAATGGCATTCCATTCCTGGAAGAACTCGAACTGGAGCCATTTGTTCATGTCGATGAGCTTCCAGTGCTTCGAAGTCCACCGCTTCAGGGCATCCGGATCCCGGAAGCGCAGCTCATCCGGCCAGCGGTCCCATGAGCTGGTGCCGAATACGGTGCTCATGGACTCGAAGAGTGCGTAGTCCTCGAGCCAGAAGCGGTTTTCCTGTTCGAAATCCGCGTAATCCTGATCCGGGACGAAGCGGTCGAAGGCCTTCTGGAAAATGTATTCTCTTCCATTTCTAACGGCATGGTAATTCACTGCCCTCAGGGAGCGCGAGCCGGAAGCCTCCGGAGATGCCTTCATGATCCCCTTCATCTCCACCACCTCTCGCGGTGTGATGAGATTTTTTTCCAGGAGACGTACAGGATCGATGTATATCGGATCACCTGCGAAGCAGGATCGTGGCTGGTAGGGGGAATTTCCCTCGCCCACGGGCCCGAGTGGGAGTATCTGCCATCGCGACTGCCCGGCGACCGCCAGCATGGTGATGAACTCCCGGGCCTCCTTGTCGAAGCATCCAATGCCGTGCTCCGATGGAAGGGAAAAAACCGGCATCAGTATGCCGGCACATCTGCGTCTGTCTCTCGTTTGAAGTGCTGCGCTCATTGGCACGCCCGTCCTTTCTCGGAAAAGATTCCGACCAATGATACCACAAGTTAGACAATCCTTGAATCAGATATTATAATCATTACGCATGAGTTTCAGAACCAGTAAGGAGATGACGATGGATATCAAAGCAGATCTCACATACGGTGGACTTGATGTCAGAGCGATAGAAAAGAGAAGGAAAGATGTGGCCGGTGCCCTGGACAGACTGTGGTCAGGCGAGCTTCATTTTACCGGCTGGGTCAACGACCCTCACACGTTTACGGATGAGATGGTCAGAGAGCTGGAGGACACGGCGGCAGAGATACGCGGAAAAAGCGATTTCTTCGTCGTTCTGGGTGTTGGCGGCTCCTTCATGGGTGCGAAGGCCGTCATAGACCTGCTGGAGCCTGTGGATGAAAAAGACAGGACCAGGGTGATCTTCGCCGGGTACAATTTCAGCGGAAGGTATATACAGGAGGTAAAGCGGCAGATCGGTGACAGCGACTTCTCCCTGTGTGTTATCTCGAAATCCGGGAGCACCACGGAGACGCTCAGCGCTTATGGCATCTTCAAGGAGATGATGCTTGAAAAATACGGGCCGGATGAGACGGCGAAAAGGACTTACGTGGTCACGGAGCACAAGTCCAGCTTCCTCTTCGATCAGGCTTCTGAAGAGGGGTGCAGGATCTTCGACCTTGCCCTGGATATCGGAGGACGGTATTCTGTGCTCACGCCGGTGGGGCTCCTGCCGATCGCCGTCGCCGGCATCGATATCGAGAAGATCATGAAGGGTGCCCGGAGCATCGCAGACAAGGAGTCCTTCGCTGGTGACGGGCTGGATTACAGCATCGCCAGAAACCTTCAGTATGAAAAGGGAAAGAAGATCGAGGTGTTCGAGTTCTTCGATCCGTATTTCGCGTACTTCGGCGAATGGCTCAAGCAGCTCTTCGGCGAGAGCGAGGGCAAAGATGGGAAAGGACTTTTCCCGGCCTCTCTCATGTTCAGCCGCGATCTCCATTCCATGGGACAGTTCCTGCAGCAGGGGACACAGTGCTTCTTCGAGACATTCATAACCGCCGATGAGGCGGCCGCCGATGAGAGGATCCCGGACATCGCCATGAAGCCTTTTGCGGGAAAAACAATAGAGCAGATCAACAGGTGCGCCGTGAACGGCGTTGCCGACGCCCACATCAAGGCTGGCATTCCGGTGATCCGGATAAGCGTGCCGAGGGTCGACGAGGAGATCACGGGCGAGCTGCTGTATTATTTCGAGATCCAGTGCGGGGTCTCCGCTCTCCTTTCGGGAGTGGATCCTTTTGACCAGCCGGGAGTTGAAGCATACAAGAAAGAGATGAGGAGCTACATCGAGGCCCTCTAGAAACGGGAGTTAATGTTGAAGACTATATACTTTGCAGGGGGATGCTTCTGGGGGACCCAGAAATTCTTCGATCAGTTCGACGGCGTGGTGTCCACGACGGTGGGATACGCCAACGGCAGGACAGATCATCCGACCTATGAGCAGCTGTACAGGACCGGCCATGCTGAGACGGTGAAGGTGGACTACGATCCCTGGAGGATCACCCTTCCGGAGCTCCTGGACTACTTCTTCATGGTGATCGACCCGACTTCGCTCAACAGGCAGGGCGCGGACATGGGGACCCAGTACAGGACTGGAGTTTACTACACAGACCAGGAGCAGAGACCTATCATTAGGGCCGCCTTCAAGAAGGCCCAGAAGAACTACGATGATCCCATCGTGGTGGAGGCTCAGGAGCTTGAGAACTTCTGGCCGGCGGAGGAGTACCACCAGAAATATCTGGACCGCAACCCGGGGGGATACTGCCACATCTCAGGAAGGTCCTTTGATCTTCAGAAGAAGAGAAAAGAGAGATCCATGCGTTTCTACCTGCTGCGCCACGGGCGCACGGAGCTGAACCTGGAGCGGCGTCTCCAGGGGAGGATGGACATCCCGCTGAACGATACGGGCAAGGAGCAGGCGAGGGAAATGGCAGAGGTGGTCAGGGAAAAGGGGATCACCTTTGACAGGATCTACTGCAGCCCGCTGATCCGTGCGATCCAGACCTGTGAACTGGTCACGGGTGTGAGCAGGGAGGACTTCATCATCGAAGACCGCCTTGCTGAGATGTCCTTCGGCCCGATAGAGGGGCAGAAATACGCGGAACTCACGGACGACCAGAAATACTTTTTCACGGCACCCGAGAAATACGTTCCACTTGAGGGCGGAGAGACATACCAGGAGCTGACCGCAAGGCTCATGGGCCTGATGAATGAACTCAAAGACACGGCTCCCGGGAAGAACATCCTCCTCACGTCCCACGGGACGGCCATCCATTCCATACTGTCGGCTATCAGGGACAAGGATCTTGAGTATTTCTGGGACGAGAACGTGGGAAACTGCGATATCTATATCATCGACGTGGTGGACGGCGAGTTCCTGATAAGGGACGAGAAGCTTTCAATACCGTCAGGACTCATCCCGAGGGGAGTGTCATTCAGGAAGTGAGCCCGGTCCGATGTCCTGCATCCAGGCCGTGACCGGCTTCGGAGAATTGTATACAGGGGAGAGAAAAATATGATCGGAATTATTGATGTAGGCGGCGGCCTGAGAGGGATCTTCGGCGCCGGAGTTACGGATTTCCTCATGGACAGGAAGATCATGCTTGATTACTGCATCGGCGTTTCCGCCGGCAGCGCCAACCTGTGCTCCTACGAGGCGGGCCAGATGTTCAGGAATTATGATTTCTACACCGACTACTGCTTCAGGGGAGAGACCATGAGCTGGCACAATTTCGCAAAGACCGGCTCATATGTGGACCTCGAGTACACATATGGCGAGCTTTCTGCAGATGACGGTGAATATCCGCTGGACTACGAGGCCATGAGCAGCTGCAGGTCGCCATTTGTGATCGTGGCAACAAACGCGGAGACCGGGATGCCGAGGTATTTCACCAAGGAGGACATGTCCAACGGAGACTACAGGGTGATAATGGCGTCATCAACGGTCCCGGTGATCAACAAGCCGTACGAGATAGGCGGTGTGAAATACCTGGACGGAGGTCTGAGCGATCCCATCCCTTACAAGAAGGCCTTTGAGGACGGATGCGACGCCCTCGTGGTGGTCCTTACGAGGCCGAAAGGCGAGTGGAGAAAGCCGGATAAGGATGAGGCTTTCGCAAGGGTGCTGAACTTCAGCTATCCCGAGTCGGCGAAGCGCCTGTGGGAGAGGGCCGATCTCTACAACACACAGATGGCCGAGGTGATGCAGCTTGAGGCAGACGGGGATGTCCTGATCGTGGCTCCCGAGGACATCAGCGGCCTGAAGACCCTGACCAGGAACATCGACCAGCTGAAGAGCCTTTACAGGCAAGGACTCGTCGCTGCTCAAGCAATCCCGAATTTCCTTAAATACCACGGCTGGACGGGAGATCAGAAGTAGGTCGTTAACACGAAATGAAAAAAGGGCAGATCTTCGCACATACTGCGGGGATCTGCCCTTTTTTTTCAGCTGCCGCGAGGCTGCGGGAGCATCAGCGCGGCGCTCTTCGCAATTTCTCACGCCGTGCCAGCTTTCCCCTGCGCGTGTCTACTTGTTCTTTTCCTTCAGGAATTCGATGTACTCCCTGCCCCACACTTCGATGCTGTCGAGCACTGGTTTGAACCTGGCCCCGATGTCGGTCAGGGAGTACTCCACCCGTGGCGGGACCTCCGGATACACGGTCCTGGAGACAAGGCCTTCTGCTTCCAGAGCTTTCAGCTGGTTCGACAGCGTAGCCTGGGTGATGTCGATCTCGCGCTGGATCTGGTTGAATCTCTTCGTTCCGTCGGCGAGTGTGTGGAGGATGAGAATGGCCCACTTTCCGGACAGCAGCTGCTGGGCGGTGACATAGGGACACATTCCGAACTGGTTTGCTTTTTCACATGTTTCTTTTTTCATGTCGTTTCCTCGAAATATCTGATCGCGGCGCAGGCCGCCGGGTGATAACAACGAAGTATATATTATTTAGTAAGTCGGGATTTTAGAGCTCTACTTCATTCCGGCACATCTCATGAACGAGATCGTCCATGATTTCAATATAGTGGCGCGCGACCTCTGAAAGTCTGGTATCTTTTCTGCTGATCCAGCCAAGTGTACATTTCATGGATTCATCGCTCATCGGGATGAATCTCAGTCCCTCGGCCTGGTAGAATTCCCGGTAGAGCTCGCGGTCGTCGGTCTCGATCAGGACGCCGTCTGTTTCCGCGACCAGCTTGAGGGCGCAGGCCAGGTCTGTCACCTGTATCACAGAGCGGAGTGGATCCCTTTTTTCCATAAATCTTTCCATTGAAAACTCCGTGACTGAATCGTAGTTCAGAAAATAAGGGAAACCGCTCAGATCTTCCAGGCTCACGCTTTCCACGTCTTTGGAAAGAAACTGATTGCGCGTTCCGACGACCGCGTACAGCCTGCGCTCCGTAAGTGGATGGAAGAGGACGCCTGCGTTTTCCATACGTGTCTCGGCGATAGATTCGCTGCCGTGGAAGAGAGAAACGACGCCGAGGTTTGCGATGCCTCTGGAGACCATGTCTATGAGAAGCTGCAGTTGTTCGAGTTTCATTTTTCCTCCCTGATGCTCCGGAATCACCGGAAATTATATATCGCCTGGCGTCAGGTCCGCAAGGACAGGCAGAGTGGTGTTCGGAATATTCGAACGCATCAGCACGTCAACTTGAACGGCCGGGATCCATTCATTCCGTGTATAATATTTCCGTATGATAAGCAAGAAGTTGAAAACGTTTTTCAGAGGGGGGTATTATGGCAGAAAAGATACTCGTAATAAATCCCGGTTCTACATCCACGAAAATCGCTTTGTTTGACGGCGAAAATCAGGAATTCGTTGAATCGGTGGACCATCCTGCGGAGGTGATAGGCTCATTCAAAACGATACCGGAACAGCTGGACATGCGCACAGATGTCGTTCGGGATACGCTGAAAGAGCATTCCGTGAGCATAGACGGCCTGGATGCGGTCATCGGCCGCGGCGGCATGCTGTACAACATCAAGGCAGGCGGGTACAAGGTCAACGATGACATGGTGAAAGCTCTGATGACCGGGCAGTGCTATCCCCATGCATCAAACCTCGGGGCGCTTATAGCCTCGCGCATAGCGAGTCAGGCGGGCATTCCCGCATTTATTTCCGACTGCGTCACCGCAGACGAGTGGGACGACATCGCCAGAATATCCGGATCCGCTGCACTGACCAGGGTGCCGGGATGCCACGTTCTCAATCAGAAGGCGGTGGGGAGGATCGTCGCCGGGAAATACAACAGATCCTACGATGAGGTGAACATGGTGATCCTTCACATGGGTGGAGGAGTTTCTGTTGGCGCCCATGATCATGGAAAGATCGTGGACAACGTCAGGGATGACGAAGGAGCCTTCTCGCCACAGCGTACCGGTGAGCTGCCGCTGATGCAGTTCCTTCAGATGGCAGAGAGGGAGCACTACTCCATCGATCAGCTCAAGTCCATGGTACGTGGAAAAGGTGGGGTCACGTCTTACCTTGGGACTGCGGACATGCGCGAGGTAGAGAAGCGTGCAGGCAGTGGAGACGAAAAGGCGAAGCAGGTACTGGATGCATTTATTTACCAGGTGTCTAAGGACGCGGGTGCAATGGCTTCTGTTCTTTCTTTCGATGTCGACTGCATAGTTCTGACCGGCGGTATAGCATACTCCGAATACGTGACGAGCGGGATCTCGGCCAGAATAGGAAAGATCGCTCCGGTCGAGATCGTGCCGGGAGAGGACGAGATGAATGCGCTCTCCAGTGCTTGTCTGGCAATGCTGCGAGGTGAGATGGAGATAAAGGAATATAAGCTGAAGCAGTAAGAGCGACAGAACGGGTGATCCGGCATTTTCGTATGACCTTCCGGAGACGTCTGAGTATGGTGAAAGATACTTACTAAATGAAAAAATCCTTCTTGACGTAAACGCTGTGCAGTACGATGCTTTGAGCAAGTCAGAAAATTAAAGCGCAAATCGTCAAGACGATCCACCTTACAAAGGAAAAGAGGCTTTGGGCCGATGTTCCGGATCAGATAGGAGGTAGAAACATGAACGAAAAGAGAATGCCGGTGATATTCTCGGGACATGGCAGCCCTATGCTTGCACTTGAGGACACCGAGGTGACAAGAGGACTGAGGGCCATCGGAGATGAGGTCCTGGAGAAATTCGGAAGGCCGAAGGGTATCCTGGCGGTCTCCGCTCACTGGTACGCCTACGGTACCTATGTGCAGACGGAGGAGGAGCCGAAGCAGGTTTACGACATGTACGGGTTCCCTCAGGAACTCTACGATTTCAAGTATCCGGTGAAGGGCTCTCCCGATCTCGGGAACAGGGCTCTTGAGCTGATCAACAGCGCCGCTCCAGGTGGGATACAGGCGGGAGTGAACAACGACTGGGGCATCGACCACGGCACGTGGACGGTCCTCTGCCACATGTTCCCTAAGGCCGACATCCCGGTGGTACAGCTCACCGTCGATGCCTCCGCATCATCCGAGACCCTTTACGAACTAGGTCAGGCGCTGGCGCCGCTGAGGGACGATGGATATCTGATCTTCGCCAGCGGCAACGTGGTCCACAACCTCTCATATGTTGAGTGGGACAACAGGGGTGGCTCAAAGATGACGGAAGCCTTTAACAAAACTGTGAGAGACCTGGTGCTCGAGAGAGACGACAAGGCTGTGATGGAGTACAAGGCCCTGCCGTACACCCAGTATGCCGTGCCTACTCCTGAGCACTACCTGCCTCTCATTTACATGCTGGGCGCCGCGAAGGGAGAGAAGGCCCGAGTGTTCAACGACCACTGCGAGCTGGGGGCCATCGCCATGACCGGTTTTGCTTTTGGCCTGTAAAAAGAGGAGCCGCAGGGCAGGAATGTTTGCGGCCAAATAGTAAAGATAGCGCCGTGCGGTCAGTCATAGATAATAACTATGGCTGACCGCATTGTTTTTGTAATTTACACACCAAAATGGTAGGTTTATAATTCGCCATACGAATTCAAATCGGAAGAGAAAACATACCAACATAGTACATAACGGAATGAGAGGAAAAGGAGCACAAATTATGAGCAGAGTAAACCCACCATTCAGATACGATGTAGTAGGAAGCTTTCTGAGACCGGCCGACCTTAAAGAAGCCAGGGCTCAGCACGAAGAAGGCAAGATCACAGACCAGGCTCTCAGAGACAAGGAAGACGGCGCCATCAGGGAGCTGATCGCAAAGGAGAAGGCCGCGGGACTCAAGGCCGTGACAGATGGAGAGTTCAGAAGGGCGTACTGGCACCTCGATTTTCTTGCTGGCCTCGACGGGATCACTGAGGTCAGGGCGGATGCCTGGTCCGTGAAGTTCAAGGGTGCGAACCCTAAGGCCAGGACCATAGTCATCTCGGACAAGATCGACTTCAGCGATCACCCTTTCCTCGAGCACTTCAAGTTCACGAAGGAGGCCGCCGGAGATACCCTGGTGAAGCAGACCATCCCGTCTCCTTCGATGCTCCACCTCATCCCGTGTGTGAGGGAGGAAAACTATGAGCCTATAGACAGGTACAAGGACGAGGATGTGCTCTTCGACGACATCGCAAACGCGTACATCAAGGCGGTAAGGAAGTTCTACGACCTGGGATGCCGCTACCTGCAGCTGGACGATACATCCTGGGGCGAGTTCTGCGACCTTTCCAAGAGAAAGGCCTACGAGGAAAGAGGCCTTGATCTGGACCACATCGAGAGGAAATACGTCGAGGTGATCAACAAGATAATCGCCTCCAAGCCGGACGACCTCACCATCACCATGCACATCTGCAGAGGGAACTTCCGGTCTACCTGGTTCTCTTCAGGCGGATACGAGCCGGTTGCGGAGATCCTCTTCGGAAACTGCAACGTGGACGGGTTCTTCCTGGAGTACGACTCGGACCGTGCGGGAGATTTCAGCCCTCTGAGATACATAAAGGACCAGACTGTGGTACTCGGGCTGGTGACATCCAAGTTCCCTGATCTGGAGGATCCCGATGCAGTCAGGGCGCGCATCAGAGAGGCGGAAAAATACGTTCCTCTGGATCAGCTCTGCCTGTCGCCTCAGTGCGGATTCTCCTCTACGGAGGAGGGAAATGTGCTGACCGAGGAGCAGCAGTGGGCGAAGATCGCACTCATCAGGGAGATCGCAGGGTCTGTCTGGAAGGACTGCTAGAGGGGGCGGCCCGTACAGCGGCGCAGAGGAGCCTCGCTCTGCGTTGAATTCGGGGAGGCAATGGAGTAAAATCTGCTCGTGATCAAAATTTATCTGACATATTTTAAAATTGTGTGAAATGTGGAGGGATATCTATGCTTGACAAGAATGTTAGCAGACTGATCAACGAGCAGGTCACAGCGGAGTTTTATTCTGCTTATCTGTATCTTGATTTTGCGAATTATTACTATGATGAGGGACTGGACGGGTTCGGCCACTGGTACGACATCCAGGCTCAGGAGGAGAGGGATCATGCGATGCTGATGCGCACCTATCTCCAGAACAACGGTGAGAAGGTGAAGTTTGAGGCGATCCAGAAGCCGGACAAGGAGTACAGATCCCTGGAGGATCCGCTGAAGTTCGGGCTGGAGCACGAGGAGTACGTGACATCCCTGATCAACGGGATATACAAGGCCGCAAAGGATGTGGACGACTTCCGCACGATGCAGTGCTTTGACTGGTTCGTGAAGGAGCAGGGCGAAGAAGAGAAGAGCGCAGACGATCTGATCAAGAAGTTCAAGCTCTTCGGGAACGATCCTAAGGGCCTGTATGCGCTGAACCAGGAGCTGCTGGCCAGAGTGTATACTGCGCCGTCACTGGTGCTCTAGGCTGAGTGGCCTCAACGCATATCACTGCGGGCATGCACAGAGCGTGCCCGCTTTTTTCGTTTGTTGATGAATTCTGTTTACCATGTTAATGTATAGATGTTTTTCAGAATACACTTACAGGGAATTCAAGCAAAAGGAGAAACGGGTATGTCTGATTTTTTTCACTACGTGAACAGAACAGGATACGACCACATCTACAACACCCTGTCCTTTGAACACATGCTGATCTTCGTGTGCTTCGTTCTGGGATTCATCCAGATGATCCGCATGGCCCGCAGGCCGGGACACGAAAAGACCCTCATCAGGCTGGAAAAGGTCTCGCTCACGGTGATGGGCGCCGGTCAGATGATATACTTCTGCTGGTTTTTCATCGTGGACGCGGGGGGAGATAAATGGCCTCTCTACGCCTGCAGGATGGCGTGCATACTTCTTATCATCACCTATTTCGTGAGGTGGATGCCTCTGGAGCACTTTTCCATATACACCGCTCTCTACGGCGGCATCAGTTCTGTCTTTTACTCCACGCCTAAACCCTTCGCGTTCCCGCATGTAACCAGGATAGCCTTTTTCATGACACACATCGGCCTGGCGTACAGCGCGCTTCTCAGGATACTTAACCACGATGAGGAGATAGACAGAAGGTCGCTCATCGGGGCGGAGATCGTGAACCTCGTTGCCATCGGCGGTGTCCTTGCCATCGACATTATATTCGGCTGGAACTACATGTTCCTCATGGCGCCACAGCTGCCGACGAGGTTCATCATTCAGCCGGTGCCGGGATATCTGAGGGTGCTGGGCACCGTGGGCGTGGTGGCCGTGTATATTTTCGCGCTGTTCGCGGCATGGGTCTTCGCCTTCTGGATACAGCACAAGTTCACCCCGTACCACTACAGGGTACAGAACATGGCTCCGTCCGTGCGCCAGTCTGCGAAGCCGGAGGCCGTAAAGAGGATACAGAGCCGGAGAGAGGATATGGAAAAGGAAGTGGAAAAGATGGTGGACGACCAGATCATTGAGGAACGCCAGGATCTGGAGGAGCGCAGGAAAGAGTAGCAGACAAAGATGCCTATTGTTTTTTCAAGCTACACGGGGATTTCATACCAGTGTGGTATGATTTTGATCTGTAAAAGGAGGAAGGGATCATGTTTGATCACTATCGCTACAACGGAAAGAAGCATTTTGACATCAATGAGGCGTCCACACATGACACAAGTCTTGTGAAGAACAGGGAAGAGGCCGAGTTCCTCCTCGACAAGAACAATTTCGAGATAGACCAGCTGCAGCAGAAGCTCTACGCTGAAAAGAAGGAGGGAGTGATATTTCTCTTTCAGGCCATGGACGCTGCGGGTAAGGATGGTACCATCCGGGCCGTGCTCCAGTGCCTTTCGCCGCACGGAGTCCACGAGGCGGCCTTCAAGAGCCCGTCATCTGAGGATCTGTCCCACGATTACCTGTGGAGGATAGAGAAGGAGGTCCCGGCCAAAGGCGAGATCGCCATTTTCAACAGATCCCACTACGAGGAGGTGCTGATCTACAGGGTCAAGGAACTCTGGAAGAACCAGGCAAACGCCGACAGGATCAAGACCGGCAAGATCATGGAGCACCGTTACGAGGACATCAGAAACTACGAGAAGTACCTCTGGCACAACAACGTGAGGGTGGTGAAGATCTTCCTCCACGTTTCAAAGGATGAGCAGGCGAGGCGCTTTCTGGATCGCATAGAGGAGCCGGAAAAGCACTGGAAGTTTTCTGCGGCGGACTATGAGGAAAGACAGTACTGGGATCTGTACCAGGAGGCCTTCCAGGATGCCATCAACAAGACCGCCACGAAGCACTGCCCGTGGTTCGTGGTTCCGGCAGACCACAAGTGGTATATGCGTTACGTGGTCAGCGAGATAATACTGGATACGCTTAAGGACATGGATCCGCATTACCCTCAGGTGTCCCGGGAGAGGATGAGCCGTTTCGACGAGATCAGGACAGCTCTGGAAAAAGAACTCGGGGAAGGCCGCAAGGATGGCGACAAGGCCCGGGAGAAGTGATTTTGGAGAGACGATCGATAAGTAACAGGACAAAAAGCAAGGCGTTCGCCGCCAGGGCCGCTGCCCTGGCGGTCGCTCTGCTGCTGACTGTGGCATCCCTGTCCTCCTGCGGCGGATCGCCCGGGGATTCCGCAGCATCAGGATCCTCTTCGACGGCTTCAGGAAAAGATGGCAGGCTCAAGGTGGTGACCACATCCTTTGCTGCCTGGGACTGGACCAGGCAGGTACTCGGAGACAGGGCGGATGATGTCCAGGTCACATACCTCCTGGACAACGGCGTGGACATGCACAGCTACCAGCCCGACGCGGAGGACATAGGAAAGATACTGGACGCCGATCTGTTCATATACGTGGGCGGTACTTCGGACAGCTGGGTGAAGGACGTGCTGAAAAGCGCTGATGACCCGCCCGAGACCATAGACCTCATGAAGACCCTCGGAAGCGGCGTGAAGCTGGAGGAGCGGGTCCAGGGAATGGAAGAGGAGCCGGATGAAGAGACCGGCCATGAGCACGGCAGCGAGGACGGTCACACCCATTCCGACCTTGAATACGATGAGCACGTGTGGATGTCGCCTGCCAACGCCATTCTTTTCACTGAGGCTATACAGGAAAAGCTTTCGTCCATAGACCCGGAGCACGCCGGTGAGTACGGCGAAAATGCCGCAGCTTACACTTCTCGTCTGGAGAAGCTCCAGCGGGACTATCAGGATGCGGTTGACGGCTCGGAACACAGGACCATCATCGTGGCCGACAGGTTCCCGTTCAGATATCTGACAGATGAATTCGGCATAAAATATTACGCCGCTTTCGCGGGATGCTCCGCCGAGAGTGAGGCCAGCTTTGACACGGTCATTTTCCTGGCTGGAAAGGTCCGGGAGCTGAATGCCCCTGTGGTCCTCAGGACAGAGACCGGCACCGACGACCTTCCGGACACCATCATCGAGGCATCGGGACAAAAAAATGTGAAGGTTGGAGTCCTGGATTCCATGCAGTCCGTCAGATCGTCCCAGATGGAAAACGGGATGACATATATTTCGATAATGAGAAAGAATCTGAAGGTTATTAAAGAGGCGCTGAACTGAGCCTTCAAGCCTTCAGGAGAGGAAACGCAATGGCGCAGATAGAATGCAGAAACCTGACGCTGGGATACGAAAACGTCCCCGTGGTCAGCGATCTGTCCTTTTCCGTGGAAAAGGGAAATTATTTATGCATAGTGGGGGAGAACGGCGCGGGGAAGTCCACGCTTATGAAGGCTATCCTCGGGCTGCACAAACCCATTTCCGGCCAGATCACGAGAGGTGACGGCCTTGAAAAAGGCAGCATCGGGTACCTTCCGCAACAGACGGACATCCAGAAGGATTTCCCGGCATCTGTAGGAGAGATAGTGTTGTCCGGCTGTCAGGGAGGAAGGGGCTTCAGGCCATTCTACACGAAGCTCCAGAAGGCCCGGGCCCGCATGTGCATGGAGTGGCTGAACATCGGCGGACTGAGCAGGTCCTGCTACAGAAACCTGTCGGGAGGGCAGCAGCAGAGGGTCCTCCTGGCCCGGGCCCTGGCGGCATCCGGGGAGCTGCTGGTGATGGATGAGCCGTTTACCGGCCTGGATCCCCTTGTGACCCAGGAGATCTACGATCTCATAAGGCACATAAACAAGCTCCACGAGGTGACGATCATCATGGTCACCCACGACATGGAGGGAGCCATCAAGAACGCGGACCATATTCTCCACCTGGGTGACAGCATCTTTTTCGGCTCGGTGGAGGAATACCTGGAGACGGAAGAAGGCAAGGCCTTTGCCTCGACGGAAAAGGGAGGTGACAGACGATGAACAGCGGGCTGTCACTCGCTTTCGAGTATTTGAGGATCTATCCATTCGTGAGGTATGCGGTGATCGTAGGGGTGTTGGTATCGCTTGCAGCATCGCTTCTGGGAGTGACGCTGGTCCTCAAGAGGTTTTCTTTTATCGGAGACGGCCTCTCCCACGTGGCCTTCGGAGCCATCTCCATAGCAACGGTCATGCACTTTACCAGCTACGTTCAGTTCACCCTTCCGGTGACCATCATCTGTGCCATCCTGATACTGCGCACCGGACGCGATTCGAAGATCAACGGGGATGCGGTGATAGCGATGCTTTCGGTGGCCTCGCTCGCCGTCGGTTATATGGTGATGAACGTATTCGGTGCTTCCTCGAACCTGTCCGGAGACGTGTGCACGACTCTTTTTGGTTCGACATCGATACTCACCCTGTCCAGAACAGAGGTGACATCCACGGTGATCCTGGCTACGGTGGTCGTGGGCATCTTTGTGCTGTTTTACAACAAGCTCTTCGCCGTCACATTTGACGAGGACTTCGCGAGGGCCAGCGGGACGAACACAGAGGCATATAATCTGCTGATCGCAGTTGTGGTGGCGGTGGTGATCGTGATCGCCATGGATCTCGTCGGGTCGCTGCTCATATCTGCCCTGATAATCTTCCCGGCCCTTTCTGCCATGCGGATGTTCAACAGCTTCAAGTCGGTGACCATCTGCTCGGGAGTCCTGGCGGTGATATCATCTCTCACGGGGATGCTGATATCCATAGTCGCAGGCACCCCTGTAGGAGCCACCATAGTATGCACGCAGATAGTGATGTTCGCTGTGAGCTGTGCTGCAGGGAGCACCCTGCGCAGGGGCGCCGCGTGATGCCCGGGCGTTATTGGAAGATCAGTCTCTTTTTTTAATACATGGCCCTGTGGAAACACCTCAATATGGATAATAAAACAAGGTCATGTTAAAATGTACCCGAATACAGGCATCTTATGGTGCCTCTGATGACAGATAAGAGATACGGCTCTGCCGCAGCTTCTGACCTGGAATAGGAGAATGAAATGAGAGAACTCATAGACAGGCTTGCCCGGCAGGGTACTCTGGAAAAAGAAGAATTCGTCTTTCTCCTCAGCCACCGGAACGACGATCCCGGCGACAGAGAGTACCTGTATTCCCTGGCCCGCAGCCGTTCCATAGAGAACTACGGCCACGACATATACCTGAGGGGCCTGATAGAGTTTACGAACTACTGCAGAAACGACTGCTACTACTGCGGCATCAGGGCAGGCAACACGAAGGCCGAGCGCTACAGGCTCACGGAAGACCAGATAATGGACTGCTGTGACGCGGGTTACGGATTCGGTTTCCGGACCTTCGTCCTTCAAGGCGGAGAAGATCCCTGGTTCACGGACGACAAGGTCTGTCACATGGTCTCAAGGATCAAAGACAGATATCCAGACTGTGCCATAACTCTTTCTCTCGGAGAGAGAGAAAAGGATTCATATCAGAGATTCTACGATGCGGGTGCCGACAGGTACCTCCTGAGGCACGAGACCGCAGATCCTGAGCACTACGCCAGGCTACACCCGTCGGATCTTTCCATAGAGCACAGAAAGCAGTGCCTGAGAGACCTGAAGGACATAGGCTTCCAGATAGGCGCCGGTTTCATGGTGGGTTCGCCGTATCAGACGTATGAAAACCTGGCTGACGACTTCCTCTACCTCAAAGAGCTGCAGCCTCATATGATCGGCATCGGGCCGTTCATACACCACAGCGACACGCCTTTCAGGGACTGCCCGGACGGGACTCTCGAGATGACGCTCTTCTGTCTCAGCGTGCTGAGGCTTATGTTTCCGAAGGTGCTTCTGCCCGCCACGACGGCTCTCGGGACGATCGATCCCCTGGGCCGGGAAAAAGGAGTGCAGGCAGGAGCCAATGTTGTGATGCCAAGCCTTTCGCCGAAGGGAGTGAGGGGAAAATATCTCCTGTACGACGGCAAGATCTGCACTGGAGAAGAGGCTGCCGAGTGCCACCGCTGCATGGAGATGAGGATGGAGCGCATCGGATATCACACCGTTTCCGCCCGGGGCGACTACAAAGGCTGGAGCAGAGAGTGAGCGGATCCCCGCAGAAGTGACTATAGTAACAAAAAAATTTTTACATAAACGAAACGAGGTATTGAACATGGAACAGGATACTAGACCTTTTGTAAGCTTTGACATCATCGTCGACTTCATGAAGCAGGCCTTCGTGAAGCTTGGCGTTCCTGAAAAGGACGCTGAGATCTGTGCGGACGTGCTCATCGAAAGCGACAAGAGAGGGATCGAGAGCCACGGAGTCAACAGATTCAAGCCTATCTATGTGGACAGGATCAACAAGGGTATCCTGAACCCGGTAACTAAGATCGACGTGATCAGGGAGTTCCCTACGACCGCTGTTCTGGATGCCAACGACGGAATGGGAATGGTCGCCAGCCACAAGGCCATGGAGATGGCCATCGAAAAAGCAAAGAAATACGGAACGGCCTGCGTTGCGGTGAGAAACTCTTCCCACTACGGCATCGCCGGATACTGGGTGAGCATGGCGACAAATGCCGGAATGATCGGAATTACCGGAACGAACGCGAGACCGTCCATCGCTCCTACCTTCGGTGTCGAGAATATGATGGGGACGAACCCTCTGACGGTCGGCATCCCTACCGATGAGAAGTATCCATTCCTGCTGGACTGCGCAACTTCTATCATCCAGAGAGGAAAACTCGAGTACTATGACAGGATCGGCAAGAAAACACCTGCCGGCATGGTGATCGGAAGAGACGGATCTGCCCTTACTGACACCCATTACATCCTGGAGGCTCTCACGACCAAGGAGGCCGCACTTGCGCCTCTGGGCGGGATCGGTGAAGAGATGGCGGGATACAAAGGGTACGGATATGCGGCCATCATCGAGATCCTTTCCGCTGCGCTGGCCGGCGGACGTTTCATGAAGGATCTGACCTGCTACAACGAGGACGGAAGCTTGAGACCTTACCACCTGGGGCACTTCTTCATCGTCATCAATCCGGAGATGATGATCGGCGAAAAGGAGTGCAGGCACATCGCCGGTGAGATCGTGAGAGGACTGAGAAACTCCCAGAAGGCACCTGGCCACGACAGGATCTATGTTGCCGGCGACAAGGAGTGGGATGCCTATGAATACAGGAAGGACAAGGGCGTTCCAATGGCAGAGGCCGTTCAGAAGGAGTTCATCCAGGTGAGAGACGACCTGAATATTCCTGTGAAGTTCCCGTTTGAAAATTAATAATACTTATTCCATAGATAATGGTCTTGCGGCACGTGCGGCCGCAGAAAGGAGGACCTTATGACTAAGGTTGCGATCAATGGATTTGGAAGGATAGGAAGACTGGCCTTCAGGAAGATCGTGGAGATGGATGACATCGAGGTAGTCGCTATCAACGATCTGACGGCGCCGGAGATGCTGGCGTATCTCCTGAGATTTGACAGTGTTCAGGGAACTTTCCACGGACACGAGGTGGGATGCACAGAGGATTTCATCACTGTGGATGGAAAGTCCATCCGCATCTACAGCGAGCCGGACGCATCGAAGCTCCCTTGGGGAGAGCTGGGGATCGATATCGTTCTGGAGTGCACGGGCTTCTATACTTCAAAGGCGAAGTCCCAGGCTCACATCGATGCAGGTGCAAAGAGAGTACTGATCTCCGCTCCTGCCGGAGATGATCTGAAGACCATCGTTTACGGAGTCAACCACGACACACTTACCTCCGAGGACAAAATAGTTTCCGGAGCATCCTGCACCACCAACTGCCTTGCCCCGATGGCGAAGGCTCTGGCGGGATACAGAGAGCTTAGAACGGGATTCATGACCACGATCCACGCCTATACCGGCAACCAGAAGATACTGGATGCACCGGCAAAGGGAAACAAGTTCAGAAGGTCCAGGGCTGCGGCCATCAACATCGTGCCGACCACGACCGGAGCTGCCCAGGCCATCGGAAACGTCATCCCTGAGCTGGCCGGAAAGCTCATCGGATCGGCTCAGAGAGTCCCTGTTGCCACGGGATCCCTGACCATCCTGGATGCCACTCTCAAGGACATGACAGATACGGTCTCTGTTGAGGGGATAAACCAGGCCATGAAGGCGGCGGCGGATCAGTCCTTCGGATATACGGAAGACCAGATCGTGTCAACAGACGTCATCGGAATGAGCTATGGCTCCCTCTTCGACGCCACCCAGACACTGGCCCAGAAGTGCGGGACCCATATCTTCGAGGTGAGAGTAGTCGCATGGTACGACAACGAGATGAGCTACGTGAACCAGCTCGTGCGCACAATGAGACACATGGCGTCCCTGTAAAAGCTTTTCCGGGAAGGCCTGGAGAACGATAAAAGCGAGGCATCACGACTCTCCGGGGTCTGTGCATAAAAAAATTAAATTCAGAAGTAGTAAAGTAAAGATGAGGGAATTATGGAAGTCAAGGAAGCGAGACAATATGTTGTAGACAAGCTGGACTATGCTTTCAAGCCTAGAACGATCGCAGTCATCGGTGCCAGCAGGAACGAGAAAAAGGTTGGTTTCAAGGTGATCCAGAGCCTGAGAAACAGCGGTTACAAGGGCATCATCTACCCGGTCAACATCAACGCTACTGAGGTAGGTGGACTGAAGGCCTACAGATCCGTGAAGGACATTCCAGGGGATGTTGATCTGGCATTCGTTGCGCTGCCTGCTGTAGGCGTGTTCGATGCACTGAAGGAGTGTGTTGCAAAGGGTGTCCAGATCGCGGTCGTTTCCTCCTCCGGTTTCAAGGAGGTCGGAAACGGAGATCTCCAGAACGAGATCACGGAGTACTGCAGAGAGAACGAGCTGCCTCTAATCGGACCTAACCTGGTAGGCATCGGAACACCGTACTTCGACTTCAACTGCGGATTCGTTCCGTATCTTCCTAACAAAGGACCTGTTGCCCTCATTTCCCAGTCGGGATCGAATCTGCTTGCCGCACTCGGGTCTTCTCAGATCGACCACTTCGGCATCAGCATGTTCGTCGGACTGGGAAACAAGGCAGACGTTGACTTTTCCGAGGTCATCAAGTACGCCGACAAGGAGCCGCATACCAAGTGCATCGCGGTGTACATCGAGGCCCTGGACAGCTATGACGCTTTCAAGAAGGCATGCCTTGAGGTCGATAAGCCAATAACCGTAATAAAGGTGGGAGCATCCAATATCGGTGTTAAGGCCGCATTCGCCCACACAGCATCTGAAAACAGAGGACACGACAACAAGTCCTACGACCAGCTCTTTGAGGAGTCCGGAGTTCTGAGGGAGAAGACCTGGATGGAGTTCCTGGATACATCGCTGGCCCTGGGCAGCATGCCGCCTCTTGAGGGAGACAACGTTGTGATGATCACCAACGGCGGCGGAGCCGGACTTCTGGCCTGCGACCAGTTCGAGAGACTGGGTATGCCTCTTCACGAGCTGAAGTACATCTCTCCTGCTCTGAGAGAGGATATCAGGAAGTACATGCCGGCCTTCGGTTCGCCACTGAACCCGGTAGACATCAGCGGAACGGCCACATCCAACATGTATGGCGGAGCACTCAAGGTAGCTCTTGAGGACGATAACGTCGATGGAGTTCTGGTCTCTGTTTGCCCTACGGCTGTTACAGACGTTCCTGCGATCACGCAGACCGTGCTGGCCGTATATGAGAACTACAATGGCAGAAAGAAGCCTTTCATTATGGAGTGTCAGGGCGGATTCGAGTGCAGAGAGGCCATCCAGAAGCTGAGAGACAACGGCATCCCTGCATACGCGACAGCAGAGCAGGCAGTCAACGCAATGGTGGCACTGAGGAGATACGCCAACATCAGGGCTCAGAAGGCAACTCTGAGAGAGGCTGCAGACCTGTAGAAGGATCGGCGCGCCGATTTGCGCGCCAGAGCTGAAGAGATAAATCACTTTTTAAGGAGCATCCCTGCTTATGGATAAGTTCAAAAGAATAATCCCGATGATGCTGGCTTTCATCGCCATCATGGCCTTCCTGACGGGGCAGTGGCTGATCGCGGGAATCTGCGCAGTTGTGGCAGGATCCGTGTGGTCCGTGGTGGGAGGAAAGACCTTCAACGACCGGAACGTTTACGTGAAAAAACTGGAGACCTCAGGAGATCTGTCGGTCGAGGAACTTTATGAGAAGATCCGCGACATGGAGACACCTCTCGGAAAGCCGTGGATCGCACAGCACCAGGAATTCCAGGGAAAGGTCATAGTGTTCGGACCGGGGATCTTCAAGGACTACGTGACAGTTGGAAAAAAAGGCAGGGATTATTTTTTCCAGGACAGCACCGTGCTGGCGCATCTGAAGCCTTATGAACACGACATGTACAGGTTCGACGGCGTTGCGGATATATCCAACATGGAGGTCACTGCCGCCAGGTACTGCGGCTTCGCGTCGTACAAGATGATCGCGGCCGCAATGCTGGAGGATCTGATGGATCTCGTCCACAGGATCGACAGCAACAGGGACTATCAGGTCCCTGAGTCCATGGACATTTACAAGATGTTCCACTACGACACCTCGGATAACATAGTTAAGGACGAGGATGGAAACGAGTATGCCAGCTGCAGGGCTAAGTACGAGCCTCTCCGGGTCGATATACACGACATGGACGGGAACGAGATCGCCACTGTCAGCGCGGATCCTGACGCCAGGTCCCCGAAGCTTGCCAGGCACTGGCCTGTGACGATCGAGGGAGTGGACGAAAACCACTTCACCAGGCTCAGGGGCGGAGCGGACGGATACGAGCTGAAGTGCAGCCTTGGAGACTTTAAAGCCGTAGCATTCAGGGCCGTGAGAAAGGGTAACCTGTCCTGCAACTACAGGATATTCAGGAACGACATCCTGATAGGAGTCTACGGAGCTAACGCCCAGATAGAGTTTTCGGACGGCCGGACTGTACAGAACAACGTCATCTGCTCTTTCGATGACGATTATCTTACGATTTTCATAGTGTTCTCTGAGTTCATAATGACACTCAACAAGTTTATCAAATAGCTTAAGTAATGGAGGTAGTTCCAGATGAGAAAAGTTCTTGTTCCGGTAGACGGTTCCGGAAGGAGCCTTAAAGCGGTGGATCAGGTGAGGGCATCCTTTGCGCCATCCGCTTTTGAGGTAGTGCTCCTGATGGTACAGGAAAATGTGGAACAGCCTCTGTCGGAGGATGATGCGAACGAGATCTACGGGCGTCTGGCCCAGAGACTTGGAAAGATCCAGAAACGGCTGGACGGCTACAAGATCGAGAAGAGAGCTTCCATAGGCAAGGCCGGCGAGAAGATCCTGGCCTGTGCCCGGGAGATCGACGCGGACATGATAATCATGACCAAGTCAACGTCATCCAGAAACCAGGAGAACAGGAGCATAGGGACCACGGCGGCCTTCGTCATAAGAAACAGCGAGTGGCCGGTCATGCTGGTGCCTGAGAACGTCAAGGCAGGACCCTCCGTATACCGTGGGATGGTGATCAGGAAGGCCGCTGCCACCGTGGCGCTTAAGGGACAGCTGAACTTCAATCAGACTGAGTGCCTGCTCCCGAGCGTGAAAGGCAAGTGCATCTACAGGATAGAGGTCCTCAAGGGATCTGTGAGATACGTGAGAAGGGCATACGACCCTGAGACACTGGCCTGGGATCTACCTCCGGCTGCCGGGGAACACCAGCTGATCCAGATAAACGAGGGCGAGATCGTGGACATCCCCGTGAAAATGGACGAGAGCCAGGGAAAGGCCGACCGCATCCGAATCATCAACCGCTCCATGAGAGAGGAATCCACCTTCAGGTACAGGATCATGACGGTCGCGCAGGCCGAGCGTGAGGCCATGGAAAAGAAGGATGAGGAGGCTGCCCGGACGCAGGCGGCCGAGGAGCAGGAGGCCCGTGAGGCGGAGGCGCCTGAAGCACCTGAAGATACAGATGCTGTTGAGACCAAAGCGGCAGAGTCCGAAAAAGATGAGAGCGCAGATACACCTCTGATAGCTGCTGCACCTGAAGCCCCGAGACTTTCGTCCGGAACGGAGACCCAGGAGGAGACTCCTGAGGATATCACAGAGGGATCCACGGAAGAGGGCAATGAAGAAGCTCCGGCGGAGATCCGTGAGGAGATCCCGGAAGAGGGTATTGAAGAAGCTCAGACAGAGATTCGTAAAAACGCTTTGGCGGAGGCGTCGGACGAAACTCCGGATCCTGAAAGTGAAGACGATAGCGACATCGAAGAATTCCAGGAAGTGACCGACGGCGACATGGATGAGATGTACAAGAAGCTTCAGGAGGCCTTCGCCAGGTACGACGCTGAAGCTGAAAAGCTGGAGTCAGAGAAAGAGGAATTGACAAGAGAATGATATTTTGCTAATCTGAAACGTAACTTAGGAGGATAGAGACATGACAAGAATCAAGACAATTTCTACAAGGAACCTTGCTAAGAGCGTTGTAACTGGTGGATGCGGCGAGTGCCAGACCTCCTGCCAGTCTGCAAGCAAGACTTCCTGCAGCGTTGCAAATCAGCACTGCGAGCAGATCAAGGAGAAGTAGTTGATCCGTAGACTGAGCGCTGCTTCGGCAGCGCTTTTTTCGTGGTGTCGCTGACACTGCACGAAGAAGATCGACAGAGATATTATTCTTGAAGATACACAGAAAGGCTGTAATGATACATCAGTACAAACTAAACGGATATAACATCGTAATTGACGTCAACAGCGGATCCGTCCATTCTGTGGACGACGTGGCGTATGACATCATCGCCCTGGTGGACCAGAGCGTCCCGAGAACGGAGATCTCCGACAGGATCATGGCGAAATACCCGGACGTGACTGAAGAAGATGTGGCGGAGACTCTTGAGGACATCGATCACCTGACGGAGGAAAAACTGCTCTTTTCAGAGGATCCATTCGAAGAAGTGGCAGGCACTCTCAAGATGAAGCAGTCGGTCCTCAAGGCGATCTGTCTGCACGTGGCTCACGGCTGTAACATGGATTGCCGGTATTGCTTTGCAGGAAAGGGCGATTACAACAACAAGAAGGGGATCATGTCCCTTGAGGTGGGAAAGAGAGCATTGGATTTCCTCGTGGAGAACAGCGGCTCCAGGAAGCACCTGGAGGTGGATTTCTTCGGGGGCGAGCCCCTGCTGAACTGGGATGTCTGTAAGGAGCTTGTGAGATACGGCCGTGAGCTGGAGAAGACACACGACAAGATCTTCAACTTCACCCTCACCACCAATGGCGTTCTGATCGACGACGATGTCATCGACTTTACCAACAGAGAGATGGGAAATGTAGTCCTGAGTCTGGATGGAAGAAGATCGACTCATGACCGCATGCGCCATTCGAAGGACGGTCAGGGCACCTACGACATGATAGTGGAGAATTTTAAGAGGCTGGCTAAGGCCCGTGGAGACAGGCAGTATTACGTGAGGGGCACCTATACTGCATACAACAAGGACTTTGCGGCCGACGTGATACACATGGCAGACCTTGGACTT
Source organism: Mobilibacterium timonense (assembly GCF_900155555.1). Classification (GTDB taxonomy): domain Bacteria; phylum Bacillota; class Clostridia; order Peptostreptococcales; family Anaerovoracaceae; genus Allobaileyella; species Allobaileyella timonense. Next base: position 79,122 of record NZ_FUHN01000004.1, on the reverse strand, counting down.
ACGGAGACCAGCATAGAGCCTGTTGTCTCAGATCCGGACGTGGATTATGCGCTCCACGAGGAGGATCTGCCGCAGCTCTTCAACGAATACGAGAAGCTGGCAGTGGAGATGCTCAAGAGGGAAAAAGAAGGTGACCCGTTCACTTTCTACCACTACACCGTTGATCTCGAGGGCGGTCCTTGCATCTACAAGAGAGTCGCGGGCTGCGGTGTCGGGACCGAGTACCTGGCGGTCACGCCGACAGGAGACCTCTACCCGTGTCATCAGTTCGTGGGGGATGATGATTTCAAGGTAGGTGATATCTGGAACGGGATCACCGAGACGCAGATCATCGATGAGTTCAGAAACCGGAATAACGTGTACACGAAGGACGAGTGCAGAAAATGTTTCGCCAGGCTTTACTGTTCCGGTGGCTGCTGTGCTAACAACTATCACTCGAACGGCGACATCAACAAGGTGTACAAGTTCGGATGTGAGCTCCACAGAAAGAGGATCGAGTGCGCCATCATGATGAAGGTGGCAGAAGAGGACATGAAGCAGGAAAAAGCCGAAGCCTCTAAGTAGAAAACAGTGCGATCAACAAGAAAAAGCCGTGTCTCTCCGGATCAGATCGATCCGGAGAGACACGGCTTTTTCGCTGCTGACGTCAGAGGAACAGCGTCGTGAGTATTATCATCCACACCGGCAGCGTCACAACCGAAAGGAGCGTGGATGTGGCGACGCACTCCGACATCAGTCCGGAGTCCCTGTCTTCTCTCGCCGCAAGAGCTACGGTTATTACGGCAGTCGGGAATGTCATGCACAGCACAGTGGCAAGCTTTACCAGTGGATCCAATGGCATCGGATAGACAATGGCCAGGGTGAGAGCAGGAACACCGATCAGCTTTATCAGAGATGTGATCAGGATCTTCGGATTGGTAAAGTGACTCATGAGACTGCCCTCGGTGAGATTGATACCTACGATGATCATGGAAACAGGGATGCATACATTTCCGAGAGTGGAAAAGATGTCCAGAGCGTACTGAGGCAGCGAGATCCTGGCGAACAGAAGGACGATGGATGCAACAGCCGATATCGTCAGCACGTTGATGAATGGCATTATCGCCTTTCTCAGCGTGACCTTTCCACTGACCTTTTTCACACCGTGGTTGAATTGCATTATCGACATGATGTAGATATACAGGTTGAAGGCTATGTTCTGTATGATCACATAGTAAAAGGTCAGACCTCCGAAAACGGACTGTGCAACAGGGATGCCCATGAAACCGGAATTGCAGGCGGTCATTCCCACCGCAAGAACATTTGCCCTTGCGTCGTCGTCCATCCCCATCCGTCTGGACAGCCAAACCGTGAAGATAGAAAGCAGTATGAAAAAGACAATGGTCAGCACGAACATGATGATGGTGTTTTTGAAGAGGCTGTCGTTCAGTTTCCTGCTGGTGATCGAAGAGATCAGCAGACAGGGAGAAGCGATGTTGAGGACCAGCATGTTGAGACCTTTCACGGCATCCTTTCCGATAAGGCCGCCCTTACAGGCCGCAAATCCCACGCCGATGTATATAAAGACCACCAAAACCTTACTCACTATCAAACCCATTGTAAACTCCTAAATTTATATATGCTTTTCAGTGCTTTTTCACAAAAATCCTCTCTATAATACTACTAATGCTTTTGTATTTGCAATACGTCGTGGTATAATCAATGGCATTCTGTAGTATTGTGCAGGATTTTATTCAATGCAATATCGAGTGGGGCCGACAGGCCCCGGGATCGGGGAGATAAATGGAAAAGGTCGTTCTGGCTTCCAGAAACAAAGGGAAGATAAAAGAGATAGGTGACGTACTGGGGAAATTCGGCATGACCGTGGTGTCCCGGGACGATTACGGTATAGACGCATTCGAGGTCGAGGAGACAGGGGAGACCTTCGAGGAAAATTCGTATATCAAGGCGAAAGCCATCTTGGACATTGCAGGGGTGCCGACCATTGCAGATGACAGCGGCCTTGAGGTGGACTGCCTCAACGGCGCTCCGGGAGTCTATTCCGCCAGATTCGCTGGAGAGGGTTGCACGCCTCACGACAACAACGTGAAGCTCCTGGGACTCCTTAAGGGGATCCCTTACGAGGAGAGGACCGCACGCTTCGTATCCGTGATAACCATGCTTTTCCCGGATGGAAGGAAGCTGGTGGCCAGGGGAGAGTGCCCTGGTCACATTGCAGAAGACTTCAGGGGAGAAGGAGGTTTCGGATACGATCCGATATTCATCCCGGAGGGGAGAGATGAGACCTTCGGGGAGATGAGCGCCGAGGAGAAGAACGCCATAAGCCACAGAGGAAGATCCCTGGCCCGACTTGAGGAGATGCTCGGTGAATAGGTTCCGGGAGATCATTGGCAAAATAAAAAACAGGCTGAATGACCCGGACCGCCAGCGGCTGACAAAAGACAAACTGATCAGGATGGGATTCCACATCTGGCGCCAGTTCGACGACCAGTACTACACCGGATTCGCCGCCCAGATCGCCTACTTTTTTTTCATGTCCAGTATGCCGACGCTGGTGGTGCTTTCACAGTTCCTGGGGCTTTTTGATGTATCCCTGGACTTTATCCAGGAGTGGCTGAACGTCCACACAAACACCACCGTCAGCAGCTTCGTGATGGATCTCTTTTCCACATCTAACGTTAAGGTCACGAATATACTGCTGATCGTGTTGGCTTTGTGGGCTGCATCCGGACTGGAGTTTTCCCTTGCCAGGCTGACGACCTATTCCCTCACGGAAGGATCCTACAGGTTCAGCTTCTGGAGCGAGAGGATAAAGGCGATACCGACGGCGGCCATCACCATCATGGCCATCGCCTTCACGCTTACCATCTACGTGTATGGCGAAGAACTTTTCCTCAAGATCGTCTCCGACAACAACGCGGCCCGGCTGCTGGTGGCAATGAGAGGACCTATAGCAGCCATACTCTTTTTCCTGATGCTGATGATGATCTACTACATACTGCCGAGGGTCAGAGTACCTCTGCGCTGCATCATCCCGGGAACCATCCTGGCCATGCTGGGGATAATGATAATCACTTTTTTTTACGCCATCTACATCTCGTACATAGCAAACTACAATATACTCTACGGGGCGTTTGCTAATATCGTGGTGCTGATGCTCTGGTTCTACCTGATATCCTGGGTACTGTGCATCGGAATGATGTTCAATAAGGCCTGGGACGAGATCATGGGGCGCCATCTCCTGACCAAGGAGAAGATGGTGAAGTACCTCGAGCAGCAGATGGGCGATGACAAGAGCGATTACAAGAAGCTCATAATCACAGACGAAGACGACGAGGACAGCAACCCTGAGTCCATCGCCGTAAAGATGAGTCGGCAGTTCGTGCCGGGGTACAGCGAGGAAAGAGACAGGGAGATCCTGCGCCGCAAGAAGGAGCGGGAAAAGCAGGCGGAAAAGGTAGTGAAGGAGGCCCGTGCATCGGCGGAGGTCGAGGTGGAGATACGGGCGAAGGACGAGTAAAAACGGTGATGTTATGGTTGATAGTGATGTGAAGAATAACACCGGTGATGTGGCACAGAGAGAGGATGAAAGAAGGGACGGGAGCGAAAGGAAGAGGCTCCTCTTCATTCTGAACCCGAAGGCCGGCACTATGCAGGCCGTGAGATACCTGGCGGATATCCTGCAGATCTTCAGTGATGCCGGGTTCCTGACTTCAGTCCTGATGACGGCGAAATCGGGAGACGCGAAGACTTTTGCCAATCTCTATGCCGGGGACATGGACAGGATCGTCTGCTCCGGTGGAGACGGGACGTTGAACGAGGTCATCGAAGGCGTTCTCTCTGCCGGATGCACTACGGAGATCGGATACATACCATCGGGAAGCACCAACGATTTCGGTGCCAGCGTGGGATTGCCGAAGGGGATAACCGATGCTGCCTGGGTGGCAGCCAACGGCACGCCGAAAAAACTGGACGTGGGGTCTTTTAATGGCCGCTACTTTTCATACGTGGCGTCGTTTGGTGCATTCACCAGCACTTCCTATTCAGTTCCCCAGAACCTGAAGAACATCATGGGCCACACCGCCTACATGCTTCAGGGCATCAGGGACGTGCTGAACATCAAGCCGGTCATGGCGAAATTCATCGTCGACGAAGGGACTCCCAACGAGAGAGAGTTTTCCGGAGATTTTATTTTCGGCGCCATCTGCAATTCCACATCCGTCGGGGGTCTGCTGAAGCTGGACAACTTCGATGTGGACATGAACGACGGTATGATGGAACTGCTGCTGATCCGCAGGCCTAACAACCTGATGGAACTGAACAGCATTGCTTTGTCTCTCCTTGACGGGCAGCTTAAAGCTGACGAGATCACCTTTTACAGTGCCCGCAATATAAAAATCCGCATCGAGCCCGGGACTCCGTGGACCCTTGATGGAGAGTATGAGCAGGGAGCCACGGACATACAGGTAGACACGTTGAGAAGTGCGGTAAATCTTATAACTGGAGAAGGAGTGGGCAGGTAGGCCCTCCGGAAAGATCGTACAGAGGTGATACATAATGGGTGACAGCAATAAGAAAAAGGGATTCATTGCTGAGTTCAAGGAGTTCATATCCAGGGGGAACGTTCTGGACATGGCAGTGGGCGTTATCATAGGCGGGGCGTTCACCGCCATCGTGACCTCGCTGGTCAACGACATACTGATGCCGATCGTAGCGCTGCTCACGGGAGGTGTGGATTTCTCCTCGCTGAAGGTGGTCATCGGGAATCCGGTCGGCGGCGCAGAGCCGGCGACGATAAACTACGGGATGTTCATTCAGCAGGTGGTGAACTTCCTCATAGTGGCGCTGGTGATCTTCATGGTCATCAGGGCATTCAACAGGTTCAGAGAGAAAGAGGAGCATGCTCCAGAACCGGCTCCAGAGACACCTGAGGATATCAGGCTGATGACCGAGATCCGTGATCTCCTGGCCGGCGGAGAGACTGCAGAGTCCGTGAGGGCGGCCCTCCAGGAAAACAAAAAAGAAGAATAGTTTGTTACCTGGTGTCAACAGGGACGTTTCTAACTGACACACTTGTCGACACAGTGATACAATGCAGACGCATAAAAAAGGATGCCGCGATGGGCATCCTTTTTTTCGTGCTCGATTCCTTGCGGACCTTGCGTCGGTTAGCCGATCACTCTCACCTTGAGAACTCCCGGGATCTTCTCAAGCGGTGCAGTGTCGACGCCTTCGTTGATCAGGGCGATGGCGTATCCATACTCTGTTCTCTTCTTTCCGTCGGTAAGGCCGGCAACGTTATCGGTACCTACAGCCTTCTTGACAGCAGCGGAGATGTCGTCGCAACCCTTGTAGAGGATGCATGCCTTCACAGTGCCCTCCTTGGCGTCAACTGTAACGGCAGGGAAGTTCACGGAATTGCGGATGTTTCCGTTCTCGAAGTAGTCCATCAACTCGTCTACGGCCATGGCAGCGCAGTTATCCTCGGCCTCTGTTGTAGAAGCTCCCAGGTGAGGTGTAGCGATGACTCCAGGAACGTTGATCAGATTCTCATCTGCCAGGTCGGTCATGTACTTCCTGATCTTTCCAGACTTTACAGCCTCCAGAACATCCTCTTCCACGATCAGGTCAGGGCGTGCATAGTTCAATACGACTACTCCGTCCTTCATGTGGCTGATGAGTTCCTTGTTTACCATACCCTTAGTGGCAGGCAGTGATGGAACGTGGATGGAAATGTAATCGCACTCCTCTACCATCTCAGGGATGCTGTCGTACATCTTGCATGGAGCAGTCAGAAGAGGGGAAACGACTACGGAGTTTCCTACGACGTTCATGCCAAGGGCGTGAGCTGCATTTGCAACCTTAGCACCGATGGCTCCAATCCCGATGATACCGAGAGTCTTGCCGGAGATCTCAGTTCCCTTGAACTGCTTCTTGCCCTTCTCGACCTCGGCTGCAACATCGCCCTCCAGGGAATCAGCCCAGGAAATAGCCTCGTAGGTGTTTCTCGCAGCCATGATCAGTCCGCCGATCACCAGCTCCTTTACAGCGTTGGAGTTTGCTCCAGGAGTGTTGAAAACAACGATCCCCTTCTCAGCACACTTGTCAAGAGGAATATTATTAACGCCGGCCCCAGCTCTTCCAATAGCCAGCAGGTTATCGGAGAAATCCATATCGTGCATCTTGTAGCTTCTTACTACGATGCCTTCAGCCTTGTCCAGGTCTTCGGTGATCTCGTAATTGTCAGTAAGACGGCTCAGACCCACCTTCGAAATGTTGTTCAGGGTCCCGATGTAATACTTCTGCATTTCTAATGTACCTCCTAATGATCTCCCTTGAGAGAATCCGTAAATGCGGTCATGCTGTCCGCATGCCCATACAGTGATGTACCTGGAAAAGGAAAAAACGCGCCGCGGCGGTCCCGGGCAATGCGGGGCGATCGCCGGTGGTCGTTCCCTGTTTCCCTTGAAATCACTGACTTAACCTTGTCAAGTATAACATCTTACACCTTTACTTTCAACGATATTAGTGCTACAATTTCAGTGCTGTTTAGACACTTAAACAAACGAAGTATGGAGGTAAAGTCTAATGTCTAAGTACGACCGCGTATACAACTTCTCCGCAGGCCCATCGGTCCTTCCGCTGGAAGTCCTGGAGAAGGTCCAGAAGGAGCTCCTGAACTACGAGGGAACAGGGGAATCCGTAATGGAGATGAGCCACAGGTCTCCAGAGTATAAGAAGATCATTGAGGATGCTGAGCAGAACCTGAGAGACCTCATGAACATTCCGGATGATTACTATGTGCTGTTCCTCCAGGGAGGCGGTACACTGCAGTTCTCCATGGTTCCGATGAACCTGATGAGGAAGAACGGAAAGGCAGACTACATCATCACAGGAAACTGGGCGAAGAAGGCTTTCCAGGAGGCTCAGAAGTTCGGAGATGCCAAGGCCATCGCTTCTTCTGAGGAGGATCACTTCTCATACATCCCGAAGATCACTAAGGACGACATCAGAGAGGATGCTGACTACGTTTACATCTGCTCCAACAACACCATCTACGGAACGCACTTCAACACCGTTCCTGATGTTGGAGACAAGGTGCTGGTAGCCGACATGTCTTCCTGCATCCTGTCCGAGGAAGTAGATGTTTCCAAGTACGGACTGATCTACGCCGGAGCTCAGAAGAACATCGCACCTGCAGGAGTTACCATCGTCATCGTGAGAAAGGATCTGGTAGGACAGGCCGACGAGAAGACCCCTATTTACCTGGATTACGCAACACACGCAAAGAAGGGCTCCATGTATAACACTCCTCCATGCTTCTCCATATACGTTGCCGGAGAGGTATTCAAATACCTGAAGAGCATCGGCGGCATCAAGGAGATGCACAAGAGAGACGTTGAGAAGGCAGAAAAGCTCTACGATTACCTCGATCAGAGCAAACTGTTCAAGCCTTCTGTTGCAAAGGAAGACAGATCCCTCATGAATGTCACGTTCGTAACGGGAGATCCTGAGCTGGACAAGAAGTTCATCGCAGGCGCAAAGGAGCAGGGCATGATCAACCTGGCAGGACACAGATCCGTAGGCGGAATGAGAGCTTCTCTGTACAACGCTATGCCTGAGGAGGGTGTAGACGCGCTGATAGCTTACATGAAGAAATTTGAAGATGAGAACAAGTAAGAAAGAGAGATCTGAATACTGCTCATCGACAAACAATAGCAGAAGAAACGTGATGGTGGCTGTCGTGACGGTGCTTGTTGCACTGGCATTGATGACCACCATCAATGCTAATCAGGTGTTTGCCGATGATCAACCGTCTTCCTCCGCGGAGGCGGCAGTTGTGATGTCCGCGACGACGGGTGAAGTGGTTTATTCCAACCACGGGGACAGGAAGCTTCCGATGGCCGGTGCCGCAAAGCTGATGACCGCCATGGTGGTCCTGGACAACATGCACAGCAAGAATGAACTCAAAAACACCGTTCAGATGGACGCCGTCTCGGATGAGCAGGGAGACCTTTTCCAGAAGGACGAGACTGTTTCTGTAAACGACCTCCTTTACGCCATGCTGATCGACGACTCCGACGAGGCAGCCTATGCACTGGCGGTGTACTCCGCGGGATCCGTGTCTACTTTTACCGAGCAGATGAACCAGAAGGCATCGCAGATGGGACTGCTGAACACGAAATTCGCGAACCCATCCGGAGCGAACCAGGACGGTCAGTACTCCACGGCGGAAGACGTGGGGGACATGCTCAAGACGGCCATGACCTACAAAAAGATCAAGAAGATCCTCGGAGTTAAGACATACAATATGGACGCCACGGACAAGTCGGCTGCCAGGACCCTTAGCAGCAGGAACGAGCTGCTCACGGGAGGGAGCGACGGAAGCCTGGCATATTCCGGCGTCTACGGAGGGATCCTGAGCCACGAGACCGTGCCGCCTTCGACAGACGATGGAGGAGACGCCAGGGATTCCACGGTCTTTGCGGTCATCGCAGAGCAGGACGACATGTCCATGATGGTCATCCTCATGAACGATCCTGATTCTTCAAGGGTCGCCGATGCCACATCGCTTCTCGACTACGGCTTCAAGAACGTCACGAAGAAGGTCATCAGCAAGGCGGGCGTGGAAAAAGGAAAGGTCATGGTGCGCCACGGAGCGTCCACCCGGGTGCCGGTATACACTGAAAAGAAGGCCTACGTCTACATTCCGCCGGAGGGCAGCAGTTCTCTCGTGCAGGTGAAGGCGGAGGTGAACAAAAAGCTGACGGCACCAGTCAAGGCGGGCACCAAGGCCGGAGAGCTCAAGATCTATGTAGCCGATGAATACCAGGGGGCTGTGGATCTTGTGGTCAGGGAGGACATACCTGCGGGGTGGTTCCCTTCATATTTATATATTTCGAACAGGACGACCGTGATCATCGGAGTTGTACTCCTTGTTATCCTGCTTATCTTCATCAGGCTCCTCCAGATCAGGAGACGAAACCTGCGCAGGAGAAAAGCGCGCAGGCAGGCGAAGATCAGAGAGATGGCACTGAGAGAGATGAAGATCGAGGAGGACCGGAGAAAGAGGGACTGGTATTTCTGAAGCAATGTTTGACATCGAAGCTGAACTGAAAAAACTTCCGAAGAGCCCGGGCGTCTACATGCACAAGGACAGCCTGGGACAGGTCATATATGTGGGGAAGGCCGTGAACCTGCGCAACAGGGTCAGATCCTATTTTCGCAGCCAGGGACAGTCGGATCCGAAGGTGCGGGCTCTCGTGGCCAACATCGCGGAGTTTGACTACATCACCTGCGCCACGGAGATGGAGGCGCTGATCCTGGAGTCCAACCTCATAAAGAAATACATGCCGAAGTACAACATTCTCCTCAAGGACGACAAGACCTACCCGTACATCGTGGTCACCACAAACGAGGAATATCCAAGGGTGATGAGGACGCGCCTTCTGAAAAGGGACGGGAGCAGGTACTTCGGTCCGTATTCCGACAGCGGGGCGGTGGGCCGCATAATAAAGATGCTGGACGAGATGTATCCGACGAAAAAGTGCGCCAGGACATCTTTTCCGGACAGCTTCAGGCCTTGTCTCAACTACCACATAGGCAAGTGCATGGGACCGTGCCTCGGGAACGTTGACCGTGCCGAATACGACGATATGATAGAGGACATCCTCAAGATCCTGGAAGGACGGGACAAGGAGGTCCGTGAGCACCTGAAGGAGCAGATGTACAAAGAGTCAGAGGCGCTCCGCTACGAACAGGCCGCCAAGTACAGGGACTACATTACGGCCCTGGAGACTCTCGGGGAGACCCAGCGGGCCACCATGATAGGGGAGAGAGACAAGGACGTGCTGATGCCTCTTTCCACCCAGAAGAATTCCATCGTCGTCCAGTACAAGGTGAGAGATGGTAAGATGACCGGGAGAGAGGTCTTCTACATGGACAGCCAGGGAGCATCCGGCAATAAGGAAGAGCTCCTCTCTGCGTTCATCAAGCAATACTATCTCACGAGCACGAGACTTCCGAGAGAGATACTCTTGCCGGTCCACATAGAAGACCAGGAGCTGCTGGCCGATCTGCTGAACGAGACCAACGAGACCAACCGCCTGGAAAAGAGGGACACCGGTCACAAGACCAGGATCATCGTTCCGGAGAGAGGAGACAAAAAGGCGATCCTGGATATGGCCTCCGCAGATTCCCTGCAGCTGCTCAGGGATCTGGACCTCAGGGCGGACAGAGACCACGAGCGCCAGAGGAAGCTCAGGGAAAAGATAGAAAAGATCATAGTCAGGGCGTCGGAGATAAGCGGCTCACAGCCCTATCTTGCTGATCCGGAGGAGGATCGTGATTACAGGATCGAGGCCTACGATATATCCAACCTCAACGGCCTGGACATGGTCGGTGCCATGGTGGTATACGAAGGACGGAAGCCGGTAAGGAAGGACTACAGGAAATTCAAGATCAGGAACGCCGAGGCTGGAGACGACTACGGGAGCCTTCAGGAGGTCATGTACAGGCGCCTGAAGAGAGGAAAGGCGGGAGATCCGGGATTCGATCACTTCCCGGACCTGTTTTTCATAGACGGCGGACTGGGACAGGTGCACGCCGTGAAAAAGATCGTGGATGCCTTCAGAATGTCCATTCCCGTTGTTGGCCTTGCGAAGGACGACGTCCACAGGACCAGGGCGATCGTATTCGAGGATGGCAGCGAGATGGACCTGAGGGGTGACACCATGCTCTTCAGCTATGCGGGATCTATCCAGGAAGAGGTCCACCGGTTCGCCATAACCTTCCAGAAGGACAGACGGAGCAAGCGCATGATCGCATCGGGTCTGGAAAATATCCCGGGTATCGGTCCGAGAAGGCGGCAGGAGCTCCTCAGGCATTTCCGCAGCGTGGAGGCGGTCAAAAACGCATCATACGATGATCTGATCAAGGTGGACGGCATGAACGCCAGAGCCGCGGAGAGCGTTATAGAATATTTTCACAGCGGAAAGACCACTGAAACGAAATAGGTCGAAATGCCCGAAAGACCTTGCAAAACCACGGCATACATGTTACATTTACAAGGATCTTTTTTCCAGAACGGAAGACACGGTATTTAGTATTAAAAGGAGAAATGACATGTCTGAGGAACAGCGCGAGAATCTGGCAGAAGAGGTTACTGACGAGGATGAGGATTTCATAACTCTGGAGTTCGATGACGGCACAGCCGTTGACTGCTTTATCATCGGAGTTTTCGACCTCAACGACAAGGAGTACATCGCTCTCGCTCCTGACGACGGCACAGACGATGTATATATCTACGGATACAAGGATAACGATGACGACACCTTCGAGATCCTTGATATCGACGATGAGGACGAGTTCGATGCGGCAGTTGCAGAGCTGGACAAGCTCATGGACGCAGAGGACTAGTTCCGTATCCTGATAGGGGACCGGTTTTATTCCAGACAAAAGTAAAGTGAGCCGTCACGCCTTTCCGGGTGTGACGGTCTTGTTGTGTGTAAAGGGATGAAAGGGAGAAATATATCGATGAAAGACTATGATGTGATCATCATTGGAGCCGGGGCCGGAGGAGTTTTTCTGTCCTATGAACTCACTAAGCTGAACACCAGCTGTAAAGTGCTGATGATGGACAAGGGGGCGGCTCTGGAAGAGCGCATCTGTCCCATCAAGGCCGGAAAGACCGAGAAATGCATAAAGTGCAGCCCGTGCCACATAATGAACGGGTACGGCGGAGCAGGGACTCTGTCAGACGGAAAGTATAACATCACCAACCAGTTCGGCGGCGACCTCCACGAATATGTGGGTGACGATACCGCCATGGAGCTAATGGAGTACGTGGACGACGTGCTGTGCTCCTTCGGTGGCTCAGACGCCAAGCTTTACAGTACCGCAAACTCGGATCTCAAGAGAAAATGCCTTCAGCACGATCTCCACCTGCTGGACGCAAAGGTAAGGCATCTAGGAACAGACAGAAACGTTAAGATCCTCGGCAAGATCTACGACTACATCAGCAAGAAGGTGGATATCAGGCTCAGGACCACCGTGGATACTGTTGAGAAAAGGGGAGACCGTTTCGTGGTTACGGACAGCGACGGCAATGTCTACAGCGCAGCCCAGGTGGTACTGGCAACGGGAAGGTCCGGGTCTAAGTGGATCTCCAAGGTCTGCCGGTCCTTCGGCATCCAGGAGATCAGCAACAGGGTGGACATCGGAGTCAGGGTCGAGCTTCCGGCGGAGATATTCAAGCACATCACCGACGAGGTCTATGAGAGCAAGATCGTATACCAGACCAGGCAGTACAATGACCGGGTGAGGACTTTTTGCATGAATCCATACGGAGAAGTCGTGTCGGAAAACACCAATGGAATAATCACGGTGAACGGCCACAGCTATGCGGACCCGAAGAGGCACACGAACAACACGAACTTTGCGCTCCTCGTGACCAACAACTTCACGGAGCCGTTCAGAGACAGCAACGAATATGGCGAATCCATAGCCAAGCTGTCTAATCTCCTGGGAGGAGGTGTCCTCCTTCAGCGCTTCGGCGACCTGGTGAAGGGCAGGAGAAGCAGCGAGCGGAGAATGAAAAAGTCCTTTACCGTTCCTACGCTCAAGGCCACGGCAGGCGACCTGAGCCTTGTCATCCCTAAGCGCCAGCTGGACGACATCATCGAGATGATATACGCCCTTGACAAGATCGCTCCGGGAACTGCGAACGACGACACACTCCTCTACGGCGTCGAGGTGAAGTTCTACAACTCAAATGTTCCGGTGGATGACCATCTGGAGACTTCCGTAAAAGGATTTTACGCTATCGGAGATGGCGCGGGAGTCACGCACTCCCTGTCTCAGGCGTCGGCCAGCGGGGTCTACGTGGCGCGGCTGCTGAATGAGATGTACGGTCAGTAGACTGCCGGGATCTTCAACTGTCACGCAGGACGTCTGAAAGAAAAGATAGTATAAAAGAATTTTAAAAAGTGGCTTTACAAAGGGCGGCGATTAGTATATATTATTACCTGTCGTTGCGAATACGGAAAGCCACGATGAGCGGATGTGGCGGAATTGGCAGACGCGCACGGTTCAGGTCCGTGTGACCACAAATCATGTGGGTTCGAGTCCCACCATCCGCACCAGGAAACCCCCTTGCTCTGCAAGGGGGATTTTTTTAGCAAAGGTCCTCTTCACGGATCTTGCGGGAACAGGGGAGAGATGCTGAATGGACAACAGACCAATTGGATTCTTCGACTCGGGGATCGGAGGGCTCACCAGCGTGATGGCTCTTCACGAAAGACTGCCGCTGGAGCACGTGATCTTTTACGGTGACACGGCGAGGACGCCATACGGTTCCAAATCTCCGGAGACCATCAGGGAATTCGCTGTTCAGATCGTGGATTACCTTGCCGCAAAAGACGTCAAGATGATAATAATCGCCTGCAACACAGTGACGGCCATGGCCCTTCCGATGCTCAGGGAGAGGCATCCCGAGATCCCGATACTGGGAGTGGTCGAGCCGACTGCGAAAAGAGTCGCAGAAGACGGATGCAGAAGCGTGGGAATAATAGGCACAAAGGTCACTATCAAAAGCAATGTGTACCCGGACACTATACACTCATTCGACCCTCAGGTGAAGACGTTCAGTCTGGCGTGCCCTGCCTTCGTTCCACTGGTGGAGGAAGGGATAATCGACAACGAGATAATGGATCTTACCATCCGCTACTATATGGACGATTTCGTGGCCGAAAATGACTTTGATCGTCTGATCCTTGGCTGTACCCACTATCCTCTGATAGCCCACAGGATACACAGCATCTATCCTAAGCTGGAGTTTTACAGTTCTTCCAGGGAAGTGATACTGGAGGCGGAAAGCCTTTTGAAGGAAAGAGACCAGCTGGCGGTCGAGAACCAGATGGTGGACAGGTATTACGCCAGCGACCTGTCGGACAATTTCCTCAGGATGACTGACATGCTGGTGGGGAACAATGATGCGAAAATCAAGCTGAAAAAGCTGGAAAACTGATTTTTTCCCGATGTTGAGACCAAATCACCATTGTTCGTGAAAAAAACAGAGACTTCAAACGGGGACAAGCCTGTTCTAATTGACAACAATAGGCAATTTATGTAGAATACAACGGTATATTTGCGGGGACGAGCCCTCTTTTGGTGCTGAAGGATCTGCAGCCGGGGGTGTTCCTAAGGCGAAGCACCGCCTGAAGACCTGAAAACATTACAAACAGGAGTGTAATTATATACATGGAAACAGAATACAAGTACAGGCTTGAGGACAGAGCCCAGATACGGCAGATCCTCAACGACCCGATGCTGGATCCTTTTGTCAACAGGGATAATCTGGAGGACATCAGGATGCACGCAGTTTACTTTGATACTCAGGATCAGGACCTGAGAAAGGCGGGTATCGCGTACCGCATCAGGCACGAGAACGACCGCATCACTGCCACCATCAAGTGGGACAACCGGGTCGATGACGGACTCCATTCAAGGGAGGAGTTCAACCTGGTGATCAACGATGAGCGGTTTGCAGAGGATCCTGATATCAAGGCTTTTGAGTCCAGTGATGCATATGACGTGCTCCTCAGGGCTGCCGGCGACAAGAAGCTGGTGAAGCTGGTGGAGATGGAGTTCGTGAGACAGCTTATCAAGGTGGACACAGGCAGGTCCATGAGTGCACTTTCCTTTGATGACGGAGTCATCCACGGTGAGAACGGTGACAGCGTCATCCTTGAGATGGAGGTGGAGTGGTACCACGGAGACGAGGACGATTTCCGGGAAGTGGCGACAAGCATTGCCGAGAAGTTCGACCTCAAGCCGGAGAATGCCTCTAAGCTCCAGCGGGGGTTTGCACAGGACGTTTCAGAGATAGGTGAAAGCTACTGATCAGCCGGACCGGCCGGAAGGCAGGAGCGGACGGAGGCGCCCGGCTCCATCGGGTACAGTGTCAGTGGAAATAAACAAAGCAGTAACTAATTTGAGCAGAAATGCAGGAGGATATTAATGAAAGCTACATTCATTGAGAAGGATGGAGACAGCAAGAAGTTTGAGATGAGCTTCTCCCCTGAGGAATTTGATGCCGCGATCTCCAGAGCTTACAAGGCAAACAAGGACAAGTTCCGCATCGACGGATTCCGCAAGGGCAAGGCGCCTCGCAAGCTGATCGAGAATATGTACGGACAGGATATTTTCTATGAAGAGGCCCTGAATGACCTGCTCCAGTCCGGATATCCGGAAGCTCTCAATGACCTTGATCTTGACGTTATCGCACAGCCTCAGCTGGACGCAGATGAGATCAAGAACGGACAGGATGTCGTTATCAGAGCTACAGTTCTCTGCTTCCCTGAGAGAGAGATCAAGGACTACAAGGGCGTAGAGGTAGAGAAGCAGTTCAAGACCGTAACAGACGAAGAACTGGATGACAGGCTGGAGAGAGAGCGCAAGAGAGGCGCAAGGATGGAGTCCGTCGAGGACAGGCCGGCAGAGAATGACGATACGGTCATCATCGATTTCACCGGATATAAGGACGGTGAGGAGTTCCAGGGAGGAAAGGGCGAGAATTTCGAGCTCAAGCTGGGATCCGGACAGTTCATCCCTGGTTTCGAAGATCAGCTGGTAGGAGCTAAGCCTGGAGATGAGGTAGAGGTAAAGGTCACATTCCCTGAAGAGTATCAGGCCAAGGAGCTGGCTGGTGCTGACGCCGTGTTCAAGGTAAAGGTACACGAGATCAAGACCGAGGTGCTCCCTGAGCTGGACGATGACTTCGCCAGCGACGTGAGTGAGTTCGACACTCTCGAGGAGTACAAGAAGGATCTGAGAGAGCAGATGCAGAAGGCTGCGGACGACAGAGCCGTGGAGATCATGAAGGACAGACTGCTGGAGAGCGTTTACAAGAGCAACGGCCTCGAGCTTCCTCAGCAGATGATCGAGAACGAGACGGACAGCATGATCCAGGAGCTCCAGCAGCAGCTTCAGTATCAGGGACTTAGCCTCGACCAGTATCTGCAGTTCTCCGGCACATCCATGAAGGACCTGAGAGAGCAGACAAAGGAAGACGCTGAGAAGAGAGCAGCTTCCAAGGTCATCCTGAGAGGTATCATCAACCAGGAGGACATAAAGGCTTCCGACGAAGAGATTGAGAAGGAGATCCAGGACTTCGCCGAGCAGTACGGAAACACTGTTGATCAGGTCAAGAAGATGATCAACGGAGATACGAGACTGTTCGCAGACGATGTTCAGACGAGGAAGGCTCTTGACTTCATCTTCGACAACGCTGTACAGGTAGAGCCTAAGGAGGAGCCTGCACAGGAAGCCGCCGATGAGGACAAGGAAGAGGAAGATAAGTAGTTACGCGATTCTGAGATCAGATCCTCTGCAGTGATGCAGGGGGCGAATCCTACTGATTGCAAAAGGACGCGGCTCCGGCACTGACCGCGGGCCGTGTCCAAATTTGTATATGGTAAATCAGGATCATATAAATCGAAGGGAGATGGATCCATGAACATGATCCCATATGTCATAGATCAGTCCGGGGCAGGGGAGAGAAGTTACGACATCTACTCGAGACTCCTGAAGGACAGGATCATTTTTATCGATGAGGAAATAACGGATCACACAGCCAGCCTGGTGGTAGCACAGCTGCTCTATCTGGAGGCGGAGGATCCGGAAAAGGACATAAACGTATACATCAATTCACCGGGAGGTTCGGTGACTGCAGGCATGGCTATATACGACACAATGAGATACGTAAAGCCTGACATCTGCACGATCTGCATGGGACTCGGAGCCAGCATGGGCTCTCTGCTCCTGTCTTCAGGTACGAAGGGCAAGCGCTACGCGCTTCCTAATGCAGAGATAATGATCCACCAGCCTCTGGGAGGGGCTCAGGGTCAGGCCACAGACGTCAAGATACACACAGAGTGGCTCCTCAAGACGAGAGAGAAGCTGAACAGGATCCTGTCCGAGAACACCGGACAGCCACTGGAGACGATCGAGAGAGATACGGAGAGAGACAACTTCATGTCCGCGCAGGAGGCCCTGGAGTACGGCCTCATAGACAGAGTCGTGGAACACAGATAGTCCATAATTCAAACAAAGGGGCATGACATTCAGAAAGGCGGTATATGGGTAATAAAGATACCAGGAGAACAGAGATGACCTGCTCGTTCTGCGGCAAGTCGAGCAGCCAGGTAAAGCGCATCATCGTTGGACCTGATGTGTACATCTGCAATGAGTGCGTTGAAGTGTGCGAGTCTCTCCTCAAGGAGGACATGCCGGGAATACCTGAGCTTCAGACGGAACTGCCTAAGCCTGAGGAAATAAAGAAGGAGCTCAGCTCCTATGTCATCGAGCAGGAGGACGCCAAGGTCTCTCTTGCCGTTGCTGTTTACAATCACTACAAGAGGATAAGATACCTGGAGGAGCACGACGACAGCGAGAAGGATGCCGTGGAGATACAGAAGAGCAACATCCTCATGCTTGGACCTACAGGAAGCGGAAAAACGCTGCTGGCACAGACACTGGCCAGGACACTGAACGTGCCTTTTGCCATAGTCGACGCCACTTCACTCACTGAGGCCGGATACGTTGGAGAGGACGTGGAGAATATCCTCCTCAGGCTTTATCAGGCCGCGGACGGTGATCTGGAAAGGGCTCAGAAGGGAATAATCTACATCGACGAGATCGACAAGATCGCCAGAAAGTCGGAGAACACATCCATCACAAGAGACGTGAGCGGAGAGGGTGTACAGCAGGCGCTGCTCAAGATCATCGAGGGCACCGTAGCCAACGTACCTCCTCAGGGCGGGAGAAAACACCCTCTGCAGGAGTTCATTCAGTTCGATACGAAGGACGTACTATTCATCTGCGGCGGCGCCTTTACGGGCCTGTCCCAGATCATCAAGAGAAGACTTGGAGACAAGATCATCGGATTCAACTCCGAGGCGGGCGAGAGCGTCAAGGACGACCACGACATCCTCCTGAAGGTGGAGCCGGAGGATCTCCTGAAGTTCGGGCTCATCCCAGAGCTCATCGGCAGGCTGCCTGTGATAGTGGCCCTGTCCGAGCTCACAGAGGAGGCCCTCACCAGGATCATGAAGGAGCCGAAGAACTCTCTTATCAGGCAGTATCAGGCCCTTCTGGCCATGGACGACGTTGACCTCACGATAGAGGACGATGCAGTAACGGCCATCGCCAACAAGGCCATCCAGCTCAAGACGGGAGCAAGAGGCCTGAGAGGTATTTTTGAAAAGATGATGACGGACATCATGTACAGGATCCCGTCGATCGACGGCGTCAGGGAGTGCATCATCACCCGTGATGTTGTGGAGTCCGGCGCCCAGCCAATACTAAAGGGAAAAGACGGAAAGCTGATCACCATGTAGCTCGATCCGTCAGACTGGAGGCATAATGGAAGACAAGAGGATCATGAGTCTCGATGAGGTGGAGGAACTGGCCGCCCAGAGGGATGAGGAGGAAAAGGACCTTCTGCAGGAGCAGGAGGCCCCCGCAGAGCCGCATACCCCCTACATACCGCTGAGAGGACAGTGCTTTTTCCCTGACACCATCGTAGGCTTTGACATAGGAAGAGACGTGTCTCTCAAGGCGGCGGAGGCTGCCATGAACGGAGACAGATATGTGGTGGTCACGGCACAGAAGGATACGTCGGTAAACGAGCCGGAAAAGGATGATCTGTACCAGACAGGCGTGATCATCCGGCTGAAGCAGATAGTGAAGCGCCACGAGGAGTATGTACGGGTGCTCGCCAGCTGCGAGGGCAGAGTGAAGATCAGAGAGCTTTTCAAAGAAGACGGGATGTTCACCTGCACCTACGACAGGCTCGAGGACTACTACGCTGAAGACAGCATGAACATTGAGGCGCTGCTGAGAGTCCTGAAGCAGTACTACTTCAAGTATATAGAGATGAGCAATGCCGGCGAGGCAGCGGCCAGAGCCCTCATCGAGGGCGTGGAGGATCCTTCCGCGCTCTGCAACATCATAGCCGGGGAGATCGACATCCCGTTCGACGAGAAGCAGGAGCTGCTGGAGACAAATTCCCTTTCGGCGAGGATCGAGCATCTCATCGACATCATCAACAGGGAGAACCAGATCCTGGCTCTGACGAAGCGCATCAACAACAAGGTGATGCACAACCTTAGCAGGGGCCAGAAGGAGTACTACCTGAGGGAGCAGATGGAGGTCATCAAGGAAGAGCTCGGCGAGGGCGGCGACGAGGACGACGAGGCCGCAAAGTGGCTGAAGCAGCTCGATGAACTCAAGCTCCCGGAAAAGATCGATGCGAAAGTCCGCAAGGAGATCGAGAGATATTCCAACATGAACGTCATGAGCCCGGACGCGAACGTGAGCCGGACGTACATAGAGACAATACTGGAACTCCCGTGGCACAAGGCGTCGAAGACCAACATCAATATCAAGAAGGCCGAGAAGATCCTGAACGAGGATCACTACGGCCTTGAGAAGGTGAAGGAGAGGATCCTGGAGAACCTGGCAGTGATGCACCTCACGAAGGAGATCAAGGGTCCGATCCTCTGCCTGGTAGGCCCTCCGGGAGTCGGAAAGACTTCCATAGCCAGGTCCATCGCCAGGGCCACCAACAGGGAGTTCGTCAGGATGTCCCTTGGCGGAGTAAGGGATGAGGCCGAGATCAGAGGTCACAGAAGAACCTATGTGGGAGCCATCCCGGGCCGCGTGATAAACGGCATCATCGAGGCAGGAACGAACAACCCGCTCTTCCTTTTCGACGAGGTGGACAAGATAGGCAGCGATTTCAGGGGAGACCCTGCATCTGCCCTGCTGGAGGTCCTGGACCCGGAGCAGAACAAGGAGTTCACAGATCACTACCTGGAGATACCTTTTGACCTGTCAAAGGTGATGTTCATCACTACGGCCAACACTACCAGCACGATCCCGAGACCTCTCCTCGACAGGATGGAGGTCATCGAGGTCTCCAGCTACACCGAGGAGGAGAAGGTCCACATCGCGGAGAAGTATCTCATCCCGAAGAAGCTGAAGGAGTTTTCCATCAGGAAGTCCCAGCTCAAGTTCTCTGAGTCGGCCATCAGGGAGATCATCGAGGGATATACCAGAGAGGCCGGCGTGAGAAACCTGGAAAGGGAGATCGCTACGGCCTGCAGGAAGGTGGCCAAGTTCATCGTTACGGACAAGAAGAAGAACTACAGCATCACGTCAAGGAACGTGGAAAAATTCCTGGGCAGGAGGATCTTCCTGGACGACGTCGCGGAAAAGGAGCCTGCTATCGGCGTGACCACCGGGCTTGCGTGGACTGCGGTGGGAGGAGTGACTCTTTCCATCGAGACTGTCCTCATGCCTGGAAACGGAAAAATGATACTCACGGGACAGATGGGCGATGTCATGAAGGAGTCGGCAACGGCTGCACTTGGCTACATCAAGTCCCTGAGCAGGGAATACGGTATCTCCGAGGACAAGTTCAAGGATCACGATATTCAGATCCACATCCCGGAAGGCGCCACACCTAAGGATGGCCCTTCTGCGGGAGTGACCATGTGCACCGCGCTCTTCTCAACGCTGACCAACAGGCCGGCCAGGAGAGACATCGCCATGACGGGAGAGATAACCCTGAGGGGAAGGATACTTCCGGTGGGTGGCATCAAGGAGAAGGTCCTGGCCGCGTACAGGCAGGGCATCAGAAAGATCCTGATCCCGGCGGAGAACAAGGCTGATCTGGAGGACATCCCGGCATCTGTCAGAAGGAAGATAGAGTTCACCTTCCTGACGGAGGCCAGGCAGGCCTTCGAGGAGGTGCTGCTGGATCCCGTTCAGTCGGATGAAGAAGAGGAAAAGTAATGATCATCAAGAGATCGGAGCTCGAGGCCATAGGTACTAAGACGGAGCAGTTCCCCGCGCCTGACAAGGCGGAGATCGCCTTTGCAGGACGTTCCAACGTGGGGAAGTCCTCGCTCCTCAACCTGCTCACCGGCAGGAGGAACCTGGCCAGGGTCAGCGGAAGCCCGGGAAAGACTCGTACCATCAACTTTTATCTGTGCAATGATCAGTTCAGGATAGTCGACCTTCCGGGGTACGGATATGCCAGGCTCTCGAAGAGCCAGCAGGAAAGCTGGGGAGCGATGATGGAGAACTACCTGGAAAACAGGGAGAACCTGCGTAAGGTGGTGCTCCTGGTGGACATACGCCACAAGCCGAGCGCCCAGGATGTTCAGATGTACGACTATCTGAAGTACTACGGCCTTGACGGGGTGGTGGTCGCCACTAAGGCTGACAAGATCTCCGGAAACGAGAGACAGAAAAACCTTGCACTCATAAGGAAGACACTGGGAATGGAGAAGGACGATATCCTGATCCCGGTGTCGGCCCTGAAGCGCAAGGGATATGAAAAGCTGCTGGATGTGATGGAAGAGATCGTCGAAACTGAGGCGTAGCAACGTTTCGGATCGACATATTTTATTAAAACAGGGACGTTTCAGACCTGGATGCATCGCTATACGCGAGTGCGCAGGTACCGAAACGTCCCTTTTTCAGTTGAACTATTTACTTCAGGTATTCGTTGAAGAACTCCGTGATTTTGTCAAACGGGATCACGTCCATGCTGTCATACAGGTCTGTGTGTACAGCACCAGGGATGATCATCAGCTCCTTGTTATCTCCCTCCAGCTTCTTGAAGGCATCCCTGGAGAAGTAGCAGGAATGAGCTTTTTCTCCGTGGATCACAAGAACCGCATTCCTTATTTCTCCAGTGTAGGAAAGGAGAGGCATGTTAAGGAAAGACAGGGAAGATGTCATGTTCCATCCTCCGTTGGAGTTGAGGGAGCGCTTGTGATAAGCACGGTGCTTGTAGTACGCCACGTAGTCCTTTACGAAGAACGGCGCATCCTCAGGTGCCTCTTCAGGGAGTCCTCCGGCCAGGGCATAGGAGCCGTTCTTGTAGTCCTGGGTACGCTGCTGGTTAAGCTGCACTCTCAGCTGGTAGCGGTCGTCTTCGGACATAGCATCGAAGTATCCGTTGGCAGTCACCCTGCTCATGTCGTACATGGTGGATGCCACAGTGGCCTTGATCCTGGTGTCTATGGCCGCTGCGTTGAGGGCCATGCCGCCCCATCCACAGATGCCGATGATCCCGATTTTTTCAGGATCCACATTTTCCTGGACCGAAAGAAAATCAACAGCAGCGCAGAAGTCCTCCGTGTTGATGTCCGGGGAGGCAACATAGCGTGGCTCTCCGCCGCTTTCTCCTGTGTACGAAGGGTCAAAGGCTATGGTGAGGAAGCCTCTCTCCGCCATCGTCTGGGCGTAAAGCCCGGATGCCTGTTCCTTTACGGCGCCGAAAGGCCCGGCTACCGCCAGGGCGGGCAGCGGTCCTCCGTGATCCTTCGGTGTGTACATATCCGCGGCAAGGGTGATGCCGTATCTGTTGTGGAAGGTTATCTTCTTGTGATATACCATATCGCTCTGGGAAAAAGTCTTGTCCCATTCCTGTGATAGTGCAAGTTTTTCGTTTTCCATATTGTTTCTCCTGTCTGTCAAATGATTTAAATATCTACAGAGCGTTGTATTCCTGATCGGTCACAGGTTCCAGCCACTCGTTTGAGGTGTTCTCTCCCGGTACTTCCAGGGAGATGTGGGCGAACCAGCTGTCCTTCTTTGCTCCGTGCCAGTGCTTCGTCTCCGGCGGGATCACCACTACCGTTCCCGGAAGAAGCTCCTGGGCAACCTTGCCCTCTTCCTGATACCATCCCTCTCCTGCAGTGCAGATCAGGATCTGGCCGCCGCCCTTGCTTGCGTGGTGGATGTGCCAGTTGTTGCGGCATCCAGGCTCGAAGGTCACGTTTGCCAGGAAAAGAGGGGATGTGGCAGGGTCCACCAGTACGTTCAGGAAGGAGTCACCGGTAAAATACTGTGCGAATCCATCGTTAGGGGCTCCTGTGCCAAAATCGTTTACCTTTTCAAAATCTTCTCTATTCTGATATTTCATCTGTATTTCCTCCTGTATTTCAAGCAAGGTCTACCCTAAGTGTTACATGCGCAGGAAGCTCCCTGACCTTTTCGAGGGAAGCCTCCTCCAGGTGCCCGACTATCATCATGTGTCCATATGCCTTGGAATCCTCCTGCCCCGCATAAAGAATGGCGAACCATCCATCACACAGGCTCAGATCACCGTTTTTCCATCCCGTCTGGAGCTCCATTGGGTCATACACTCCCCTTGGAGCCGGACCGCAGAGATCTGTCCCCGAATCTGTGACGTTGAACTTACATGGAAGACGTTCCTCAAGGTCCGCTGCTGCAAGGGTGTCGTTGAGACAGGCATACAGGACGGTGGATCCATCAGTGATGCTTATCTTCTTCATCACGCGTAGACTTCCGCGGCGATCCTGAACACTGCCCATGCCTTAGGCCATCCGGCGTAGAAGGCGGTGTGGGTGATGACCGCGGCCATCTCCTCTTTGGACACACCGTGATTCCTGGCGTTTTCAATATGGTATTTTATAGAGCTGTCCGTGATCCCGGAGGCCATCAGGGCCACCACGGTTATGATGCAGCGGGTCTTAAGGTCGATGTCCTGGTTGTTCCAGTTTTCTCCAAAAAGTATGTCATCGTTGTAGTGTGCGAACTCCGGGGCGAAGTCTCCGAGGGAGTCTCTGCCGGCGGTCTGAACTATCTTGTCTGCCATTGTTTTCTCCTTTTTGATATCAAGTTAATGTCCACGTGTTGTTTATTTCCTTCGCCGATATTATGATGTCTCCGGAGGCCGGGTTCAATTGCCAGATCCCGGGAGGTGTGGATTAAGCCACACATGGAAAAAAGTGGATATTATCTTGGAAGGCTTCGGCGGCAGAGCCGGGAGGAGTGGATGATGGAAGAGAGAAAGATCGGGAGAAAAACGGATCTCCGGGTACTGAAGACTCAGAAGGCTATAAAGGATGCGTTCAAGGAGATGGTGATGGAGATGGATGCATCGCAGATAACAGTAAAGGAACTGTCGGAGCGCGCGCAGATCCACAGAAAGACCTTCTACCTCCACTACACCACCATCGAAGCGCTGTTTGAGGACATCATGAAAGATCTTTTCCAGGAATACTGCCGGCTCATCGAACAGACCGCCCCTGATGCACCATTCGACGAGGTGAACAGAGTCTTTTTCACCTTCATGTCCCGGCAGGAGCCGTACATGGAAAGGATGGTGTGCGCCCCGAGCTACAGGGATTTTTCCGACAAGCTCTTCATGACCATGATGATCCACAACCGGAGCAGATATAACCCCTACGCCAATTACTCGAAGGAAGAGCAGAACGTTATCAACACGTTTCTCTGCCTGACTTCGGTGAACATCTATCGCCAGTGGGTGAAAGATGGCAAGGTCCTTTCACTGGAAGATCTGATAGAGCTGACGAACAGGCTTTTCCTTCACGGGATATCGGATGTCAGACACGACCTTTAGAAAATATATTGTAACAAATGCGTTGACATCTTAAATGTAATGGATTATATTACATTTATAAAGCGAAACGGATCTTTAAGAACGGGGGTGTCACATGTTCTATTCATCATATATTCCAGGGAAGCTTTCCAACGGCCTGACAGTTGATCAAGATCGGCAGGTGGAGATCCTGAAGCAGCAGCTGGATCAGTGCGACGGTGTCCTGATCGGTGCAGGGGCCGGACTTTCAACGTCTGCGGGGTTGACCTACTCGGGAGAGCGATTTGAAAAATACTTCTATGATTTTGCCGGAAAGTACGGCATCACCGATATGTACTCAGGAGGATTCTATCCTTTTCCTGACGAGAAGACGTATTGGGCATGGTGGAGCAGGCACATATACATAAACCGGTACGTGAAGGCGCCGTCTTCCGTGTACGATGATCTGCTATCTCTCGTCGTGGACAGAGACTACTTCGTCCTGACCACAAACGTGGATCACCAGTTTCAGATGGCAGGTTTTGATAAGAAGAGGCTGTTCTACACCCAGGGAGATTACGGCCTTTTCCAGAGCGTGGCTCCGGTCAGGCAGAAGACCTGGGACAACCGGGAGACGGTGATGGCGATGATGGAGGCCCAGGGCTTTGTGAGGGATGAGGACGGCGTCTTCCAGCCTCCGGAGAACGGGGAGCTCAAGATGGAGGTGCCTGAGGAGCTGATTCCGACATGCCCGGACGATGGGAGCAGAATGACACTCAACCTTCGCGTTGACGGAACGTTCGTGGAGGACGAGGGCTGGCACTGGGCACAGAGCCGGTATGAGGCGTTCAACAGGAGACACAAAGGAGATCGCATACTTTACCTTGAGCTGGGTGTCGGGATGAACACCCCGGTGATAATCAAATTCCCTTTCTGGCAGTATGCGGCAGAAAACACGAAGGCATTCTACGTCTGCATCAACAAGGGCGAGGCGTACTGTCCACAGGCTGTCGCGGATCGTTCGGTGTGCATTGAAGGGGATATCGGAGAAGTTCTGCAAAACTTGAACTGATGAAAGGTGTAAGCGAATTTCTGGCGGGCAGAGTATCGATCTGTGAGTTGGGTGGTTTGTCTCTTCGGGAAATAAATCATGTTCCCTTTAATGAACATTTTGTCCCAACGGAGCAGTATATTAGTGAGCGCGAGAAGGAATTGAGGCATTATGACGATATCTGGGAACTTATTCATAAAGGGTCGTATCCTGAATTATATGATGTTGACCGTGGTTGGCAGGATTTTTATTCATCCTATGTAGCCACTTATCTGGAGAGAGATATCAATGAACTTATTTCAACAGACAGTATTACATTTACAAGGTTTTTGACTGCTGTTGCGGCAAGGACCGGAGAGATGTTGAATTATGCCAATATTGCGTCGGAAATCGGTGTAAGTGAGCCGACAGTCAAAAACTGGATCTCCATTTTGGAAAGAACCGGGATCGTATATATTCTGCAGCCTTATAGTGCTAGCGCCTTGAACAGGGCGATCAAAACACCCAAGATCTACTTTCGAGACACCGGACTAGCTTGCTATCTTACAAAATGGTTGACGGCGGATGCGCTGAAGAATTCAGCTGTCGCAGGCAGTATGTTTGAAACATTTGTTGTTTCAGAGATCCTGAAGTCTTATTCGAATGAAGGCCGTGATTATCAATTCCAGATCTATTACTACAGGGGAAAAGATAAAAAGAACACCGTTGAAAATGAGATCGATCTGATCATCGAAGAAAACGGCGTTTTATACCCAGTTGAAATTAAGATGACAGGAAATCCTAAAGCTTCAATGGGATCTGCCAACACAGTTCTGGATAAGGTGCCTGGTAAAAAAAGAGGCATGGGAGTGATTCTGTGCATGATCGGCAGGAAAACATATCTCAGGGAAAACTTAGTGGCACTTCCTATAGATTACATTTAAGGGTGAGGCGTGTTGACGGAGGAGGTCGGATCATGACTCAGGAGGAGAGAAGAAAATATCTTATAAGAGCACTTCAGGAGGAGATGCTGGAATACGGAAGATATGAGATCCCCGCAGACGATCAGGGTCAGAGGAATCTCCTGCGGGCCCTCTTCAACGTGCGCCTTCCGGCACCCGCTTCCCAGGAGTTCCTGAAGGTGCAGGACGAATATCTTTCGCTGCGGGCTGAAGAAAAGGGAATAGCCGACATCAGTGACCTGTCACCTGTGCCTCTTGATCCGCGACTGTATCTGTGGCAGGGAGACATCACCACCCTGAGGTGCGACGCCGTGATCAATGCAGCCAACAGCCAGATGACCGGCTGCTACAGGCCCCTTCACAACTGTGAGGACAACATCGTCGGGACGTTCAGCGGCGTGGAACTGCGCTGGGATACATACCAGAAGATGGAGGCACTCAGAAAGATCAACGGTCAGGACTATCAGCAGCCCACGGCTGTCCCGATGATAACTCCCGCATATAACCTTCCATCAAGGTATATCATCCATGTCGTCGGCCCGATAGTCTCCCCCTTCCTGAAGAAGGAGCACAAGGATCAGCTCGCCGCCTGCTACCGGAACTGCCTGGACATAGCGGCGGAGCACGGCTGCGAGAGCATCGCTTTTTGCTGCATCTCCACAGGGGTTTTCATGTTCCCGCAGAATAAGGCGGCGGAGATCGCTGTGAAGACGGTCCGGGGATGGCTGAATGGTCATCCTGACAGCTGCATGAAGAAAGTGATCTTCAATGTGTTCAAAGACAGTGACATGGAGATCTACAGGAATATTTTGAGTCAGTAGGACATAGACGCCCCGATTTGAAACACATGACGGCACGGTGAGAAGCTGAACACAAAAAAATTCAGTAAAATTCTTGTCTGAGGGCCGGGATTGATTTACTATTGTCGCAGCATAATGTATACAAGAAAGCAGACATATGGACAAGAATCGACTGAATGACTATATAGTTTCCCACCTGGACGAAGCTCTTGAGAACGGATGGATCAGACCGTTTTTTCAGCCCATAATACGCACCATCAACGGAGGCGTTGCAGCGGCTGAGGCACTTGCCCGCTGGCAGGATCCGGAATACGGATTCCTCATGCCAGCGGATTTCATTCCAGTGCTGGAAGAAAAAGAACTCATATACAAGGTGGACTGTCACATGTTCATCGAAGCGGCGAAGATGCAGAGAGGTCGCCTTGATCAGGGCCTTAGAGTAGGACCAATATCGGTGAATTTCTCCAGAAGCGATTTTGACGTGATGGATGTGGCATCATTCGTGCAGGAACAGGTGGAAAAGTTCCACATAAGCAAGGAACTGATCTGGCTGGAGATCACGGAGAGCACCCTCGTAAAGAACAAAGACAAGATGAGGAACGTCGTGAAAGACCTGCGGGATGAAGGCTTTCAGATATGCATGGACGATTTTGGCAGCGGGTATTCTTCACTCATCTTCCTCAATGACTATACACTCGACGTGATCAAGATGGATATGGGCTTTCTCAGATCCTTTTCCCCGGTCTCCAGAGAGATAATGAGGAGCACGGTGAACATGGCCAAAAACCTTGGTATCCGTACACTTGCCGAGGGGGTGGAAAAGGAGGAGCACGTCCGGTTCCTGGAAGAGATCGGCTGCGACATGATGCAGGGCTTTTACTATTCGATGCCACTTTCGGTGGATGAAATGGATCATTACATCCGTAGAGACGATGTGCACCCGGAGTCGATAGACTGGAAGTCTTTCTATGATGCGGCAGACTCTCACGTGGTCAACAGCGATGTCCCACTGGGAGTGCTGGAATACGACGGGGACAGGGACAGCTTCCACTATCTGTTCGCCAACCAGAAGCAGAAGGAACAGCTCAGGAGTATCGGCCGGAGAAACAGGACAGAATCAGAGTTCATACTGAACAGCGCCCATTTCCCGATGCACGAGAAGTTCAGGGCACTCATCGAATACGCTATATCGACTGGGGAGACCGCGGTGATGTATTTCCCGGACAACTCTTTCTTCGTACGTCTCGCCTTCCGCATGGTGGTGAAACAGGAAAAGCGGGTGATCATCACTTCTTCTCTCGTAAACATCACCGAGGACAGGACCCGCAAGACAGGGGAGATCCTTGACAGGTCGGCAGAGGACATTGCGCTGCTGTTTGACGACGTACACATTCTTGATCCGGACAACAACACCGCCGATAATGTGATAAACAACTTCGGGATCGACGGGGGAATGAAGAAACATGACGATCTCAGGAGAGGCCTGAAGGCGTTTTGCAGGAACATGGTCCATCCTGAGGACAGAGAGCGATATATGTTGTATGCGGACCCCGACACGATGAAGGACCGCCTTCACGGCGCTCCTGGCGGCATATTGAGGGAGTACTTCCGGATACTACGACCGACATCGTCCGGAGAACTTGAATTCAGCTGGATGGAAATAGACCTTTTGCTCATCCCGAGAACGGATGACAGCAAAATACTTTCATGTATCAAAAACGCACAGCCTTCATCCGGGCTGGGACCGGAAGATATGGTGAATCTGGAAAAGCCGTAGCAGTGATGTCCGCCGCGGCTTTTTTCGAGCATTTATTATAATACAAAGCACTTTATTGACATCGCGTCAGATAATGACTATACTGCAATTACTGACATGATGTCAAATTAATTTCGAAGGAGGTCCAATGGCTAAGGTATCGAGAGAGGTGGTCGAAGGCAGGCCCGATGAGATAATGGACGCCTGTGTCAGGCTTCATGAGACCATGAGCTTCCGCGACATAAATCTGAAGGAGATCAGTTGTGAGACCAGCATTTCCAGGCCTTCGATCTACAACTATTTCCGGACGAAGGAAGAGATCTTCCTGGGCGTTCTGGAACGCGAGTACAGGAGGTGGAACGATGACCTCCAGGGTATACTCACGGGCCATCAGAAAATGACTGGAGACGAGTTTGCAGCGGATCTGGCTGAAAGCCTCAGAGAGAGAAAGCTCCTCCTGGAGATCCAGTCGACTGATCTCTATGATATCGAGGAGAACTCAAGGCAGGAAAGTCTGAATGATTTTAAAGAGGTCTTCATGCAGACTATGACCAGTATGGAAAAGCTGCTCGAGAAATTCTTCCCTGAAAAGTCCAAAGATGAAAGATCCGATTTCGTATACCAGTTTTTTCCTTTCCTGTATGGTGTGTATCCATATGTCTACCACACGGAAAAACAGGAGAGGGCCATGGATTCCGTTGGCATGAAAGTGAGAAAGACCACCATAGAAGAAATGGTGCGCATGTGTGTACTGCAGCTGCTGAAGTAGCTGGATTAAGAAAGAAGGTAAAGAGCCATGAAAAAATTAGTTGCATATTATTCTGCCAGCGGCGTGACCGCAAGAAAGGCAAAGGATCTGGCCTCAGAGGTGGGAGCAGATGTGTACGAGATAGTCCCTGCACAGAAATACACCTCCGCCGACCTGGACTGGACAAACAGGAAGAGCCGCAGCACTCTTGAGATGAGAGATCCGTCATCAAGACCTGAGCTGGCGGAGAAGACCACAGAGCTTTCAGGGTACGACACCGTATACATTGGATTCCCGATCTGGTGGGGAGTTGCCCCGAGGGTCATCAACACGTTCATCGAAAACAACGACCTCGCAGGAAAGAAGATCGGGATCTTCGCCACATCCGGCGGGACAGGGATCAGTGCGGCGATAAAGGATCTTCAGAAGAAGTACCCTGATCTGGACATCTGCGGAGGCAAGCTGCTGAACGGCAGTGTAAAAGGAGATATCCTGTAGCAGCGATATCGTCGACGAAATAAGGATGACGAGAAGGAGAAAACGATGTTAGGTAATTTTACATACTGCAATCCTACAAAGCTGTATTTCGGCAAGGGGGCTGTCGGCTCGATGAGGGATGAACTGAATAAGTACGGAGACAACGTGTTGCTGGTATATGGCGGCGGCTCGATCAAAAAGAACGGTATATACGATGAGGTCATTGGAGTGCTCAGAGATGCCGGGAAAAACGTTACAGAGATCGCCGGAGTCATGCCGAATCCTACTATAGAGAAGCTGAGAGAGGGGATCGCTATTGCCAGAGAAAATAAAGTGGACCTGATCCTCGCCGTTGGAGGCGGCTCAGTCATCGACTATTCCAAGGCTCTGTCAGTATCAGTGAACTGCGATGAGGATCCGTGGGAGAAATATTACATACACTTTGAAGAGCCGACGTGTGAGACCCTTCCAGTCGGAGCAGTCCTCACCATGGTGGGAACAGGCTCCGAGATGAACTCAGGTGCCGTAATCACCAACCCGGAACAGAAGCTGAAGATAGGGCACGTGTTCAAGGACGAGAAGATCATGCCGAGGTTTGCCATACTGGATCCGTCCTATACGCTGACACTTCCGCGCTACCAGATGGTATCCGGCATTTACGATATCTTCAATCACATCTGCGAGCAGTACTTTTCCGGAGAGGACGACAACACCAGCGATTACATTAGCGAAGGGCTGATGAGGAGCGTGATCCATTCGAGCCGTATAGCGGTAAAGGACCCGCAGGACTATGAGGCCAGGAGCAATATTATGTGGACCGCGACCTGGGCCCTGAACACACTGATCGCCAAGGGCAAGAGCACGGACTGGATGGTGCACATGCTCGGACAGTCTGCAGGAGCATGTACGAACGCAACCCACGGAATGACGCTTGCAGCCGTATCCCTGCCGTACTATCGCCACATAATGAATGATGGTCTGCCAAAATTCGCCAGGTTCGCTTCAAACGTCTGGGACATTCCTGCGGATGGAAAGTCTGAAAAGGAGTTGGCGGAGGCCGGACTGAGCGCCATGGAGGCCTGGATGAAAGAAATCGGAGTTGTGATGAACCTGACAGATCTCGGAGCCACGGAGGAAATGATCCCTGATATGGTGAAGGGCACCATCATTTTGGACGGAGGCTATCGCAAGCTGGATGCAGCCGAGATAGAGGAGATATTCAGAGAGTCACTGTAGATCATCGATGTGAGTGGACGATGCATAGTAAAAAGCCTCGAACTTGACATCATAATTGTAATGGTATACATTACAATTATGAAAATACAGTAATGGAAGGTGCACGTTCATGCAGATCTCAACTAAATTCACGATAGGGATCCACCTGCTGGCAGCAGTGGAGTATTTTGGAAAGGACCGCAAGGTCACCAGCCAGTTCCTCGCGGCAAGCATCGGGAGCAATCCCGTGATAGTGAGAAACATAATGGTACAGCTACAGAACGCCGGGCTGATAGATGTAAAGAGAGGCCCCGGAGGGATCAGCCTCACCAGGCCTCTGAAGGACATAACCTTCCTCGACGTATACGACGCCGTGGAGACCAACAGCGCTGACGATCTTTTCCGATTCCATGAGAATCCCAACCCGGAATGCCCGGTGGGAAGGAATATACACAGCGGGCTCGATTCCCAGCTAAAAGAGATCCAGGAGAATTTCCAGAAAGATCTCGCCGGGAGGAGCGTCGAGGAAGTGTACGATACGGTGTACAGGAACATCTCGTCGGAAAAAAAGTAATAACTCATTACGCGTCATGACGCATTTCCCCGGAGACGTCTGGGGGATGCGTTATATTTTTTGCAATACGCAGAGCCTTTGCGTATAATTGAGTATAAATCTAACAGAAGGAGAATACGGATGGCAGAGGAAAAGAAGGCTTCGGCAGAGGTCAAGAAGGAGACGGCTATGGAACAGGAGCCTGTGGGAAAGATACTCTTCACGGAGGAGCAGATAAGAGCCCGTGCCAGGGAGCTTGGACGGCAGATCAGGGAAGATCTGAAGGACCAGGACGAGCTCATCGTGGTATGCACTCTCAAGGGTGCGGTAATGTGGATGACGGATCTGGTGAAAGAGATACCGATGGACACCAAGCTGGATTTCGTCATAGCCAGCAGTTACGGTTCCAGCACGGCTTCTTCAGGAGTTGTGACCATCAAGATGGACGTGGAGTCTAACCTGTACAAGAAGAACGTACTTGTCGTAGAGGATATCGTGGATTCCGGAAACACCCTCAGCTTCCTCATGGAGAAGCTCAAGGAGAGGAACCCGAGATGGCTGAAAGTCTGCACCATGCTGGACAAGCCGTCCAGGCGCACCACCGGCTTCAAGGCCGACTACGTGGGATTCACGGTGGACGATCTTTTCATCATCGGATATGGACTGGACTACGACCAGAGATACAGAGGCCTTCCATATATCAGCTATCTGCAGAGTGAGAACTAGGATAACGAGCTTGAGGAGACGGCATGCTGCTTGACTGCGACTATCACATTCACACGACTTTTTCCGACGGGGTGAAGACACCTGAGGAGATCGTCGACTGGTACATTCAAAGAAGGTATTCAACTATCGCGATAACGGACCACGACGGATTGGAGGGGTCCGTTGCCGCGATTTCTTATGCCCGGGAAAAGGCCATAACCGTGATACCGGGAATAGAACTCTCAACGGTGGATGAGTATGGCAACACCGTACACATGCTTGGATACAGCTTTGATCTGGAGAACGAGGAGCTCCAGGCTGCGCTGTTCGAGGCAAGAATGGAGAGGGCGAAGAGAAACGACAAATTTCTGAAGGCTCTCCAAAAGATGGGTTACGATGTTTGCATAGACGATCTGCTGGAGATAAACGACGGACACTTCGTGGGAAAACCCACGTTCGCCAGGGTCCTGGTGAAAAAGGGATATGCGCAGTCCGTCAAAGAGGTCTTTAGGACAGTGTTTTCAAGGCCGGAGATCAGCTCTGTGAAGAAGAAGCACATGCCCAGTGCCAGGGCGATCAGCCTCATACACAGAGCCGGAGGAATGGCGGTCATGGCGCATCCAATGGAGATCCGGCAGAAGAACGAGACGCTGGAGACGTTCAGGCCGAGGATCACGAACGTGATAGAAAGGCTGATGGATTCGGGCGTCGACGGAATAGAGTGCTGGCACCCATCCGCCACTTTTTACGATTCCCAGTGGCTCAGGGACTTCGCCAGAGCCAGGGATATGACAGTAACAGGAGGATCGGATTTTCATTCTGAGAACGAGAGGAGATTCGAAAATGAAGATTGAATTTTGCGGGGCAACTACGGGCGTGACCGGATCCTGCCACCTTCTGACCACAGATCATCACAACCTGCTGATGGACTGCGGACAGTTTCAGGGAGGAAAGTCACAGGACAAGCTTAATTTTCAGGAATTTCCGTTTGATCCATCTGATGTGGAGGCCATGATCCTGAGCCATGCCCACATCGACCACTGCGGCAGGATCCCACTTCTGGTGAAGAGGGGCTTCCGCGGGAGGATCTACTGCACGAAGCCGACTGCGGACCTGCTTCCGATCATGCTCAGAGACAGCGGATACATCCATGAGAAGGAGGCGGAGTGGGCCAACAAGAAGGCTCAGAGAAAAGGCCAGAAGACTGTGGAGCCACTCTACACGGTAGAGGACGCGGAGGCCTGTCTCCCGCTGATCGAGCCGGTCAGGTACGACCAGATCATCAAACTCAATGAAGAGATCACCATCTGCTTCAACGACGCGGGCCACATACTCGGCTCCGCCATGACCGAGCTCTGGGTGAAAGAGGCCGGCGAAGAGACTAAGATAATCTTTTCCGGAGACATCGGAGTGGAGGGCAGACCGATCCTGAGAGACCCGACGAAGTTCCGCAAGGCCGACTATGTCATCATGGAGAGCACCTACGGAAACAGGCTCCATCCCGACAACGCCATGAGCATCAACAACCTTCTCGACGCCATCCTTCGGACGGTGGACCGTGGCGGCACAGTTGTCATCCCGTCCTTCGCCGTGGGCAGGACCCAGGAGATGATCTACGAGCTCAACAAGGTGTACGATGAAAACCCGGCTATGGCCGAGCGCCTCAAGGACATCATGGTCTACATCGACAGCCCTATGGCCAATGCCGCAACAGAGGTCTTCAAGGCCAACGTGTCCGTATTCGACGAAGAGGCCAAGGCTTACATCGAATCGGGAGACCACCCGCTGGAGTTCAAGAACCTCAGGTTCACCCAGAACACCGAGGACTCACAGCGCCTCAACATGGACAACACCCCGAAGATCATCATATCCGCCAGCGGCATGTGCGAGGCCGGACGCATCAAGCACCACCTCAAGCACAACCTGTGGAACGAGAAAAACACTGTTATCTTCGTGGGTTACCAGGCTGAGGGTACCCTCGGAAGGAAGATCGTGGAAGGCGCGAAAAGCGTCAACATCTTCGGCGAGGAGGTCATGGTAAAAGCAGAGATCGTTAACCTCGAGGGGTTTTCGGGTCATGCCGACCAGGACGGCCTCACGCGCTGGGTCGCAGCCTTCGAGAACCGGCCGAAGTTTTTCCTGGTACACGGTGAAGAGCAGTCCAAGAACGACTTCGCCCGTCATCTCGAGGAAAAGCTGGGGATCACACCTGTTGTGGTCACGGAGAACTGCGAGTTCAGCCTGGCTCCGGGCCACGGCGAGGACACTGTGGCGGAGAAACTCGGCACGCTGCCTGGAGGAGATAAGGAGCTCCAGGAGGACATGCTCAGCGACGAGGAGATCCAGGGCATCAGAAACAAGATCTCGTCGATCAACGACAACATCGACGACGCCCTGTTAAACGCCCGTCTGATGACAGGGAGCAGGATGGATCAGGATAAGCTGATCCGGCTGAACAACATCATCAGCGAGCTGAACGACAGCACGCTGGAACTCAGGGAGATAACACTCGAGGACGGAGAGTCCAGCACCAGGAGCGACCCTTTTGAACAGGAGGAGGAGCATGGGGCATAACGGGTCCATTGGTGAGGAACCCGTGAGCGCATAAAAATACCTTTATCCGGCAGGCAAATGCACAATTTGACGGACCGCATAGACATGGCATCAGCCTTCGTGTATTCTGACAAAACAGGATGTGCGGAGGCTTTTTCTGCGTGCAGCCGTCGGGATACGTGAGCGGCCGAGATGGTGCGGAGCGGAGACGGCGGACTTCGAGAAAAGGCGGCGGATCAGATGGCAGCGGCGATGTGCGGAGGTGCAGCGATGAAGGAATATCAGATCAAGCTCGAGGGGTACAGGCTTCCTGATGCCGTGTACCACCAGTGCATCTGGACGGTGAGAGACATAGAGAGGGCCAGGGACCTGTGCATCGAATATCTGGCTGAGGACCGGGGCGCGGAGGAGGCTCCCGGTCAGGTGGTCTCTGCGGCGGCAAGGCTGGATGCCGTCGCCTGCGCTCTCTGCTCTGTGCCCGGGGAGTACCGGCAGGGTGTTCTGGAGTCTACGATGAGAAGGGGCGGGGGATTCAGGGATCATGCCCATGAGAATACGTGGAAGAGGTGGAAGCAGAGATTTATCTACAGGCTGGCGGAGGAACTGGAGCTCGTATGATCGTGTTGCAGATGAAATGGTACTGCAGGGGAAAAACGACCGTGGTACCATTCAGGCGAGGGACAGGAGGAGAGGCCGGCTTGCTCTTTCTGCAACTCGCAATCGCATAACTTTCATCGTTTAAGAATGGGACGCACGGGAGGGGGCTGAGGCAGACCCTCCCCTCTCCTTTTTTTTGAAATATCCTGAGAATTTCCTGAGGACCGTGAGAGTGTGCCAGGCAAAGTCAAAAGTCATATGAGCAACATTATAAGCACCAACATAAGTTTACGATAATACTTCAAAACCCTTTAAAACAGTGCTAAAATATAACAGATTGGATAATAGTTTATTGTAACGTTTTTTAGATCAGAATCCCCGGCGGGTCCTGGTCTGACGGTGGAGCTCATGGCATTTGAGGAGAAGACCATAGACAGCAAGCTGGTTTATGAAGGCGCTGTTTTTAATGTTAGAAAATACAAGGTCACTGCAGTCAACGATCAGGTCGCATACAGGGATATAGTGGAACACGTCGGGGGCTCTGTCATAGTGGGAATAAAGGATGACGGAAACATCGTCATGGTCCGCCAGTTCAGGAAGGCGCTGGAAAAGACCATACTGGAGCTGCCTGCGGGAAAAAGAGATCCTGGGGAGGATCCGGAGACTACCGCTCTGCGGGAGTTCAGAGAGGAGACGGGATATACTCCGGGCTCGATAAAGTTCCTCACCGCTATCCACACAAGCGTGGGATATACCACGGAGCTGCTTTACATTTATCTCTGCAGGGATCTGACTCCCGGCGAGACGGATCTGGACAAGACGGAAGATATCGATCTCGTGGAGATACCCGTGGACGAGGCCCTGGAAAAGGTGATGAGCGGCGAGCTGACAGATTCCAAGACTGTCGTGGGGCTGCTTTTCGCCAGGCAGGCAGGAGAAATTTAGATGGAAGGTTTCAAGGCTTATCTTATCAATGAATGCCACAAGGCGGATAACACTGTCATCGCCTATATGCGGGACATCGGAGCCTTTGAAAAGTTCCTGAAGACCAGAGGCGGAAAAGACCTGCTCGACTGCAAGGACAGCGATGCCATCGCCTACGTTTATGCGCTATCCAACGACAACAAGTCCAGAGCTACCATAAACAGAAAGATCTCCTCCATCCGTGCGTTTTACGACTACGAGATGGGCGAGGGGGAGATAGACGTCAACCCTTTTTCCGACATCAAGTCCACAAGAAACGACAAGCGCGATATCGAGTACCTCACCATCGAGGAGGTGAACGCCCTCCTGGAGGCTCCTGATGACACGCCAAAGGGTCTGAGAGACAGGGCTCTGCTGGAATACATGTACGGTACGGGAGCAAGGGTGACTGAAGTGGTCAGGCTGAAGTTCGAAGACGTGAACCTCAGGATGAACATCACCACCTGCAAGGATGGCAAGGGCGAGGGACGTATCGTTCCGATAGGAAGTTACGCCCACAAGGCCCTGGTGGAGTACATCGACAAGGCGTACAACGCAATAAAGGGAGATTTGCGCACCGACGGAGATTATGTTTTCATAAACTTCCGCGGAAGGCCGCTCACAAGACAGGGAATATGGAAGATCCTGAAGGAGTACGGCCGTCAGATCGGCATCGAGGACAAGATGACGCCTCAGATTCTGAGGGACACCTTTGCGGTCCATATGCTTCAGAACGGGGCGGATCTGAAGTCTCTCCAGGAACTCATGGGATTCGAGGACATGTCCGTGGGGATAGCCTATCTGTCGGTGATGAAGGTGCGGATAAGAGACGTGTACAAGAAGACGCACCCGAGGGCGTGACCTGTGTGGAGATGCACCAGTACCAGACTATACTGCATGGCTTGAATAGTTCGGATGAACTGAAAAAAATAAGATTTTGTGTCCTTAAGCTATTGAATCGGATGATGTGATGTGTTATCATATCTGAGTTATTACGGGCGGTCCTCTGGCCACTGCAGCCCTTTCCTTGAAGGCGGCTGCTGCCGAAGAACGGGAGCTACGAGCGTCTACGAGGGAAAGGAGGAATAACAATGAATATCATCGATTCTATCACAAAGGACTACAAGAAGCAGGATGTGCCTGAGTTCAATGTTGGAGATACAGTAAGAGTCCACGTAAAGATCGTCGAGGGTCAGAGAGAGAGGATCCAGATCTTCGAGGGATACGTACTGAAGAAGCAGGGCGGCGGAATTTCCGAGACATTCACAGTCAGGAAGCTTTGTCAGGGCATCGGAGTTGAGAAGACATTCCCGATCCACTCTCCAAAGGTCGCAAAGATCGAGCTCGTGAAGAAGGGCAGAGTCAGAAGGGCTAAGCTCAACTACATGAGAGAGAGAACAGGTAAGGCAGCTAGGATCAAGCCTGCAAAGAGCGTTCAGTAACATTGAGCTGAAATTTATGGAGGTGTCGTACTGAGAAGTGAGGCACCTCTTTTTCTGTGCTCTCATTTAGGGGAAGGTGCCCATACAAGGCTGAGCCTATAAGCCGTAACATTTTGTTCAAATGCGAAACCTCCTTTTTCCTTATATAGCACCGGTACAGTTATTCAAATTAGCTCTGGATATTTATGCAAGAATTTAATTCCATATCAGATGCCCCTTTTCGGCGTTTCCCCTGGAACTTTTTCCAGTGATCAGAGGTGCCGACGAGATGATGAATAAAAAAAGTATATTAATTCTGCCTTCAAGTGGATCCCGGTCTCACCGCAGCAAGGTATTTAGTCTCATTGTCATATTTCTGAGACTCTTGTATCTGATCTCTGTGACCATCTTGTAGTTTAAAGCCGCCAGATTTAAGACTGTATTGTTTTGTTCTTTTTTTTCAGGTTTTCGAGCGGAGGATTTTCCAGGGGAAACGCCGAAAAATTGACGTTTCCCCTGGAAAATCCTCATCTCACAAAAGCGGTATCCAAAATTTCCTCCGAAATTGTGGATGCTTCTATGCAGCTAGCTGCATAAATACACAACAGTCACAACAAAACCCTGAAATACCCACTGTTCGAGCATTGTGAGACCTGGATCAAAAAATATGTCAATGAGAAACATCCCCTTTTTTGCATCTGAAGGAAAAATCGCTGCATGATTCAGTCCTGCACCACATGCCATCAGCGCAGCTTCGGGATCTCCAACTCAGGTACTGGAGTGCCGCTCTGTGGTCCGTGAAGCATTCCCGTTTCAGGGATCGGCGAAAACATGATATTATAATAAAAAAGAACGATGGAAAGGATGGGAGTGAGATGTCCATTCAGAATATCAACTGGTACCCGGGACACATGAAGAAGACCCGGGAGATGATCAGCGCAAATCTCAAACTTGTGGATCTGGTCATCGAAATCGTCGACAGCCGGATACCGGTCTCCAGCCGGAACCCGATCGTCCACGAGCTGATAGGCTCGAAGGACAGGGTAGCCGTACTGGGAAAGGCGGATCTCGCAGACCCGAGGGAGACCGAAAAATGGTGCAGAGAATTCACGTCATACGGCTACACTGCGCTTTCCATGAATACCCGTTCCGGAGAGAACCTGAAGCAGCTCAATCGCGTTCTCGACCAGTACCAGAAAAAGAGAGACAAGGAGAAGTCCAACCAGCGTCCTCTCAGGATGATGGTGGTAGGCGTGCCGAACGTGGGAAAGTCATCTCTCATCAACAGGATGACGGGGAAAAAGAGCACAAGGACAGGTGACAGGCCCGGAGTCACCAGGGGAAAGCAGTGGGTGGCGCTTCAGAACGGCATGCAGCTGCTGGATACGCCTGGTATCCTGTGGCCGAAATTCGAGGATCCGGAGGTCGGCCTGAACCTGGCTTTCTGCGGCAGTATCAAAGATGAGATCATGGACGTGCCGGATCTTGCGCTGGAGCTCATTGGTGTGCTGCAGGACAGGTATCCGGAGCTCCTCATGGAGCGCTACAAGCTGGAAAGCCTGGCGGAGACACCACTGGAGAACATGGACGCCATCGCGCTGAAGAGGGGATTCATTTTCCCGGGAAAACGCATAGATTATGAGCGCACGGGCAGAACAGTACTGGATGAATTCAGGTCCGGAAAGATCGGAAGAATAACACTGGAAAGAGCAGAATAACAATGGGGATGACGAAAGCGGAAAGAGAACAGCGTGAGATCCAGCTTATGCACGACATGAGGCAGCACGAGGAGGAGCTGCGCTCCTCCTCCGGCCTGCTCTGCCTGGCTGGCATGGACGAAGCAGGCCGCGGCCCCCTTGCCGGCCCGGTCACCGCGGGGGCCGTCGTGCTGCCTCCCGAATTCCAGATACCCGGGATCAACGACTCGAAAAAACTATCTGAAAAAAAGCGCCGGCATTTCAGCGAGCTGATCAGGGCCGGCGCCCTGGCCTGGGGCCTGGGTTGGGCATCCCCCCAGGAGATAGACCAGATCAACATCCTTAATGCCACCAAGTTGGCAATGGGCCGGGCGATCAAGGCAGCCAACGGGATGCTGGCGGAGAAAAAGCTTCCTCCCATCCAGTATCTCCTCATCGACGCCGTCCACCTGGACGGCCTTTCCATCCCCCAGGAATCCATAGTCAAGGGGGACAGCCGCTGCTATTCCATCGCCGCCGCCTCCATACTTGCCAAGGTGGCGAGGGACGAACGCATGGAGGAACTGGACAGTGAGTACCCCGGATACGGATTCGCCTCCAACAAGGGATACGGCACCGCCGCCCACTACGAGGGACTTCGCAGACAGGGGATGACACCGGTGCATAGGAGATCTTTTCTGAAGAACTTCAGAGAAAAGCACATGTGACTTCAAGGAGAAAGCATGGGAAAGAAAGTATACGCCGTCCGGGTGGGGAGAAAGCCCGGACTTTATTATGACTGGAACAACTGCAAGAAGCAGGTCACAGGTTTTCCGGGAGCCGAGTTCAAGGGCTTTGCCACTGAAGAAGAGGCGGAGGCCTTCATGAGCGGCGGAGATGCCGCAGGATCATCAGGAGTGAAGAAGAACACCGCGGGCAGAGCCGCAGGGCAGGGACAGACGAAGGGACCTTTTCCAGGAGAGGCCGGACCGCATGACCTTGAGGATGGGGAAGCCCTGGCCTATGTGGACGGGAGCTACGACAAGAAGACCCACAGGTATGCATGTGGGGGCGTGATCATCACGAAGGAAGGAGAGCACACCTTCAGCAGGGCGTTCCCGTCCGGGCCCGAGAGCAGCATGCGGAACGTGGCTGGGGAGATCATGGGCGCCGTCACGGCCATCGACTGGTGCAGAGACCAGGGATATAGAGCTCTAACGATCTGCCATGACTACGCCGGAGTAGGCATGTGGGGCCGTGGAGAGTGGAAGACCAACCTGGACATGACCAGGTGGTACAAGGAGTTCGTGCAGAAGGCGGGGAACGACCTGGACATACGCTTCGTCAAGGTCCCGGCCCACTCGGGCGTGAAATACAACGAGATGGCGGATCAGCTGGCGGGAGAGGCCCTCGGCATCAAGTGAGTTTTGTGCGGCAGTGCATTTTTGTTATTTTATAATTTCCGCACCTGCTTTTCTGTGGAATTCTACATGTTTGGTACCAGAACCTATGCTATAATGTATGACGGTTTTTATTGTGATCCCTGTCCCGGGGGCCCGGGAGCTCGGGATGTGTACCATGTGGAGAGGTAAACAGCCATGCACGAGATATTGAGCGGAAAGCCGGTCAGAGACCAGATCAACGAAGAGGTCGCTAAGATCGTTAAGGATCTGAAAGATTCCGGAATGGTGCCGGGTCTGGCCACATTGAGAGTCGGAGAGGACGCAGGTCAGAAGTACTACGAGAGCTCGGTGGTCAAGCAGACCGGAAAAGCGGGTATCGAGTGCCGCACGGTGGTGCTGCCTGATGGCACATCACAGGAAGATGTGGAGAAGGCTCTCGAGGAGCTGAATCACGATGCGAGTATACACGGCATCCTCATGCTCATGCCTTTTCCGAAGTACCTGGATTCCGACAGGCTGGTCGCCCTTCTGGATCCGGCCAAGGACATCGACGCCATCACTGACAAGTCCTATGCCGATCTGTTCCAGAACAAGAAAGAAGGCTTTTTCGCATGCACCGCAGAGGCGTGCATGGAGATGCTGAAGTTCCACGATATCCCTGTAAAGGGGGCGAGAGTGGCCATCGTGGGCAGGAGCCTGAGGGTGGGAAAGCCTCTCATGCTCATGATGCTCAACGCGAACGCCACCATCACCATGTGCCACACCAGGACCAGAGAGGAGGACCTGAAGGCCATCCTCAAGGAGGCGGACATCGTGGTGCTTGCAACTGGCGTCATCCAGGGCTACGACTGCAGCCTCTTCCGAAACGGACAGGTGATCATCGACGTGGGCACCGGAACGGGGAGAGACGGCAAGCTGGCCGGAGATTTCGATTCCCAGTCACTGGAAGATCATCCGGAACTTACAGACCTTAAGTACACTCCTGTACCAGGAGGCGTGGGATCCATCACCACGGCACTGCTCCTGAGACATCTCGTGATCGCTGCAAAGCAGCAGACTGAGGAGCGGTAAAAAAATTTATAGAAAAGAGATTTGAATAACATGGGTATATCATCATATATCAAGGAAGAAAGGGTACTGGCGGAGCTGCCGGATGAGCTGGTGCACAGCGAGGCATTCGCCCGAGAGCTGGACGACATAGAGCTGACCTACAATGCGGCCCTCAAGGAGATCACGGCAAAGCTGGAGATCCTGAGCAACAACTTCAAGATGATGAATTCCTACGTGCCGGTGCACCACATCCAGGGGCGTCTCAAGACATTTGACAGCCT
The DNA here is from genome assembly GCF_900155555.1 of Mobilibacterium timonense. Classification (GTDB taxonomy): domain Bacteria; phylum Bacillota; class Clostridia; order Peptostreptococcales; family Anaerovoracaceae; genus Allobaileyella; species Allobaileyella timonense. The sequence goes on along the minus strand of NZ_FUHN01000004.1, from coordinate 36,508 downwards.
CATGGAAAAGGCCGGCAGGTACGGCATCGAGGATCCACTTCACAACATCCCTAAGGTGAGGGAGCAGGTGTACGACATCGCCGGCATCCGGGTGGTATGCAATTACAGAGAGGACATCTATACCATCGCAGACCTCCTCAGGGCGCAGGAGGACGTGCGCACCATCAAGGTGAAGGACTACTGCAAGAACCCTAAGCCGAGCGGCTACAGGAGTCTCCACGTGGTGGTGGAGATACCTGTTTTTCTGGTAGACGGAAAAAAGATGGTTCCTGTGGAGATACAGTTCAGGACCATAGCCATGGATACCTGGGCGACACTGGAGCACGACCTGAAGTACAAGAACAGGGGCGCTCTCAGTGCGGACGTGAAGGATCAGCTGCAGGAGTGTGCGCAGACCCTTGCGGACGTGGACATCCAGATGGAGAGGATACGCCATCAGGTCTTCTAGGAAAAGAAGAAGACGCCGGCCGCAGGATGGCGCCGGAGCGAAAACGTGAGGTACAGGGCCTGTGGCTCTGCAAAAAATATTTTTTTACTGGAGAGGAAATCGAATGAAGAATCTGAGCAAAACTTATGATCCCAAATCCTTCGAGGACCGCATCTACGAGATGTGGGAGGATACCGGGGCGTTCAACGCGGAAATAGACAAAGACAAGAAACCTTTCACCATCGTTATGCCCCCGCCAAACATCACCGGCCAGCTCCACATGGGACATGCCCTCGACCAGACTCTGCAGGATATTCTCATCCGGTACAAGAGGATGGAAGGCTACAGCGCCCTGTGGGTACCTGGCAGCGACCACGCCAGCATCGCCACAGAGGTCAAGGTGGCCAACAAGCTGAAGGAAGAAACGGGCAAGGACAAGAGGGAGTTCACGAGAGAGGAGTTCCTGAAGTACGCCTGGGACTGGAAAAAAGAATACGGCGGACGCATCACGAAGCAGTGCCGCAAGCTCGGTGACTCCTGCGACTGGCGCAGAGAGCGTTTCACCATGGATGAGGGCTGCAACAAGGCGGTCAACGAGTTCTTCATCAGGCTTTACAACAAGGGCCTGATCTACAAAGGAAACAGGCTGATCAACTGGTGCCCGTCCTGCAAGACGACCCTGTCCGACGCAGAGGTGGAGCACGAGGACAAAAACGGAAAGTACTGGTACTTCAGGTATCCGGCCGCTGACGGGGGAGAGGGCATCGTAGTGGCTACCTCCCGTCCTGAGACAATGTTCGGAGACGTGGCGATAGCCGTGAGACCTGACGATAAGAGATATACGGATCTCATCGGGAAAAAGGTGATCCTGCCTCTGGTCGGCCGTGAGATCCCGGTGATCGGGGACGAGTATCCTGATCCGGAGAAGGGAACGGGCGCCGTAAAGATCACTCCTGCCCACGACCCTAACGACTTCGAGGTCGGACAGAGACATGATCTCGAGGTGATGAGCTGCATCAACGACGATGCCACCATGAACGAGCTGGCCGGAAAATACGCCGGAATGGACCGCTACGAGTGCAGAAAGGCCTGGGTGAAGGACCTGGAAGAAGCCGGCTACCTGGTGAAGACCGAGGACAAGGTGATCCCTGTCGGAGAGTGCTACAGATGCCACACGGTCATCGAGCCTATGATCTCCAACCAGTGGTTTGTTAAGATGAAGGAGCTGGCAGAGCCTGCCATCGAGGCTGCGAAGAAGGGGGATATCAAGCACATCCCGCCTCGTTTCGAGAAGATATACCTGAACTGGCTCTACGATATACACGACTGGTGCATCTCTAGGCAGCTGTGGTGGGGACACAGGATCCCTGCATGGTACTGCGACGAGTGCGGCGAGATCGTGGTTTCGGCGACGCAGCCGGAGAAGTGTCCTAAGTGCGGGTGCACCCACCTGACCCAGGACGAGGACGTACTGGACACCTGGTTCAGCTCGGCGCTCTGGCCTTTCAGCACGCTCGGCTGGCCTGACAAGACGCCTGAACTGGACTATTTCTACCCGACGTCCGTGATGGTGACGGGATACGACATACTCTTTTTCTGGGTCATCAGGATGGCCTTCTCCGCTCTTGAAGTGACCGGAGAGGCGCCGTTCGAGTACGTGTTCCTCCACGGCCTGGTAAGGGACGAGCAGGGCCGTAAGATGAGCAAATCCCTGGGCAACGGCATCGATCCTCTGGAGATAATCGACCAGGTGGGAGCCGACGCCCTCAGGTTCATGCTGTGCACGGGCAACACCCCGGGCAACGACATGAGATTCATCCCGGGCAGGCTGGAGAACTCCAGAAACTTCGCCAACAAGCTGTGGAACGCATCCAGGTTCACCATCATGAACCTCCTGGGCGAGGACGACCAGTTCCTGCCTATGGCGGACTGGGATACGGCCGTCCTCAGGGACGAGGACAAGTGGATGCTCGTCAGGGTGAACGAGGCCGCTAAGGACATCACGGAGTCCCTCGACAAGTTCGAGCTGGGGCTGGCCGCCCAGAAGGTGTACGACCTCATCTGGGACGAGTACTGCGACTGGTACATCGAGCTGGTCAAGAGCAGACTGTACGGAAACGACGAGGAGGACAAGAAGACCGCGCGGTTCGTTCTCCAGGCGGTCCTGAAGGATCTGCTGAAACTGCTCCACCCGTTCATGCCTTTCATCACGGAGGAGATCTACGGATACCTGCCAAAGGAGCCGGCGACGAAGGACAATCCGCACAGCCTGCTCATCAGGTCCAGCTGGCCTGAGTACGATCCGGACATGAACTACGATGACGCCGTTTCGAAGATCGAGACCGCCATGGAGATCATCAAGGCGGTCAGGACGATCCGCGTTGAGGCCGATGCCGCTCCTAGCAGGAAGCTCTCCATGGAGATCAGGACGAGCGCACTCGCAGATGTCATACCGGAGATCCAGGGATATATCAAGAACATGGCTAACATCAGCAGCATCAAGGTCATCCCTGTTGAGGAGACCGCCGCGGACGACGTGATGACCGCGGCCGTAAAGGACGCCGAAATACTCATCCCTCTCCAGGATCTCGTGGACTTCGACGAGGAGATCAAGAGGCTCGAGAAGGAGCAGGAGAGGCTCGAATCAGAGGTCGCCAGAGTTGAGAAGAAGCTGGCAAACAAGGGATTCGTGAGCAAGGCGCCTGAGGCCGTAGTACAGGAAGAGAAAGACAAGGGCGACAAGTACAGAGACATGCTGGACACAGTCACGAAGAGACTGGAGACCATGAGGGCACAGGCCGGAAAATAGTCCGGTGCTGACCGCGAAGATGATATTGTGGCCGGGAAGATGGGGTCAACGAGTTGATGAAAAGTCTTTTCGGCTGTAATATATATACAATATAATGAATTAAATTATGCCTGGGAAGAAGGTATAGGAAATTCTTTTTTAACTGAAAGGATGGGGTTAACAACATGTTTGACAAGTACGGCAACGACAGCAGCACATACAACCAGACAGACATCGCGGAGATCCGCAAAGTCTCTCCAACTGTAGCTGATCTCGTGGAGAAGGAGTACAACAGGCAGAAGAACAACGTGGAGCTCATCGCTTCCGAGAACTACTGTTCAGAGGCTGTTCTGGCTGCATGCGGCAGCTGTCTTTCCTGGAAATACGCAGAGGGATATCCTGGGAAGCCAGTGACCAGACACTCCGGAAACAAGGGCAGATACTACGGCGGCACGAGATATGTGGACGAGCTGGAAGAGTACTGCTGCGACAAGTGGAGAGAGGTGTTCCACACTGACTATCACGTGAACGTGCAGCCTCACAGCGGATCTCAGGCTAACTTTGCAGCATACAAGGCCGTGCTCAACCCTGGAGACACTATCCTGTCCCTGAGCCTGGACAACGGCGGTCACCTGACACACGGATCTTCCGTCAACTTCAGCGGCACACTCTACGATGTTCATTTCTACTCCGTAACAGATGACGGATACATCGACATGGATGACGTTGAGAAGAAGGCAAAAGAACTCCATCCTAAGCTGATCCTCACAGGTGCCAGCGCATACTCCAGGACCATCGACTTCCCTAGGTTTGCAGAGATCGCCCACAGCGTGGGAGCTCTCTTCATGGTGGACATGGCTCACATCGCCGGACTGGTAGCCGGAGGAGAGCACGTTTCCCCGTTTGAGTACGCAGACATCATCACCACAACAACTCACAAGACCCTGAGAGGACCTAGAGGCGGACTGATCTTCTGCAGACCTGAGTACGCAAAGGCAGTGGACAGTGCGGTATTCCCATACGCACAGGGCGGCCCTCTGGAGCACATCATCGCCGGAAAGGCAGTCTGCGCAGAGGAGGCCCTGAAGCCTGAGTTCAAGGAGTATGCACACCAGGTGGTCGTGAACTGCAAGGCATTCTGCGACGAGTTCCTGAAGATGGGATACAAGGTGGTGACCGGCGGAACTGACAACCACCTGTTCCTCCTGGATTTGTCCGATCACCTGTTCAGCGGAAAGGATCTCCAGAACAGACTGGACGAGGTCGGCATCACACTGAACAAAAACTGTGTCCCTAACGAAAAGCGTTCTCCATTCCAGACCAGCGGCGTGAGGATCGGAACCGCTCCTATGACAACAAGAGGATACAAGGAAGAGGACTTCATCAAAGTGGCACACAGGATCGACGAGGTCGTAAAGGAACTGGATGCCGAGAAGGCAGCAGAAGCAGCTGAAAACAAGTAATTAAAGCCTTAACTTGCAGAAGGGTCCCGCAGCCGGATGCAGGTAATGCGGGGGCCTCTGCAGATGAAATAGCGTTGAACGACCCGATCATCTGTTGTATAATTCCCACAAGAAGCAAGATAAGGAGGAAGCCGCCATGGTTAAATTACTGGTAGGACACAAGGGGAGCGGAAAGACCAAGACTATGATCCAGCTCGCCAACAGCTGTGCAGAAGAGGGAAAGGGAAGCACCATCTTCATCAACAAGAACTCACGGCTGATATATGACCTTGACTACAGGATCAGGGTCGTATGCATGGAGGATTTCGTGCACATAACGAACGAGGATGAGTACATCGGATTCATCTTCGGTATCATCAGCTCCGACAACGACATCGACACGATCTTCCTGGATGGTGTGATGAAGCACGCAGACTTCTCGCTGGAGGTACTGCCGAGCTTCATCAACAAGATCAAGGATATTTCCAAGGACTACGGAATAGACTTCGTTGTCAGCATAAGTGCAGAACTTGAAGAGATGATCGGCGTGGACTTTGACGGCTGCCAGATCCTCAACTGATCTTATCAGGGCTGACTTCACCAAATCAATAAGGCTAAACAGGCTCCGGGATCTCCGGGGCCTGTTTTTTCAGGATATCCCGGGACAGCAGTACCGCGCATGACGGTATCTGCCGCAGGAGACTGGGATCGAATAGTATCGTATCGAAAGGAAAAGAAAAAATGAGTGATTATCTTATCCGGGCAACTGCGGCCGACGAGATGGTAAGGGCTTTTGCGGTCAGGACCACCGACACCGTCGAATACGCGCGGAAGGCCCATACGACTCTTCCGGTGATCACTGCAGGACTCGGCAGGCTCCTTTCTGCAGGTGCAATGATGGGAGCCATGATGAAGGGAGATGACGACATCGTGACCCTTCGGGTGAGGGGTGACGGACCTGCCCAGGGCCTGACGGTCACAGCAGACAGTCACGGAAACGTAAAGGGATACCCGATGCAGCCCTTTGTCGACATACCGAGAAAGAGACCGGGAAAACTGGATGTGGGAGCCGCCATCGGAGCGGGGACTCTGACGGTCAGCATGGACCTTGGACTCAAGGAACCATACAGCGGGCAGGTGGAGCTCCAGACGGGAGAAATAGGTGACGACCTTGCCTATTACTTTACTGTATCAGAGCAGACTCCGTCGGCAGTGGGGCTGGGGGTCATGATAGACACCGACCAGCACGTCAAGGACGCAGGAGGCTTCATCATTCAGATTATGCCCGATGCCTCCGAAGAGGTGATATCCAGTATCGAAAAGAGATTATCCGGTATCGATTCCGTGACTTCTATGTTTGACAGAGGTATGACTCCGGAGGATATACTTAAGGAGATCCTGGGAGACCTGGACATGGTGATCACCGACAGGAAAGAGGTGAGATTCCACTGCAACTGCTCTAAGGAGAGAGTCGAGAGGGCACTGATCACCATCGATCCGAAGGATATCCAGGAGATGATAGACGATGGAAAGGATATAGAGGTGAAGTGCCACTTCTGTAACAAGGCGTATAATTTCACTCCAGATGAGCTGAAGGAGATCCTCAAGGTGAGCACCCGCAGGGAGGATGCCAGATGAACGAGCTGAGACAGCTATACCACGGCTTCGAACAGGGGATCGTGCTGGCGGAGGAACGCCTTTCGGAGATGAGGAGCGAAGAGGGTGACGAGGGACTCCGAACTTTTTACAGATCCGAAGAGCACATTTTCGACTACGACGGCAAAGATCTTTCCACCATAACACTTGGTGACAATCTGGATTACATGCTCTGGCTCGTCGACAGAGGATATGAGGGTAAGATCAAGCTGATATACGTGGATCCTCCCTTCTTCACGAAGGCGAAGTACGACGCTACTGTGGAGCTCCGGGATAAAGAGGGGAAGAACCATAAGGTAAGGCATCTGGCCTATGACGACACCTTCGAGAGGAGTCTGGAATTCTATATCAGGAACATGACATGCCGTCTGTACCTGATGAAGATGCTGCTGTCTGATGACGGGACCATATATATCCACCTGGACTGGCATTCGGCGCATTACGTGAAGGTGATAATGGACGAGCTTTTCGGATATGGAAACTTCCTGAACGAGATAATATGGAAGTACAAATCAGGGGGGAGTTCAAAAAAGCATTTTTCGCGGAAGCACGACACCATCCTGATGTACAGCAAGACGAAGGACTACTATTTCATGGTGCCGGAGGAAAAGTCCTACAACAGGGACTTCAAGCCTTACAGATTCAAGGGGGTGAAGGAGTTCCAGGACAGCAGGGGATGGTACACGCTGGTGAACATGAAGGATGTGTGGTCGATCGACATGGTCGGAAGGACATCAGGCGAGAGGACCGGATACGCCACACAGAAGCCGCTGGAGCTCATGAGGCGAATACTGGAGGCATCCAGCAGGGAGGGGGATCTGGTGGCAGACTTCTTCTGCGGCTCGGGATCCTTTCTTGAGGCGGCCCAGTCCATGGGGAGGACGTGGATCGGCTGCGACCGCGAGGAGATCGCCGTTGCCATGGCCAAGAAGCGTATCAGCGGGATCAGCGGCTCTTACACCTATATGAAGGAACTGGGGATCGACGAAGGTGAGAGGATCCAGGGGAGCCTGGTCATGGAAGAGCTGGGGCGGGAACAGCTTGAGAATGGAAAGAGCTTTTTCCGGTTCGGCCTCGGCGCTTTCACTCCCCACCTCGACGAGGGCCACGTGCCGCTCAAGGACAGGGGTTTCGTTGAACAGGTAATAAAGAACGCCCCGGAGATCCTCATCGACTACATCATGGTGGATCCGTGGTACGACGGATCGTTCGGCCCGGAGATGACGGTGACCGGGGACCTGAGCAATATCCGTTTCATTTCGAGGGGGAATATCGCATTTATAGCGGTGGACGTTTTCGGAAGAGAATATTTCTATGAAGTAAAAGCCTAAGCATTCAGGAGGAGACAGAAGTGTCGGTCACGAGCACAGAGATGAGGCTGAACGCACTCAGAGAGAAGATGAGTGAGAGAAAAGTGTCTGTATACATGGTATCCAACATGGATCACCATCTCACGCAGTATCCGCCGGGATATTTCCGCCAGGTGGAATACCTGACGGGATGCGGGATAAGGGACTGCATCCTCATAGTCACCCAGAATAATGCCCATTTCTGGACTAACCAGGAACACGCAGAGGAAGCAGCCAGATCAATGAAAGGGACTGATATTGTCATTCACATCGTGGGAGATGAGTCCGATGATATATCCGATATAATGGATTTCTTCCGCGCTGCTTCTCAGGCAACCATGGAATCGGTGATGAGAGGGGAGATATCCATCTCAGGGTCTGTAATTCCAGATGGCAACGGGGAGGGTGACGATCTGACCGATGGACATCAGGTCATAGGGCTGGATGGCCGTTGTTTTTCCTTCGATTTCATGGATGACCTGCTGGATGAGATCGGACCTGCATACGAACTTGGCGTCGTTGAAATAGACCCGGCAATGGATCTGGTGGGAGAAATATGGAAGGATAGAAAGATCCTGGAGCCGGGAAGGCTGAGGATATTCAACGGAGAGGAGCCAAGGATAGCCTATGAAGACGTTTCCATGACCCCGGAGATCATAACGGACAGGCTGGCCGATGTCCGCACTGGTATGCGCCAGATAGATCCGGATGCCGGGATGCCTGTGATGGATCTTGAGGACATCGCCTGGATGTTCGACATCAGAGGGGATGGCGGCGACTTCAGGACCATGCCGCTGGCATATGCTTATCTGACACAGGATGAAGCATATCTTTTCGTATACGACGGCAGCATGACGAATCAGGACAAGAGGTGGTTCACCCACCGTGGCGTTACCATAAGAGACTATGGTGAGTTCTATCAGTTCCTGGAGGATCTTGAGAACAAGGACGTGATCCTGGACCGCAATGCCTGCAGCACGGCCATGGCGATGTCATTTCTCACCGTGAAGGGCAATACGGTAGCCACCACCAGCAGATTCGTGGCGACTTTCAGGGGAATGAAGGACATATACGACGTCACTGGCTCTGCACTTGCGTGCAGCAGGGATGGAAAAGTGATGGCCGAGATGACGTACTGGTTCTACAATGCCGATAAAACCGAGCTCACCGATGAGAACATCCTCAGAAAGCTACGAGAATTCAGGGAAGAGGAAGGCATGGTCTGCGAAGGAGAGCCGACCGAGATCATCAGGAGAAAGAACACCATCATGCTTCGCTTCGGAACGGATTACGAGAGGGGGACATCCACCGTGGCCAGGACTTTCCTTACCGGAAAGCCAGACTCCTTTGCAGTTGCCGCGCACACTGCAGCCGTTAAGGCGCTGCTCGAGATACAGGACATGAAGATACCGGTGGGATTGAAGGACACACAGTTCGATGCGCTCATCAGGGCCAGCCTCTGGCAATGGGGCCTCGATTATTCCGGGCCTACCGGTCAGGGGATAGGAGACTGCACCGGGGTGGATGCCGGGCCTTCATACCTTCAGTATTCCGCAGGAAGCTCTGGAAACGATCTTCGCAGGAACGCTGTGGTCTACGCCGGACCGCGGTTCATCGACGAGGATACGGCTGTCAGGGTGGAAAACGTATTCTGGCTCAGGGAACCGAAGAAAATGCCAGGTGACTTTCTCGAGGTCAACTGTCTCACGGACGTTCCGGTAGATCCCGAGTTACTGGACCTCAGGATGATGACGGTCGATGAGATGGAAAAGCTGCTGAAATACAACCTGGACGGCTGTCAGATGGTGAGCGAGCTCATCGGAGATGATGAAGCAGAGTGGTTCTACCACCGTTTCATGGATCCGCTGATGAGGAAGATGGCCGACCTGAGAAAGAAAAAGAAGTGACGTCAACGAAGCTCCTGCTTATCCTGTACTGTGAACAGGTCGCGGCGGAGCTTCTCGGAAGCCCATACGGACAGGGAGTTTATCTCCCTGTTTTTTTCTGTCCCGTTCTCGGTCAGCAGGAGGTATCCGTTCACGTATCCGGAAAGACCGGAGAACATTTCCATGTCTTCATCTGAGGCCTGCAGCAGAGACAGATCCACAAATGAAGAGCTCCCTTTGCTCATGAGCGGGATCTCCGCAGTAAAATCCGCCGTTTTTTTCCTGAACTCCCCCTTGATGTCCTGAGTGTTGACAGGGAACCTGACACCGCTGAAAAGCCCCTCTTCGTCGTTGTTTATCAGCCTGCCGCCGTGCTGTCGCCCTACGATGCGGAGCACATTTTTTTTAGGCTGTGGCTTTACGCTGAGGAGACCGCTGGCCGCCGGCAGACCAAATTCTCCAAGAGCCTTTTCAAAGTCCAGCGGATCTCTCAGGACGGAATAAAAGTCCTCCGCCATCATGATCTCCGTGAGCCTGTACAGCTGCAGGACGTCCTCTCTGTTGTGGGTGAGTATGATCTTTTCCTTGATCGGACTGCCGTCCCTCGTGTAGTCCTGATACAGGCGGACGCTTTCAAGCCCTGTGATGACGTCCTTACGGTCCCCGCCGATGCCGAAGAATGACTCCACGCTTTTCTGAGACAGCGAATCGACTTCAGATGGCAGGACGGAGTAATTCCGGAGAAACCTGTAGAGATCCAGGTCATAGTAGGAGATCGACCAGGGCAGGCGGGTCCGGTCCAGCCTCGTCTGGGGGAATGGAATGTCAAAGCTTGCGCCATTGTACGTGATCAGATAGTCCACATCCATGGACATGAGGTGCTGGATCGTGGCCTCGAGTACTCTGGATTCCTCGAACGGGTCTTCCGCCAGAAACTGGGTGATCTCCACTCCGTCATCTGAAGGAATCAGCATTGCGGTAAGTATGATCTTGTTCGTCTCCTTGGAAAGCCCCGTGGTCTCTATGTCGTAGACGCAGGGCGTCAGGTCGCCGAACCAGCGGCTGGAAACGGTTCCCGGCTGGGAGATGTATTTATATTTTCTGGTGAATTTCTTCATTGTTTTTTCCTTGTACATCCATGAGTATCTGCAAGCGGATATGAGCAGAATCTGTATTGGTATGATACAGTAACCCGGAAAAAAGCACAAACGAAAAAACTCCGCAAGAAAAATTCCTATAAATTGCAATTCCAACTTGAACACTAGCGTAAAATTAAGCACTTTGAACTTTGACAACTGAATACACTTGATCGAGAAATTCGTCGAAGAGCTCTTCTGGTGTAAAGTATCCAAGACGTTTTCGCGGCAAAGCGTTCATCTCATCGGCAAAACTCAGTATTTGATCTGCAGAATATTTGTCGATGGACACTCCTTTCGGAATGTATCTGCGAAAGAGACGGTTGTGTCGCTCGTTCTGACCTCTTTCCCAGGATGAGTACGGATGAGCAAAGTAGACGCCTACACCCCAATCCTTTAGTTCAGAGAGCCTTTCAAATTCAGGTCCGTTATCTGCGGTGATGGTCTTGAAGATCTCTGAAAAATGTGTGTCACCATATTCTTCTCTAAGGGTCTCCATTGCAGCCATTACCGAGTCAGAGTCTTTGCCGGGAATCTTTATAGCCAGATAGAAATCAGTGACTTTTTCAACCAGAGTGAGAACCACTGATTCCTTGCCAGCTCGTTTGCCCACTACTGTGTCTATTTCCCAATGACCGCACACGATGCGCATGGATGCTTCCTCTGGACGATCATCTATGCTCTTGCCGAGGACCTTCTTGTTCTTGCGAGTATGGGCCTTCTTCGACTTGCGGGAGAGAACTTCAGGCAAGTCGAATGGTGAGAGAGGCAGATTACCGGCCCACAGCTCACGGTATAGCGTCTTTGTGCAGACGATATACTCGCTTGGAAACAGCTTCTTACGTCTGGCGTACCCTACACAGCAATCCAATGACCAGTGCTTTTCTCGCACCTGCTTGACCATCCAATCGATAAAAGGATTTTCTTCTTCTAGTTTGTGCGGCTTGTGACAGCGGGTCCGGTTAGTTTCATAATTTGCCTGCCCCCTTTTAGCTGAATACTCAGGGAACCTCCCACGATTGCCTTTGCGCTTTCCTGTACCGCGGCGCAACTCATTGAGTACAGTGGATGCAGAACAGTTTACAACTTCGGCAGTTTTGCGTAGAGACATCCCCAACTTCTTGCAGGTCTTGATGCTGCATCTGTCTTCGAATCCGAGATGCTGTCCTCTTTCTCTTTCAGGTGTGGTAGAATTGTCACGATCCATGGTGATCTCCTTTGGTGATTTTGTGTGGTGACTTAATTCTACCAAAGATAGGTCCTGTGGATCTTCTTTTATTTAGTTTTAGTGTTCAACTTCATATTACAATTAACCCAAGAAAAATTCCGTGAAAATTTCAAAAAATCTCTCTAAAATGGCCTTTGTGTCCCGGATCTGGTACATATGGATGAGTATCATACAGGTGTAAACAAGATGAGAACAGGAAAGGAAACGGTGCCTGAAATGAAGATGACTTCGGCAAAGGCCAACAAGATGCTCCGCAATCTCAACGATGAGCATTCCAAAATAGTGAATATGGAAAAAAAGGAGAGCAGCTTTCTCGCGGTCATGGGCGAGGACCCGGAGACCGTCAGGCCTGCGTATGATTACGAGGCGGTCCAGTCCGAGCTGGAGGAAATAGAGGGTAAGGTGAGGACTCTGAAGCACGCCATATTCGACTTCAACATGAATACCGTCGTGCCAGAGTTCGGAATGACCATTGACGAGATGCTGATATACATCCCGCAGCTCTCCCGGCGGCTGAGCAGGCTGGAAACCCTCGCGATGATGATTCCTAAGGAGAGAGAGTGCAGCATAAGGTCGAACATAGTGGATTACCGGTACGCAAACTTCGACATCGAGAAGGCGTCCGCCGATTACTCCCATACCCGTGAACTCCTGTCAAAGGCCCAGATGGCTCTGGACAAGCTGAACAACTCTGTGGAGTTCGAAGTGGACCTGTAGAGCGGCCTGTAAGATGAATATTCCATAATTTATTTCCTCCAATCCCCCCCCCGGAGACGATTCGATAACAAAAATGCTCATGCAGATGTTCAGAGTAAGACGTTGTCGGTTGCTTTCTGGTTGTCAGTTGAGTGTAATGGTCCAAGGTTCGACACGGATCAGCTATATATTGAACGTCTCCGGGAAAAGCTTTTTTCGCCGCGGTTGAAGCAGGGTCACAAATCGCGGCAACTTCTTAAATCAAGCTTTTCGATCCGCTTTCAGTTGAGGAGTTTTAAAGCGCCATGGTATATTGTGGTGAACGCGTTCTCCAATAGTCGCTAAGACAGAAAGGAAATCTGCAATATGGAGATAAGCAAAATATATTTCGATATGGACAGTGTTCTGGCGGACTTCAAAAGGGGAGTCAGTGAGCTCTGCGGTATCGTTCCGCCCGAACAGTGCCCCGGGAGCAAAGCGGAAGATGACAGGATGTGGGAGGCCATCAGGGATTGCAACCACTTTTACGACCGGCTCGAATTCATGCCCGGTGCAGAAGAGATGTTCCGGGAGATATTCAGCAGGTATCCCGGCAGGTGCCAGATACTCACCGGAGTGCCGAAACCCCACAGGGGCATCGAGGGTGCAGGGGAGGACAAGACGAGCTGGGTCCGCAGGAAGCTTTCGCAGGACATCCCTGTGAACATCGTTCTCCGCGAGGAAAAGAAGAACTTCGTCACCGGCCCGGGATGCGTACTCATCGACGACCTGGAAAAGAATATCAGAGAATGGGAGGCGTGTGGCGGCACGGGCATACTGTACGTTTCGCCGGAGGAAACGCTGAAAAGACTAGCTGAGATAGAAGGATAGGAGAACAGGAGGACTGAAATGAGAAGGCCGAAATATAAATCAGAAGCCGATGCCAGAATCGCTTTGAGAAGGTCGGTGTCCAACCTGCACAGGCTGGCCAGGATGATAAATGGCCCTGGAGATTTTCAGGCATGCCTCGATTCGTTCTTGAAGCATGTAGAAGACATGCTGGAAAGCGCGAACTATCTCCACAGCAGACACTTTGTATCTCCTGATGGCAAGCTGCCGCTGCCGTGGATAAAACATCTCTTTGATGAGGGAGATGCGGTAAACGCTCCGGATGTTGTCAGGGCTGCCGCCAGAGGGATAGATAAAGGACTTAAGCAAGGTAGAAAAGGCGGCTTCGACCTGTGGGATTTGAAGCACTTTATCAAATTAGTAGATTCATTAGGAAAATGGCTCATCTCTGAACTAAAAAAGTTTAAAGACCCCGATTGGATATATTTGAGTGAAGGCCTGAATATTGTCAATAGCATAGTGGGTGATTTAGGAGACAAATATTTCGGGAGCTGGCTGAATACGAGGCGCTCTCGTGAAATAAGACATCCGCAGGAGGACCGCGAGATGTTCGACCATCCGGAGCGACAGTATTTCATATTGAACAGGCGGATAGACTACGACAGCATGTCGGAAGAAGAAATCGACGAATTCTACCGCCGGGATGGCCGCAACGGTTCGAAGAGCATGGCTCCCGCCTTCATTTTCAAGATACTCCAGGAGCGGACCAGCGATTCTCACCATCTCACGCAGCAGGAGATATCGGCCATCCTCGGAGACGAATACGAGGTCACGCTGGAGAGGAAGGCTCTGACGCGGAATCTCAGGACGCTGAGCGAGTCGGACCTTGGCATCAACGCCGATATATCATCCAGAACTGCGGAATATTGGTATTCCCCGGAAACAGAAGAGAGGGAAAGGAAACGCCTTGAAGAGTTAGGAGAGTAGGGAGAGATGAGCAAGGAGCTGAGAATATACAAAAAAGTGGACTCCCTGTTCGACGATATGCTTGAAAAATGCGTCGGCAGCAGGGTCCTCGATGGTTATCCGAAGGCGTATCCGGAGGATGATTTCGTGGAGGACCAGGTGGTCATCCTTACCGCAGAAGACGGAACGGAGATAGAGGTCTGCAGATGGCATGAGGCAGATATGCATCTTATCGACATTTCTGTAGAGAAGGAAAAATTCGACATGACCCACGATATCTCCTTTGAGGAGTACTGCGGGAATATGGGCATACACACCGAGAACATCTCGGTCAACGGTGTGAAGTACATGTACAACTACGCAGGAGAGACCCGCGGTAATTACAGGATGCAGTATTACCTGGATCTCGACGATTGATTTCGCCCTCTTGAAAAAATACCAAAAAAGAAAAGAAACCGCAGGGGAGCAGCTTCTTTTCGTAAAAAGGGTATTGGGACTAGAGATTATAGAGATTATCAGGGAGATAATCTCTATGAGTATTATAGCCAAGGCAAGGGTAAATTGCAACAAAATATAAAAATACATGATTACATATAACATCATGATGAGGACAAAACAATAAATAGATGAAGTTAAATATTAATCTTTATATGAATTTAAAAGCTTCACTTTACAGATGCCACGCTCCAATGGTGTATTGATCTACTGTTCTATCCAATGCTCACTTTTAAGGTATATATCTACTACACTTATAGGTAATTGAATTCGAATAACCGCTGTTTTTTAGTCTACCACGCACTTGCATCTTAACGCTACCAATAAAAAAGAACCGAACTCCTTGAGACTCAAGAAATTCGGCTGCTTTTCATCATGGAGGCGACACCCAGATTTGAACTGGGGATAAAGGTTTTGCAGACCTCTGCCTTACCACTTGGCTATGTCGCCATTGGCTAGGGTAGCAGGATTCGAACCTGCGCATGACGGAATCAGAATCCGTTGCCTTACCACTTGGCTATACCCCATCATCATATATTTATTTGTACCCCTTTAATTAATTGGGGTGGGTAGTGGGATTCGAACCCACGCATACAGGAACCACAACCCTGGGTCTTAACCGCTTGACGATACCCACCGCAATTGGCGACCGGGAACGGGCTCGAACCGTCGACCTCCAGCGTGACAGGCTGGCATTCTAACCAACTGAACTACCCGGCCATAAAATGGTGGGCGCTATAGGGCTCGAACCTATGACCCTCTGCTTGTAAGGCAGATGCTCTCCCAGCTGAGCTAAGCGCCCATATTGGTAGCGGCTGGTGGACTTGAACCACCGACCTTTCGGGTATGAACCGAACGCTCTAGCCAGCTAAGCTAAGCCGCCACGTGTTTTTGCCGTCATCAGGACTGCGAGGACTATTCTACCAACCCACGGCTAGCTTGTCAACACTTATTTTTTCTCTATTTTACCGACGCGTAACATAAACGACGTCTCATCCTTGAAATACTTGAATGGCGCCGGATAACAGGCCCATGGCCTGAAGGCATCTTATGTGTTATACTATACGTCGTGGGCAGAGCTCCACGATTTTTTATGTTACCTGAATATACTAACACATCCGGGAGGAATTTCAATATGACAGCACCAGATCCTGTAGCTTTTTCTATTGCAGGTCTCGACATCCGATGGTATGGGATCCTGATCTCAACGGGAGTCGTTCTCGCCATCATCATCAGTTACGTACGGGCGCCGAAGCATCAGATCGATCCTGAGAACGTGCTTGACGCTGCGATATGGCTTCTCCCGTTCGGGATAGTCGGTGCCAGAGCGTATTACGTCCTGTTCAGCTGGAATATGTACAAAAACGATCTCCCGGAGATCTTCAACATCAGAGCCGGTGGGCTCGCCATCCACGGCGGACTCATCTTCGGTATCCTGGGTGTATTCATCATGACCAGGATCAGGAAGGTGGATTTCCTTGCCCTCCTGGACCTGTTCGCACCGGCGGTGGCCCTTGCACAGTCCATAGGCAGATGGGGCAACTTTTTCAACAGCGAGGCTTACGGCACACCGACAAACCTTCCGTGGGCGATCGTGGTCTCTGGTCAGAAGGTACACCCGACTTTCCTCTATGAATCGATCTGGTGCCTGCTGCTGTTCATTTTCCTTCTGATCGTTGACAGACGCGGGTCCTTCAAGGGAGAGATCTTCTCACTTTACGGAATGCTCTATTCTTTTGAGAGGTTCTTCGTGGAGGCGCTTCGCACGGACAGCCTCTACATAGGTCCGTTCAGACAGGCTCAGGTCATCAGCGTGTGCATCTTCATCTTCTCGCTGATACTGTTCATAGTGTGCAGGTCCAGGGCCAGAAAAAGAGATCTCGACGGTGCGCAGGTCGTGGCTGCGGAGGCCGCTGGTGACATTGAGGAGGATCTGGAAGACCTGGAAAAGGAGGTAAAGGATCTGTCGGTGAGTGCGGCCGAAGATACGCTTGCTACTGCGGCGGTGTCTGACATCCAGGCGGCTCTGGATACACAGGGGTCATCTTCAGGAAAGCCGGATGGGGCGCCTAAGGAGATCGAGAAAAAAGCTGCTCCCGACGAAATGCCGGGCGAGTACGCGGACACCACGCTGGAGAACGAATACTTTTCCCAGGCTGCAGAGACGGCCAGTGAGATAGACGAGGCCTTCGGAGAGACCGCTCCTGAGTTCGAGACCGAGGTAATGGAGGAGATCGAGGAAGAGGACGCCGAAAAAGGTGACGGCAGGGATCCCGCTGAAGCATCAGACGAAAAGAAGAGCGACGACGATTATAACGTCGATACAGAC
The DNA here is from genome assembly GCF_900155555.1 of Mobilibacterium timonense. Taxonomy (GTDB): domain Bacteria; phylum Bacillota; class Clostridia; order Peptostreptococcales; family Anaerovoracaceae; genus Allobaileyella; species Allobaileyella timonense. The sequence continues at coordinate 19,282 of NZ_FUHN01000004.1, read as the reverse complement.
TTTTACGCCAACGACTCCATTCAGATGCCGAGCATTGGTGGCCGCGGGCGTTCCAGCAGGCTCCACAGGTTCAGCGAGGAGCAGGAAGACGACGAAGACGAAGAATAATTGCAAAGGAGATCTTGATAAATGAAACTGGGAATAATCGGCCTTCCAAACGTGGGAAAAAGCACACTGTTCAACGCCATAACGAAGGCTGGCGCCGAGTCGGCGAACTATCCTTTTTGCACCATTGAGCCAAACATCGGAGTGGTGAACGTGCCGGACAAGCGGCTCCAGGTGCTCCACGATATCTATAACTCGAAGAAGACGATATACACCACCATCGAATTCTGCGATATCGCCGGACTGGTGAAAGGCGCATCCAAGGGTGAGGGCCTGGGAAACAAGTTCCTGGGGCACATTCGTGAGACTTCTGCCATAATCCACGTGGTGCGCTGCTTCGAAGACGAGAACATCGTCCACGTGAACGGCCACATCGACCCGATCGATGACATCGAGACCATCAACATGGAGCTGATCTTTGCAGACCTGGAGGTCATCGAAAGGGCGATTGGAAAGGTCACCAAGAGCATGAAGGCCGACAAAAAGCAGGGCGTTAACCTGAAGACTCTCGAGTCCGCGAAGGCCTGGCTGGAAGACGGCAAGCCTCTGCGCACGCTGGACCTTGACGAGGAGCAGCAGGAGTTCATGAAAGGGTACGATTTCCTGACATCGAAGCCAATCATCTATGCTGCGAACATCTCCGAGGACGATATCCAGAGCGACGACAACAAGTACGTCAATGCTGTAAAGGAATATGCGAAGGCCGAAGGAGCGGAGTGTGTGCAGATCTGTGCCGAGATCGAAGCCGAGATGGCCGAGCTGGACGACGAGGACCGCCAGTCTTTCCTGGAGGACATGGGCATAGAAGAATCAGGCCTGGATAAGCTGATCAAGGCTTCTTATAGATTGCTCGATCTGATCTCCTTTATCACCGCTGGTGAGCCTGAGGTCAGAGCGTGGACTATCAAGGAAGGAACGAAGGCCCCTCAGGCCGCTGGTAAGATACACACGGACTTTGAAAGGGGATTCATCAGGGCCGAGACCATCTCCTACGATGACCTGATCTCCGTGGACGGGTCGCTGGCGAAGGCCAGAGAAAAGGGCCTGATCCGCTCAGAGGGAAAGGACTACACAGTGAAGGATGGTGATGTCATTCACTTCCTCTTCAATGTGTAACGCGTTCGGGATATTGCCCAGAGCTTAGTGATATCAATATATCCGTTGAAAGTATTGAGCTTTAATGGGCTTTGCAAAATCGGAGCATTTCGAATATTTACGGCGATTTACGGCGCTTTTCTGAAAAGATTGCACCATGATCGCACCATGATTTCACCACAACTGATTGTTATTTCAAAAAGAATTTCACAGAAAGAGGACTCACAATCGTGAGCCCTTTTTTATTCTGTGTATCGTGTTTTTATATTTAATGAGATAACAAAATGCATTCAGATCCAGATGGTTTCAATCGACTGGCCATCCGGGCTGCCTATTTGATTTTCTATCGAAAACATGGAAAATGGAGGCAATAAGGCAAGGGACAGATGATCCTTGCTGTGCAGAATGTCAGTAGAAAGGAACGGCCATGGCTTTCGATCATTCTGATCATGTGACTTATCAATTCTTTCCCAGACACTGGGACGAGGATGACATCCGCCTTCGTTGCCAGGAGCTGGCGGAGGTACTGACGGCCGGGGAAAATGTTTCCGGTTTTATTGCAGAGGGTATCCCGGAGAATGACAGGGACGGGCTGAGAAATTATTTCAGCAGGCTATCCGGCCGGGACGTTTCGATCGTGTTCTTAAAGTTCCACGTCCTGAGCCGCGTCGGGGACACGGACGAATACAACGACCTGAGAGGCGTTCTGGAGCTGCGTTTCCGGGTCGAGGACGAGGAAAAGGAAAAGGTCACGGAGCACACGGTGATCCTCCAGTCGTCGAGGTGTGGGGACTCCTCCGGAATGAAGTGGAAGTTCTGCCGCATCCTGTGGAACGACAACGGAGTTGATGTGAGCCCTGTCGTGATACATCAGCTGGATGCACCATCTCCGGGAGAAGAGATCTGTGTCGTGACCACGGACGCAGGGGAGATACGTATGAGGCTTTTCCCGGAAAAGGCACCTCTCGCCGTGGTGAACTGGAAGGTGCTGGCCGCAGAGGGCTTCTACGACGGTATGCCTTTTTCCAGGGTGATACGAGGCTTCGTGATACAGGGCGGCGCCCTTGACGGCTCCGGCGACGAAGACATATCGAGCTTCGGCGGATACTTCCGGGACGAGGTGGAAAAGGGGCTTTATTGCTTCAACGGCGCTGTGGCGCTCGGGAACACCGGGCCGCACACCAACGGGAACCAGTTCTTCATCGTTGAGTGCCCGGAAGCGGATGAGGGCGTATTCCCCAAGGCGTCCCTGCCGGTGAACGTGGAAGAAACGTACCGGGAGGCGGGCGGACTGCCGGAGCTGGACGGGAGGTACACGGTATTCGGGCAGGTCTTCCAGGGAATGGACGTGGTGGAAAGGATCGCGTCGCAGCCGGTGGACGGCGATGACTATCCCCTTGGCGACCCCGTAAAAATACGCGGGATAGAATTTGAAATTTTTTGACTTTACCCCTTTCTAAATCCTACGAAAATGGTACAATATTATTAACATACATCGGTGTCAATCAATAGGATCGACATAATCGACAGAAAGGAAGTGGATCATGGAATTCAAGGATACAGTTCTGCTGGAGAAAAAGCAGATCGCTCACGACTCGTACAGCTTCAAGATGACGGTCCCGGAAGGGTACACATGGAAAGCCGGCCAGCACGTGCTCTGGAGGATCCCCGGTTACCAGGTGGACGAGGGAGACAAGGATACCCGCGTGTTTACCATAGCTTCGGCTCCCGAAGATGGATTCCTGATGTTCGCCACCAAGATAGGCGAGCTTCACACAAGCTTCAAGGAGATCCTGCTTAACAAGATCGAGCCGGGTGATGCCATACAGGTGGCGGCGCCTCTCGGAACCTTCGGATTCAGCCCGGAAAAGGACAAGTCTCTCATCATCGTTGGAGGCATCGGCATCACGCCTGTAAGGTCCATCATGCGCCACGAGCTCGATGCCCACAGGGACGGACACAAGATCCACATGCTGTTCTCGGAGGCGGGCGGCGATCATCCGTTTGGCGATTTCTTCCGCGAGGCCGACAAGCAGCTGGCAGACTACTCGGTGGAGTTCGTCACAGAGGTCGATGTTTTCACCGGAAAAGTGGCCGAGTACGCGAAGGCGAACGGGAACGAGGCAGAGTACCTGATCGCAGGTTCGCCGGGTATGAATGCCGCGTTTACGAAGCAGCTCCAGGAGCTCGGGATCGAGGATGCAAACATAGTGAAGGATGAGTTCTTCGGATACTGATGTGCATCGCTTGCATAGCAGTGGGGATCATAGGTCTGCGTGTCATCGGCGGCTAGAAATTGTCGACAAAAACAACAAATCAAAAAATTTTTATTAAATCGGTCAAGCGTTTATTTTTTAACGCCAAACGTCGGTGATCTCAGGCGTTTTCCTTATTTATAATCTCCATTGAAAGGCACGGAACTCAGGATCCATGCAGTGGAGCAGGAGGAAAAAACATGAATTCACCGTCGGAGATCGGAAAGCTTTACGTTAAGGTGGGAAAAGGTAAGATGGAACTTCCCGTGTCGAAGATGTTCGTTCTGGGAATTTTCGCAGGCGCGTACATAGCCTTCGGCGCCGTCTGCAGCCAGGCCATCGCCGTGAGCATACCGCTGCAGTCCGTCGCCAAGGCGGCGGGGGCGTTCGTTTTTCCCATAGGACTCATGATGGTCCTCGTTGCCGGAAGCGAGCTCTTTACGGGCAACTGCCTTCTGGTGATACCTGTCCTCGAGGGCGAGGGGACGATGTCAGGAATGTTGAAGAACTGGCTGTTCGTGTACATCGGCAACCTGGCGGGAGGCGTGCTGGTCGCTGCCGCGTGTACTTACGGCCACGTGTACAGCCTCTTCGATCAGCAGCTCGCCGCATCTGTGGTGACTACGGCTGCAGGAAAAGTGAGCCTCTCCTTCGGGGATGCTCTCATCAGGGGGATACTGTGCAACGTGCTTGTGTGCGTGGCGGTGTGGATCTCGTTTGCAGCTAAAGAGCTGGCGGGGAAGATACTGGGACTCATGCTTCCGGTAGCCGCCTTCGTGCTTTGCGGATTCGAGCACAGCGTGGCAAACATGTATTTCATATCCTCTGGGATCATGACGTCGTCTGTGTACGGAATAGAAGCGGACGGACTGACCTGGGGCAGCATGTTCGTAAACAACCTTATCCCGGTAACCCTGGGCAACATCATAGGCGGCTCTCTGATAGTCGGACTCGGCTACTGGTTCTGTTACATCAGGCCGTGTTCTCATTTCCGTGAAGCTGTTCCAGGCAATGAGGCTAAGCGTCGCGGGCATCATGGTACGGGAGAGCTTTCCGGAATGCAATAGAACCCGTAACGGTATCAATAGAGGTCAAAGAAAAAAGGTCCCGGCAGCAGATGCTGTTCCGGGATCTTTTTGAATAAGTGACATTATCACCTTTGCGCTTTGTGCGTGTTCCTGCCGTGACTGCCGCGGATCTTCAGGCGTCTGTCGTCGATCTCTCCGGCCTGTTTCAGTTTGTAGGAACGATAAGGGGATATCAGGGCGCCGATGCCCTTGTTGTACAGGATGAATCCGTACACTGAATAAAAGGCATGGGCATTCATCGACTTGAAGGTCCAGCCTCTCTCTTTTCCGCCGCAGGAAACAGGAGTACCGTCTTTCACCGCCTTTATCAGATCATTGTTCGACCTGATATCAGCGTCGATGTCTGTGTACCCCATCCCCACGTACTTGTGGTCGTGTGAATCCGAACCACCGAACATAGGTTTAACGTATTCGTAAGCCATGGAATTTGAGAGCCTGTTGGCCTCTACAGCCTCGCAGGCGTTGAATGCCTCGATGAAATCAAACTCGTTGATCAGGTTCCGGTTCTTTTTCATGGCATGAAAAAGCATGGCACTTGAGCTCCGCGTCCCGAAAGGGTGCGCGGGCCCCAGTATACCGCCGTACTCGTGTACCAGATCCACCAGAGACCTTACGGACATGCCCCGCAGGGTCAGAGCCTTGAGCTCGATCCCGTCAGGCATGATCACTATAAAGTGTCCGGCATCCCGGGTGTCGTATTCGATCCCCTTGAGCACCACAAATTCCGTCTCTCTGCTGAGAGGTGTTTTCTTCCAAACATTATATCCATCATAGGAGTCGTGGTCTGTGACCAGCATCCCGTCGTAGCCCTTGTCCTTAAGGATCTTCACATACTCTGTGATAGCTACCTTAGCGTCAATAGATCCATATTTCGTATGACAATGCATATCAAATCTCAAAGCTGCCGTCTCCTTTGCTGTCGTTCGTTTCTGCATGCGGTTTATCGTTTCAAACCAACTCTATTTATTGCTTCACGGGAATATTCTGTTTTGTATCAGTCCATGCTGTAGATAGACGCCAGATCCTTTTCAGGGTCTTCTGCCATCAGGGCCAGAACTCGCTCATACTCCTGGAATATCGCATCCTTGATCACCTCTCTGGTGCTGGATGACAGTGGGTGAGCGATGTCTCTGAACTCTCCTTTGCCAAGCTTCTTGCTCGGCATGGCTACAAAAAGACCATTTGAACCGTCGATCAATTTAATGTCATGTACTGCAAACTCTCCGTCGATGGTGATCGAAACGATGGCTTTCATTTTGTCATCGTCGCAGATCTTACGGACTCTGACATCTGTGATTTCCATTTTGTCAACCGCCTTTCACGAACATTATAATACTTCAATGCATTCTTTTTATGCGTTCCACATTGTATTCATAATACTTTTAGAATTAGGAATGCAATTGTGTTGATTGAACGATTTTATTAACTTAAGAATAGTACGATTTCAATTACAAATCAACACGAATAAAATAATAACTCTTTTCGCGTTTCATGAAAAAAAGTGCACTGCCTGTAAAGCCGGACTTATGCTTTACAGGCAGCGCACTTTTAAGTAACTCATGTTATGCAGTTGCTGACAGGGACCGGCTACTGCGGATCTTCCTCGTCATACCAGTTTTTCAGAGGGTTCGGACTTGCCTTGATCACCCGCTCTTCCTCATCTATGTCTTCAAGGTAGATTATCGGGAAATAGCTGCTTATCTTTTTCTTCTCAGGTTCCCGCGAAGCCATTGCTACTCCGGCGCCTTTTACATCGATATTGAACTCGGAGAGTATTTCGGTGAGACCTTTCAGACTGCCGCCACCTCTCATGAAGTCGTCTATTATTATGGCCGATGAACCGTTTTTCACAGCCCTCTTGGATATGGACATCTTCTGGATCCTCTCGTAGGAGCCGGAAAAATAGTTGATGCTCACCGTGGAGCCCTCGCTGTATTTTGGCTCTCTGCGGACTACCACCATGGGGATGTTCAGCATGAGAGATGTCATCTCGGCGAGCGGTATCCCCTTGGTCTCCACCGTGGCTATGTAATCGGCCTGCACATCCCTGAAGTGATGTGCGAATATCAAGGCCATGTCCCTTACGGTGTGACTGTCGAACATGATGTCTGAAGTGTACAGAAAACCTCCTCCCAGGATCCTTGTGGGATCGGAAAGCTTGCTGCAGAGGTCGTTCTGAAGGGCCTCTGCGTCTTCCAGTGATATTCCCGGACGGAGCTTGATGCCTCCGCCGACTCCTGGGATAGTCTCTATGTGTCCGCGCCCCATCTCCCTGGCTATCTCGTCTGCAACGCGGATATCCTCGCTGAGGCTGGACTTGGCAATGTCGAATTTGCTGCAGAAGTACTTGGATGGATATATTTTATTCGGGTTCATGGAAAGCTCGGTGAGGAGAGCAGCAACTCTTTTGTTCTTCTTCATGTTTTATCCTCCATTTTTTCCATTATATTATAGTAAAAGGCATGAAAGTCAATCGGCCCGTGCAAAATCCACTCTTCTTGTCAAGGTTTGTGAAATGGAATATAATGAGCCAGTATGATTTCAAATTGGAGGTGCAGATATTGATTGATATCTCGAAATATAAGAATATCCACTGCATCGGTATCGGCGGTATAGGGCTTTCCGCTGTTGCCGAGATTTTGAATAATGTCGGATGTACTGTTACCGGTTCCGACATGAAGCGGTCAGAGGTCACTGAGCACCTGGAAAGCCTGGGCATCAGGATCTCTTACGAACATAAGGCTGAGAACGTTGAAGGCGCCGATATCATCGTGTATTCAGTAGCGGTGGCCGACGACAATCCGGAGATCGTGAGGGCCAAGGAGCTGGGGATCCCTGAGGTCACCAGAGCCCAGATGCTTGGGGCGATAATGGAGAAGTACAGGCACAGCGTTGCGATCTGCGGCACTCACGGCAAGACCACCACGACTTCCATGATCTCCCTTATCCTCAGGAATGCAAAGTATGAGCCTACCATCCTGGTGGGAGGTAACGTTCCGGAGATAAAAGGGAACGTGGAGATAGGAAAGCACGAGTACTTCGTTACCGAGGCATGTGAATACATGGACAGCTTCCTCAATCTCAGACCGTCGCTTGGCGTACTGCTGAACATCGACTCAGATCACCTTGACTACTTCAAGGATATTGACCACATAAAGGCATCATTCAGACAGTTCGTGACTCAGATCCCTGAGGATGGCATGGTTGTCGCCTACGGAGAGAATCCTTTTGTAAAGGAAGTCCTCAAAGGCGTGAAGAACAAGATAACCTATGGATACTCAGAGGGAAATGACTACTATGCGGAGAACATCTCCTTTGATACCTTCGGGTTCCCTCAGTATGATATCTGCAGCAAGGGAAAGACGCTCTGCCACATCCACCTTGGAGTACCGGGAGAGCATAACGTACTGAATTCCATGGCCGCTTACGCCGCATGTCACTATCTCGGCGTTTCAGATGAAGTCATCTGCGAGACCCTCGTAAGTTTCCACGGGCCTCACAGAAGATTCGATTTTGTGGGTGTCACCGGCGACGGGGTGCAGATGATCGACGATTATGCTCACCATCCGACTGAGATAATGGCCACATTGAAGGCTGCGAGGAACGTAAAGCACGACAAGCTCTGGTGCGTTTTCCAGCCTCATACCTACACCAGGACAAAGGCGCTGTTCGATGAGTTTGTGGACGCGTTTAAGGATGTGGATACGCTGATCGTGACGGATATCTACGCTGCAAGAGAGAAGGACGTGTACGGTGTGTCTTCATACAAGCTGGTACAGGCCATGAAGGAGAAACATCCAGAGCGCGATGTCCACTACATCCAGGATTTTGAGGATATCGCAAAGTATCTCGAGAGACATGCGAAAAAGGATGATATAGTGATAACCATGGGTGCCGGCGACGTGTACAAGGTCGGCAGGATGATGCTCGGAAAGCAGTCCTGATAGCCGCAGAAGCAGCGCCCGACGAAAAAGCTTTTTCCCGGAAAGAACGGAGAAAGACTGGATGAAGACCGGAAAAACCGGAATTGGAGAGAAAATGGACATCGAGGAATACAGAAACAGAGAGAAGGCCAGGCTGGAGAGCAACAGAAAGAGGCTTGAAGACGACGGAGTGGAATTCGTGGACATCTATTCCGCATATATCGATGACACGGTGGTGATCGAGGCCGGAGCCCTGATCGGGCCGAATGTTACTCTGCAGGGGGACACCGTCATCCGCAGTGGTGCGCACATCGGGCAGTCTTCCGTGATCAGGAATTCTGAGATCGGTAAGGGTACTGATGTGGAGGCTTCTTATATATACGACAGCAAGGTGGGAGAGAACACACATGTAGGACCTTTCGCCTATATCAGACCGGGCAGCACCATAGGCGACGGCTGCAAGGTGGGAGACTTTGTGGAGGTCAAGAACTCCACGATGGGAGACGGAAGCAAGTCATCCCATCTCACGTATATCGGAGACGCCGACGTCGGGAGCAACGTCAACCTCGGATGCGGCGTGGTGTTCGTGAACTACGACGGATCCAGGAAGTACAGGAGCACGGTGGGAGACGATTCCTTCGTGGGGTGCAACTCAAACCTCATCGCACCTGTTCACCTTGGAAAAGGAGTGTACGTCGCCGCGGGCACTACGGTCACAGAGGATGTAGATGATGATTCGCTGTGTATCGGCCGTTCCAGACAGACCGTAAAAGAGGGATGGGTAAAGAAGAGAAAGATCCTCAAGAAGGATCTTAAAAAGGATTAAGATTTTGGTAGAACACCGGAGACGGGTTGTACATAGATCGTTTGAAATGAACTCAGGAGAAAAACAGGGGGAGTCATTTATATGGATAAGGACGTATTTGCAAACATGAAGCTTTTTGCCGGGAACGCCCATCCGGAGCTGGCAAAGGAGATCGCGGACATCATGGGAGTGGAGCTGGGCAAGGCGACAGTCAGCAAGTTCAGCGACGGCGAGATCTCGGTGAGCATCTGGGAATCAGTCAGAGGAAGAGACTGTTTCATCATTCAGCCAACCGGAGAGCCGGTAAATGACAATCTCATGGAGCTCCTCATCATGGCCGACGCCATGAAGCGTGCTTCTGCGGGAAGCGTTAACGCCGTCATTCCGTATTACGGATATGCCCGTCAGGACAGGAAGGCAAAGGCGAGAGATCCGATCACGTCCAAGCTTGTGGCAAACATGCTCACGGCAGCGGGAGTTCAGAGGGTCATCACCATGGATCTCCACGCGAATCAGATCCAGGGATACTTCGATATACCGGTGGACCATCTCCTGGGAATGCCTATCCTCAGCGATTACTTCAAGGAAAAGAACCTTGAGGACGTGGTAGTGGTCTCCCCGGATCACGGAAGCGTAACAAGAGCAAGAAATATGGCAAACAGGCTGAACTGTCCTATCGCCATCGTGGACAAGAGGAGGCCTGAGCCTAACAAGAGCGAGATCATGAACATCATCGGGGATATAGACGGAAAGAACTGTATCATCCTGGACGACATGATCGATACTGCGGGCACCATCACAAATGCCGCCAACGCCATCAAGGAGATGGGCGCAAAGGAGGTCTACGCATGTGCCACCCACGCGGTCCTCTCAGGACCGGCGATCGAAAGGATCCGGGACAGCGCCATCAAGGAGATGGTACTCCTGAACACCCTTCCTATTCCTGAGGAGAAGAAACTGGACAAGATGAAGTTCCTGTCAGTGGCTCCTATCTTCGCAGAGGTGCTCACGAGGGTATACACTCACGGCTCCATCAGCGACCTCTTCGACAAATAGTCACGGGGATACGGCAACAAAACACCAGAAGAAAACATTGGAGGCAGCGGGTCAGAAAATGGTCCGTTGCCTTTTGCAGGTTATGAGGTAAGCAAATATGTATATCATCGCGGGATTGGGAAATCCCGGCATCAAATATGAAAAAACGCGGCACAACATGGGGTTCCGTGTCATCGATGTCCTGGCGGACAGGCTTGGGATCGACGTGAGCAAAAACGAATTCAAGGCCCTTACGGGAAAGGGCATGGCTGGAGGCGAGAAAGTCCTTCTGGTCAAGCCCCAGACATTCATGAACCTCAGCGGCCAGTCCCTGCAGCAGGTCATGCATTTTTACAAGGAGGACCACGATCATCTGATGGTGGTCTACGACGACCTGGATATTCCGCTTGGAAGCATAAGACTCAGAAAATCCGGAGGTCCGGGTACTCATAACGGCATGAGATCGGTCGTTCAGGAGCTGGGCTACAGGGATTTCCCGAGGCTTCGGATCGGGATCGGGAGCCCCGACAAGGACATGGTGGATTTCGTCATAGGAAAGGTCCCTAAGGAAGAACAGGAATTGCTGCAGGAGGCCGCGAAGCTGGGTGCGGCCGCAGTGGAGGACTATATCACCCTTGGTATAGATCTCGCCATGAACCGCAATAACACCAGAAAAGAAAAGGCTTCGGCGGAGTAATATGAGGATCGAATTCAGCGGCACGACCGGAAGCAGGATAGCCTATTACGGATCAAGGCTGGCGGAGGAATACTCCAAGGCTGTGATCATCGTTTCCACGGAAAAAGTTGCACAGATAGTAGCATCGGATCTGGCGTATTTCCTGAAGGACGGCAGAAAAATCTGCACCATGCCGGAAGAGGATGACATAAGGATAGTATACGAAGTCAGGGATATGGACACCCTGACCAGGAGAATGAAGGCGCTGGACGCATTGACGGGTCCGGAGCCCGCCGTTGTGGTGGCGCCGGTGTCGGCGGCCATGCGGAAACTCGAGCGAAAGGAGCGTTTTCTCGCATCTGTCCAGTTTCTTGAAACGGGGCAGATATTGGAGCCTGAAGCCCTCAGGGAAGATCTCGTGCTCGCAGGATATTCTCCCGCTCCGGTCACCGAGAATCCTGGAGAGTTCAGCATCAGGGGCGGACTCATCGACGTATTCCCGCCGGGAGATCAGTATCCGGTGAGGATAGAGTTCTTCGATGACGAGATCGACTCGCTGAGGACCTTTGACCCTGAAACGCAGAGATCTGTGGAGAACCTCAACTCCATCCGCATATGTCCTGCTGCAGAGATAGTTCCATCAGAAGATGAAAGGATCGAGGCATGGTCCGCCATCAGGGACGAATACGACAGGCGCATCCTGGAGTGTCGGGAGCAGCACGCCGAGGAAGACGTCAAGGACGGCAGGATAGAGCGGCTCGAGGGCATAAAGGGGAGGATCCAGGAGATCTTCGAGTCCGGAACGAGCCCGAGAGTATTCGGCGATTACATGGATTATTTCCATGAGGGAGACAACTACCTCTGGGACTACCTGGATGACGGCATACTCATGGTGGCCGACCCGGAGCGCGTGGCGCAGACGATACCTGAATACCAGGATAAGGACGCGTTCCGCAGGATCTACGACAAGGATGACCTTGCGGTTTTTTCACCTTTTCCAATGGACCAGGGAAAAAGCACATCCATGGACGAGGTCGTTGCGCCTCAGGGACGGCAGGCGGCATCATACAACGGGCAGCTCGGGCTTTTCGTCAGCGATGTGAGGCACTGGCTCGACCACGGTTACCAGATAAGGATCGTTACGGAAAACAGCGACCGGTCACAGAGAATACGGGAATATCTCAACGATTCCGGGATCTACGGGAAGATACAGTACGATGTGGGCGATCTCAGCTCTGGCATGATCATTCAGGATGAGAAGCTCAGCATAATAACAGAGACGGATATTTTCCCTGATGTCAGGAAGCACAGGAAGAGGAAAAAGAAGAAAAACAGAAATTCCATAGATTTTTCCGATCTACATAAGGGAGACTACGTTGTACACGAGTCCCACGGCATCGGGCGATTCGAAGGTATCGTCACTCTGGACAAAGGCGGAGACGCCAGCGACTACCTCAAGATACACTACGCTGGGAGCGACGTCCTGTACATCCCTACGGAGCAGATGGACATAGTCCAGAAGTACATCGGAAACGAGGGCGAGGCACCGAAGCTTTCCAGGCTGTCCGGGGGAGACTGGAGAAATGCCCGGCAGAAGGCCAGGAGAGCGATCGAGGCCATTGCCGAAGACCTGGTGAAGCTCTACGCCCAGAGACAGGAGGCGGGAGGGTACCCGTTCTCCAAGGACACGGTGTGGCAGGCGGAGTTCGAGGACGAATTCCCGTACGAGGAGACCGACGATCAGCTCCAGGCGATCCACGAGATCAAGGAGGACATGGAAAAGCCTCTTCCGATGGACCGGCTGCTGTGCGGCGACGTTGGCTACGGCAAGACGGAGGTGGCGGCGAGAGCTATTTTCAAGTGCCTTGCTGACGGGAAACAGGCGGTGCTGCTGGCGCCGACCACACTGCTGGTGGATCAGCACTACCACAACATGAAGGAGCGATTCAGGAATTTCCCGTTCAACATCGAGATGCTTTCCCGTTTCAGGGACGAGGAGCAGCAGAAGAAGATCGTCGAAGGTCTGAAGAGAGGCACGATAGACTTTGTGGTGGGCACTCACAGGCTCCTTTCAAGCGACGTGAAATTCAAGGACCTGGGACTCCTCGTCATAGATGAAGAACAGCGCTTCGGGGTGAAGCACAAGGAGAAGATCAAGATGCTGCGGAAGAGCGTGGATGTACTGACGCTCTCTGCTACGCCAATACCGCGGACACTGAACATGTCTCTCACAGGCATCAAGGACATAAGCATAATCGAGGAACCGCCAGGAGACAGACTGCCGGTACAGACCTTCGTGACACCATATGACGAGGAGCTTATATCCGGTGTGATAAAGAGAGAACTGGCCCGCGGCGGTCAGGCGTACGTAATCTCCAACAGGGTGCGCGGCATCCGGGATATAGCGGAGAACATACAGGAACTGGTGCCTGAGGCGAAGGTGGCCGTGGGACATGGCCAGATGGGCGAAAAGACGCTCGAAAATATAATGATCGATTTCACTCAGGGGAACAGCAACGTCCTTGTTGCCACTACCATCATCGAGAACGGGATCGACATACCTAACGCCAACACCATAATCATACTCAATGCGGATAAATTCGGGCTGTCCCAGCTCTATCAGCTCAGAGGTCGGGTGGGCAGGTCCAGCAGGCTGGCCTATGCGTACCTGATGTACGACCCGCAGAGACAGCTGACGGAGATCGCGGAAAAAAGGCTTAGCACGATTCGTGAGTTCACGGAGTTCGGTGCCGGTTTCAAGATCTCCATGAGGGACCTGGAACTCCGCGGTGCCGGGAATGTGCTCGGAGAGGCCCAGCACGGTCACATTGCAGGAATAGGGTACGAGCTCTACTGCAAGGAGATAGACCGGGCTGTGAGAAGGCTCAAGGGAGAGACCGTAACGGAGACGAGAGCGGATATCTCCATAAACCTGGACGTTCCGGCCAGGATACCGGATTCCTATATCTCCGATGAGACACTGAAACTCCAGGCGTACAAGAAGATCGCCCAGATCTGGACGAGGGAAGACGGAGAAGACGTGATAAACGAACTCATCGACAGGTTTGGCGACATTCCTGATCCTGTGATGAACCTTATCAAGGTGGCCGAGATCAGGAGCGCCGCAGAGAAGATAGGTGTGGAAGAGATCAACGTATCAGGCAGGAAGGTCCACATCACATTCGGCGGTGAAAACAACATGAACGCCTATGTACTGGTCATGGCGAAACAGGAGTTCGGAGAGAGGCTTGCCATAAGGAGCGGTGAAAATCCGGAACTGGATTACTTCGCCGAACCGGATCAGACGGCTGCAGATGAGGTTCTGAAGCTTATGGAGACCCTTGACGAGAAGATAGAAGAATCAAAGGCGGTGGGCGCGTGACATACATTGTGGATGCGTTCCTTGAGGTTTATAATGCCACTGAGATAATGCCGTTGCTGCTAAATGATATGAACATGGTCAGGAGGAAAGAATGCTCTTCGAACATATAGGAATTCTCGACGAAAATTTCGATTATCGGCCGGACAAATTCGTCCTCACCTTTGGTGACAGGATAGTATACATAGGAGACAAGAGGCCAGAGGGAAAAAGCTACGAGGGCAATCTCGGGCCTGTATACAACGGCAAGGGCAAGCTGCTGATGCCGGGATTTTACAATGCCCACGGACATTCTCCAATGTCCCTCGTCAGGGGCTATGGAGAGGGACTGGAGCTGGGACGCTGGCTAAACGAGAGGATATTCCCGTTTGAAGCGCAGCTCGACGGAGAGGCTGTGTACTGGGGCACTCTCCTGAGCATGGCAGAATCCCTGAGGTTCGGCATCGTTTCAACCACCGATATGTACATGTGGGTGGACTACATGGTGAGGGCATACATGGACAGCCGCACTAAGGCCAACGTGTGCAGATCCGTCACCAACTTCGCTCACGAGGATCCTGAGCAGCTTGGCTTTTACAAAGATATGATCGACGTTATCAGGATGTACGACGGGTTCGGCGAGGGGAGGATCAAGGCGGATGCCTCGATCCATGCAGAATACTCGAATGATGACGCCACTGCCAGGCTTGTGGCGGAAGCCGCGAGAAAATACGACGTGAACATGCATGTCCACGTAGCCGAAACGCTTTCTGAAACGGAGGGATGCAAGGAGCGCCATGACGGCATGACGCCTGTTGAGTACCTGGACGCCATGGGCATCTTCGATCAGAACACCACAGCCGCCCACTGCGTGTGGCTCACGGACGATGACAGAAAGATCTTAAGAGATAGAAATGTGACAGTGGCCAGCAATCCCGTCAGCAACCTCAAGCTGGCAAGTGGGATCTGCAACGTGCCTGCGCTTTACGACGCCGGCGTGAACGTTGCGATAGGCACCGACGGGCCTTCCAGCAACAACAGCCTGAACTTTTTCGAGGAGATGAAGACTTTTGCTCTCCTGGGAAAAGTAAAGAGCGGCAATGCGTCGGCAATGGACCCGAAAAAGGTGCTCTACAGTGCGACGAGAGCGGGGGCTGTCGCCCAGGGAAGGGAACACTGCGGACTCATCAAGGAAGGGTGGCATGCGGATCTGATAGTTGTGGATCTGGATGTCCCTAACATGCAGCCGATAGAAGATGTTCCAACGGCTCTGGTGTTCTCGGCCGATGGCAAAGACGTGGTTCTGACCATGGTTGACGGCAGAGTGCTGTATCAGGATGGAAAATATGACACCATCGATGTGGAGAAGGCCATGCATATGGCAAAAGAATCACGTGAAAGGGTCAGAGCAAGGGTATAACAGGACCGGATATTCGATAATATTTCCGACTGGACGGAGGCTCAAAACGGCCGAAATCGTTGAAAAATAAGAGAAAAATTGATGTTTGCTGTTGACACCCTCAAGGGGCGTTCGTATAATAATGAAAGTTGAAACCCATTAAGGAGGATAGTTATGAACAAGGCTGAGTTGGTAAGCAAGGTTGCAGATAAGACCGGATTCAAGAAAAAGGATGCAGAGGCAGCACTGGATGCAGTCCTGGGAACAATAGAAGAGTCACTGGTTGCAGGAGACAGCGTAAGACTTATCGGATTCGGAACATTTGAGACCAGATCCAGAAAGGCCAGAAAGGGCAGAAACCCTCAGAAGCCTGATACAGTGATCGATATTCCAGCGTCTAAGGCACCTGTTTTCAAGGCTGGTAAGTCTCTGAAGGATGCCGTAAACAAGTAGATCATTACAGCTTGTTAAGCAGGGCAGGCGGCCGAATGGTCGTCGGCCTTTTTTCGTGCAGGGAACTGGATGACCTGCGCAGATCGTGTGTTAAGCGGATGATGGTAAGAAAGCGAGGAATAATGAGGTTAGACAAGTATCTGAAAAATTCCAGAATAATAAAGAGAAGGACTGTTGCGAAGGAGGCATGCGAGGCAGGACGTATCCAGGTCAACGGCAAAGTCGCCAAGCCGGGTGTAGAGCTCAGAACAGGCGATGAGATAGTGATAACATTCGGAAACAGCACCATGAAGGTGAGGGTGGAAGAACTCATAGAGTCGCCGCGCAAAGAAGACGCAGAAAAGATGTACACGGTGATCCAGTAAGTGTCTCCTTGAGGCCTGCATCAGATATGCCGCTTCGTATAGTGGAAAGAAAACCCGCAATCTGCCGATCCCAGGCAGTAAGGCATACAAGACCCGATAAACTGGGGATTTCCACATGTTTATCCACAAAATACCCAATTCCCTTCGATTTACCACGACAAAACACGAAAAGTTTACGGACACAAAAGCCCTGTTTTCAGTTAACATCTGTTCATGAAACGCATCATGATGCCTGACAGGTGGGAGCAACTCTGTAAGAACATGGGGGGAATAGAATATGTATATAAATGAACATGATAGAAGTTCTCCGGGGAGAACAGAATACATATCCATCGTCACAAACAATTTCTGTTCAAGGATACATATCGGTGAGATAGCCATGGCGGAACAGGACGGAAGACAGCTTACGATCCTTCTCAATGACGGTTGCGAGTATTCGTGCTATGCAAGGCTTGCCGATATAAGAAAGATCCTTGAACATAACGGAATGTACAAGGTGATGGAGAGTATGTACATCAGTTTAGATGCAGTTGAAAAGATCGAGGATGGAGAAGTGGTGTTCACTTCAGGTGTTGCCTTGACCATAGGAAGAAACAACTTCATCAGGCTAAGACAGGCTTATAAGAAATATCTGAGGACTTTTCCTCCGTATTCACCGTTTATGGGAATGGAAAACGACATAGTTGCGGAGTTCCCTGGAATAGGATATGGAAAAGAAGATGGCATGTACTGCTGACGGCGATTCGGGAAGTATATGTGTAAATGTATACAAAAGAGGGCTTTACGCAGAACAAAAATTGTGCTATATTAGTTAGGCCGTTTTTAAGACGGCAAATTTATACGGCCACGGCTGCAAGGTTAAGCTCGAAAAAAGATTTGCAAAAATCAAAAAAAGAGCTTGACTGAAAGCAAATAAAGCCGTATAATGAACAAGCTGTCGCACGAAAGCGGCGCAGCACCTTGAAAACTAAATAGTACAAAGAATACCAGTCAAAGGAACTTGTAGCAATACGATTCCAAAGACAAATGTACATAGCAATCATGAGATGGTAAGTCAAGTGGTTCACGTACGATTCTTAAAACAATGATTTCGAAACGAGATCGAGCGCAAAGCGTCAGATCTGAAATCAGGATCGATTCAAACGGGATAGAGTCCCGATGAATACAACATAAAAAGAGTTTGATCCTGGCTCAGGATGAACGCTGGCGGCGTGCCTAATACATGCAAGTCGAGCGAGAAATGGATGAATGAAACTTCGGTAGATTTTGTTCATGGACAGCGGCGGACGGGTGAGTAACGCGTAGGCAACCTGCCTCACACAGAGGGATAGCCATTGGAAACGATGAATAATACCTCATGACGCCGGAACAACACATGTTGTATCGGCCAAAGATTTATCGGTGTGAGATGGGCCTGCGTCTGATTAACTAGTTGGTGAGGTAACGGCTCACCAAGGTGACGATCAGTAGCCGACCTGAGAGGGTGATCGGCCACATTGGAACTGAGACACGGTCCAAACTTCTACGGAAGGCAGCAGTAGGGAATCTTGCACAATGGGGGAAACCCTGATGCAGCAACGCCGCGTGAAGGAAGAAGGCTTTCGGGCTGTAAACTTCTGTTCTTGGGGACGAAGGAAGTGACGGTACCCAAGGAGAAAGCCCCGGCTAACTACGTGCCAGCAGCCGCGGTAATACGTAGGGGGCAAGCGTTATCCGGAATTATTGGGCGTAAAGAGTGCGTAGGTGGTTTTCTAAGCGTGAGGTCTAAGGCAGCGGCTTAACTGCTGTTCGCCTTGCGAACTGGAAGACTTGAGTGCAGGAGGGGAAAGCGGAATTCCTAGTGTAGCGGTGAAATGCGTAGATATTAGGAGGAACACCAGCGGCGAAGGCGGCTTTCTGGACTGCAACTGACACTGAGGCACGAAAGCGTGGGGAGCAAACAGGATTAGATACCCTGGTAGTCCACGCCGTAAACGATGAGCACTAGTTGTTGGGTCCGAATGGATTCAGTGACGCAGTTAACGCAATAAGTGCTCCGCCTGGGGAGTACGCACGCAAGTGTAAAACTCAAAGGAATTGACGGGGACCCGCACAAGCAGCGGAGCATGTGGTTTAATTCGAAGCAACGCGAAAAACCTTACCAGGACTTGACATCCTGCTGACAGGTCCTTAACCGGGCCCTTCTACGGACAGCAGAGACAGGTGGTGCATGGTTGTCGTCAGCTCGTGTCGTGAGATGTTGGGTTAAGTCCCGCAACGAGCGCAACCCTTGTTGTCAGTTACTAACATTAAGTTGAGGACTCTGGCGAGACTGCCGAGGTCAACTCGGAGGAAGATGGGGATGACGTCAAATCATCATGCCCCTTATGTTCTGGGCTACACACGTGCTACAATGGCCGGTACAGAGAGAAGCAAAACCGCGAGGCGGAGCAAATCACTAAAACCGGTCCCAGTTCGGACTGCAGGCTGAAACCCGCCTGCACGAAGATGGAGTTGCTAGTAATCGCGGATCAGCATGCCGCGGTGAATGCGTTCCCGGGTCTTGTACACACCGCCCGTCACACCATGGAAGTTGGGGGTGCCCAAAGTTGGACGATAAATAGTTTACCTAAGGCAAAACCAATGACTGGGGTGAAGTCGTAACAAGGTAGCCGTTCGAGAACGAGCGGCTGGATCACCTCCTTTCTAAGGAGACTGGAAAGTCTTTGTACTATTAGTTTATGGG
>NZ_FUHN01000005.1 GCF_900155555.1 Mobilibacterium timonense | reverse complement strand
ATACACCTGTTCCCATCCCGAACACAGAAGTTAAGCTCCTTAGCGCTGAAGATACTTGGCGGGAAGCTGCCCGGGAAATTAGGACGTCGCCAGTTAGACAGGGACACTCGAAAGAGTGTCCTTTTTCGTTGCGTTTTGTTTTTTTGAAAATATCATATGATTTGTTGACAAACCACAAAAGCAATAGTATATTTTTAGAAAATCAATAAACAAAGGCGTTGATGAAGAAAAGTACCTGTAAAGTTCAGCTACAGAGAGTGGGCGATGATGAGAATCCCGCGCATAGAATTACAGCGAAGAACACTTCGGAGCCCCAACCTGAAAGCCGTGTTCCAGATCAATGGACGGAGAGGCACGGTCAGTAGGTGCGGCGAGTCGTGATCGTTATCTCACGCAGGCTTGTTGGAGCTTGAAAGAGTGACCGGATCATTCCGGTAAGTTAGGTGGCACCGCGGATAGCAGCTATTCGTCCTAAAGTTCGAGGACAGATAGCTGCTATCGTTTTTTTTTGGAGGTGCTGATATGTGCTCAATTATTGGTTTTGCAGGAAAAAGCTTAGGCAGAGAAGAGATCATGAAGTTCTTTGACGAGACCATCTCAAGAGGGCCCGATGATACGAGGCTGTTAGAGACCCCTTCGGGGTGGCTCGGATTCCACAGGCTTGCGATAATGGGCCTGACTGACGAGGGTATGCAGCCTTTTGAGATGGATGGAGACATTCTGGTATGCAACGGAGAGATATACGGCTTCAGACCTATAAGGGAGGAGCTTTCCAGAACGTATAAATTCGTCAGCGAGAGCGACTGTGAGATCCTCCTTCCGCTGTATCACATTTATGGAACAGAGATGTTCAAGATGCTGGGTTCTGAGTTCGCACTGATCATCTACGATCACAAGTCGGACAGCCTTATCGCGGCAAGAGACCCGATCGGCATCAGACCGATGTTCTACGGATACGACCGGGGAGGAGATATCGTTTTTGCAAGCGAAGCCAAGAACCTCGAGGGCATGGTGGAAAAGATCAGGCCGTTCCCGCCGGGACACTACTACAAGGATGGCGAGTTCGTGAGGTATATAGACCTTACGACCGTGGACAAATATTCGACCGATGATGTCGAGACTGCTTGCTCTAAGATCCGGGAAAAGCTTATCCACTCGGTCGAGGAAAGACTGGATGCAGATGCACCTCTGGGCTTTCTCCTTTCGGGAGGCCTGGACTCCAGCCTTGTATGTGCCATCTCCGCAAAGCTCCTCGGAAGAAAGATAAAGACTTTTGCTATAGGAATGGACGAAGACGCGATAGATCTCAAGTATGCGAGGACTGCGGCAGATCACATCGGTGCGGATCACACTGAATTCTATATGACGAGGGACGACGTGATCGAGGCTCTGCCTGAGGTGATCAGGATCCTGGGGACTTGGGATATCACCACTATCCGCGCCAGCATGGGAATGTATCTCTGCTGCAAGAAGATACACGAGACGACTGACATCAGAGTGCTGATGACGGGAGAAATATCGGATGAGCTTTTCGGCTATAAGTACACCGACTTTGCTCCTGATGATGAGGCTTTCCAGCGGGAGTCTGCAAAGAGAGTAGATGAGCTGTACATGTACGACGTTCTCAGGGCCGACAGATGCATATCCACAAACAGCATGGAGGGTAGAGTGCCGTTTGGGGATACGGATTTTGTAAAGTATGTCATGAGCCTGGATCCTGCAATCAAGAGGAACAGCTACGGAATGGGCAAATACCTGCTCAGACATGCTTTTGAAAAGGACCATATCCTGCCGGATGAGATCCTCTGGAGGCAGAAGGCTGCATTCTCAGATGCTGTGGGGCATTCCATGGTCGACGATCTCAAGGAATATGCGGAGACCGTATACACCGATGAAGAGTTTGATGAGCTATCGAAAAAGTACGACTACAGAAGGCCGTTCACAAAAGAAAGCCTGCTTTACAGAGAGATCTTCGAGAGATATTATCCCGGACAGGCGGAGATGATAAAGGATTACTGGATGCCTAACAAGGAGTGGGAAGGATGCGATGTGGACGATCCTTCAGCGAGGGTCCTTTCAAACTATGGAGAAAGCGGAAAATAGGAGATACGATCCTGTTGCAAAAATGATCAGACAGGAGGACAACGGGGGCACTTGAGGGTGTTCCTGTTATTTTTTTGTTGCAATGCTCCGCTTTTTATGTAAAACTAAAATATATTTTCACATATTTTGTTTGGGGGTCATATGATTACAAACGTTCTCAACAACATCGACAGCTTTCTTTACTATCCGGTGCTGATAATCGTGCTGATAGCCGGTGGCATCTATTTCACGTGCCGCATAAGATTTGCTCAGATCAGGCTTTTCCCTGAATCATTGAGGGTGGTCATGGAAAAGCCGGAGGGAGGCCATGTATCCTCCTTTCAGGCTCTGATGGTATCTACGGCTTCAAGAGTAGGCACGGGCAACATCATCGGGGTGTCAACAGCGATATGCCTTGGTGGTCCCGGAGCTATATTCTGGATGTGGCTCCTTGCGATCATTGGCGGAGCATCAGCTTTCGTGGAGAGCACGCTTGCTCAGATCTACAAGCACGGTGATAAGAAGACCGGATGTTATGGAGGACCTGGCTACTACATCGAGTCGGCTTTGAAAAAGAAGAAACTGGCCACGGTGTTCGTGATATTCCTGATCGCCACATACGCGTTCGGGTTCAATCTCCTGTGTTCATACAATCTTCAGTCAACTTTTGTTGCATATGATTTTTATAATGAGAAGAGCACTCCGATCATCATAGGAGTTATTCTGGCGATCCTGGTTGGGATATGCATCTCCGGAGGCGGCAAGGGCATCGTGAGAGTGACCGAAAAGATGGTGCCTTTCATGGGGCTCTTCTACGTGATCGTTTCGCTGATAGTTATAATCTTCCATATCAAGTCGCTGCCGGCTGTCTTCGCCATGATATTCAAGGATGCCTTCGACTTCAGGGCGATATTCAGCGGTGTTGCGGGATCCTGCATGGTCTACGGTATCAAGAGAGGCCTGTATTCCAATGAGGCTGGCGTCGGTTCTGCACCTAACGCGGCGGCATCTGCCATGGTATCTCACCCTGTAAAGCAGGGGCTGGTGCAGATGCTTTCTGTATACATCGATACGTTGCTGCTCTGCACGGCCACGGCACTCATGTGCGTGTTCTCGGGAACGCCGAGAACGGAAGAAGTCGCGGGAGCTCCGTACGTTCAGAATGCTGTGTCGACCGTGTTTGGCAATTACGGCCCGACATTCATCACTATCGCCATGATCATGTTCGCTTTCACAACGCTGCTGGGCAATCTCTACTACGTGGACAACGCCCTGGCGTTCCTGAACCACAGGAAGATGCCGGGAAAGAATTTCATGAGAGTCTGGAGAGTCATCTGCTGCATCACTATCATGGTGGGAGCGATCATACCTATGGATGCGGCATGGGCTCTTGCAGACATCACCATGGGAGGAATGGCACTCATCAACATCCCTGTCTGCATCGCCATCGGAGGTGTTGCATATAAGGCGCTGGATGATTACGTGCGTCAGAGAAGAGAAGGGCTGGCTCCTGTTTTCCGGGCAAGCAGCATAGGAATGGATCCGAAGTCGCTGAGCTTCTGGCAGGACGAAGACTAAGAACAGGATATATAACAGAATATATAAAAGAATACAGATCAACAGACGAGATATAACGCGGGGGCTGTCAAAAAAAATCCTTGACAGCTATCCCGCGTATTGTTATATTTATATGCGTGCTGTTTTAAGGAGGAGATCATGGCTGACAGAGCCTCAGCAGGGGCTGAAGGGATAGAGAAAATAGAACTTGCCAGCCTTCTTTTCGATTTTTACGGCGGCCTGTTGCCGGAGAAACAGCGTAGTGTGATGGAGTTTTACCATGAAGACGATCTATCGCTTTCAGAGATAGCGGAGGAGATGGACATCTCCAGACAGGCTGTCCACTACACGCTGAAGCAGGCGGAGAAGAAACTGAAATACTACGAAGACACCCTGGGACTTGTCCACCGCTTTTCCAGAAACGAAAAGGAACGGGCGAGGGCGGCAGAGCTGGCGCAGGAACTTCGCAGCGCAGTCGCGGGAGATCAGGAGGCCCAGGAACAGCTCAGCGAGCTGGAGCAGATAATCACAGACCTGGGAGAACTATAGATACAGGATATCAGATATCAGGATAAGGAGTACTAAGTGGCATTTGAAGGATTGTCGGAAAAGCTGCAGGAGACCTTCAAGAACCTGAGAGGCAAGGGAGTCGTCACCGAGAAGGATATCGATGCCGCAATGAGGGAGGTGCGTCTGGCCCTCCTGGAGGCGGATGTCAACTTCAAGGTGGTGAAGCAGTTCGTTGCCGATGTCAAGGAGAAGGCTCTTGGGGCGGACGTGATGAAGAGCCTCACTCCGGGGCAGCAGGTGGTAAAGATAGTAAAGGACCAGCTGGTGGACATGATGGGCGGCACCAACAGCAAGCTCACCTATTCCCCGAGCGGTTTCACCGTTTATATGCTGGTAGGCCTCCAGGGTACAGGTAAGACGACGACCTGCGGAAAGCTGGCTTCCTGGCTCAAGCAGAACGGAAAGAAGCCGATGCTCTGCGCCTGCGACGTATACAGGCCTGCGGCAATAGATCAGCTGGAGGTAGTTGGAAAGGCCGTGAACACCCCGGTCTTCACGATGAGGGATGAAAAGGATCCGGTGAAGATCGCGAAGGCTGCCATGGACGATGCGGAGAGAAAAGGACTCAACGTTCTGATCGTAGATACGGCGGGACGTCTTCAGATAGACGAGGCCCTGATGGAGGAACTCGTAAACCTCAAGAAGGCGATCAAGCCTCACGAGATACTGCTGGTGGTGGACGCCCTCACGGGTCAGGATGCCGTGAACATAGCTACGGGATTCAACGACAGGCTGGGCGTTGACGGCATCATCATGACCAAGATGGATGGTGACTCCAGAGGCGGTGCGGCGCTTTCAGCCAAGGCTGTCACTGGAAAACCGATCAAATTCATGGGCGTGGGCGAGAAGTATGACGCCCTCGAGCCGTTCCATCCGGACAGGATAGCATCCAGGATCTTGGGGATGGGAGACATGATGTCACTCATTGAGCAGGCGGAATCGACTTACACCCAGGAGGAAGCCGAGAGGCTGGAGCGGAAGTTCAGGAAGAACCAGTTCGATCTGAACGATTTCCTCGAGCAGATGTCCCAGGTCAACAAGCTGGGAGGCGTCGGAAAGATCCTGGACATGATGCCGGGACTCAGCGCGGCTGACAGGAAGAACATAGACACCGGCAGGGGTGCGAAGGAGCTGGAGAACTACAAGGCCGTGATCCTTTCGATGACGAAGGAGGAGCGCGCCGATCCGAAGATCCTGAACGCCAGCAGGAGGAAGCGCATCGCCGCGGGAAGCGGGCAGAGCGTCTCCACAATAAACAAGCTCATCAAGAGCTATGACGAGATGAGGGCCATGATGAAGAAGATGAACGATCCGAAGGCTCTCAGGAGAAACAAGCTTTTCAGAGGATTGATGTAGCGAATACCTTCGCTTAGCAATACACCCGGCAGCGCCGGAACGGGCCGGACGGCCCACAAGACTTTTTCCAATAACCACAGAATCAAGGAGGAAATAATGGTTAAGATCAGACTGAAGAGAATCGGAGCTCACAAGAAGCCTTTCTACAGAGTAGTAGTAGCGGATTCCCGCACACCGAGGGACGGAAGGTTCATCGAGGAGATCGGAACTTACGATCCGCTGAAGGATCCTGCCGAGATCAAGATCGATGCAGAGAGAGCTCAGAACTGGCTGGACAACGGCGCACAGCCTACAGAGACTGTAAGATCTCTGCTGAAGAAGTCCGGTATCATAAAGTAGGTGCAGACTATGTCTGGGCTGGTAGAGGCGATCGCAAAGTCTCTCGTGGCTAATCCGGACGAGGTCGTGGTCACCGAAGAGGTACATGGCAATAACATTGTTGTGAGTCTCAAGGTAGCTAAGGAGGATATGGGCAAAGTGATAGGCAAGCAGGGCCGTATCGCCAAGGCTATCCGAACAGTCGTCAAGGCTGCAGCTATCAAGCAGAAGAAAAGGGTGACTGTCGATATCATCGATGAATAGCGGAAAACGAGATGACGCTGAGCGATGAGCAGAAGATAAACGGAAGAGCAGGCGGCGGGTGCTGCCTGTTTTTTTCGTGAAAAAAGAAAATGGTGGGTGCCCGCGGCAATGGTGGGTGCCCGCGCCGGTGGCAAGGTGCGTGGCGCTTCGTTGAAAAGCTTCTGTGATTGGTATAAAATCAAGAAGTTAAACATCCGGATCGTGAAGATATAAGATCCCGTCAGGAGGTACAGGATGAAGGGAAGGGAATACGTTGAGATGGGAAGGTTCACTTCTTCTGTAGGCCTGAAGGGGGAGATGAAGGTCCAGCTCTACAATCGTGACAGCAGCAACTTCCGTGAGGGAGCCAGGATATACGTGGCTTCCGGAGACGGATCCATAGGGTACGACGTGGAGCGCGTCCGCGACCATAACGGCACGTGCATCGCTAAGCTGGCGGGAGTCGACGACAGAGACCAGTCCGACGGGCTGAGGAACAGGACTTTTTCCATGGCATCTGACGACATGGATGAGCTACCCGAGGGATATCACTACATCAGCGACCTCATAGGCATGAAGGTATATGACGTGAATTCCGAAAGCGAGGTCGGTCGGGTCAAGGACATCCTCACGGCAACGGCCCAGGAGGTCTACGTGGTAGAGAGAGAAGGCGGGCCGGACGTGATGATCCCGGCCGTAGAGGCTTTTGTGGACACTATCGACCAGGAAAAGGGTGTTATCACGGTGCGTTTGATACCGGGTTTTCTGGACTGACAGGCGTGAGCCGGACGCCGGAGATACGGGCAGATATTGACGGTCTCTGCGATAATACATTCAGACAGGTAAAAGAATTTGAAGATAAACATACTTACGATCTTTCCACAGATGTTTCAGCCACTGCAGGAGAGCATGATCGGCCGGGCCCGGGAGAAAGGGATCCTGGAGATCAATGTGGTGGACATCAGGGATCACACAGAGGACAAACACAACAGAGTCGACGATGCGCCCTTCGGAGGCGGCGCGGGCATGGTGATGCAGTACCAGCCGATAATCACGGCGTTCAGGGAGAACGACATGGGCGGCAGGGTGATATACATGTCGCCAAGGGGGAAGAAACTAACAGGAGAGCTGGCACGTGAGATCTCCTGTGAACCTGAGATAACCATACTGTGCGGTCACTACGAGGGCGTGGACCAGAGGGCCCTGGACGAGATGGAGGCAGAGGAGATATCCATCGGTGACTACGTGGTCACCGGGGGTGAGCTGCCGGCGATGATCCTCATAGACGCTTCGGCAAGATTTATCGATGGCGTCCTCAGCAGCAGGGAGTCGGCCCTGGACGAGAGCGTGTATTCGGGGCTCCTGGAGTATCCGCAGTACACGAGGCCAAGGTCGATCGACGGAAGAGAGGTCCCTGAGATCCTCCTCGGAGGCGATCACGGGGCGGTGGACCTCTGGAGATTCAGAGAGGCGCTGAAGATCACCAGAGACAACAGGCCGGACATGCTGGAGAAATTCGTTAAGGACAGGAACTTTTCGAAAAAGGAAAAAGCGGTACTGGACGAACTTGGCATCCGTCATCAGTGAGTTGGATGAAGGGGATACCGCCCTTTTGCGGGGAAATGAGAATTACTTGATATGAAGAAAAACACCAGATTCTGGGTCATCGTCTGGGCGGCAGCGGTGATCATCTGCATGATAATAATATATGTGATACCTTCAATTGCAGGGGTCTTCGACAGGACTTACGTGGCGGAGTACGGCAGCGTTGAGGTCTCCGATGACGTTGATGCGTTCATTATAAGAGACGAGAGTGTCTACACGGCCCCGGCCGCCGGAGAGGTGAACCGGCTGGTGAAGGAAGGTCAGCTGGTGAAGGCGGGTTCCCGGATCGTGGAGATAACCGGTACGGGCAGGAGTCAGAAGACCAACACCTCCAAGAGCGTGCTCGAAAGTCTCGGGAAAAAATCATATACTG
The DNA here is from genome assembly GCF_900155555.1 of Mobilibacterium timonense. Taxonomy (GTDB): domain Bacteria; phylum Bacillota; class Clostridia; order Peptostreptococcales; family Anaerovoracaceae; genus Allobaileyella; species Allobaileyella timonense. The sequence continues at coordinate 71,701 of NZ_FUHN01000005.1, read as the reverse complement.
CAGAGGGTGGCAAGACGGACGTTGCGGGATATGTGAGTTATTATATCGACGGCGCCGAGGGTAAGCTCACCACCAGCAGGGCCGATAAGCTGAGCCAGGACAAGCTGAGATCTTACAGCAGCGTTTCAGTGAACCAGTTCGGAAAGGGACGGGTCGCTAAGGGCGAGCCAGTGTTCAAGATTACGACCAACGGAGACTGGCTGGTGGTGTTCTATGTGGACAAGGGATCCTCCGGTCACTTCAAGGCGGGGAACCAGGTCACCATGACCTTTCCGGGACAGGATAACGATGTCATCGGTACCGTTCGTTCCGTGAAGAAACAGAGCGGAAGCTATCGCGTGATGATCGATTCCAACATGATGTTCAAGTCCATGCTCAATAAGAGAAAGGCAAGCATCACCGTCACATCCGCCAGCGCTGATGGCATAGTTATCAAGACCAGCAGCCTCGTGAAAAAGAATGGCCAGCAGGGCGTGATCGTCAAGAACAAGGTGGGCAAGCTGGTGTTCAAGCCGGTGATGATAAAGGCGGACAACGGTACAGAGGCCGCCGTATATCAGGATCTGTACATGGATGATCAGGGAAACTTCCATAACACCATGACCGTGTATGATGAGGTGCTTAAGGATCCGAGCGACAGCGACGTGAAAAATGCCACGGTGCTGAAATAGAAGGCCGGCACAGATACCGGCTGTAAACCGAACCACGGACGATAACAGATGATAAGAGGAGAGAAAATGGGCGTAAGAGAGAATTACCTTGAGGTTCTGGAAAAGAAGGATCAGGCTGCCGTAAGATCCGGCAGGAAGCCTGAGGACGTCACCCTCATGGCGGTGACGAAGCTCCACACGGTGGACGAGATCAACGAGGCCATCGATGCCGGAGCCACGGATATCGGGGAGAACAAGGTCCAGGAGCTCCTGAGCAAGTACCCGGACGTAAAGCCCGTGAGGTGGCACCTCATAGGTCACCTTCAGACCAACAAAGTAAAGCAGATCATAGACAAGGTGGTCATGATACATTCCGTGGACTCTCTCCACCTGGCTCAGGAGATAAACAAGAGGGCCGGAAATGCAGGCCTCGTCATGGATATCCTCATCGAGATCAACGTCGGGAACGAGGAGAGCAAGACGGGGATCAATGCGGAGGATCTGGTCCCTCTGGTAAAAGAGATAACCGGCAGCTGCGAACATGTGCGGGTGCGCGGTGTGATGTGCATCCCTCCCTACGGCGAAGCGCCTGAGGAATCCCGCAAATACTTCGCGGAGACGAGAAAGCTTTTCCAGGAACTGCAGCAGCTTGATCTGCCAGAGGACAGAGCGGTCATCGACACGCTCTCCATGGGCATGAGTTCTGACTATGAGGTGGCAGTTGAGGAAGGATCCACCATCGTAAGAGTTGGAAGTGCTATTTTCGGCAAGAGAAACTACAGATAGAGGGCCGACAAGGCCTCACCCAGTGTGGAATTATTCTGAAAATCATGTTCTGTTTGAACATTTTCCTTGAATTTACTGTATAATAGCCATTAGGTTGCTATCGCCCGTTGTTGTGGGCCGTGAGAGGCATGGGGCCTGAAGGGCGGCAGATGACGACTACATGATCATGGAGGACGACATGGGATTCAAAGAAGCTATGAGCAATTTCCTCGGCACGGATATAGACGATGACGAGATAGAAGTAACAAGAGAAGAGATAGAAGAGACGAAGGCGAAACTCAGCAAGGGTGAGGGGGCGTCCAAGCCTGCACCTGAGAGGAGTGCGGACACAGGGGTCAAAGGCAGCTCCCAGTACGAGCAGATCGCGCCTATGATCTCCAAGGGTTCACAGGCCAAGAGGCTGTCCATGAACGGCTCCGGGCCTTTCAAGATGCTGGTCATCGAGCCTAACAATTTCGATGAGTGCACCAAGCTCGTGGACAATCTCAAGTCCAGGAAGCCCGTGATCATCAACCTGGAGAGGGTGGAGACCGACCTGGCCAGGAAGATGTTTGACTTCATGAGCGGCGCTACATACGCGCTCAACGGAAACGTGCAGAAGGTTACATCCAATATTTTCATATTCGCTCCCGCCAACGTGGACATCGCCGCAAAGGTGAACCGCGAGTCCGGTGAGGACGGCGGCTACGGAGACAAGCAGCGCAGCCCGTGGAGGTAGTGGATGGCATACGTTTTAGGCACTGCGGTGCACTGGTTCTGCCAGATCCTGATACTTCTCCTCTGCGTGAGGGCTATCATGAGCTGGATAGTCACCAGTGGCAGCTCATCCCTGGCGGGGGTGTACAGGGCGGTGATCGGGCTGACCGAGCCGTTCGTGGCTCCTATAAGGAAGCTTATGTCAGGACTCAACACGGGACCATTCGACTTTTCAGTGTTGGTGGCGTTCTTCGCCATCGAGATCGTGGAGTGGATCCTGGTGCGACTGATATATTTGATCTTTTAGCGATTTTATTACTCCGGCCCCGCCGGATATGTTATGAAAGGTGGTAACACACATATGATAATGCCGGTTGATATCGATAAGAAGGAATTCAGCAGGGACAAGAGAGGATATAACTCAAGAGAAGTCGATGAATTCCTCGATCTGATCATCGTCGACTATGAGAAGGTGCTGACGGACAACAGGAACATGGCACACAAGATCAAGTTCCTGGAGAAGCAGGTAAGCGAGGCCCAGAAGTCTGACACAGCAATGCTGGAGACGCTGGAGACGGCCAAGAGGCTGATGGCGGACATCTCCGCGAGCGCCGAGAGAAGAGCCGAGCTCATGATGAGAGATGCCGAGCTGGAGGCTGAGAACATGCTCCTCGAGGCCAAGACCACCGTCAGAAAGCTCAACGATGAGCACCTGGTCCTGAAGAACAAGGTAGAGAGACTCAGGGCAAACTACCAGAGGATGCTCAAGGACGAGCTTGCAGCGCTGGAAAACGACGAGTATGCGCTGCTCCCTGATATGGACAGAAGCGACATCCCTGATATCGAGCAGGAACTGGGACCTCAGGCAGAGGAGAAGGAGCCTGTAAATCAGGATACTCTGGTGATCAGAAGGAAGAGTGATGACACACTCTCCGCTCCAGGACAGGATGGTCAGGGAACAGATGGGCAGAAGAAGGCCACGGTCTCTGATCTCTCTGACAGCCTGAAGCAGATCGCCAATGAGAAGACCAAGATCGATGACACGATCATCCTGAAATAGCTAAGAATGATCGCGGCTCTTATTTGTCTGATCATGGGAAGTGATCAGCTGGTCAAATACCTGATAAGAAGCAATTTTAAAGAAGGAGAGACGCTCCCCGTCATTCAGGACGTGTTCCACATCACCTATGTGAGGAACTGGGGAGCGGCTTTTAGTATGTTCCAGAATCAGCCATTGGTGACGATCCTCATTCCGGTGGTGTTCATGGCGCTCTGTGCCGTGTTTCTGGTATATGGGTGGAAAAAGGGCTTCGACAGGATGGAGATGACGGCCGTTGCCATGATATTCGCGGGAGGCACCAGCAATCTGATCGACAGGACGGTCATAGGATACGTTACGGACATGTTCGATTTTCGATTCTTTCCTGTTTTCAATGTGGCGGACATCGCTGTTACCCTCGGATGCGCCCTTCTTTTCGTGTACGTCCTTTTCTTTGAGGAAAAAAGAGGAAAGAAAGATGAGTGACGAGATAAGGCTCGCGGCAGGAGAGGAGGATGGGGGCAAGAGACTGGACGCCTTCATAGCCGCTGCTTCCGAGGATCTGTCCAGGAATTACGCTCAGCTCCTTATCGCCGATGGCAGGGTACAGGTGAACGGGCGCCGGGAGAACTCAAAAAAGAAAAAGCTGGTTCCGGGAGACGAGGTGATTCTGGATGTTCCAGAACCCGAGCCCATAGATGCGGTACCTCAGGACATACCGATAGAGGTGGTGTACGAAGACAAGGACGTGATCGTGGTGAACAAGCCGCAGGGTATGGTCGTGCATCCAGGACCGGGGAACCCAGACGGCACACTCGTGAACGCCCTGCTTTTTCACTGTGGAGATTCCCTTTCTTCCATCAACGGAAAAGTCCGTCCGGGCATAGTCCACAGGATAGACAAGGATACCAGCGGCCTTCTCATGGCCGCAAAGAACGATATTGCCCACGAATCTCTGGCGGCTCAGCTCAAGGAGCACTCGGTGACCAGGGAGTACACTGCGCTTGTTTACGGCAACATTAAAGACGATGAGCTCACCATCGACCAGCCCATAGGGCGTGACTTCGGAAACAGGATGAGGAGAGCCGTGGGTGGAAGCAATCCAAAGAGGGCGGTGACACACATCAGGGTCCTCAGGCGTTTCGGGCAGTACACACTGGTATCTGCCGTGCTGGAGACGGGGAGGACCCATCAGATAAGGGTCCACATGGCATACATCCGCCATCCGCTTGTGGGGGATCCGATGTATGGCCCGAAGAATCCCCGCCTGCCCTTCAAGACGAGTGGGCAGCTGCTCCATGCGGGAGTGCTGGGATTCGTTCATCCGAGAACGGGGAAGTATATGGAGTTCAGGGCTCCGCTCCCGGAGCACTTTGAAAAGGTGCTGAGCGTTGTGGAGCAGAATTCGAGGAAGTGACGGAGATAAAAGGTGCAGAACAGAGATAAGAAAGACAGACGAGACAAGAGGAACAAGGGACACAAGAGCGTTAGGAAAGATAAGAGAGCGAAGGCGGAAAAAGAGAAAAGATTTGCGGCGCCTGCAATACCGAAGGCCAGAAAGAAGACCGAGGTGAAACCCGGGCCGATGCTCTATCCCCTGCCTCCCGTTATGGTCTCCTGCGGCACCATGGAGGAGAGCAACATCCTCACCGTTGCGTGGACCGGGATCGTAAACTCAGACCCTCCGATGACATACATTTCGGTGAGAAAGTCACGCTATTCCCATCACATCATCGAGGAGCGGAAAGAGTTCGTGATAAACCTCACGTCTCGTGAACTTACGAAGGCATGTGATCTCTGCGGTGTCAGGTCCGGCCGCGACATGGACAAGTTCGAGGCCGCAGGGCTGACGAAAGAAGCTGCATCCCACGTTGATGCTCCGATGATCGCGGATTCTCCTATCAGTCTGGAGTGTGTGGTGAAGGGCGTCACCGAGCTGCCGAGCCACGACATGTTCCTGGCGGAGATCGTAGCCGTACACATAGATGAGGAGCTCATCAGCGCTGAGGGACGCTATAAGGTGGAGGACATGGATCTGGTGTCATACTGCCATGGGGAGTATCTGCCGGTGGGGCACAGACCACTGGGATTTTTTGGGTATTCCATAATGAAGCCGAAGACAAGGAAGAAACTTAATAAGAACAGGCAAAATGGCAGTCGGAGATAGAGGCCATTTGTTTAAGTCAAAGAATCTGGAGAATTCCGTGTTTAACGAGTACATATGGCAGCTCTATTTGGATGCCGGAGGAAAAAAATAGTCCATTGCTTTGAACAGAATCTGACTAGAAGACTGGATCGAAGGATATATAAGCATTTTGTTGACACTGTAAAATCTTTGCGCCGGGCTTACTGTCCTGACGACATCCTGATCGAAAATATGGGAGAACAGTTGGAAGAGTTGCCTGATTTTTTATCTGGATGGTTTTGGGTACCGAAGATTAAAAAACGTACGACGGAAACGACACTAACAGAACTCTACAATGAAATTGCAGATGAAGTCGGAGAAAATGACCGTGAAGTTTTTGATGCGTTTTCATCTTTGATCGAGCTCTTTTCCACGATATTGGCTGTGAATTATCCAAAGCTGTTCGTTCCGTATTATTTTAGGTACAACTTCAATATCTTAGAAAATATCGCAGAAGAGTTCGACATCGACTTGCCTCCTGTTCCTGTTAAGAAGGACTACAGGGGCAGGTTCTTCTATTATGGGAAAGTTTGCGAAGCGCTGCAGGGATTCAGAGAGTACCAAGGAATGTCGTTCGCTGAACTGTGCGCATTTCTCTATGATTTTGCACCAAAGTGTGTAGGTGGTTTGGAAAGTTATATAATCAAAGACCTGCCGGAGCCGAAGAGTGCCTTCTTTATAGGAGGTTCAAAAGATGATGCTTTTCTTTCTTACAAAAAGGACTACATTGCTCCCTGGCAGTGTAATCCTGATACTCGTGCAGGTGATATGATCGTCATGTATCTCACATCGCCTGAAAGCAAAGTGGATTCCTTCTGGCGAAGCGTATCTGTTGGCTTTAACGATCCGTTCTTTTTCTATTACAGATGCACATATATATCAAGACCCGTGAGGGTAAAGCCAGTGCCTTTGAAGGAGCTCAGGAATGATGAGATCCTTGGCAAAATGCCGATAGTGAGAAAAAACATGCAGGGCATAAACGGGGTTGAATTCAAGCCCTCGGAGTACAATCATCTGTTGGATCTGACCGGCGCGAAGCTGCCGAAGCTGGAATTCGCCGCGACGGAGAGTGGTTGCGATATCGTCAACGAAAGGGATGTTGAGGACGCACTTATCAAGCCTCTGATCCGTAGGCTTGGATACGAAGAAAGGGATTATGTCCAGCAGCTGTACATAGAAATAGGTAATCACAACCACGCACTCGTACCGGATTTCGTGATCAAGCCGGTGACCACAAGAGGACACCAGACAGCCTTCTGCATCATAGAGGCAAAATACAGCATCCATGGCCACCGGGAGATGGACGAAGTCCAGAATCAGGCCAGGAGCTATGCCCGGCAGCTCAAGGTCCAATATTCTGTGATCGCATCAAAGGACAGGATCTGGGTGTACAGGCCTGATGACGACTATACAAAAACAGTATTCAGCGCATCATGGGATGAACTGAATACTGCGGATGTATTTTCTCAGTTATTAAAGCTGATCGGCGCCCGCTGATCCGCTGCCCTCAGGCAGCTTCGGCGTCACGTGCACAGTTGTGTTGTGGGTGAAGATGACCATGCCCGGCTTCGCCCCCGATGGTTTCTTGACGTGGCGCACGGGCACGAAATCCACAGGGACGTTTTCCGACTCCCTGGCCTTGCTGTGCCAGGCGGCCACGGACGCCGCCTCGTAGATCGTCTCTGGCGAAACGTCCTCGGCGGTCTGTCCAGGCTGGAGTGGCAGTATCACGTGGGACCCTGGGATGTCCTTGGTGTGGAACCACAGGTCGTTCTTTGAGGCGTGCTTTGTGGTGAGCCAGTCGTTCTCCTTGTTGTTTCTGCCCACCAGCACCTTCTCTCCAGTAGACAGCACATATGTAAGAGGGGACATCTTCGGCTTCTTGCGCCGGTTGTCCTTTTTTTTCTGGGGCCGGATGTAACCCGTCTCAGCCAGCTCGTCCCTTATCTGATCCACGGCCTCCTCAGTGTCGGCCCGCTCAATGTTCAGGAGGATGGAATTCAGGTACTGGATATCCTCCTCGGTCTCCTGGAGCTGCGTCTGCTTCTCATGGATGGCGGTCCTGGCCTTGCTGTACTTCTTGAAATAGTGCTGAGCGTTCTTCGACGGTGAGAAACGCTGGTTCAGCGGTATGGTGATCGGATCACCCGTATAGTAGTTGGTCACGGTGACCTGTGCGGACCCCGGCTGGATAGCGTGGATGTTCGCCGTGAGGAGCTCGCCGTACAGCCTGTACTTATCCGAATTTTCCGCCCGGAGGAGGTCCTCCCCGAGGCGCTTTTTTTTGAGCAGAGCCTTGTCGAGAGCGGCCTTGACCCGCCGCTGGAGAGGAAGGGCCTTCTGCTTCACCACGTTGCTGCTGATGCGATGGGAGAAATAGAACTCCGCAGCCTCGCTGAGGCTTGGAAAAGTCTTTTTCTCAAGTCCGTCATACTCCGGCAGGTCGGTGAGGTGAAACTCCCGCGGGCCTGTTTTTTCGTCCACGTAGACCACACCGCACACCCGGTGCTGGCGCACGTCCTCAACTATCTTTTCCAAGGCGCCCAGGGGATCAGCGGAGCCTGCAAGCTCCCTGGCTATTGCCGGAGATATGCCGCCGATGTGGTCGAGCAGGTATTTTCCGTCCGTCTCGTGCGATACAGCAACAAGGGTATGATCCTCTGCTGCGTCCTTAAAAGGCACCTTTTCCTGAGCGGGAGGGTACTGGTAGATCACCCCGGGGAGGAGCTGGCGGCAGCGGTTCACGTCGATGGATATGTGCTTGATGGAGTCCAGGATCTTTCCGGACTGAAGATCCACCAGGACGATGTTGCTGTGCTTGCCCATGATCTCGAAGATCAGCCTGCGGGACACCATGAAACCCATCTCCGTCTGGGCCTCGATGTCCATCTCGAGGATGCGCTCTGAGTCCTTCTGGTGGATGTCAGTTATCCGGCCGCCCTGAATGTATTTTCTAAGGAGCATGCAGAAGTTGGGAGGGGTGACCGGGTTCTGGTACCGGTCCTCCGTGAGACACACCCGTGCAGACTGGCTGCCGCAGGAGCCGATCAGCCTGAAGTTCCCCTGTCTGGTGTGGACCTGGATGACCAGGTCTTCCGGAGAGGGTTGATAAATTTTATCTATTTTTCCCGAGGACAGACGGAGCTTCAGCTCCTCTGCCATGCCCATGGTGAATATTCCGTCAAATGCCATAAAAGACCTTTCTGTATCTGTGAAATTGCACTGCTTCGTAAAACAGGGAAGCGCTCAATGAAAATCCCACTTACTATACCATCAGACCCATTGAAATTCAACGAGTCACGCCTTGTGGCCACATGGGCCGGGGTGTTAAAATATATAGGTATGGCGCCGCGGACCGGTGTGTGGGAGAGGGCGCTGTTCATGTGAAAAAATATTTTTGCGAACTTTTGAGAGGTACAGTTGATGATCAGAAGTATGACGGGATTCGGCAGAGGGGACTTCACGGACGACAAGAAGTCCATCACGGTGGAGATGAAAGGCGTCAACCACCGTTACTGCGACGTTTATGTAAAGATCCCAAGGAAGTACGCCTTCGCTGAGGAGAAGATCAAGAGCACGGTCAAGGACAGGCTGAAAAGAGGAAAGATAGAGGTCAGTATCTCCGTCGATGTTTTCGGCCAGGCGACCGGGGCGATCCTCGTGAACATGGAGGCGGCGAAGCAGTACTACAACGCATTCAAGGAGCTGGAGCAGGCCTTCGACTTCGGTGGCTCAGACCGTGGCAGGGTATCGCTGAAGATGCTGGCGGATATGCCGGACGTCATCAAGTGCATGCCTGAGGCCGAGGATGAGGATCTGATCACATCCCAGATAATGTCCGCCCTCAACAAGGCTCTTGACGGAATGGTCGAAATGAAGAAGACCGAGGGCGAACGGATAGCAAAGGACATCCTCGACAGGGCCGAGATCATCAGGGGCCTTAAGAACAGGATCCAGGACAGAGCTCCGCTGGTGGTACGGGAATACAAGGAAAAGATGAAGGAGCGCCTGGATGACATCCTTCAGGGCGCGGTGCAGGTGCCTGAGGACAGGATCCTCGTGGAGGCCGCGGTATTTGCGGACAAGGCTGACATCACCGAGGAGCTTGTGCGCCTCGACAGCCATCTGAGCCAGCTGGAGAACTTCGTGGAAGGGGACAGCGACGCCATAGGAAAGAAGATCGACTTCCTCGTGCAGGAGATGAACAGGGAGGCGAATACGATCGGGTCGAAATCAAATGACACCGAGATAACAGGACTTATGATAGATATGAAGGCTGAGATAGAGAAGATCAGAGAACAGGTGCAGAATATCGCTTAGCCCCATGCAAGAGAGGAGCAACGAGATGAAGAACCGCATTTTCCTTTGCCTGTACATGATCATAATGGGAGCAGGCCTCGCTTTTACAAACTACTGTCTGAACACTCCATACACGTCAGAAGAGTTCGGCAGAAAATTCATGCCCGTGACGGCCACACTTGCCATCATCACGCTGGTTTATGGCTCCAGGCGCAGGAATGACCTGAAGATCATCAATGATAACAGAAAAAGATATCTCTGGTACCTGATACTCTTCGTGCCGGTGGCGGGGCTGGCCATGTATTCCGCCGTCAGGAGCTTCGACGGAACGGGAGCCTTTTTTCTGGTGATCCTCGACTCGCTCCTCGTGGGCATCGGGGAGGAAGGAATGTTCCGGGGCATACTTCTGGGAGGTCTTCTCAGAAAGAAGAGACCGGTGATCGCCATATTGATCTCGGCGGTCCTGTTCTCCTGTCTCCACTTCCTGAACTTCCTGGGAGGCGTGGGAGCTTCAGACGTTATTAACCAGATGCTGTCCACGTTTATCCTGGGCATGTTCCTGGGATGCACATATCTCTATACGAAAAATATCGTGTTCCCCGTGCTCTACCACTTCGCGTGGAACTACATCATGCTCAGCGGAGGGCTTGCCGGTTCTTCGCTGATGGTGATAACAATAGTGGGCGTGGGGGTGATGGAGGCGCTCATCGCGGCGATCCTGCTCTTAGGTTTCAGAAAAATGTCCGTGCCTCAGTCTTGATGAAAAAGCCTGAACTGTGGTAAAATATTTAGTCACAGAAAGGACATAGCTATGAGAGATTCGTTTGGCCGGGGAGGCAAGCTGTTCGTTGTTTCAGGACCCTCCGGAGCCGGCAAGGGCACCATATGCAAGAGAGTCAAGGAAGACCTGCACATGGATCTGTCCATATCGATGACAACAAGAGAACCACGGCCGGGAGAGGTCCACGGAAAGGACTACTTCTTCGTCTCAGAGGAGGAATTCCTCAGGAACATAGAGGAAGGCAACCTCCTGGAACACGCACAGGTCTACGACCACAGGTACGGGACTCCGAGGGACGCGGTGATGAAGAGGCTCGACATGAAGCACAACGTGCTTCTGGAGATCGACATACAGGGAGGCCTGCAGGTAAAGAGGTCCATGCCTGAAAGCGTATTGATATTCATACTTCCTCCATCACTCAAGGTGCTGAGGGAGAGGCTGACAGGCCGCGGCACGGATGCCCCTGATGTGGTGGAGAAGAGACTGGCGAAGGCTCTTAACGAAATAAAGCTCATTGGAGAATATGACTATTACGTGGTGAACGATGAACTGGACAGGGCTGTGTCCCTGACTGAGAGCATCATCAGGGCTGAGGAGTCCAGAGTTCCGTCGAAGATAATGCCACTGATCCGCAAATACGAGGAGGAAGAATAATGCTTTTGTATCCATCTATCAACGAACTGACCAAGAAGGCCGACAGCAAGTATACCCTTGCCATGCTGGCCGCAAAGAGAGCCAGAGATATCATCGACAACAAGCCTGTGCTGACCGAGCATGCTCAGGAGCGCCCTGTGAGCACGGCTACATATGAGATCGCCGAGGACCTGATCACCTACAAGAGGGTCGAGGACAACCAGGAGGACGCTCAGGAGGAGACCATGGAGGCTGAGGCTGCAGACATCACAGACGATGTTGACGCAGAGGCAGAGGCCGAAGAGGAAGAAGCTGAGAATGCTCTGTCGGATCAGGATGCAGAGGTCGATCCTGTGGAAGATGACGGTGAGGAAGATAACAGCGAGATCCTGTAGACCGGGGTATCAATATGTGATCATTCAGGCGGAAGTCGAAAGATTTCCGCTTTTTCTGTAAACAGAGCATTTCCGGCAGAGAACAAGGTGAGGGAAAAGATATGTCGTCAAGGTATGGCAGCAACATCAACATAGAAGTCTTCGGCGAGTCCCACAGCAGGGAGATCGGGGTGGTCATGAGGAACTATCCTGCGGGTGCGACCTTCGACCCGGAGGAGCTTCAGCTCTTTCTCGACAGGAGGTCTCCAGGAAAAAAAGGAGGCGCTCTCCGAAGTGCCGCGTCTACCGGTAGAAACGAGAAGGATCGGGTGATCTTTCGTTCGGGCGTGGAAGAGGCGGATGACGGCATGCTCCGTATCGGGGACGGGGAGATCGAGGCCGTCATCGTGAACGGCGACATGCGTTCTAAGGACTACGGTTCGTTCAGGAGCCAGATCCGCCCCGGCCACGCGGACCTCGGGGCGTATCTGAAATACGGAAAAGCCGGCCTCAAGCCCGGCGGCGGAGAGTGGTCCGGCAGGATGACTGCACCGATGTGCATCGCCGGGGGCATAGCGCTTCAGTTGCTCGGAAAAAAGGGCATCGAGATCCGCGGCAGCATCGCAGAGATAGGCGGAAGCTCCGACGAACAGGAGATCCAGAGTATACTCCAGCAGGCAGCCTCCGAAAAGGACTCCGTGGGAGGCATCATCCAGTGCGTGGTCAAGGGATTCCCTGGAGGCGTCGGAGACGCCATGTTCCAGGGCATGGAAGGAAAGATATCCCAGGCCGTGTTCGGCGTGCCCGCAGTAAAGGGGATACAGTTCGGAAGCGGATTCGCCTGCGCGAGGATGAGAGGCTCGGAAAACAACGATGAATACTATTTCGGAGACGACGGCCGGATATACTCCCGCACGAACAACCACGGCGGCATCACCGGAGGTATTACGACGGGGATGGACATCCTTTTCCAGGTGGCCATGAAGCCTACGCCGTCGATAGCCCGTCCGCAGCACACGGTCAACATCGAGACTGGGCAGGATGAGATCATGGAGATCAAGGGCCGACACGACGTATGCATTGTGCCGAGGGCTGTTCCGGTGATAGAGGCGGTGACCGCCCTGGCGCTGATGGACGCTCTCATGGACGAGAGCGGTCTGGATTTCGCGCTTCTGGGCGATCCGGTGGAGCACAGCCTTTCCCCGAAGCTTCACGGCCTTATAGGGAACTACGGCTACGAGAAGATCAGGGTGGAGAAGGATCAGCTGAAGGAGATCCTCAGCGACCAGCGATTCAAGGGCTTCAATGTCACCAGCCCTCACAAGAGAAACGTGATACCTTTAATGGACGAGCTGTCGCCTGAAGCTGAGCGCCTCCAGGCTGTGAATACGGTAGTGAGGACTCGTGATGGCAGGCTCGTGGGCCACAACACGGATGTGGCGGGACACATGAGAAATCTCCGCGACACCGGTGTGACAGTAAAGGGCAGCAAGGTGCTCGTTCTGGGGACCGGAGGTGCCGCTTCGGCGGTCGTTGAAGGGCTGCGCCAGATGAAGGCCGGGAAGATCCTGGTGGTCACCCGGGATCCAGCCAGGATGGCGAAGGCAAAGTCGGATCCGGCCTGGAAAGGAGCAGGCTTCTGCAGCTACGACGATCTCAGGCGCCACACGGATGCGGACATAATGATCAACGCCACGCCGGTGGGGATGGGAGCGACCTTCGGAGATTCTCCGCTGGACGGGTGCGGGACATCTTTTTCAGACTTTAAAGACCTCAAGCTGGTGGAAGATCTCATATACGATCCCGCCAGGACTAAATTCCTCCAGGATGCCGAAAAGGCCGGCACCAGGACCGTAAACGGCCTCGGCATGCTCATTGGCCAGGGGATCATGAGCAGCCGGCTGTGGATGGAAGAGTGGAGCATGGGTACGGGACGGGGCGACAATGATGACCCTGAGCTCATGAAGAGGATAAAGACGAGCCTCAGGCTTGATCAGCTGAGCCTTGTTCTGGTGGGCATGCCGGGGAGCGGCAAGTCTTCCGTGGCCAGGAGGACGGCGAAGGTCATGGACCGGGAATTCGTGGACACGGATAAGGTGTTTACGAAGGAGTTCGGTGAGGCCCCGGGACAGATATTAGGAGATCCCGAGCGGGGCGAAAAGGTCATGCGGCCGATGGAATCCAAGGTGATAAAGGAAGTATGCAGCGGAAGAGGACTGGTTATCGCCACAGGTGGCGGGGCGGTGCTCCGGCCGGAAAACAGGACGGCGATCAGGGCCAACAGCGTTGTGGTTTACATAAGTAGGCCGCTGTCCATGCTTTCGGTAAAGAACAGGCCTCTCAGCCAGGGAAAGGGCGTAGAGAAGCTCCTCAAGGAGCGTGGATGGATCTACGAGAAGACCGCAGACTTCAAGATACACAACAAGAACTTTTTCGGCGGAGGAAAAGGCTCCTACAACCGCGACATCAACGATTTTGCGGAATACCTGAGCGAGAGGTTCAGGGAGTACGTGGAGGACATGGAATAGAAGAACAGAAACACAGGAGAAAGGTGGGACAAAGATGAAAATTCTTGTGCTGAACGGCCCGAACATGAACATGCTTGGAATACGTGAGCCGGAGATATACGGCCGTGAGACCTACCAGGATCTGGTCGACATGATCCTGAGGAAAAAGGGGGGCTCGCACGAGATCGCTTTTTCCCAGTCGAACCACGAGGGGGACCTGGTGGACGCCATACAGCAGGCGTATTTCACTGGAGTGCAGGGGATCGTGTTCAACCCGGCCGCCTATACCCACACCAGCGTTGCGATAGCGGACGCAGTGAAGGCCGTGGGCATCCCGACCATCGAGGTCCATATTTCTGATCCGGACAGCCGCGAGGAGTTCAGAAAGGTGTCTTATATAAGAAAAGCCGCCGCCGGCACTGTGACCGGCAGAGGCTTTCAGGGTTACATCGATGCGATAGACATGCTGGAAGAGATAGCTTCCAGGTGATCGGAACGAATATCCCATATTATTTCATACGGTGTCTGATCAGATCAGCACGTCTCCCGTCATCCCGTCAGGGACATCAAGTCCCATGAGAGTCAGGAGCGTAGGTGCGATATCAGCGAGCTTGCCGGTCTCCTTCCTGAAAGGGACCGGCTCTTTGCATATATGGCACAGCGGAACAGGGGACAGGGAGTGCTTGGTGACCACGTTGCCGTCATCGTCAAGCATGTAGTCCGCATTACCGTGGTCGGCGGTGAGGAGGACCTGGCCGTCTCTTGCAAGAATCTCATCCGTTATCTGCGGCACCAGCCCGTCCAAGGCCTCGATGGCCTGTACGGCCGCCTGGAAAACGCCTGTGTGGCCCACCATGTCGGCGTTGGCGAAGTTCAGGATGATGAGGTCGTACTTGTCGGATCTTATGGCCTCAAGAACCTTCTCTGTTACCTCCGGTGCGCTCATCTCCGGCTGGAGATCATAGGTCGCCACCTTAGGCGAAGGCACGAGTATCCGGTCTTCTCCCGGATATGGCTCTTCGAGGCCTCCGTTCAGGAAAAAGGTCACGTGGGCGTATTTCTCGGTCTCCGCTATATGGAGCTGCTTCAGCCCGAGCTTCGATATGGTCTCTGCCAGAGTAGGCTCGACCACCTCAGGTGGATAGGCGATATCCACATTTGATATGGTCTCATCGTACTGAGCCATGCATACGAATGTCAGGCCCGTCGGGAATTCCTTTCTCCGGAAACCTTCGAAATCCGGATCCACCAGTGCCCGGGTCAGCTCTCTGGCCCTGTCAGGTCTGTAGTTAAAGAAGATGACGGAGTCACCATCTCTTATAGGCTCAGGAGTAACGACTGCAGGAACCAGGAACTCGTCGGATACGTCATTGCCATAGCTGTTCTCCAGGGCTTCTTCCCAGTTCTCTGCAAAGTCTCCTTGGGAGAGGGTGAGCGCATCGTATGCGAGCTCCAGCCTGTCCCATCTCTTATCTCTGTCCATGGCGTAGAATCTTCCGGAGATCACCCCGATGCGTCCGAGCTGTATCTCGTCCATGTGATCCTGGAGGATCCTGAAATATGTTCCTGCGCTCCTCGGAGGGACGTCTCTTCCGTCCAGCCAGCAGTGGATGATCACGTCTGCCACGTTGTTCTGCTTAGCCATGTCCAGAAGGGCCAGCAGGTGGTCGATGTGGCTGTGCACGCCGCCGTCTGACAGCAGCCCCATGATGTGCAGGGTGGTACCGTCCTCCGCGGCTTTTTTCATGGCTTTAAGGAGGGCCGGGTTCTCGAAGAAATCTCCGTCCTTTATGGCCTGTGTTATCTTAGGCAGATCCTGGAGGACCACCTGACCTCCTCCGATGTTCAGGTGCCCCACCTCTGAGTTGCCCATCTGTCCCTCGGGAAGGCCCACGGCCGGACCGCTGGCCTCCAGGGTGATATGTGGATAATTGCTGAATATCCTGTCCAGATTCGGGGTCTCAGCGGCCGCAATGGCGTTGCCGTGGGCTTCTTCCCTAATTCCGAAGCCGTCGAGGATCATCAGCATCGATGGTCTGTGTTTCATTTAAAACCTCCGGTTTAACGAAAAACTTTTTTCCCTGCAATTATAGCAAAGAGATGTGATCAATTGAAGGCCGGCAGGTGCGTTGCGATATGACGGGCAGACCCCGCTGGCCGTGCAATGGGTGGTGAGGTGTAGTAAAATCATAACCAGTGTAATGTCGAAGAGTTCCGGGGAGGAAAGATGGCAGGTATACATTTTACGAGAGAACAGCAGGAAGCCATAGATACGACGGACAAGAGCGTCCTGGTGTCGGCGGCGGCGGGATCCGGCAAGACGGCGGTCCTGATCCAGAGGATAATCGGCATCATAACGTCGGGAAAGGCGGATGTGGACCAGATGGTCATCGTGACCTTCACCAATGCAGCGGCCTCCGAGATGAAGCTGAAGCTCATGAAGGCGATAAGGAAAGAGATGTCGACCACCTCTGACAGGGACAGGAGAAGGGAGCTGTCAAGGCAGCTGGACATCATGCACCGGGCGAATATCTCGACTTTCCACGGCTTCGCCATGAAGCTGATAAAGGAATTCTTTTACAAGACCGACATGGAGCCTGGGTTCCGGGTCATAGACGATACAAGGAACAGCCTCCTCAAGATAGATACGATGGAGCAGCTGTTCCAGGATTGCTTTGAGGACGATGATCTCATTCCTGGCGGATCCTTCAGGGACTTCATGGAACACTACAGCGGGGACAGGAACGAGAACGCCATCAGGGACCAGCTCATACAGAGTTATGAAAAGCTCCGGGCCATGCCGGATTATTTCCAGTGGGCGGAAAAATGCGCAGACCAGCTGGCGGACAAGGGTTCCATTCAGGATTCCCCTGTCTACGACAAGATGTGCTCCTATATCCGGTCGCGCATGGATGAGGCGGCAGGGTTGTGCCGCCGGACCCACGACCTGGCAGAGGATGCAGGCTGTCCTAAAATGGCGGAAAAGCTCATGAAGGACATGGAGAAGATAACAGAATGGAAGGATCAGGCCATTTCGGGAGAAGTGGATGAGACCTTTTTTGATGCAATAAGGAAGCCGTCCTTCGAGAGGATGGCGGCAACCAAGGCCGAAAAGGATGCCTGGAACGAGATCAAGGATCAGGTGAAGGCGCTGAGGGACGGCAAACTCGGGTATAAGGGGATCCTCAGCGGCATGGCGGATGCATTCGCGCCGGAAGGCCTGGAAACATCCTTTTCCGAGATGTACGAGACCGAAAAATACCTCAGGTACTACATCGGTATCATGAAGGAGTTCGAGAAGAGATTCGCCAGGGGCAAGAAGGAGCTGAACGCCGTGGACTTCGGTGACATCGAGCACATGGCCCTCGACATACTGCGCGACGACGGCATAGCCGCAGACCTTCGGGAGAGATACAGATTCTTTTTCATAGACGAGTACCAGGACACCAACTACATACAGGAGGCCCTGATTAACCGCATCTCCAGGCCGGACAACGTGTTCCGGGTGGGAGATGTGAAGCAGAGCATCTACAGGTTCCGCCAGGCGGAGCCGGAGATCTTCATGGAGACAAGGAGGAGATACGCCAGTGAGGACAACCGGGACGCCGTGGCGATCGACCTCAACAGCAACTTCCGCAGCAGCGGCTCGACCGTGGCCTATATCAACGATGTTTTTGCGGAGATAATGCCGGGTTACGACGACAGCGCAGCCCTGAAGCACGGCAGGAAGGACGACCCGACTTATTACCTGACGCCTGAGGTGGACGTCCTCGTGAAAGATCAGGGAGACGATGAAGAGCCTGACATGGAAGCTCTCGCGGCGGTCGATACGGACGACGAGGAGAGTGCAGTTGGATCTGCGGGCGCCGGGAGCGGTGAAAAAGAGAGCCCGGGAAATATCGATGCAGAGGCCCGGTTCGTGGCGAAGAGAGCGGGCGAGATAATTGGAACGGAGTTTTTCGACGGGAGCATAGGAAAGGTCCGCCGGGCTACCCCGAGAGATATCGTGGTGCTCATGAGGAGCACGAAGGGAAAGGCGGACAGCTACTACAAGGCCATGCAGGAGGCGGGCATCCCGGCATATGTGAACGACGACTCCGGGTATTTCGACACGGTGGAGATCGGACTTGCGCTGAGGCTGATCCAGCTGGTGGAGAACACCAGGCGGGACATCCCGCTCATATCCGTGCTCCATTCGGGTATCTTCGGGTTCTCGGCAGGAGAGCTTGCCGTCATCCGGGCAGAGGCCTCGGAGCAGAAGGCGGTGAGCAGGCAAAAACCTTATTATCAGGCGTTTTTCTGGTACTGCGCCAGCGGTGGAGAGGCAGCTCTGAGAGAGAAGTGCTGCACTGCGCTCGAGAGTATACGCCGTTGGCAGGAAAAATCAGTGTCCATGGAGCTTGAGGACTTTCTGTGGTATGTTCTCGTGGACTCAGGACTCTACATGCTGGCAGGAGCAATGTACGGAGGCGCCCAGAAGCAGGCGAATCTGAGGAGCCTGGCGGACAAGGCCCTCGAGTACCGGCAGGGCGGTGTCGCTTCACTGGGCGGGTTCATCAGCTATCTTGAGCTTCTGAAAAAGAGGGAGATCAAGACCGGACAGACTATGACTGTCGGTGAAGAGGACGATCTGGTGCGGATCATGACCATCCACAAGAGCAAGGGGCTGGAGTTTCCTTTTGTGATCGTAGCCGGACTGGGAGCGCAGAGGATGAGGCCAAAACTCATGAAGGGAGTCCAGATCAACGCGGATGAGGGGATGGGTATCACCTTCGTGGACAGAGAAAAGGGGTTCCACAGGCCAACGGTGATCCAGCAGCTGATATACGAGAAGGACAAGGAGGACGAGTACCAGGAGGATCTCCGGGTCCTGTACGTGGCGCTCACCAGGGCCAAAGAAAAGCTCATGCTGGTGGGCACCGTAAACAGCGAGGAAAAACTCGACGGAGAGGTGGCCGGAAGGAACACCTACCTGGACATACTCCACAACGTCCTCAAGACACCGGACAACGAGTTCAATATCAGGCCGGCCGACGTCGGCACGTCTCAGGTGCGGCCGGCATTTTTCACGGAGTTCATGACCCGCCACAGCAAGATCGGGGATCTCAGGAGCAGCGATGGCTACAGCCAGGTGGCGTCACGCCTGGAGTTCAGCTATCCGTACCGGGACGACCTGGAACTGCCTGCAAAATATTCCGTCAGCAGGTTGAGACTCGAGGAACTGGAGGGGAACGAAGCTACTCAGGCGGAGCCTCTGGTGCCTGATTGGGACGACGAAGACGAAGGTGTGGAAGGCTCAGGACACGGGTCGGAGAACGGAACGGAGAACAGAGTGGAACATGAGCCGGTGAGGCACGTACACCTCAGCCCTTACGGGAGCGCGCACACCATAACCGCCGCGGAAAAGGGTACGGCCTATCACAGGATAATGGAGTATGTGGATTTCTCCATGGCCTGCGAGGATGCGGCCGCCGGAAGAAGCGACTACGTCATGGAAAGAGCGAGAGAACTGGTGGACAAGAGAGCCATCAGGGAGGACGTCTTCAATGTTCTGGATATGGAGATGATACTTGGGTTCTTCCGGTCAGAACTGGGACAGAGGGCCGGAAAGGCGGCAGCCGCGGGACTTTTAAGGAAGGAAAAGCCGTTTACACTAAGAACCGAGAGAAATGGAAGAAACATCCTGGTACAGGGCATCATTGACTGCTGCTTCCAGGAGGGGGATTCGCTGGTTCTCATCGACTACAAGAGCAGCAGCCTCCGGTCTGGCTTCAGCCATGAGGAGGAGCTTGAAAGGATAAAGGATGAATACCGCCCTCAGCTCCGTCTGTACAAGGAGGCACTGGAATACGCCCGCCCGTACAGGGTGGAGGAGATGTATATCTATCTGTTCCATACTGGAGAATGCCTGGCATTGTGATCGAGATATCATAGCCTTCGCTACGTGATGACCTTACTCTTATGTAAGCCTGTGATTGATGTAACTGAAAAAGGAGCCGTCCTTTCGGACAGCTCCTCTTTTAGTTGCGTTCTTCAGAACCGTTAACCGATGGTATCGATTAAACAAGTCCCTGCCACATCATAGCCTTAGCGACTCTCTCGAATCCAGCGATGTTAGCGCCGGCTACGAAATTCTCGCCCAGGTCATACTGTGCACAAGCATCCTCGATCTGCTTGAAGATGTTGACCATGATGCCTTCCAGCTTAGCGTAAACATCATCAGCGGAGAATACGATGTGCTGAGCGTTCTGGCTCATCTCCAGGCAGGAGCATGCAACTCCGCCGGCGTTTGCAGCCTTGGAAGGTCCAACAACTACGTTGTGAGCCTGCAGGTACTGAATAGCCTCGTTTGTGGTAGGCATGTTAGCTCCCTCGATGAGGTATCTTGCACCGTTCTCAACCATCTGCTTAGCGTGCTCAAGCTGAATATCGTTCTGCATTGCGCAAGGGATGTACAGGTCTGCCTTTACGCCCCATGGCTTCTCGCCAGGGATGAACTTTGCACCCTTGAACTTCTCTGCGTAAGGAGCGCAGATGTTCTTTCCGGAAGCTCTCAGCTCCAGCAGGTAGTCGATCTTCTCGCCCAGAACACCGTCCTCGTCCAGGATGTATCCGTCTGGACCGGAGAATGCGATAACCTTAGCTCCCAGCTGCTCCAGCTTCTGTGCTGTTCCCCATGCAACGTTTCCGAATCCGGAGATAACAACCTTCTTGCCCTCAATGCTCTCGCCGAAGTGCTTCAGGACCTCTCTTGCGAAGAATACGATTCCGTATCCAGTAGCCTCTGTTCTTCCGTACAGTCCGCCGTTCTCAGTTCCCTTTCCGGAGAATGTTCCGTCGTACTGGTTTGTCAGTCTCTTGTACTGACCCATGATGTAGCCGATCTCTCTTCCGCCTACACCCATGTCTCCTGCAGGGTCATCCTCGTTAGGACCAACGTACTTGTAGAGCTCTGTTGTGAAGCTCTGGCAGAAACGCATGATCTCGTTGTTGGACTTTCCGTTAGGATCGAAGTCGGAGCCGCCCTTGCCGCCGCCGATAGGAAGACCTGTCAGGGAGTTCTTGAAGATCTGCTCAAATGCCAGGAACTTCAGGATTCCAGGATATACGTTAGAAGCAAATCTGATTCCGCCCTTGTAAGGTCCGAGCGCGGAGTTGAACTGAACTCTCCAGCCTCTGTTTACATGAGCTTTGCCCTCATCGTCCATCCAAGGAACTCTGAACTGGATCATTCTCTCAGGCTCGATGATCCTGTCCATCAGTCCGGATTCAACGTACTCCGGATGAGCCTCAACAACTGGCTCGATGGATGTCAGAACTTCCTCAACAGTCTGAATGAACTCAGGCTCGTTTGGATAACGATCCTTTACGATGTCGATGTACTTCTGTGTTAAATTAGCCATTGGTGTATCTCCTTATAAAAATACTTTATAAATGGATTAGTGGCGCCTTTCGTGCCATCGACTGAATTTTAACACCCTGAAAATAGACTGTCAACATGTATACAATTCAAAAATGTCTCTATTGCGAGAAAATAAAAAATGCCAGATTTGTTGTATTTTTCAACAGTCTTCGAGAATGCAGGATACAATGAATCGTGCATCATCCACGGTGATTCCTGGCAGACGGGCGCGGAGAGTGATAAACACTAATGAATGTATATTCATGTAATATTGATTAATTTTTACCAAACTCAGAAAATGCTTTTCATCAAATTTATCGGTCGCTGATTGTGTGGTAGAATATCTTGTGCTTTTATCGTCATACGGCACAACAGAAATGGAAGGAGATCTTTTTACATAATGGATCTGAGCAGTTTGAACAGAGAACAGCAGCGTGCGGTGCAGTGCATCCAGGGGCCTCTGCTGATCCTCGCCGGAGCGGGGAGCGGCAAGACGACCACCATGACACACCGTATCGCTTACATGATAGAACAGGGGATATCCCCTTATAACATTCTGGCGGTGACATTCACGAACAAGGCCGCCGGGGAGATGAGGGACAGGGTGGAAAGCCTGACAGACGATACCTATGGCATCTGGATCATGACATTCCATGCCACATGTCTCAGGATCCTCAGGTACCAGAGTGAAAGGCTTGGATACAAGAACGGATTCACCGTATACGACGAGTCCGACAGGAAGGCCCTCATAAAGCAGATCCTCAAGAAGGCCCAGATCAGTGAGAAGGAGTTCCCGGTCAACATGATCCAGAGCACCATCAGCAGCTGCAAGGAAAAGGAGATCACACCCGAGTCATATATGGAAGACAACGCGGGAGATCACATCGCCCAGACTGTCGGCAAAATCTACAGGGAGTATCAGTCCGAGCTGATGAAGAACAACGCCATGGATTTTGACGACCTCCTGTGGAACGGAGTCAGGCTCCTCCAGGAGAATCCGGATATCCTGAAGCACTACCAGAACAGGTTCAAATACATAATGGTGGACGAGTACCAGGATACCAACTATCTCCAGTACAAATTCATAGAGCTGCTCGCCTCCGCCAGCAGAAATCTCTGTGTGGTTGGAGACGACGACCAGTGCATCTACCAGTGGAGAGGCGCAGACATACGCAACATCCTTGACTTCGAGAAGGATTTTCCAGAGGCAAAGACCATCAAGCTTGAGCAGAACTACCGCTCTGACGCCAACATCCTGGCCCTCGCCAACTCCGTGATCAAAAACAACAAGGGCCGCAAGAACAAGAAGCTCTGGACCAGCAGGCCCGCAGGTGAGAAGATCGAATACCGCCGCCTGGACGACGAGAAGCAGGAGGCCTGGTTTATAGGCAGCGAGATCGACAGGCTCCATAAAGAAGGCTACAAGTACAGCGACATGGCGGTCCTCTACCGGAAGAACGCACAGTCCCGCGCCTTCGAGGAAAAATTTTCTTTCCGGGGCATTCCCTACCGCGTGCTGGCGGGGCTTCGCTTCTACGACCGCAAGGAGATCAAGGACGTGATGTCCTACCTCCATCTCATCGATAACCCGGACGATGACGTTGCCATTACGAGGGTCATAAACGAGCCGAAGCGCGGCATGGGTCCGAAGACTCTCGGGGCGGTGACCGCCTATGCCAACGCCTATGGCATCAGCATATACAGGGCGCTCAAGGAGCCCGACGTGCGGGGCGCTCTCGGCAAGAAGGCCGGCCACGAGATCGACAAGTTCATCGCCATGATCGACAGCTGCAGGGCGGAGCAGGAGAACCTGACCATAGAAGACCTCTACGACAACGTCCTGAAGATGTCCGGCTATCTCCAGGCTCTGGAGGACGCCAACACGGTGGAGGCCGACGCCAGGATAGAGAACATTCTGGAATTCCGCTCCGTTGCGGCAGAATATCAGAAGAATCTGGCAGGCGGTGCTTTTGAGGACTTTGAAAAGGAGATGGAGGAGGAGCGCAAGGATCTGCGGGAGAGCGGGTTCGATGTGGATGAGCCTACGGAGCTCAGCGCTTTCCTCGAGCGTATCACCCTCATGTCGGACATCGACAACCGTGATGAGGACGAAGACGCGGTGGTACTCATGACCATGCACAGCGCCAAGGGCTTGGAATTTCCGGTAGTTTTCATGCCTGGCATGGAGAACGGCATCTTCCCCGGAGCAGCATCCCTCGAGAGCAAGGATAAGCTTGAGGAAGAGAGGAGACTTTGCTACGTGGGTATCACGAGAGCAAAGAAAAAGCTCTATCTCACCAGCGCGGAGACCAGGACCCTCTACGGCCGGACGGATTACACCATGGAGTCGTACTTTCTCAAGGAGATGGACGGTTCGCTGATCGAAGGGGACAGGACTCCGGAAAAGAGAAGGGCCTCGGAGGGAGGCTTCCGGGGAGAAGGAGGCCTTTACGGCACAAGGACGGTGAACGGCAGATCCCACGGTACCGCAGACGGATACGGGGGAAGACCTGCTGGCAAGCTTTTTGATCCTCTGAAGTACGTTAAGAGGGAGATCAAGGCAGGTCCGGTGGAGGACTTCCAGATCGGAGACACCCTCGAACATCCGAAGTTCGGCCGGGGTATGCTCATAGAGCAGGATGCGAAGACCATGTCGATCATGTTCGATTCGGTTGGGATGAAGAAGATAGGAAAAGGATTCGTAAAGATCACCAAGGTCGATCCGGGAGAAGACTGATGGCAGATAACAGGGAAACAGAAGCGAAGAAGGTCAGGATAAGGGAACTCATAGCTAAGCTGAACGAGGCCTCCAGAGCCTATTACGATGAGGCTCAGGAGATCATGACGAATTTCGAGTACGACGCGCTTTACGACGAACTGGGGGCTCTTGAGGAGGAGACTGGATACAGGCCTGAGGACAGCCCTTCCATCAACGTGGGGTATCAGGTCTCGACCGCTCTGCCAAAGGAACGCCACGCTTCCAGGATGCTCTCTCTGGACAAGACCAAGGACAGGGAGCATCTGAAGTCCTGGCTGGGAGACCACGAGGGGCTCCTGTCGTGGAAGCTGGACGGGCTCACGGTGGTCCTTACATACGAAAACGGAGAGCTGTCAAAGGCGGTCACCCGCGGCAATGGAGAGATCGGAGAGGTGATCACGGATAACGCAAGGGTTTTCACCAACGTTCCGGAGTCTATCCCTCACAAGGGTACTACCGTTGTCAGGGGGGAGGCCGTTATCAAGTACTCCGACTTCGAGAAGATCAACAGCCAGATAGACGACGCAGACGCGAAATACAAAAACCCGAGGAACCTGTGCAGCGGCTCTGTCCGTCAGCTGGACAGCCGGATAACCGCGGAAAGAAACGTGAACTTTTTTGCCTTCACCCTTAGCAGCGCAGAAGATGTTGACTTTGGCGGCAGCAGGCGCAGGCAGATGGAATGGATGAAGGAGCAGGGCTTCGACGTGGTCCACTACGAGATGGTGGACGGAGGAGATCTGCTGGAGACCATAGATAAATACGAGGCGGCGATCGCCGGCTTCGATGTGCCATCCGACGGACTGGTACTTACTTTGGAAGATCTTGAATACGCCGCGACACTGGGTACCACGGCGAAGTTCCCGAGGGACTCCATGGCCTTCAAGTGGAGAGACCAGGAGGCCGAGACCACCCTCATGGAGATCGAGTGGAGCCCGTCGAGAACGGGGCTTCTGAATCCGATAGCTGTGTTTCAGCCGGTGGAGCTGGAGGGGACCACTGTGTCCAGGGCCTCTGTGCACAACCTCAACATCATGGAAGACCTGGAGCTGGGCATTGGAGACAGGATAAAGGTCTACAAGGCCAACATGATAATCCCGCAGATCGCAGATAACATCACTCGCAGCGGAAAGGCGCAAATACCGGATAAATGTCCGGTATGCGGAGGCCGCACCGAGGTGCGCGCCGACGGCGGCACCAAGACTCTCGTGTGCACGAATCCCGACTGCGTGGCGAAAAAAGTAAAGCGGTTTTCCCTTTTCGTGTCCCGGGATGCCATGAACATCGAGGGCCTTTCGGAGTCCACGCTCCTGAAACTCATGGGGCTTGGGCTGATCCACGGGTTCCCGGATATTTTCCGCCTGGAGCAGCACAGGGAGGAGATTGCATCCATGGAAGGCTTCGGTGAGAAGTCGGCCGACAATCTCATCAATGCGATCGAAAAGGCCAGAAACACGAGACCCGAGAGGATCCTGGCCGGGCTTGGGATCCCCGGGATCGGCGTCGCAACGGCCGGAGTCATCGCACGGCACTGCCATGGGAGCTGGGACAGGATAATAAAGCTTTCCGGAGAGGAGCTGTCTTCCATCAATGGAATAGGGCCGGTCCTGGCAAATGAATATGAGGCATTCTTCGCTGATGAAGGCAACATGGCCATGGTGAAGGAGCTTTCCTCACTGCTCAGGATCGACGAGAGCGTTGAGGACAGGGGAAGCCTGCTTCAGGACAAGGTGTTCGTAATAACCGGGTCGCTGGAGCACTTCGAGAACAGGGACGCCATGAAGGCAGCCATACAGGCCCAGGGGGGCCGTGTGTCGGGGTCGGTGTCCGGCAAGACGGACTATCTGATAACCAATGACCCGGGGTCCGGGTCTTCCAAGAACAGGAAGGCTCAGGAGCTGGGAGTGAAGATAATAACAGAAGAGGAAGCGATGGAGCTGATGGGAAGACCTTGATGCCTGAGGCTCCGGGCCGGGCCCGGAAGGAGGAACAGCTGTGGAAAATCCTGAGAGCGCGATCACACAGAGAGATCAGGCATTTGACGAGACCGAGGAGAAGGTATTCGAGCTTCTCGAGGAAAAGAAGTACTTCAGGTGCCGTGATGAGCTGCTGAAGAACAACGCGGTAGATATTGCGGAGATACTGGGAGACGTGATGAGAGAGTATGACATGCAGAAGGCGGTCATACTTTTCCGGACGCTTCCCAAGGACATAAGCGTAGATGTCTTCGCCAATTTCGATATCGACGATCAGGTGGAGATCATCAACATCATCACCGATCCCGAGATCGAGTACATCATAAAAGAGCTGGACTTCGACGACATGATCGACGTCATCGAGGAGCTGCCGGCCAACATAGTGGACAAGATCCTGGAGAAGACCCCGAGACAGGAACGCCGCCAGATAAACACCTTTTTGAAGTACAAAGAGGACTCGGCGGGTTCCCTGATGACGCCTGACTACATCAACCTCACGAAGGGGATGACTGCCAAGGAGGCTCTTGAGCACATCAAGGACGTGGGAATGGACTCAGAGACCATATACACCTGCTATGTCCTTGACAGCGGCAGGAAGCTCATCGGAGTCGTGTCTCTGCGTTCGCTGGTGATCGCCCCGGATAATGCCAAGGTGTCTGACATCATGCGGGAGGACGTTGTGTACGCCCACGTGGACGACGACCAGGAGGAGATATCCGACCTTTTCAAGAAATACGGATTTATCGCCATTCCTGTTGTTGACAACGAGAGCCGCCTTGTCGGCATCATCACCGTGGACGACATCATGGACGTCATCGAGGAGGAGACCACCGAGGACATCGAGCGAATGGGAGGAGTTATCGACTCCAAGGACAAGGACTATTTCGATATGTCCGTGTGGGATCACGTGAAGGCGAGGCTTCCGTGGCTTTTCCTTCTCATGTGCTCTTACGTCATAACAGGAGGCATCATTCAGAGCTATCAGGACGCGCTGTCCAAGGTGATATCGCTTGTAGTCTACATGCCTATGCTGATGGGAACGGGAGGAAACTCCGGGACCCAGTCATCCACGCTTATTATCCGCGGAATGGGCACCGATGAAATAGAGCTGGGTGACGAGCCGAAGGTCCTGTGGAAAGAGCTCCGCGTCAGCCTCATAGTGGGACTGTGCATAAGCTCTCTCAATTTCGCCAGGATCGTCTTCCTGGATCACAATCCACCGCTGGTGGCCCTGACGGTGTGTGCATCCATGGTGGTGATCGTTGTGATCGCCAAGTGTATAGGCGGGCTCCTTCCTATGCTGGCCAAGAGGATCGGTCTGGACCCTGCACTCATGGCGGGCCCTCTTATGGCGTCGCTTACGGACATGGTCTCCCTTGTGACGTACTTCAGGATGGCCGTCCTGATAATGCACGTGTGACGCTGCGACAACGGGACAGAACAGAGAAAAAACAATTTTACACCGGCGGAACAAGAATCCGGAGCCCTCTTGTGTTATCATCCATACAAGGGAGGACGGAGTTCCCCGTGTGTTGTATAGTTTATGGATGATCAGGAGGTAATCGTGAGCAAGACTAATTACGCAGAGTTGACAGAGACCGCCCGCAGGGTGAGGATCAATGCTCTCAAGGCCATTGCGGCTGCCGGCTCGGGACATCCCGGCGGTTCACTTTCGGCGGCAGACATCATTACAGCACTTTATTTCAACGTGATGAACATCGACCCCAGAGATCCGGAAATGGAGGACAGGGACAAGTTCGTTCTGTCGAAGGGACATGCGGTTCCTGCACTTTACGCCGCCCTGGGAGAGAGAGGATATTTTGACGTAGAGGATATGATGACTCTGAGGAAGATAGATAGTCCTTTCCAGGGGCATCCTAACATGAGGAAAGTGCCTGGGATCGAGATGTCCACAGGATCTCTCGGACAGGGCTTTTCGGCCGCGGTTGGGATGGCCACGGCGAACAAGATAGACGGAAAGTCCGGCAGGATCTATGTTCTCACCGGTGACGGTGAACTCCAGGAGGGCATTATCTGGGAGGCAGCGATGTCAGCGGCTCACAGAAAGCTGGACAACCTGGTAGCGATCGTGGATCTGAACGGATTGCAGATAGACGGCAGGGTGGACGATGTAATGAGAGTGCGCCCTGTAGAAGGAAAGTTCAGACGATTCGGCTGGAACACACTGGAGGTGGACGGGCACTCCTTCCCTGACCTCATCGACGCTTTTGAGAGCGCAAGGCACACGAAGGGAGTTCCGACGGCGATAATCGCAAACACCGTCAAGGGCAAAGGCGTTTCCTTTATGGAGGATCAGGCAGGATGGCACGGAAAGGCTCCGGATCAGGAGCAGCTGGCGCAGGCGATCCAGGAGCTGGGAGGTGACAACTAATGGCAGAGAGCAAGAAGATAGCGACCAGGGCTGCATATGGAGAATTCCTGGTGCAGGAAGGTGCGAACAACGATAAGCTGATCGTCATGGACGCCGATCTCTCCGGATCCACCAAGACAAAAGAATTTGCCAGAGTTTTTCCGGAGCGTTTCGTACAGTCTGGAATAGCCGAGCAGGATCTCATGGCTGAGGCCGCCGGCATAGCGCTCTCTGGTCATGTAGTGTGCGCAAGCACCTTTGCCATGTTCGCCGCCGGGAGGGCCTATGAGATCATCAGGAATTCCATCGGATACACCGGCGCAAACGTAAAGATCTGCGCCACCCATGCGGGTATCACAGTGGGAGAGGATGGAGCAAGCCATCAGACTTTTGAGGACATAGCCCTCATGAGGGAGATCCCGGGCATGGTGGTAATAAACCCGTCGGATGCGGTAAGCGCAAAGAAGCTCCTTAAACAGGCCGTGGACATGGAAGGACCGGCATATGTGAGGCTGGGACGGTCCGCAGTTCCGGTTCTTTACGATGAGGATCACGAGTTCAAGCTCGGAAAGGCCGAGACACTGAGAGAGGGAGACGATGTCACCATCATCGCCACCGGCATCATGACTGCAGCGGCCCTTGAGGCAGCAGAGACACTGGCTGGAGAGGGCATTCAGGCCAGAGTCCTGGACATGCACACGATCAAGCCGCTGGATGAGGACGCCGTTATCAGCGCCGCCAGAGAGACGGGAAAGATCGTGACCGCCGAGGAGCATTCGGTTATCGGAGGCCTTGGCAGCGCGGTGGCTGAGGTAGTGGTGAAGAACTGTCCGGTCCCTGTGGAGATGGTAGGACAGAAGGATGTGTTCGGAGAGTCCGGAAAACCGGATGAGCTCCTGAAGAAATACGGCATGACTGCAGAAGATATCGTGGAAGCCGTGAGAAAGCTGGCGAAGAACTGAAGGTAAGATGAAAAAGTAAGATTAAAAAGAGGAGCTGCCGCATTTAACAAAATGTGGCGGCTTTTTTGCGTCTCGGCGTCCCACGCTCGACACGGCGTGATATCTTCCGGGTCCGGCCGGCGGTAGTGACAACACCTGGCAAAACATGAATGTTTATGCATTTATTTGAATTATTTATTGCGAGATGCCATTCACTCGTGGTATTATTACGGAGTTTATTGAGATGCCAACAGATCAAGACAAAGGAACGGTGCAGTAAATGGCAATGTATTGGAAAGGTTTTCTGATAGCGTGTCAGGGTATTCCGGCAACAGTGGCCGTCAGCCTGATCGCTGTTATCATAGGAGCTATAATCGGACTCTTCCTGGCCCTTCTCAGGCTGGCGAACAACACGGTGCTGAGAACTATAGCAAAGATATACATAGATGTGGTAAGGGGGACACCGATGGTGGTCCAGGCGTTTATATTCGCGTACGGCATACCGCAGCTCCTCCAGGCCAACAACGTGGAGTTCCGGTGGGATAACCTGGTGATACCGGCAGTGATAGTCTGCGGCCTCAACAGTGCCGCATACATGGCTGAGATCGTCAGGAGTGGTATCCAGGCCGTGGACAAAGGCCAGATGGAGGCGGCCAGATCGCTGGGCATGAGCAAGTCAATGGCCATGAGGCTGATAATCATCCCGCAGGCGGTTAAGGTGATACTCCCTGCTGTGGGCAACGAGTTCGTTACTCTGATAAAGGAGACCTCGGTACTCAGCTTCGTCGGAGTTGTAGAGGTCATGAGGAGAGGCGCCCTGTGGAATGCGGCAACGTTTGAGACTTTCCCGGCCTACATTGGCGTGGCGCTGGTATATATGCTCCTCACCATTCCGCTCTCCAAGATCATCGGACACGTTGAGGGCAAGATGAGACACGAGGAGGCGGCATAAAATGATAGAGATAAAAGATCTGCACAAGAGTTTCGGCAGTCACAAGGTGCTGAAGGGAATAAACGAGACAGTGGACGAATCCGAGGTGCTGTGCATAATAGGGCCGTCGGGATCGGGCAAATCCACCATGCTGAGATGCATCAATCACCTGGAGGAGCCTACCTCCGGTGAGATCTACATCGACGGTGAGCTGATCACAGATAAGAACATCAACGAAGTGAGGAAGAGGATGGGCATGGTGTTCCAGAGCTTCAATCTTTTCCCGCACAAAACGGTGCTGGAAAACATCACCATCGCACCCATGAATGTAAAGGGCGTCTCCCAGGAGGAGGCGGAAAAGAAGGCCATGGAACTGTTGGCCAGAGTTGGCCTTGAGGACAAGGCTTCCGAGTATCCGAAGTCGCTGTCCGGCGGTCAGCAGCAGCGTGTTGCAATAGCAAGGGCACTGGCTATGGATCCTGAGGTGATGCTCTTCGACGAGCCTACATCGGCGCTCGATCCGGAGATGGTAGGTGAGGTGCTCAGCGTTATGAAGGACCTGGCAAAGGAAGGCCTGGCAATGATAGTTGTGACCCACGAGATGGGCTTTGCAAAAGAGGTGGCTGATAAGGTCATCTTCATGGACGACGGAGTGATCGTGGAGGAGGGGACGCCTGAACAGGTGATCGATGACCCGCAGCAGCCGAGGACGAAGGATTTCCTTTCAAAAGTCCTTTCTGTATAGTATTGCGACAGAACATAGACATTCAATGGCGGCCGGACATTTGGTCTGGCTGCTGTTTTTTATGGAAAGATCGATATCGGTCTTTTTTTGCAGGAAAAAGGTATTTCTCTGTTTGAGAGATCCCGGGGGATGCTGTAGAATCCCAGGTACGACCAGAGGAGAGTGCGCCGGGCGAGTGGAGAGAAACGTCTGTTGGCACCCTGGCAGGAGGCAGAATTGAAAAACAGTTCCAGGAGATCAGCGAGGACCCGTGTGGGTCAGGGACGTCAGCTGGGGCCTACGGAGACCCTGCTGATCGACGAATTCGTCGTCAATTACAGGAGGAAGAATATAAGGAACCTGGTGATCAGACTGAGGGAAGACGGGACGGTGGACCTTTCCTGTCCTCTCGACGTTTCCAGATCTCAGGCGCTCAAGTTCTTTAAATCGAGGGAAGCCTGGATACGCATACATCAAGAGAAGACGGGTTTTACCGCGGACAGGCCGGTGCGTGAGTACAAGACAGGGGAGACGTATCGCCTGCTCGGAAAGGTCTATCGCCTTGAGGTGATCTCCGGTGGACGGTATTCATCAAGGTTAAGGTCGGATGAAGACGTGATAGTCCTGACTGTACCGCCTGGAAAGACCGCTGTGGATACGGAGAAATACATGATAAATATGAGTGCCAGGCATCTGAGACGGCTGCTGGAGGAGCTGGTGCCAAGGTGGGAGGAGTTGACCGGACTTCAGTGCAGCGGATGGTCCATATCAAGGATGAGATCCAGGTGGGGAGTGTGCGCGCCGTCCACGGGAAAACTGCGGTTCAGCATCTGCCTTTCACAGCTGCCGGTGGAGGAGATCGAATATGTGGTGCTGCACGAGCTGGCACATCTGAAGCATCCGAATCACGGAAAGGGCTTCTGGGACTTCATCTTTTCATACATGCCCGAGGCGGAATACATACGAGGACGATTGAGGAACAAAATAGATTATTTGCCACCACAGAGTGATGCTGAACACAACATGTAGTTGCAGTGCCATCATCAAGGGCCTCGCAGACCGGTAAACAATAATTTTTACGTAAAATTTGGTAGACAATATTTTATTATTTTGTTTATTTAGGTTATAATGACTTGTGTTTATAGTACCAGCCGGAGGTTCTGATGATCATATTTGACGATGTATGTAAAAATTACGGTTCAAACGTGGGTCTGTCTCACGCTTCAGTCCATATACACAAGGGAGATTTCGTGTTCCTCGTGGGACCGAGCGGAGCGGGAAAGACCACTTTTATCAGACTGATCCTCAGGGAGATCACCGAGGACAGCGGTCATATTTACGTTGCGGGAAACGATATCACCAATTTTTCAAGACGTCAGATCCCGGGGCTCAGACAGAAGATAGGAATGGTATTCCAGGACTTCAGGCTGATAGAGAAAAAAACTGTATTCGAGAATGTGGCCTTCGCTATGGAAGTGGTCCACAAGAGAAAAAAAGATATCAGAAGGCAGGTGCCTCACGTGCTCGACCTCGTGGGGATCGCTGACAAGGCGAACAGGTATCCGAGCGAGCTCAGTGCCGGTGAACAGCAGAGGGTGGGCATCGCGAGGGCGATAGTCAACAATCCACGTGTGCTGATCGCTGACGAGCCTACAGGAAATCTGGATCCGGTGACCGCCATGGAGATCATGGAGATACTGGACAAGATCAACCTCAGGGGAACGACTGTGCTCATGGTCACACATGCGAAAGATATAGTAGACAAAATGAATAAGAGAGTTGTAGCCATCGACCACGGCAAGATCGTCAGAGATGAGCAGGGGTCTTATGGCTTTACCGATGATGAGGTCAACCTCTACTTCAGCAATGAGGAGGTGGACCAGTATGTTTTCTAAGATCGGTTATGCTCTCAAGCAGGCACTTGCTCAGACTAACAGGAACAAGGGCGTGAACTTCGCAGCCGTACTTGCCATCACGGCCATGATGCTTATACTGGGCATCTTTTTCGTGGCCTTCGTGAATGTTAATCTGTTCGCCAACGTCATCAGCCAGGACTACAACGTCGTGAACGTCTACCTGGGAGAGGACAACGACGACGCGACTAATTCCGCCATAGAGGAACAGATCAAGGACATGAATGGCGTTGAGAAGGTGGAGTACAGGAGCAAGGAAGACGCCCTCAAGATAATGAAGCAGAGGTGGGGAGACAACGGTTATCTGCTTGACAACCTGGATTCCAATCCGCTTCCGGACTCGTATCTGGTGTATGTGAAAGACAAATCTGCTGCGGACAGCGTGGCTGCAGCGGCGAAGAATATCACCGGTGTCGACGACGTAAACTACTATCAGGATACGATCGCCAAGCTTGCAAAGGCCACCAGATTCATCAGGAACGCCTCCGCCGTGGTGATGGTGTTCCTCATCGTGGTCTCCGTGATAATAGTGGCGAATACAATAAAGCTGACGGTGTTCAACCGGTCGAAGGAGATCGGGATCATGAAATATCTGGGAGCCACGGACTGGTTCGTCAGGGGCCCGTTCCTGCTGGAGGGCATCATACTAGGATTCGTATCTGCGGCAGCGGCGTCGCTCCTCATGTATGTAGTATATGGACAGGTTATCTCGGTTATCGGAAAGGACATAATGAGGATATTCTCGGTGCCGGTGGTCCCGAGTTCTTATCTGATACCTAACCTGGTCGTGATCTTCGCGGCGCTGGGTATCGGCATCGGAACCTTCGGAAGTATCATCTCCATCAGGAGATTTCTCCAGAAATAGGACCAATACAAAAGAGATAACATTAACAGAGAGAATATATCGAAAGGAAGTGAAGTATGGACAGACACAGAGGTGCGAAGCTCCTGGCAACAGCGGTGCTCACTGTTTCCATGGTAGGAGCGGCCGTGACCGGCTCTATGGCGGCGACATCACAGAAGGCTGCCCAGGCTGCGCAGGCAAAAAAAGAAGCTTCAGAGGCGGGGAGCAAGGCGAGCAGTCTTTACGCTCAGGTGGAGGAGGCCGAGGATAAGATCGACAGCCTACAGAGCCAGATCGATCAGACCACGGCAAATCTGGCGCAGACTCAGAAGGACCTCGAGACGAAGAAGGCCCAGGTCAGCGCTCAGACTGACTCTCTAAACAGCAGGCTGAGTGCCATGTACAAGACGGGTTCGGTGGGGATGATCGATGTCATCCTCAGCTCCGACAACGTGACGGATCTGATCACCAACGTGGCCATGGTGCACAAGGTATATCAGCAGGATCAGGAGCTCCTGACGTCACTGAAGGACGACTATGCCGAGATCCAGGATCTGGAGAAGACTCAGCAGCAGCAGCAGAAACAGCTGGAAGAGGACAAGGCTAAGGTACAGGAGACCAAGGACAGCCTGGCGAGCCAGGCGGATGAATACAAGGCGCTGGAAGATCAGAAGACCCAGGAGGCAAACCAGCTTGCCGCGCAGGCGGAAGCCGAGAGGGCTGCATGGGAGCAGAAACTGGCGGAGGAGGAAGCTAAGAGGAACAATTCCTCTTCTGGCGGTTCCAGCAGCTCTAGCAGCTCTGGA
The DNA here is from genome assembly GCF_900155555.1 of Mobilibacterium timonense. GTDB lineage: Bacteria > Bacillota > Clostridia > Peptostreptococcales > Anaerovoracaceae > Allobaileyella > Allobaileyella timonense. The sequence goes on along the minus strand of NZ_FUHN01000005.1, from coordinate 37,085 downwards.
GGCTCCAGCAGCTCCGGCGGTAGCTCTTCGTCCAGCTCGTCGGGATACAGGTGGCCTGTGAACGGCGGTGTCATCACGTCTCCGTATGGATACCGTATCCACCCTATCTTCGGTACGAGGATATTCCACGGAGGAGTTGATATCGGCCTGCCTACGGGGACCCCGGTCTATGCCGTGTCAGACGGCATGGTGACCATGGCTTCATGGTATCAAGGCTACGGAAACTGCATCCAGATCTCCATCGGAAACGGATATACCACGCTCTACGGACATCTGAGCAGATACGCCGTGAGCAGAGGCCAGTACGTAAGGAAGGGCCAGGTGGTGGGCTACGTGGGATCCACGGGAAACTCCACGGGACCGCATCTCCACTTTACCCTGTTCCATTACGGAACGACCGTGAACCCGTATTCCATTTTCTAGGATGGATGAGGTGTTAAGGTAAAATCAGCAATGTTATAAGTCAGAATCCGAGATCTTTGATCTCGGATTTTGGCGGTTATAGAGAGTTAAAAAACAGGACAGACAGGCGTGGAAAAAGGGCAGATAAAGATACCGGAAATAGTTTTGGACATAATGAAGAAAAGGGGTATAAGAGACGAGGATATGGAGGAATACCTTTCCCCGAAGCCTCAGAAAGCCTATGATCCTTTTCTGATGAGGGGAATGAAGGAAGGTGTGGACAGGATCTTCCGGGCCGTGGACAATAATGAGAAGATAGTGATCTACGGCGACTACGACACGGATGGAGTGACGTCCACGGCGCTCCTGATGAGGGCACTCGGATCGTATACCTCGAATCTTTCGTACTACATACCTTCCAGGATGGATGAGGGGTATGGACTCCACAGCGATTCCATCCGCAGGATAAAGGACGGAGGTGCAGATCTGCTGGTCTCCGTGGACTGCGGCGCCACGGCAAGAGAGGAAGTGGAATTCGCCCACGAGATCTCACTGGATACTGTGATCACGGACCACCACAACGTGGGAGAGAAGAGGGCGCCAGGCATACTCATCGATCCAAAAGATGAGAGCTCCGGATACCCCTTTGAGAACCTTGCGGGAGTCGGGGTCGCCTACAAGCTGGCTCTGGCCCTCAGCACTGAAAGACCGCTGCCGCCAGGTATGAAATACAGGCTTCTGGAGCTGGTGGCGATCGGGACGATAGGAGACATAATGCCCCTGACAGACGAGAACAGGACGATCGTGAAGTATGGCCTTCAGCTCATAAACCGCGGGATGGGATGCCCGGGCATATCGCGGCTCATAGAGATGGCGGGCCTCGACGCAAAAACCATCACGGCTTCTGGTCTTGCCTTCGGGGTGGTACCGAGGATCAATTCCGCAGGAAGGCTTGGAGATGCCACCGTGAGCGTGAAAATGCTCCTGGCACCTGACAGGGCTCAGGGAGAGAAGTACTGCAGAAGGCTGATGGAGATGAACGACAGGCGTCGGAGCCTTCAGGAAGAGGCCTATGAGATCTGCATGCCGGAGGCAGAGGACCAGATGAAGGACTGGGATTTTCTCCTTCTCGAGGCCGAGGGGGTCCACGAGGGCATTCTCGGGATAGTGGCCGGAAAAATAAAGGAGGAAGTGCGCCGTCCGGTGGTGATCGTAACCCCGAGCGGAGACGAGGGCCTTTGGAAGGGCACGGGGCGGTCCGTGTCCGGGGTCAACCTCTACGAGATGCTCAACAAATACAGAGACCTGTTCATACACTTCGGAGGACACAATGCCGCCTGCGGTTTCACCATAGATGGAAGATACATACCGGAGCTCAGGGAAGGGCTGCAGAAGGACATGGCGGCTATTTTCAAAGAGGATCCCGATGTGTTCGATGAGCCGGTCCCGGTGGACGAGGTGCTCAGAGTCAGAGATGCGGACATGGAGCTGGCCGAGAGCCTGAAGCTCTTCGAGCCATGTGGACAGGGGAATGAGATGCCGGTGATGGGACTTTCAGGTGTCGAGATAAGAGACTGGAGATTTCTGAAAAACGGCAGGAAATACGCCAGATTTACGATCTTCGACGGTCAGGGGTATTTGAATGCGGTGCTTTTTCATGACGCGGAGAGGATCTGGCAGATGGCAGAGTCCGGAGATCTTCTGGATGTGTACGGAAAGCTGGAGATCAACAGGTGGAATGACCGGTGTACGGTGCAGATGGTAGTGGACGGAGTTTTGCCGTCCGGGGGACTGAGATCAGATGGAAGCAGACAATGATAACAAGATAAAAGCAGAAAAAAACAAGGAGACGTCTGGTGGAGTAAGCATGGGCCTTAATCCGGGCAGTCCCTCTGAGTACAAGGGGAGTTACGGCCTGGATCCCTCGGGATCGCTGCTTGAAGAGATCCGCCACGAGATGGATGGCTCGGGTGAAGAAATGGGCCTGGAGCCGGAAAAGCTGAACGACCCTGAGATCCCCTTCAGGCATCCGGAGGAGGTCAGGCGCCCTGCGGCCGATCAGGCTAAGGAACCATTACGGGCTGAGAAGCCAGAGGGCCATGGCGGATCTGAAGGATCTGAGGATAATGAAAACAAGGGCGGACATCTCAGCAGGAGACGTCTGGTGTTCATCTGCATCCTGATGGTCTGCCTGGGTGCACTCCTGGCCACGGGATGCATAGGCCTTTTCATGTCAGGAAAGGGTGGCATCCACCTGGTCAGCGGAGACAAGCTCGATTACTACAAGGCTCTGGACAAACAGTGGGGAAAATACTACGAGATCCAGAAGACCATCAACGATTCGGATCTTTACGACACCGACAGCAATAAGATGGAGAAAGCCGTGATAAGCGGAATGCTCTCCGCACTCCCGGATCCCTACGCACAATACATGACGAAGTCGGAGTATGACAACTTTTCCAGAAAATACCTGGACTCATACACAGGCATCGGCATCTCCGTACAGGCGGCAGACGACGGACAGGTGATCGTGGGAAAGGTCATCAAGGGAAGCACTGCTGAAGAAGCGGGCCTCCAGAAAGGTGACGTTATCGTGTCCATCGGCGGCAGCAAGCCGGAGAGCGTGGACAAGGCGGCGGAGCTCATGCGGGGCAAGGCCGGAACGTCGGTGACAGTGGTGGTGAGCCGCGGAGCAAAGGAAAAGACTTTCAGGGTGGCAAGGGCCCAGGTGGAGGACAGGGCGCTGGAGTACAGCGTCTACGACAAGAGCAAGGGTATAGGCTACATAGACCTCAACACCTTCAGGAAAGGTGCTTCGGAGGAACTGAGCGATGCGATCACGGATCTGAAGAACCAGGGATGCACGAAGGTGATCATCGACCTGCGCGGAAATCCGGGGGGAGTGGCCGATGAGGGCATCAAGTGCGCCGACCTTCTGCTCCCGGCCTGCAGGATCGTTACGGTGAAAAACGCTTCAGGAAAGGAGAAGATCTACAACTCCGACAGCAGCAGCAAGGACGTTTCCTACGTTCTGCTGGTGGACGGCGACACGGCAAGCGCCGCGGAGATATTCGCCTGCGCCGTCAAGGATAATGGCGGCGGAAAGATCATCGGGAGCAGGACCTACGGAAAAGGCTTGATCCAGGGCATCTTCCCGCTCGACGACGGTTCGGTGATAAAGCTCACGGTGGAGGAATACGTTTCTCCGTCGGGAGAGAAGATAGACGGGAAGGGCGTTGAGCCCGACATCCAGGGAGAGGGAGACGAGATCGCCCAGGGGGCGGACGTGCTTTCCGCTTCCTGACCGGATATGGCGTCTTCGTAATGACATGAGGGCCTGTGGAGTTTATAATATTTGAGTGATGGTAAAAGTGTGATGTCACAGGCGAAGAGAAACGGGGGAATGTTATGTATCTATTTCATTCGAGCCATTTTGAGGGAGGCAGAGATAACAGCAGGGTGCTGCTGAAGAGGGCCATACAGGACTATCTGGCCCTTTCAGACATACAGGGCATGGACGCGGGGAAGCTGGTGGAGAGCATCGAGACCGGCGAACACGGAAAGCCCTATATCCCCGATTTTGCATCCTTCAGCGTTTCTCACAGCGGTCAGTACTGGGCAGTGCTCTTTGACGACCAGCCGTGCGGCCTCGATATCCAGCTGGGGAAAGACATTGATTACATGGCAATGGCCGAGAGATATTACTCCGAACGGGAGCTGGAAAGAGTGAAGCTGTTCGGTTACAATGAGTTCTTCCAGATCTGGACAAGGAGAGAGGCTTTTGTAAAAGCCATCGGTGCCACCGTGTTCAGCGCCACTCCGGAGCTTCTTTACGGGGAGTACGACTGCAATATAGAGGTGGAGCACGATGGGATCAAGTGGCAGATCAGGGATATCGAGATGCCGATGAAGATCTTCGCGTCTGTGTGCACCAGAGGTTTCGAGCAGGTAAAACCGTACGCTATCGAATTCGCCGACCACTTCGTGAAATAGATACTGTTTTTTCCGGAAAAAACGGAGGTGACAATGGCGCAGAGGACTGCGATGAAAGAGGCGGGAGCATTCCTGCGGTACAGGATGAGGACCGTCAGCGAGATGAGAGATCATCTCCGGGAAAAGGGATACAGCCAGGAAGAAACAGATGGATGTATCAGTGAACTGAAAAAGCTGCGCTATCTCGACGACTACGAATACGCTCGGGCATATACGGAAAGAGGCCTGGAAAAGGGCCACGCGTCCCGGAGGATCGCCAGGGAGCTGGAGGAACGCGGCGTCCCGGCAGATGAGATCCAGTGGGCATATGAGGACATTGCAGAGGAAAAGGGGCTGGATGAGTTCCGGTCGGCCCTCGAGATGGGGCGGAGAGAGCTTGCGAAGATCCGGTCCGGATATGGACTGCAGCCCGCGGAAGAAGGAGACGAAGAAGGGGATAACCAGGTGGATGAGAAGGCTGTCCTCAAGATAGGGAGAAAGCTGGCCCGCATGGGATACTCCAATTCAGATGTTTTTCAGGTGATGGACATACTCAGGAGGAACGGTAGATGACCACGGGAACGGTAATACTGCTGGTGATGGTACTGGGAGTCAGCGTGACCGCTCTCGTGTTTTCTATTGTGCTGATGAACTCCATGGCGAAGCAGCAGGATGCAAGGCTCAGGGCTCTGGACGAGGGCTTCAGCAGGATGAGGAACGAGAACAGCGCCCAGCTGGAGAACATGCGGCAGACCGTTGATGAGCGCATGCAGAGATCCCTGGATACAAAGCTGACCCAGTCCTTCGGCATGGTGAATGAGAGGCTGGAGCAGGTGTACAAGGGCCTGGGGGAGATGCAGCAGGTGGCTTCCAGCGTGGGAGACCTCAAGCGGATCCTCACCAACGTCAAGACCAGGGGGATACTGGGGGAGGTGCAGCTGGAGACCATCCTTTCCGAGATCCTCACCAGGGAGCAATACGACACCAACGTTGCCACGAGGCCGGGGAGCCGGGAGAGGGTGGAGTTCGCCATCAGGCTTCCTGGTGACGGCGGCGATGTGGTATATCTTCCGATAGACGCCAAGTTTCCGGGAGACACATACGAAGCGCTGCTCAACGCATACGACTACGGCGACAAGGGCGAGGTCCAGAGGTGTACGAGAGAGCTGGCGTCCACCATCATGAGGGAGGCTAAGGACATACAGACTAAATACCTGGCGCCTCCGGCGACCACGGATTTTGCAATAATGTTCCTGCCTTTTGAAGGACTTTACGCCGAGGTGGTGAGGGCAGGTCTCATCGAGACGCTTCAGAGAAAATACCACGTGACCATCGCCGGCCCGACTACCATGGCGGCGCTTCTCAACAGCCTGCAGATGGGGTTCAACACGCTGGCCATCGAGGAGAGGTCGGACCAGGTGTGGAAGCTGCTCGGTGCCGTGCGCACGGAGTTCGACTCGTTCCAGTCTGTGTTCGAGAGTGCACAGAACAGGATAAATCAGGCGAATGACGAGCTGGACAAGCTGGTGGGCGTCAGGACGAGACAGATAAGGAGAAAGCTGCAGAACGTAGCCGCTATGGACAAGACAGAGGCCGACAGAATAATGGACGACCAGTGGTCGCCCAGTGGTCGGTAGTGACATAAGGATTCTTTTATGAAAATATTCGCTATCGCAGATACACATCTGTCCTTCTCTCCGAAGGTCGACAAACCGATGAGCATCTTCGGGGACGGCTGGGAAAATTATGAATCCCGGCTCGAAGAGGCCTGGAGAGAGAGGATAGGACAGGACGATGTCGTGATCATCCCGGGGGACATCTCCTGGGGACTTAAATTCGACGAGGCCGTGCCGGATCTGGAGTGGATCCATCAGCTGCCGGGGCGGAAGGTGCTCCTGAAAGGGAATCATGACCTGTGGTGGAGCAAAATAGGAATGCTGAACACGTTGTATGACGACATGTTTTTCCTTCAGAACCACTGCTATCCCGTGGAGGGCACCGACATAGCCATCTGCGGCACCAGAGGATGGAAACTGCCGTGGAACGAGGATTTCGGAGAGCACGACGAGAAAATATTCAGGAGGGAGCTCATAAGGCTGGAGGCGAGCCTGAAGGAGGGGAGCCAGCAGGCCGGTCAGCTCATCGCCGCCATGCACTACCCGCCTGCGGAGGAGAACAACAGGCATTCACAGTTCACGGAGCTTCTGGAAAAGTACGGCGTAAAGACATGCGTTTACGGCCATCTCCACGGGGCTGCGGCCTTTGGAAAGGGGATCAAAGGAAGAGAAAACGGCATCACGTACAACCTGATCTCCCTGGATTATCTCGGGGGGATCCCTAAGCTGATAATGGAGGTGGATGAACAATGAGAGTCGTTCTGATAGTGATGGACAGCCTGGGCATCGGATATCTTCCGGACGCCGAAGCGTATGGAGACAAGGGCGCTAACACCATAAGCCATATAACCGAACGCTGCGGAAAGCTCCATATTCCTAACCTGGAGAGCCTGGGATACGGAAACATACCTGGAAATTCCGATGGGGCATATTCCGTCGTGCAGCCCGCCGGATGCTTCGGAAGGCTGGCAGAGGCTTCAAAGGGAAAAGACACCACCACGGGCCACTGGGAGATAGCGGGTCTCGAGACAGACGTTCCGTTCAAGACTTACCCGGATGGATTCCCAAAGGAATTCATGGGCGCATTCGAGGAGGCCATCGGGATCGGGACGCTGGGGAATTACCCGGCTTCCGGGACTGAGATAATCAACGTCCTCGGCGACGAGCACGAGGCTACCGGAAAGCCGATAGTCTACACCTCTGCGGACAGCGTTTTCCAGGTGGCTGCAAATGTGGACGTGATACCTCTCGAGCGCTTGTACGAGATCTGCGAGACGGCAAGGAAAATGCTCACAGGCAAATTCGCCTGCTGCAGAGTGATCGCCAGGCCGTACAAGGTCATCGATGGGAAGAGAGTCAGGACCTCGGATCGCAGGGACTATTCTGTGGATCCGCCGGACGAGACGGTGCTGGACATCATCAAGGAGTCGGGTCAGAGGGTCTGTGCCATCGGAAAGATCCGGGACATATTCAATGGCCACGGGATCACCGATGCAGTTCATACGGTGTCAAACATGGACGGTGTTGACAAGACCATCGAGGCGATGAAGGAGGACTTCCAGGGCCTGATCTTCACGAATCTGGTGGATTTCGATTCCAAATACGGACACAGGAGGGATCCTGAGGGCTACGGGAGGGCCATCGAGGAATTCGACAGCCGCATACCCGAGATCATCAGGGCAATGGATGCTCAGGATGTGCTCATGATAACGGCTGATCACGGCAATGACCCTACCTGGACGGGGACTGACCACACGAGAGAGTACATCCCTCTTCTGGTGTACACCCACGGGAACGCCCACGGAGAGGACCTGGGCACCAGGACCACTTTTGCCGACATAGGTGCGACCATCGCGGATCTCCTGGACGTGAGGAGACCAAAGCACGGCAGGAGCATGAGCGGATACATACAGGTGTATCCTGACTGATGTGCAGGGTCTCAGACAGGCAGGTGAAAGCATGAACATCATCGATATAATCGTGAAAAAAAGAGACGGTGGCAAGTTGTCCAGGGAAGAGATAAATTACTTTATCAGAGGATGCGTGGACGGTTCGATACCTGACTACCAGTCCGCAGCCCTGCTCATGGCCGTCTTCCTGAGGGGGATGGACGAGGAAGAAACCTTTTTCCTCACCCACGCCATGGCGCAGAGCGGAGACGTTCTTGACCTCTCGAATATCCCGGGGATAAAAATAGACAAGCATTCAACAGGCGGTGTGGGAGACAAGACTACTCCGGTGGTGGTCTCCATTGCTGCGGCCGCAGGAGTTCCAGTGGCGAAGATGAGTGGCAGGGGCCTTGGATTCACAGGCGGCACGGTGGACAAGCTCCAGTCCATACCCGGTTTCCAGGTGGTGCTGGACGAGGAACGCTTCATGGATCAGGTGAGGACCGTGGGAGCCGCGGTCATAGCCCAGTCCGGAAACCTGACGCCCGCCGATAAGAAGCTTTACGCCCTCAGGGACGTCACCGGCACCGTGGAGAACCTGAGCCTCATATCCTCCAGCATCATGAGCAAGAAGCTGGCTGCGGGAAGCGACGGCATAGTTCTGGACGTGAAGTGCGGAGACGGAGCCTTCATGAAGACTCCGGAGGACGCCGTGAAGCTGGCGGAGACCATGATCTCTATCGGCAGGTCTGCTGGGAAAAAGATGTCGGCTGTGATCAGCGACATGGATCAGCCGCTCGGCAGGGCCGTGGGGAATTCCGTCGAGATCAGAGAGGCGATCGAGGTCCTTCAGGGGGCCGGCCCGGACGACGTCAGGGAGCTGTGTCTTGAGCTGGCGTCTGAGATGATCCGGCTGGGAGGAAAGGCCGGCGGTCATCAGAGCGCCATGGCGATGGCACGTGAGGTGCTGGACTCCGGACGGGCTCTTGAAAAATTCGGAGAGATGATCCGAGCCCAGGGCGGGGACCCCGGTGTGATCAGGGACGCGTCGCTGCTCCCGGAGGGAACTTGCAGGACCGGGATACGTGCAGGAGAAAATGGCTTCATCACGGCCATCCGCGGTCAGGAGATCGGCGAGGCCGCCAGGCTCGCAGGCGCGGGGCGGCTCCGCAAGGAAGACGATATAGAGAAGACCGCAGGTGTGATCCTTCACGCGAAGGTTGGGGATCATGTGGAAAAGGGTCAGCTGCTGGCGGAGGTCTTCGGAAGCATCGTGGAAAAGACAGAACTGGCGGCTGAGAAATGCCGGAAGGCGTTCGTCACAGGCAGCCGGCCGCCGGCAGGACATCCGTTGATCTACAGAGTTTTGAGATAAAAAATAATATGGAAAAAAAGAGATACGATTTCATCATAAACCCGGTATCAGGGAAAGGAAGAGAGCCCCAGGCACTTAAGGAGCGCCTGGAGGAGTTTATAAAAAAGGATAAGAGAGACATTCGAATACACATCACCAACGGTGCCATGGACGCCGCGGACACGGCGGCCCGGATCGCCAGGGACGCCAGGGATTCCGGCGTCAGCGCCATGATATACGCCTGCGGCGGTGACGGCACCATAAACGAGGCTGCCAACGGGATAGCAGAAGAGCTCCTGGAGAACGGAAGTGAAGGGCCACGGCCGGCCCTGGGCGTGGTCCCGGTGGGGAGCGGAAACGATTTCGTCAGGTACTTCGGAGACGTGAAGGATTTTCTGGACATAGAAAAGCAGCTCGACGGAACGCCGATGATGGCAGACCTGCTGAGGCTCACGTGGCATGAGGGCGGCGTGGAGAGATCACGGTTCTGCATCAACGGCCTGAACATCGGCCTCGATGGCAACACCGCCATCCTTGCGCACCGCATGAAGGAGCTTCCGCTTGTAAAAGGCTCCTTTTCCTATCTCCTCGCCCTGGGGATAAACACGGCGAAGCTCAACGGAGCTTCCCTCAGGATCCAGGCAGACGGAAAAGATTTTTTCACCGGCGACATGCTGCTGTGCACCGTGTCCAACGGGAGGTTCTGCGGCGGCGGTGTGGAGAGCTGCCCCCACGGCAGGATAAACGACGGACTCGAAGGGCTCCTTCTGATAAAGAAGACCCGGCGCGGGAAGCTCTTCAGATTTTTCCCTGACTACAAGATGGGAAAACTCAACGACAGGGAGGATTTTCCGGAGCTGGGCGCGTATGCCCAGGTAAAAAGCGTGACCATTGAGCCGCTCAAGGGTAAAATGGAGTTCGTTGTGGACGGCGAGTTCTTCTCCACGGGAAGGCTCCAGGTCGACGTGGTACCGGGGATCCTCCCGGTGATAGTCCCGGAGGGAACTGAGCCTCCGGCGCTGTAAACAGAGTACTTGAAAGATTTTAGAAAGACGGTTCGATGACAGACAGAATAAAAATCGCGATCTCGAAATTCAGAGCGATACTCGTCTGCGGCATGATCTGCTGCCTGGTTTTTACGGTTTCTGCCGCACAGGCGTATGGAGATACGGTGCAGGTGGGAGGAAAAAAGGTCTCTAAGCCCGACATAACCGCCGGCGCCGCGGCGCTCTACTGCGTCAATACGGACGAGACCATTTACTCGAAGGATGCGAATACCCGCTACCTTCCTTTCAGCATCACGAAGCTCCTTACGGCCCTCATCGCCGTGGAAAACCTTCCGATGGACCAGAAGGTGACGGTATCGAGGGAGGCGGCGGAGCAGGAGGGCTCCACCATGTCCCTTCAGGAGGGAGAGGTGGTCACTGTTGAGGAACTCCTGTACGGTACCCTCATGCTCTCGGGGAACGATGCGGCTTACGCTCTGGCGGAGACCTGCGCCGGAATTGAGAAGAAGTTCGTCGCCATGATGAACGACAGGGCGCGGGAGATCGGGTGTACAGACACTCACTTCATCAACCCGAACGGACTTACCGACGACATAACCAGGCATTACACGACGGCTGATGATTTCGTGAAGATCACCGAGGAATGCATGAAGAATCCCACGGTGAGGAAGATCGCCGGTGCGAAGAAATACAAAATGCCCGCCACGAACAAGAGGGAGAGTGAGTTGTTCAAGACCCACCTGCCTCTTCTCACGGAGAAGAACTCCGGTGTCGTGGCCGGAAAGACCGGTTTCTGGGAGACCGGACAGGCTACCGTCTCCGTTCTTTACGACAAGAACGGCCTCGAGATGATAATGGTCCTCCTTGGCGACACCGAGGAAGACAGGCCGGACGACATGGCCATCCTCTGCAAGTACGGGCGGCAGACCGTGAAGGGATTCCGCGTGGCGGCTAAGGGAGACAGCCTCGGCAAGAAGTGGATCAGGGGCGGAAAGATCACCAGGGTACCAGTCAAGGCGGCGAAGAGCGTCTACAGCTATCCGTCTGATGGAAAAGAGTCCAGCGTAAAGACGAAGTACGTGAAGAAGGCGGGTGTGACGAGTCCGCTGAAAAAGGGCGAGACGGTGGGCACCCTCAAGGTGTACGCAGATGGCAAGCTGGCAACGTCCACGCCGGTGGTAACCACACAGAAAGTGGAGAAGGGCTGGTTCACATCCAATCTGTACATCTCCAACGCTGTGGCCGCGATCATAGTGATATTGATACTGCTTTTCCTGGTCCTCAGGTACTATTTCAGGACCGTGGCGCGGAGAAAGCGCCGGAAGAGGAGACGTTCGAGAAGATAGAGGATGGACAAAAAACGTGTTTAGAATGTATGTTAACGGTTGAAATTTCAACATGAATGGGCGTTATATCTTTCTGAGAATGAATTATCAGGAGGATACCGAATGAAAAGTGTTATTTGCCCCTCCTTTTTTTGGTTACCCCGGGATCGGAAAACATTGATATCCCGCCGTAGTCGATCAAAAAAACATGAGCTTTTTACGGCGGGATAACGTTTTTTATTAAATCCAGTGGTAGATCACAAGCATGATTCTTACGATTGCTGCTTCTGTACATCTCATTTTGATGATTTTTATTGCATTTATGGTGGACAGTTTCATGTGCTTTGCAAGCATCAGTACCATGATCACCACTGGAATTCGGAAACCCCATTTTTCGCCGTAACAGCATGCGGAAAAATCCTGTACGTCTCAACGAATTTTTTGATATTTGAAATCTAGTGGTAAGCCATGTTAGTTATCACGGATCCCGGGGTAATATCCGACGCTTCTGATATCAACTGTCCCACCATGGGGTGGTGCCACTGTCTAATGTGACTATTCAAGGTGATCTCCATAAAAAGAGGGAGGCCCCTCTCTCCAAAGGAATAAATAAACACGTTTTTGTCCTATAAGCCCCATATCTGACGTCCTTTCCGAAATGTGAGAACTGAAAAAGAGGTGCCTCACGTTCTAGTGCGACACCCCATTTTTTTTATTCGGTATTCAGTTTTCTGCGTTGACCCGTGCGGGTTAGGTTACTCAGCCTCAGCCTCTGTGAAAACGGCGCCTTCTGCGACGTTGAACTCAGGCTTCTTTGCAGGTATGAACGCTCCCACGACTCCTCCGACAACTGCCGGGAGGATCCATCCGAGACCGTACTCTGCGAGAGGCATTGCGGCCACGATGCTGCCAAGAGTCCCTGGAAGGCCAACGGTCTCGATGATGCTGGCAAAGAGAGCGAAGTACGCTGCACATCCGGCGATGCGGTCGTTGGTGATCTTCCTGTCGAAGAAAGCCATGACCACCAGCACGATCAGCGGTGGATACAGGATGCCCAGGATAGGCGCTGCCACGCTGATGATGGTGGAAAGTCCGAAGTTGGACATGGCGAAGCTCACTGCGATCACCGTGATGACAACAGGCTTATATTTCAGCTTGCCCTCGGATGCCTCCTCGAAGTAGTTTCCTGCTACGGAGGAAAGTCCGATAGCAGTTGTGAGACATGCCATGAGGATGATCACTGTCAGAGCGATGACTCCGTATCCGCCCATGAGCTTGTTCGTGATGGCGATGAGAAGAGGTGCCTGCTCGAGGCCTGCGAACGCCTTGATGCCGGAAACGGTAGCTCCCAGATATGTGAGGCCTCCGTATACCAGCGCCAGAAGAACTGCGGAGATGGTGTCCGCACCGGCGATGAGCTTTGTGACATCCTTCTTGTCTGTAAATCCGTGACCTGCGGCAGCTGTGATGAGCATCAGCGTCATGAGCACGCCGCCCAGTCCGTCGAGAGTCTGGTAACCGTTCAGGATACCGTCGTGGATCGGCACGGAATCAGGGATCGCCACAGGGGAGCTGATCGGATGAACGATACCCAGGATAATGAGGAATACCATCACGGCCAGCAGTATAGGCGTGAGGACGTTTCCGATGATGTCAACTACCTTTGTAGGGCGGATGACCAGTGCGAGCGTAGCGCCGAAGAAGATGGCACTGAATACCCACTGAGGCATCCAAGGCATCAGGAGGTGGATACCCATCTCATAGGTGGTCGCAGCCGTCCTCGGGATGCACACGCCAGGTCCCAGGCAGAGGATGATCACGATCATCATGATCTTTCCGGCCTTGTTCCCCATCTTTCCTACAACACCGTCGATGGATCCCTTGCGGTTGGCAACTACTGACAGTACCGCGGCAGCAGCAAGTCCTACGTCCATGATGAAGAATCCGAGGAATCCGATGAGCCATCCTGATCCTGTGTTTCTTCCGAGGAACGGAGGGAAGATGAGGTTCCCTGCTCCGAACTGAGCTGCGAACAGTGCCAGACCCATGGATATGGTAGTGGCTCTGAGGCGATTACCTGATTTTTTGTTTTCCATTATTTTTCTCCAAGACTAAACATTTCTATCACATACTCCAAGAGATTATCATGCTTGTCGTCCTATGAAAAATGAATAATAGAAATCGTGCGACAACCAAAAGTTATTTCTGGTTGAATTGCGCGCCACAGGTGACTAAAATGTTTTCAGGACCAGTAAAGAGGGGGGACTTCATATGGATATCGACAAAATCAACTATTTTTTTACGGCTGCCGAGCTATGCAACTTTACGAAGGCTGCACAGAAGTGCCAGATCACACAGGCGGCCATGAGCAAATATATCAATTCCCTGGAAACAGAGCTGGAATGCAAGCTTTTCTACCGCAACAACAAGGGGTGCACCCTCACGGAAAAGGGTAAGGCCTTCTACGACAAGATGCAGACGTTGTCCGCGATGTACGAGGACGTGAAAAGCGACCTTCGCGTCACCAGCGGCCCCCGCATTCGCACGGGCATCGAGGGAGAGCATCATTCCATTCCGGAATTCCAGCTTTTCCAGGCAAACAACCCCGAGATCGTATTCGACATCTCATTCGGCGAGCGCGACGCCCTTGTGGAGGACCTGGGCGATGGCAAGCTGGACGTTCTTCTGCTGCTGAACATAAGGCCGGAGGGAGATGACGCTCAGATGAAACCATTCAGGACCATCGATCTTCCCGGGGAAAAAGAGTGTCTCATCTGCTCGGAGACGGCGATGATGCGGTTCGGTTCGGTGGAGGGCGTGATCAAGTCCCTTCCGATGATCACTAAGACCGACGATCCGGCATATCACAGATACGCGAAGGCGGGCCTGAAAAGCAGATTCGGTGTCGATATCGGGGACATCAGGACCATCGACTCCATCGCCAACCAGCAGCTGGTGGTGAATCTGTCGAAGGGCTTCGCCATAGTTCCGAGATTCGAGATCCCGGAGGATTCCACGTTTTACATCGTGCCGATGGACGAGGTGTTTATGACGGCGCTGAAGCTGGTGTACGACCCGCACCACCTGTCGAAAGAAGCGAAGAAGCTGACGTCATTCATAAGGAAGATCTTTTCTGCAAAATAAGACTGCAATCGTGTATCCGGTGACGAAAACAAAAAAGCGGAGCAGGCCGTACCTGTCCACTTTTTAAAATCCACTCGTATTTTAGTGTATGTCCAAGGCAGCGTGATATCCCTGGTACACGGCGTAGGTTATGGTGTTAGGTTTTACGCAGTTGCCAATCGATGCGAACTGCGGAGTCAGTCCGCGCAGCTCCTCCACCGCGTTTGTCTTAGCCTTGAGTCCCAGTGCGCAGATGATGGAATCTCCATCTATCTGGAACTCGTCGCCGTTTGCGTCTTTGCACACGATTCCGTCGTCGTTCACTGACTGGCATGGCGAAGAGGTGTGGATGTGGACACCTGTCTCTTCCAGCTTCTTCATGAGCAGAGGTCTGTAGCGCACGTTGGCATCAGGGCAGAGGGTGTCCCTCATCTCGACCACGTGCACCTCTTTTTCCAGGTCTCCCAGAACTGCGGCCAGCTCACAGCCAACCAGACCGCCTCCCAGAATGATGACCTTCTGGCCAATTTCATTTTGCTTGAGATGGTAATCCTCGGCAACCACCATCTTGCTGCTCTCTCTGAGACCAGGGATCGGAGGTACTGCAGGGGAGCTTCCGGCGGCAACGATCAGCGCATCAGGGGACTCATTCTTCACGTAATCGGCGTCTACTCTCGTGTTCAGGCGGATCTCAACTCCGGCTCTTCTTGCCAGGAGTTCATACGTGCCGCCCAGCTGGTACATCTCATATTTAGGCGGCAGGGCGGATTCACCGATTAGCAGTCCTCCACACTGGTCACCTGCCTCACAGAGTATGACCTCATGGCCTCGGCGGGCAGCGGTATATGCCGCGTAGAGGCCGCCGGGACCTCCGCCGACCACGAGGACCTTTCTTTTTACAGGGGCCGGCTGGACCTCACCGAGACCCTCGTCTTCTCTTCCAATCAAAGGATTAACGGTGCAGCGGCGTGTAAATGTATTGGCGCGTTCCGCCATGCATGTGAAGCAGCGGAGGCAGCGTACGATCTCGTCCTCTCTTCCTTCGGCGACCTTGTGAGGCAGCTCGGGATCGGCGAGGAGAGCCCTTGCCATCTCCACGACGTCTGCCTTGCCGGATGCGATGATCTCCTCCAGCATGGCCGGATCGTTAAGACCGCCGATGGTGGCAACAGGTTTGGAAACGTGCTTTTTTATCTCCGCAGCCAGATACACGTTCCTGCCGTGAGGCTCGAACCACGAAGGATGGGTTATTCCAAAAGTTTTCTGGTACGTTCCTGCGCTGACGTGGATGAGGTCCACGTATTCCTCTATGGCCTGGGCGATCCCGACTCCCTCATCCAGGTGGTAGCCGCCTTCCACGAACTCATCCCCGCTCATGCGGAACTCGATAGGGAAGGCAGGACCCACGGCCGCTCTCACAGATGCAGCGACTTCTCTGGCGAAACGAACCCTGTTTTCGAAGCTCCCTCCGTACTCGTCAGTGCGGTGGTTGAAGAGTGGTGAGAGGAACTGGTTGATCAGCCAGCCGTGTCCGCCGTGGATCATGACCATCTCGAACCCAGCTCTTTTTGCCAGTGCGGCGGTCTCGCCATATGCGGCAACAATCTCGTCAATCAGCTCCTTCGTCAGTTCCTTCACCTCTACTCCGTCTTCCCTGATCCTGGCGGAAGGTCCGTACTGCACGAGGGAGTGCTGCTTGTTCTTGTCCGCGAGATACGTGCCGCCGAACTGGCCGGAGTGGGAAAGTTCCACCGAAGGGATGGCTCCGTGCCTTCTGATGGCGTCGGCAGTGTAGGTGAAACTCGGCAGGCTGCCCGGAACGGAGAGCCTCAGGCGGAACATGTGACTTCCATCCGTCTCGTGAACTACGCACTCGGAAACTGTCACTGCAGCGGCACCGCCTTTTGCCCGAAGCTCATAGAATTTCGTGGTCTTCGGCCCGATGGAGCAGTCCGGGGTGATGTCCGTGCCGCCCATCGGTGCGGAGAAGATGCGGTTCCTGAATGTGGTCCCGGCCAGGGTGATAGGCTGGAGAAGGTGAGGGTACTTAGTGTTCATGATGATTCCTTTCTGTGATGTTTCTTTCTGTAAAAAGCTTTGGAGGCGCCGGTCGATAGGATGCGTCAGGCGGAGAGCATGTTTCTCTCTGCTACTTTTTTGCCGATGGCCTCTGCAGCGAAGGCTGCAATGTAGGATACGACGAGGCATATCGGCCAGTCGTGGATGATCGCTTCTATCCAGATCCCGGTCTGTGCAGCGGCCGGTATCGTCTCGCTGTACATGATGCTGGCACCGGATACGATGACAGTGTTAAATGTGTTGAGGATGAGGGACGGGATGATCCCGGCTACCAGCTTGAATCCGATGGTGCCCTCCTTGAGGTGGAGAGCCGCCGCTGATGCGTTGCCCCACTTAACATACGGAACGAAGATGCTTACGGTCAGAACCACGAATGTCACCATGGCCCAGATCTTGAAAACATTGGAGATGTTGAAAGCCTGGTGATCTTGTGAAATAATCGTTCATCCGGATCGTCTATAATTTATCAATATCTCGCCCCGGAGACTATCAGAAGTCGGTAGAAACGTATAAACTTTTTGTTTATACACTATACCCGCGCAGCGGTCCGTAGATTATAATCTTCGGAAAGGAGGATGCTTATGGACACCAGGACGATCGGATATTTTATTGCCTGCTACGAGATGGGGAGCCTGAACAAGGCGGCGGGAGCGCTGTATATGAGCCCTCAGGGGCTTGGAAAAGTTCTTGATCGTCTGGAGGAGGAACTCGGTGCTCCGGTGTTTTACCGTACGAAGCAGGGGCTGATGCCAACAGAGAGCGGCCGGCTTTTCTACAGCAGGTGCTCAGGGCTGATCAACGAGCTCCAGGACATCAAGATGGAGATGCAGAGGATCAGCAGAGGAGAAAATAAGCTTCGCATAGGATATTCCTGCGGCGTGCTCAACATCTTCGATATTGACAGGATGGAGAGGTTCAAGGAAAAACACCTGCTGGACTACACTCAGTGGACGGAGGACCTCAACGATGAGATCAGGGAAAGAATCCTGCGGAAGGACCTGGACGTTGCTTTTGTGATAGGAAAGATAGACAGCGATAAGCTGCACATGGAAAAGATATTCAGCCGCCCTTTCAGCGCAGTGTTCTACCCCGGGCACCCGATGTATGACAAGAGCTCCGTTGAGATGCGTGACCTGGATGGCGAAAAGCTGATAACCCTCAACGAGAGGTTCTACAGCTATCACGCTATCCTGAAACGATGCAGCGAGGTAGGCTTCACCCCGGATATACACATCAAGACGATGGAAGGTGAGCTGATATACAAGTTCACCGCAGAAAGGCAGGGCACAGGAGTGGATGTGGATTTCCACAGATCCACGGCCTGGTCAAAAGACCTCCGCTGCGTGGAAATAGAAGACTCAATACCGTGGACCGTCTATGCAGTCTGTCCGGAGGACAAAAAAGATGACCCACGAGTGCAGGAACTCCTGGAATATTATCGGGGCATATGTCACGGGAGAGAGGCATAACGGCACAGGCCGCCTCTTTCAAGGCTATCGAGAAACAGGCGGAACCATCACTAGAAAGATATGTTTTTCATGAAAAAAAGAGAGCGATTCGCCTTCTTTTTGAGTGTGCGCCATATCGCGATCTGGCGTGATCACTAAGATTTTTACAGGAAAGTCATAAGCTTTTTCCCCGGCCTTGGAGCCCGCGACCATGTTTTTACAGTCTGCTCCCGGAGAAGATCCTCGAATCCACTGATCTCTTCAGTCTTGTCGTAGACAGCCAGAGCCATGTAATAGGTCACTTTGTCTTCTTCGTAAATGATAGTCGGAGGATATCCGTGCGTCATCAGGTAATAGTTCATCAGAGTCCTTCCGGTCCTGCCGTTCCCATCAGCGAAGGGGTGGATGGACTCGAATCTCAGGTGAAAGTATGCTGCTGCGGTGAGTATCCTATCATTCGGAACTACTTCTATTTCATGACACAAACTCTCGATCTCGACTTGAACATCCTCGGGAGCGGCACCGACACCATCTCCGGTCACATAGTCATGGATCTTGTATTTTCCCGGCCGCTCACCCTGATCCCACCTCGCCTCATCATAGCACCCTGCCATAAGGATCCGGTGCGTCTCCTTTATCAGATCCGGAGTGACGGCTCCGCGGCCGACTATCTTGTTCCTTAGGAAGCCGTAGCAGTTCTTCTGGTTCTGTATTTCAAAAAGCGTCCGGAGTTCTCCGGTGTACCCGGTGACGCGCCCGTTAAGGAAGATCTCACGGGTGTCGTGCCAGGTGGTATCCGGGTTCTCGATCTTGTTCGAATTGTACGCGAAAAGCACCCTGAAATTGTCCAGCACGGTATCCACGTCCGAAGGCGAGTTCAGGGGCCTGCTTCGCCATTCATTCACGATCTTTTCGTATGCAGTGTTCGTCATGGCTGTTAAAGATGCTCCATCTGGAGCCTGGATTCCTCGATGTACTCCTCGGCAGACGACCTGATGCCCCGGATCTCCTCGTCTGTGAGCTGGCGGATCACTTTCGCGGGACGGCCGAAAGCCATGGACCCCTCGGGTATATCTTTTCCCTTAGTCACCAGAGAACCGGCGCCGATGATGCAGTTCCTGCCGATCTTCGCGCCGTCCATTATGGTGGACCCCATGCCGATCAGGGTGTTGTCGCCGATGGTGCAGCCGTGGATGATACACATGTGCCCGACGGTCACACCGTCGCCGACATCCGTGGAGCAGGTCGTGGACACGTGCACCATGGACAGATCCTGTATGTTTGTGTCGTCGCCGATGCGGATGTGTTTGTCGCCGCTGCAGCGGAGCACGGCGTTGTGCCACACGCTGCTGTTTTTGCCGATGGTTATGTCATCCCCGGAGAGCTTCACTCCCGGGGCGATGTATGCTGATTCGTCGATATTCATCTTTGCCGTGTGTTCCTCCTGAAAAAAGTTTAGCATCCCCTGCCGTCTATGCGGCACGCGCTCTTCTCTCTGCTCTTCAGACCCACGTCCTCCGGCGCGAGAGTCACGCTTCCGTCTTCCCGCACGAAGCATGGGATCCCCAGCGATCCTGTGCCCCTTATCTCGTCGAATGCCGGATCCACGTCGCGGATACTTATGAATTCCTTCATGTTCTTAACGTGCTCGCCGATGTCGATCACCTGGAATTCAGATTTGCCCTCGATCTGCTCTTCGACAAAAGTGCAGTCAGGACAGGTCTCCATGCCATATATCTTTATCATGAGAAATGCCTCCTGGATCTTACTGTGAGTTTGCGCAACAGATATAAATGGATGATAATAATATACACCAAATGCGAACGTGAAGGGAGAAGAACGTGATCAGACCAATAATGAAAGACGTGCTGTTCCTCAGCCAGAAGTCGGAGCCGGCCACGCGGGAGGATCTCCAGGTCGGGACCGACCTGCGGGATACCCTGGCGGCGAACCGCGACCGGTGCGTGGGCATGGCCGCGAACATGATAGGGATAAAGAAGCGGGTGATAATCGTGAATATCGGGATGGCAGACGTGGTGATGTTCGATCCGGTCATCGTGAGCAAGGACACTCCTTATGAGGCAGAGGAGGGGTGCCTGTCGCTTGCTGGAACCAGAAAAACCACCCGGTATGAAAACATCCGGGTGGAATTCTACGACATGAAGTGGAAGAAGCAGCAGCTGAAGCTCAGCGGGTGGCCCGCCCAGATCTGCCAGCACGAGATGGACCACCTGGAGGGCATACTGATCTGACGCACGGACCTGAGCTCAGCGGGACATCTTTTCCTGTATGATCTTTTCCGCTCTGTCGCCTGATTCTGTGCTGGTATATGAGAGCTTAACGCTCTCGCTGCCGCAGTGGACCATGACTGTTGGAACGTCGATGGTGCTGCCGCCGGAGCAGCAGGAATGGTGTTCCGGCATCATAAGAGAGGCGACTGATGTGACGGCAGAGTATGGAATATAAAAGAGCGTGCCGTCCTTGTAAAAATAGAACGCCTCGTCGCCAAACTGCGAGTCGCCGATCTTAACGGCGTTTTTCCGGTCGGACCGCGGGTC
Organism: Mobilibacterium timonense; assembly: GCF_900155555.1. Classification (GTDB taxonomy): domain Bacteria; phylum Bacillota; class Clostridia; order Peptostreptococcales; family Anaerovoracaceae; genus Allobaileyella; species Allobaileyella timonense. The sequence continues at coordinate 16,312 of NZ_FUHN01000005.1, read as the reverse complement.
GCCGGTCTCCGCGCCGCCGATATACGGATATGCTTTTCCAAGCCCAAACATACAAAATACCTCCAGTCCTTTTTTCGGGTATCATTTTAGGACCCGTTTCTCCCGCCGTCAATCGCGGGAATATGAAGCTCATGCACAAAAATCTGTGTAAGTATCACCTTGTATTGGATCTGGTAAATAAAAAAGACTGCGGAACGGCATTGCCCTGCTCTGCAGCCTTTTCATTCAGGGAAACTGCGGAAAAATGAGAAGCGCAGTGACCCTGACGATAGTATTCAATTTTTTTCCGGATCAGTTGTTCAGGTCGAGATCCATACCGTCTTCCATGTCCTTTCTGATCTTATCCGAGATCTTCTCATGGTCTGCCGGCATCTTGATGAACGCTCCGATGATGCATCCGATCAGGGCCGGAACGATCCATCCCAGGCCGTCAGATGCGAATGGCATCTTTGCGATAAAGTCGGAAAGAGGTCCCATAGGCAGGTTGGCCATAAGGCTCGCCGCCAGGGCGAAATATGCTCCCAGTCCTGCAATGTGGTCGTTCTTTACGACTCCGTCCAGGAGGGCGAAGATGACCAGCACGATCATCGGCGGGTACAGGATGCCCAGGATAGGTCCTGCAAGCTTGATGATGTTAGTCAGTCCGAAGTTGGAAAGCGCGTAGCTGATGATGATGACAGTGACAACTGTCTTCTTATACTGCAGCTTTCCGTTGGAAAGTGTCTCGAAATAGTCGCCCACTACTGATGAGAGTCCGATGGATGTCGTCAGGCATGCCATCAGTACGATGATAGTGAGGGCGATGGCACCGAAGTTGCCCAGGAGCTTTCCTGTGATGAACATGAGAAGAGGTGCCTGATCCAGGCCCTGTGCTGCGGCAACGCCGGAAACTGTGGAGCCCAGATATGTTAGTCCGCCGTATACGAGCGCCAGGAGGGTACCAGAGATCAGAGCCGAACCGGCGACGGTATCACGGATGTCCTCTTTCTTCGTATAGCCGTATGCGGTGGCAGCGGTGATCATCATCAGAGCCTGAGGAACTCCGCCGATGCCGTCCAGTGTCTGGTATCCGTTGACGATACCGGCATTCAGAGGCTTAGCGCCGTGTACCAGAGTGGCAGTGTCGATAGGGTGAATGATGCCTGCAACGATCAGCAGCACCATAACTGCGAGAAGAATAGGTGTGAGGTAGTTGCCGATGATGTCGACTACTTTGGTAGGCCTGATCACCAGCAGGAGCGTGATCCCGTAGAAGATCAGTCCGAAGAGCCAGAGCGGGATGGATGGTAAAAGTGCTTTTATACCCATCTCGTAGGTCGTGGCGGCTGTACGCGGGATGGCGATCAGCGGTCCGAGGCAGATGATGATTGCACTGACCATTATCTTACCTGGGATCTTTCCTATCCTGTCGGTGACGCCGTCCATCGTGCCTTTTTTGTTGGCCACTACAGAAATAATGGCGGCAACTGCGAGTCCTACGTCCATCAGGAAGAATCCAATAAATCCGATGAACCAGTGGGAGCCTGTATCTCTTCCCAGGAACGGAGGGAAGATCAGGTTTCCGGCTCCAAACTGTGTAGCAAATAGGGCGAGGCCCATGATGATAATAGCGGAACGCTTACTCCGTGTCTTACCATTGTTCTCCATAACGAATCATACCTTTCATAAAATGCCTCTCATGTCAGTTCCTCCTCCTCATAAGGAAATCTCATGGATGCCATCAAATGAATTGAAAACAACATGGTGCTATGTTAACACATTAACAATCTATATGAAAGCCCTTACTGAAAGACATTGATGTCGGGCTTGATCTATTGATCGTCCGGATCCACGATCTCGGCCTTGAAAACCATTATGGTGTCCGCGTCAGAACAGCAGAACTCAGCCGTCCCCTCCGGCTGTCCCGGTATTGTCCCTCCGTATCTCAGAATATCTATGTAAGGGAAGGCACAGTGCATGGCCATAGGGCATATTTTCCCACGGTCTTCGTCGTAGTCGAACACCTCGCCAACGTGGTGGCCTCGGTGACATCCCATCCTTCCGCGGCGGTCTGTGATCGTGAGCCTTATTTTAGGCCTTCTTCGTTTTGCCATGGTAAAAAATCCTTTCTCTATAGAGATGCGTTTGCGGCATCGCCGTGGCGGTCGCTGCACCCGTCGTCGCTGTTGGTACCGGCATCCGCCGATGACATCTCAGGACTTTTAAAGATCAGCACCAGCGGCACAAGAATCGCAACGGACAAGAGCGCGCTGAAAAGGTTTATCTCGCCTATCGGCGTGTCGTACAGGAAGTGATCCGCCATGACCAGAACGATCAGGCCGATCCCCCGGTTCCGCCTCTTCCTGTCGCCCCGGGCGGTGACGATGAGGTACAGGCCGGCGGCCGTGATTGCGGCGTAGGACCAGTGTGATGCGAGCGACCCCTGGATCCTGCCGATCGCGATAGGGAACGCTTCGTTCACGTGCTTAAAGCCGCTCTGGGTGATGTAGGAAATGTCTTCCTCTATCTGGAAGCCCATGCCGACGCACATTCCGATGCTCACATAGTTCTTCAGCGATCTTCGCCCGAGAACGTACAGTATGAGCGCGGTGGTGCCGAGCTTCAGGAGCTCCTCCACGATCCCGACCTCCACGGAGCCCATCCACGCATCGTGGTAGTAGTGCCCCATGAGGTGAGACATGCTGTGGGTGAAGTCGTCGTTCAGGGTACCTGCAAAAGGTGTGGGAATTATAGCGCCGCAGAACGCGGCCAGCAGGAGCTCAAGTCCGCCGATCGAATATTTTTTGCATAGCCATCTCATGAAAATGATGAACGGCACGATGTATGTCAGAAGCAGCAGGAATGAGCTGTAGACTTCGATGTATTTGAATATGGATGAATGAGCCGGACCCAGGAAGTCTCCCGATACGGTCAGCATTCCAATGGCGAGAAGAAAGATGAGCGCGGCAAGCCCTTCCGTCTTGTGCCTGCTCATTGTCTTCGCCTTCGGATCCACTATCAGGTTGCTGTGTTCGTCCACCTCGGCATTAGTGACAGTCTCTTTTTCCATAAAAAAATCGCCCCCTCGTCTGATGGTATATCAAAAGTGCTCATCTATAGTAGCACCGAATAGATACACATTGAACGACGGGGGCGGTTGTTTCGTTAAAAGAGCATCAGTTGGCTTTCCCCTTGAGGTTGAACACCACCACGCTGGAGATGATCATCGCTCCGCCGACCACCGTGCCCCAGTCCGGGATCTCCCTGAGCATGACAAAGCCCAGAACCGTGGTAACAAGTGGCGTAAGGAACATGTAGTTGGTCACGTCGCTGGTGTGGCGCGCGTGTTCAAATGCCTTGGCCCACAGGAAATATGCGACGGCGCTGACAACGATCCCCATGTAGAGCGCCAGCGCCTTGTCCACATTGCCTATCCCGGCGAAATCGGAAAAGGCATGCGGAGCCGCGATGATGAGAATGATGGCAGCGCTGATCATCGCGTAAGTCATGATCTCCACGGAAGAGTATCCATCGGCCTGCAGCTTCCTGTTCAGCAGGTTGTAGCAGCAGAAGAGGACAGCCGCCCCGAGTGTCCAGAGCACTCCCACGTTTATGGAGAGTGTGCCGTCCCAGAGTAAAAGCACGCCCACTCCCAGGAAGGCGCAGGCGATAGCTGCGTATCCGATCCCGGTGAGCTTTTCGCCGTAGATCCGGCTGGCCGCGAGGGCGGTCATCACAGGAGTCGTGGCGATGACTATGCTGGAGGTGGCGGATGTGAGCGTCATTATTCCCGTGTTGAAAAAGATCATGTAGAACCCGAAGCCGCACGCCCCGGCTAGAGCCAGGAGGCATCCGTCGCGGAAGTTTTTCGGGAGTCTGATCCTGTTTATGATGCCGACTATTATCAGGAAGACCGCTGCTGCGGTGCAGCGGATCGTGCCAAGCGGTATGGGATCCATTGCCTTTCCAACGATCCTGGTGATCGGAAATGCGGTGGCCCACAACAAAATGGTACCGATAGCATAGAGGTGCATGATCTTAGAGTTCTTCATGATGATCCTTTAATGTTGAAATGGTTTCTCCGAAGATACTACGTTTGATACTGATGAACAAGTCCACCCAAATAACAACATAATTATACGCGATAGTGATCAAATGATAAGGCAGGCAATTGAAAATCAAAAAAATCTGTTGTATGGTAATTGTGTAGTATGCATAGTTAACGTTTTGAAAGGAAAACCGTTATGGCAGAAATTCAAAGGTCCAGCATGAAAGATCAGGTATATTCTCTGGTGAAAAGCAGGATTTTTTCACAATATTATAAATCTGGGGAAGAGATAAAAATACTTGCTCTGTCAAAAGAGCTTGGGATCAGCAACACTCCAATAAGAGAGGCATTGACGATGCTGGTCGCAGAAGGGCTGCTAACGACCAGTCTCAACAACAAATTCAGGGTGATCGAACAGAACGAAAGAGAAATGGCAGATCTGAATGAAGCTATCAGTATTATTCTCATTGGAGGATACCATGTTGCTCACAAAGATGGCAGAGATCATGGGCTTTATGAAATGCTGGATGACAGGTACAAAGCACAGCTGGCTGCAAGGAACAAGGAAGACCAGGATGAATATATTTTCAGTACGATCAAATTCGACCGTTCATTTGTCGAGATCACAGGTAATGAAAAGCTGTTGAAAATCTTCGATAATAACAATTACCTGTTGTATCTTTATGTCAGGCATACATACTGGAAAAATGAGGATAATCTGGAGAAGAAACTGCAGGAACATGCCAGAATGATAGAGGCAGTAAAAAATAATGATTCTGCATCAGTCGAAAAGCTGTTACGGGAACACTACAATGAACATTACGAAAACACCGAGCCGCAGACGATCGACAGATGATATTCGACCGTGACATCTCACCATAATGATGGGATGTTTTTTTGTGTTTTCTTTCAAGGCGGTATTGACTTATGGAGAGAAATATGGGAAAGTAAGTGTGCACACAACATGAAACACAATACATATAAAGTATTGTTGAGCGTACTTTTCTGCAAGGAGGAAATGTTATGAAACGCAGCATTACCGTGCCGATGAAGGCTGAAGGCCTCACAACTCTGAAAATTCGTTATGACTACAAAACAGATCGATTCACGATGGAAGCGATGAAGCAGTGGGAGCCGGATCTGGATTTTTCCAGGTATAACAAGGATTTTTTCGTTGAGAGTATCCTCACCGATGATGTGCAGTATTACAACACAAAACAGGTAAGGCAGATGTTTGCCAATTATGATCTTGAAGATTACCTGGATGAGATCCAGGAACTGATCAGAAAAGGTAAGCATTTCGGAATAGAGGCCTATTATCACGATGGATATAACATTCTTTATTTGTCTAACCAACATTCCAGAAAGCTTGGATTAAATAATAAGCTGCACGCTACTCTGGCAGGCGGTATCCGTCGTCACGACAGAAACGAAAATGAGATCGATGTGATCATTGACGGACTTAACCTGGGACGTGGAATGAGTTTCAAGAACGTTGCAGGACATATCAACATGGGTGGCTGCAAGCAGACGGTAATGATGGATCCAATAGATTTGAATGATCTGAAGAAGGTAGGGTTCCTGGGATTCTGCATCGACAGCTGCAGGACAATGACAGGACCTGACATGAACTTCCCGACGGAGCTTGCTGATGTAGAAAACGAATACTTCTCTGCACAATTTACCAATGGCCCTAAGACTTCTGTATTAGGGGAAACGGGAAAGCCAACAGCTTATGGTGTCTACAAGACCATGAAACAGGCCGTAAAATACAAAGAAGGAACAGAGAGTCTGGATGGAAAGAGCATCACGGTCATAGGGCTCGGTGCCGTAGGCTGGTATATGGGTGAATACCTGCTTCAGGAAAACGTAAAACTGTACGTGACCGATCTTGATCCGAAGAGAGCGGATCAGTTTGTTGAAGAGCATTCTGATGATATCACGGCCATCCCTCTCGAAGGGGCATATTTCACTCCGTGTGATATCCTCTGTCCTTGCGCTATCGGTGGACAGTTCTCAGATGAGACCATTCCAAAACTCAACTGTAAATACATCTGGGGCTCATCAAACAACGGATTAAAGGCTTCCAGCACCGAAGAGGAGATCAGGCTCGCCGAGAAGCTGAAAGCCAGGGATATAGTGTTCCAGGTAGAGTGGTGGCATAACACGGCAGGTGTTATCTGCGGCTATCACGAATACGTATATGGAAAGGATGCAACTCAGGAGAGACTGTATGAAGATATTGACAACATCATGCCAAAATCCACATACGAAAACCTTCAGATGGCAGATGAACTTGGAATCACACCTGTAGAAAACGCCTATAGACTTGCCAATGACATTATCTACGGCGACAAGACTCTTGATGATATCAACTGGTAAAAAAACACGAAGCCTTTAAGGATGCGGACATTATTGCCTGGCTTTAATGTCCGCATTAATACTATCGAGTGATTGCTTCCTGATAATTCAGGACAAGACAGACAGTTTGTCAGGTGATCGATATGGAAAAAGAAAAAAACAAGGGGTTCGGGAGTATTTTCGGATTCCTTATGACGATGATCGGTTTTGCTGTAGGGGTGGGCAGTCTTTGGAGATTCCCATATGTGTGCGGCACAAATGGTGGCGCACTGTTTATTCTGACGTATATTGCTGTGATCCTGCTCGTAGGAATACCTCTATTGACAGCGGAGATGTCCATAGGATTCAAATCGCGGCATACTGCTGTGGTGGCTTATAAGGCACTGGAACCTGCAGGGAGCAGATGGCATCTTGCAGGATATGTTCACCTCGCTGCCGGTTGGATGATAAATGCGTACACAACACCGATCTACGCATGGGTAATAATCTACATATGGAGGACCGCTACAGGGTTCTTCAGTGGAATGGATGCATCAGAAGTGGGAAGTTCATTTGATGCTCTTAATGTAAACAGGCCTGTAATGTTTCTTGGAGCTGCCATTGCCTGGGGGCTTCTTGCGATCGTTGTAAGCCGTGGATTGCAGGGTGGAGTGGAGAAAATATGCAAAGTAATGATACCTTCCCTCGGCGTGATAATGGTAGTATGTATAATAATTGGGCTCAGGCTCCCGGGATCGTTCGCAGGTCTGCAATTTCTTTTTGATCCCGATATATCCAAATTCCATTTTTCATCATTTACTGCAGCTCTGGGGCAGGCTTTTTTCGCAATTGGGATAGGCATGCTGGCGTCAATGGTATTTGGGAGCTGTGTAAATAACGAAAAAGAGCATTTATTAAAGGACTGTTCGATAATAAGTGTGTCCATAATAATCGCTGGAATATTTGCCGGATTGATGATATTCCCGATCTGCTTTGCGTTTGATCTCGAGCCAGCAGCTGGTGTGAGTCTTTCATTGATAACATTACCAAATGCATTTAACGCAGTAGCAGGTGGGAGGATCATCGGAACACTTTTCTATGTGGGTTTCTTTTTTGCCGCTTTTTCATCATCGATAAGCCTGGCAGAAGCCATAGTAAACACGTTGATGGATATGTATGGATGGAGCAGGAAAAAAGCGCTTGCAGTGACGGTCGCCGGAGACATTGTGGTCGGGAGCATTTCGATATTCAGCCTGGATCTGTTCGACAAAATGGATGTTTTCACCTGCAACTATCTCGTTATAATAGGTGCGTTCATCATAGCGATATTCTCAGGATGGGTCTGGGGAATAGAGAATATGCTGGATGCTGCAAATGTCAGCAGTCCGTTACAGCGCACATGGCTGAAGATATGCGTAAAATATGTGTGCCCAGTTGCGATCGCTGTTATCTTCATCGGCAATTTTGTCTCTTGATCAAGATCCAGCATTTTAAATTCGAACTGAGACATTTGACTCGCTTTCTGTGAAAATAAGCCATTGGAAAACCAACGAAGCGCAACACTTTGCGATTAGAATAGGGTTGCGTTCCGTTGCTTTTTTGACTCTGAAAGATGAATGTAATTTTGTAGAATAAATATGACTGATGCCTGTCACTTGGACTGGTCCAGATGGCACATGTAGTGGCTGCTGCCATCTGCCTTGACAGAGACTGAATGGATTCCGTTTTCTGAAGTAAGATGGAATTCTCCGATAATAAAATCCTTCACTTCCTCTGTGGCGATGTTCGGGTTGAGGAAAATGACTGCTTTTCCGTTCCTGATCTGCACGCGACCTCTCGGGTAGTGATCAAAGGGCCTGTTGTGGGTGAGCTCTGACGGAAGCCTCGACCACAGCTTCTCGTGGTTGTATGTGGCCCCGGACTTTGCGTCCAGGTGAGAAGTGTCGCCGGTGTTGACGCCATCCGGGGTGCAGGGGATCGGAAAACAATAGCAAGTGTTGTTACGGATGTCATCCAGGTCTGTGATCCAGAAAACTCCTTGAGACAGACCGGAGTCTTTCACGGACTGACTGATCTGATCGTTCGCATGTTTTTTTGAGATGTTTTCTCCGTAGCTCATGAGCAGTCTCCCCGATAACTGAACGATGGGTGTTTTCTTGCAGATCCAGCTTTCTTTATAGTGGCATCAACAGAAATTCAATGGTATTTTACTACTGGACTTAATACTATGTAAATCTGGCAACGGGCAGTACAGAATCACGATTCCCAGAAAAGTACTGCTCGAGGCGTGATCTGCGAGCAGTACAAAGTGTGCGTTTCTGTAAAAGTACTGCCCGAGGCGTGATCCGCGAGCAGTACAAAGTGTGCGTTTCTGTAAAAGTACTGCCCGAGGCGTGATTCGCGAGCAGTACAAAGTGTGCGTTTCTGTAAAAGTACTGCCCGAGGCGTGATTCGCGAGCAGTACAAAGTGTGCGTTTCTGTAAAAGTACTGCCCGAGGCGTGATCCGTGAGCAGTACAAATCGCGAATCCCGGAAAAGTACTGCTCGAGGCGGTTTCCGCGAGCAGTACAGAATCACGATTCCCGGAAAAGTACTGCTCGGAACCGATAACATGTATACTTAGTGGTGACACAAACTCTAAACACGTGGCGGCCGCCCGTCTGTGCTTATGGGAAATCGCTTTTTTGCCAGAATAGATAAGCACAGACCACGGAATTTACGGCCTGCCATATACAAACAGGAGAAAAAAGAATGAAACAGCTCAGAATGATACGGAACATCTACAGCCGGACCCACGCAGACAGAGTGCTCAGGGTCTACCTGGTTTTTTTCTTCCTGTCCGCACTGATCATCACCGTAAGTGAGCCGGGGATAAAGACCTTTGGTGAAGGGGTGTGGTATTCCTTCGTGAGCGTCATGACCATAGGCTTTGGTGACTACGTTGCGGTGACGTTTATCGGCCGCCTCATGACGATACTTCTGGCGATATACTCCATGCTGGTATTCGCGATCCTCACAGGAGTGATAACCAGTTTTTTCATGGATGCGGCGAAGATGCGCTACAGAGACTCCATGGAGGAATTCCTGGACGATCTGATGCACCTGAACGAGCTCTCCCCGGAGCGTCTGGCAGCGATGTCTGAAAAGGCAAGGAAGTTCAACAGGAACAGAAGATAAAACAGCCGGCCAGAGCCGTTTCTCGGACTTCAGAACTCCCGAACTCCCGTTGGCGACGTCATTAAGGTCTGTATTTTTCCGGGACGTTCAGCAGTGCCGCAAATGTCATGCGGGCGTTTTCCCGGAGCGGGTAGTCCCCCTTGCACCTGCACCACTCGTAGGTCTCATATGTTATCGCTGCTGAGACCATCGGGATCAGATGCTCCGCCACCCACTGATTCATTACCAGACCCTGTTCATGGCAGTTCTGACACAGCGCCACCGTATACCGGCGCACTTTTTTCATGGCGTCGCATATCCCCACGTTGTTGTTCAGCTCGATGCTCATCAGCGCAGCACTGACCTCGGGTCCGACTGTAATGGCCAGTTCAACATATTTTGAATAGATGGCCCAGAGCCGTTCGAGGTCGTTTTTCATATGTACCAGCTCTTCAAGGGACTTTTCCGGTGAGTCCATCTCGACCGTGTATATGCTGATCACCAGGTCGTCCTTGCTGCGGTACATGCTGTAAAAAGTAGAGCGCGCCACGCCGGCAGCATTGCATATCTGCCGGACAGATACGTTGCTTTAGCCGTGAGCCTTGAACAGATCTATTGCGACCTTTTTCAGTTTGTTCGCCGTCTGATAGTCTTTCATCGCATTTTCATCCCTTTCTGGACCATGTGTCCAGTTTCATGTACAGAACACTATATTGTGACTAAAATATCAAACTCCCGCATCCCTTTTGTAGCAACATTTGAACCATTTTTTTTCGACTTTTCAAATTCCCTTGTACGCCCATTGAAACAAAAAATTCCATTGGTACAATGTAAATAAATTAACGATCTGTTCGGCGTGAACGGCAATTTAAAACCCGGCCGGTCCTGTTCATCGCGGACATTTTTTATCTATTGGAGGTCTTGTAACGGATAAGAACGCTAGAATCTGTATCATTGGCGGCGGTCCTGCCGGTCTCAGCGCAGCTATGTATCTTGAAAAGAAGGGATACGAGAACTACATGGTAATGGAGAAGAGTAACCGTGTCGGCGGAAAGTGCTGGTCTCCTGAGTATAAGGACCGCAACGTCACTGGTCGAGAAAAAGGAAGACGAGGTCGAGGCATAGACGGATACAGTGAAAATGGCAGATATCTCTGCCAGAGTAAAAAGATATCATCTGGGCAAGGCTGTCACGTGTGTGACGGCCTTGTTTTTTTATATCGCTGTTTCCTCATTCCGAGAAAAAATACCGCTGATCTCTGGCAATACACCTCGAGGTCAACGGCATTTTTGTTTGCGACTCACTTTATGTCCAGCTCCGGAGGCTCGTCCAGATGCTCCGAAACGTATTTCCCGTTTTTCTTCCGCTGCCTGACACACTCCGTGAGCAGGTACTCGATCTGGCCGTTCACCGATCTGAAGTCATCCTCCGCCCACGCGGCGATCGAGTCATACAGCTTCTCGCTTATTCTCAATGGGATCTGTTTCTTTGGACTCATCTGTACCTTCCTGCTCCGATCTTCTGCTGTCAAACGAATCTGATTTTAATACAGCGAACCTGAATTTACCACTGGCTGTGCGTCGTGATTTCCGCAGAGCACCACCAGGAGATTCGAGACCATGGCGGCCTTTCGCTCCTCGTCGAGCTCGACGACTCCTTTTTCGTTGAGCCTGTCGAGAGCCATTTCGACCATGCCGACCGCACCGTCGACGATCATCTTCCTGGCGTCAACTATGGCGGAGGCCTGCTGCCTCTGGAGCATCACGGCCGCGATCTCAGGCGCGTATGCGAGATATGTTATCCTCGCTTCCACAACCTCAAGCCCTGCAAACTCCACTCTCGACTGGATCTCGTTACGGATTCTCAGGGCCACTTCCTCGCTGGATCCTCTAAGGCTTCCTTCATCTGCCAGCCCGTCTCCGGTCGTGTCCACACCCGGGGCGACATCGTAAGGGTAGATCTTCACGATGTTCCTCAGCGCCGCATCGCACTGGAGCGAGAGGTATTCCTTGTAGTTGTCCACGTTGAAAACGGCCTTGGCCGTGTCGTTCACCTTCCACATCACTGCGATGCCGATCTCTACGGGATTGCCGAGGCAGTCGTTTATCTTCTGGCGGTTGTTGCTGAGCGTCATTATCTTCAGAGAGATCTTCTTGCTAACGCCAGCCTGACCGACATCGTTGTTGCCGCCTTTTATCTTGAAAAGGCTTTTCTTCTCGTCGTCCACGTCTCCGCTCTGGTTCAGCTTCGTTTCCGCGGCGGGGTTGAAGGTAGTGCAGAATGGATTTACAAAATAGAATCCGGGTTCCTTCAACGTTCCCACGTATTTTCCGAAAAGCGTCAGAACGGCAGCCTCCTGCGGCCTGATCACCCTCAGTCCGAGCAGCAGAAGCCATCCAAGAGATATCCATATTATGCTCAGGAGAAACAGCGGTGTGCTGCTGTCTCCGCCCGAAGCGGCAACGGATATCAGGTATGCGATCGCCACACCATACAAAGCGAGCACAAGGACGAGCACCGGCATGCCGAGCTTGCGGCTCTTATAGATCTTCTCCTCCATAAAAATTTCCTCCTCAAATAGATTCCTTCAGTTATCAGCACACTGAATGTATCTGAATGATATCAATAAGATATCATATTGTCAATCGGTGAGTTAAGTAAAATATTAGTAAAGGATGTGCCTTTATCAACTATGGCAATGGAGTATAATTGGGCCAGTAACGACTTGCTGTTTTCAGAGAAAGGAGCAAAAAAATGCTGCATGAAATTACTTTCCCATCGTTCAATGAGCGTGATACGGTATACGGTTGGATCTACGTGCCGGCAGAAGAGCCTCGGGGGATCGTTCAGCTGATACACGGATTTGGTGAGCACTCCAGAAGATATCTGCACATGATCTCCAGTTTTGTCGATGCGGGATACATCGTTTCTGCCGATGACCATGTCGGCCACGGGAAGACAGCCATCGAAAACGATACCTGGGGCGACTGGGGAACAAAGGGACCTCACACCATGATGGAAGACGAGCACAAGCTGCACGACCTCACAGTGGAAATGTACCCTGATCTTCCGTACTTCCTGTTCGGTCACAGCATGGGATCATTCATAGTGCGCGATTATATTTCAAAATACGGCGACGAGCTGGCAGGGGCAACTATCTGCGGGACGACGGGCGAGTGGCCGGACCTGGACGAGGGGATCGCTGCGTGCCAGAAACTTGTTGACGAGGGAGAAGGTGATGACGCCGATCCAGAGCTTCCTGGAAAGCTCATGGGATGGATGTTCTCCAGATGCACAGAAGGCGTAGAGCTCGGCAATGAGTGGATCTGTTCCGATCCTGCAGTGCAGAAAGATCACGCGGCAGATCCTTTCGACGCATTCACCCGTCCTACTTCGAACAGAGCATTCCTCTATTTTTGCCAGATGATGGACTTCATAACAGGACCGGAATGGGCGGCGAAGGTCCCGGCCTCACTGCCGATCTACAACATCGCAGGAGACCAGGATCCTGTGGGGCAGTTCGGAACTGGTGTGATGCAGGTGGCAAACTGGCTAATAGAGTCAGGCCATAATGTAGAGACCCTGCTCTATCCAGGATACCGCCATGAGATCCACAACTACCGCGACCTGAAAGAAGAGGTGGAAGAGGGCATCATCCGCTTCATGGACAGCCACGGGGACAGATAGGCGAGATAAGGAGTAGGAAACACAAGAAATAGCTGCTCACGGCTTAGGAAAGCGGTAAGAAAGGATAAGTATGGATCTTAAAGCATTACGAGAGGATCGCGAACTGTCGCAGCAAGCTCTGGCGGATCTGTCCGGAATACCTCGCCGAACCATCCAGGACATCGAGCGACGTGGTGATTGTCGGGTTTCCACCGCCATAAAGCTGGCAGAATTTTTTGGCATAACGCTAGATGAACTGTGTAAAGGAGAGCCAAAGAAGTGATATGTCCATCGGAACCGCATGAGATCCTCTTTCCCCATGATGGAACGGATATCCGCGAGCTATGAGATAGGCTGTTTTCGTCACATGACGGGACGCAGGCGTGTCCATACAGAGGGATTCTCACTTTCTCCATATTCCGCTGTATTTTTTGTAGATTTTACAGCGGGAAATGGGCACTGCCTCAAATCCCTCTGTATCGGCGTTGCTGTATTAACTATACTTGCAGATGCAGTTCAATTGTACTATTCGCCATTTTCGCACCGTGATAGAATTTGTGACGCATTATTTTGATAATGGTAAAATAACGGGGACATAGCTACTTAGGACGGATGATAATAAGTGATTTGATAAACAAGGTGGTGAAAAATAAATGATTACAGTGCTTGAAGCATGTCGGATCGCCACAGACTATGATAGCCGTCCATATGTTATAGGCATTAATGAAATGCAAAATGGATATGAAATAGCAACAAGCTACAATGGGGAAGCGCTAGATGTTAGTTGTGGCACATTTGTAGATAAGAAAAATGGAGAGGTATTCTTGTTCTTTCCGCCAGATCACATGGATGAAGATTCTAAGCAAATAGAAATACCAAGGGAATATAGATACAAATAATGAAAGCACCCAGCATACGCAAGGTGCTTTCAGATTACGCCTGACTCGCTTCAATGCCACCTTCATGATTTTCCTCGATCATCTCCTCCATCTTGGATCGCCTTAAGAAGAAAAAGGTAAGCCCCAGCAATATGATGATGGACGGCAGAATACTGAGTATGGACGCCGCGGCATTCACGTTGGTATTTTGTACGTCGGTGGTGGATCGCGCATTGGTGCCGATGGCTCCGGACAAATCGGTCAGTGCGTGCAAAATCACAACCGTCCAGATATTCCGACATCTGAGATAAACGGCACCAAAGCACAGTCCCACGGCGGTCGCCTCGATGACTTGCATCAGCGTTCCCACCACATTTTGTCCTGAGGCCAGATTCGTAAGATGCATCAGCCCGAATGCAAGTGCCGATAGAATGAGCGATGCCCAGATGGTCTTGGCACACTTTGTCGCAAAGGCGTCTTGAAAAGCGTTCAGCACCACGCCTCGAAACAGCAGCTCCTCAAAAATGCCGGTCAGAGAATAAGTGACAATTGTGGAGCAGACAAGTTCGGTATTAGAAAAATATCCGGGATCCGCCTGGATCAAACTGAGGACCAGCTGGAGTATCGCAATGGCAAGAATCGGAAAGCCGGTCAACAAGCCGTGAACAAAACTTTTCCAATTAGATGCAAAAATCCTGCCCTGCATATGCGCTGCAAAAATCACGACAATGAGCATGGCGAGACGAAAAGTTTCACCAATCGCTTCCCGCAGGTCTCCCGAAATGTCCGCATATTTTGCAATTTCCGAAACAATAAAGTCACTAATGAAAAACGATACCGCAATGGCGAGCAGCCCGAACAAAAAATATCGATAGGCCTTATCTTTGAATATCCTTTCTTCATCCCGGAACATTATGATCTCCATCACGCAAAGCGTGTAAAATACTAGGGAATTTTTTATTATACGTGCGACCAGATTCAATTATACTATACGCCATTTTCGCCCCACGATGGAACTCAAAAGAAAACTATAAATTGCAATTCCAACTTGAACACTAGCGTAAAATTAAGCACTTTGAACTTTGACAACTGAATACACTTGATCGAGAAATTCGTCGAAGAGCTCTTCTGGTGTAAAGTATCCAAGACGTTTTCGCGGCAAAGCGTTCATCTCATCGGCAAAACTCAGTATTTGATCTGCAGAATATTTGTCGATGGACACTCCTTTCGGAATGTATCTGCGAAAGAGACGGTTGTGTCGCTCGTTCTGACCTCTTTCCCAGGATGAGTACGGATGAGCAAAGTAGACGCCTACACCCCAATACTTTAGTTCAGAGAGCCTTTCAAATTCAGGTCCGTTATCTGCGGTGATGGTCTTGAAGATCTCTGAAAAATGTGTGTCACCATATTCTTCTCTAAGGGTCTCCATTGCAGCCATTACCGAGTCAGAGTCTTTGCCGGGAATCTTTATAGCCAGATAGAAATCAGTGACTTTTTCAACCAGAGTGAGAACCACTGATTCCTTGCCAGCTCGTTTGCCCACTACTGTGTCTATTTCCCAATGACCGCACACGATGCGCATGGATGCTTCCTCTGGACGATCATCTATGCTCTTGCCGAGGACCTTCTTGTTCTTGCGAGTATGGGCCTTCTTCGACTTGCGGGAGAGAACTTCAGGCAAGTCGAATGGTGAGAGAGGCAGATTACCGGCCCACAGCTCACGGTATAGCGTCTTTGTGCAGACGATATACTCGCTTGGAAACAGCTTCTTACGTCTGGCGTACCCTACACAGCAATCCAATGACCAGTGCTTTTCTCGCACCTGCTTGACCATCCAATCGATAAAAGGATTTTCTTCTTCTAGTTTGTGCGGCTTGTGACAGCGGGTCCGGTTAGTTTCATAATTTGCCTGCCCCCTTTTAGCTGAATACTCAGGGAACCTCCCACGATTGCCTTTGCGCTTTCCTGTACCGCGGCGCAACTCATTGAGTACAGTGGATGCAGAACAGTTTACAACTTCGGCAGTTTTGCGTAGAGACATCCCCAACTTCTTGCAGGTCTTGATGCTGCATCTGTCTTCGAATCCGAGATGCTGTCCTCTTTCTCTTTCAGGTGTGGTAGAATTGTCACGATCCATGGTGATCTCCTTTGGTGATTTTGTGTGGTGACTTAATTCTACCAAAGATAGGTCCTGTGGATCTTCTTTTATTTAGTTTTAGTGTTCAACTTCATATTACAATTAACC
>NZ_FUHN01000007.1:181361-672081 GCF_900155555.1 Mobilibacterium timonense | reverse complement strand
AAAAATGAAGTTGTCCCAATATCACCAAAGCTACATGCACGACCATCTCCTATCTGACCGCCAAAGCCTTGTGCACCGTCTTCCAGTACTTTTAATCCGTACCTGTCAGCTACTGCCCTGATTGCCGGAAAGTCAGCCGGGAGTCCGAAAAGGTCCACCGCTACCACCGCCTTTGGTGTGAGCTTACCATCCTCCAAAGTCTTTTTCACTACCTTTTCCAAGCTGTCTGAGTCCATATTAAATGTTTCCGGTATCACATCTACGAAAACCGGAGTCGCACCCAGAGTCGATGCTACTTCTCCAGAAGAGAAAAAGGTGAAGTCCGGGACGAACACAGCATCGCCAGGGCCTATCCCCCAGGCCATCAACGCCAGAAGAAGCGCATCTGTTCCGTTTCCACACGTAATACAGTGCTTTACTCCAACATACTCTGCAAGCCTTTTTTCCAACTCAGAAACCTTAGGGCCTCCGATAAACCTGCTGCTTTCTATTACTTCAACTATCTCTCTGTCAATATCTTCTTTCAGTACTTCATACTGTTTTTTCAGATCTCTGAACTGCATTTGTTCTCCTTTGTAATCTACCTGAACTCTCCGTCCATATCGGTGCTGGCAAAATCAGTAAGCGGAAGCTTTACCGGGCGTCCCTCTTTCTGGCTCTTATAGATCGCAAGCACCATCTCGAGAGCATTTCTACCAGCCACGGCATCAACATAAGGTTTCCGATCGTTTTTAATTGCATCCATCACGTCTGCGAACAAACTCGTGTGCCCATTTCCGTAAACGTTACTGGTCTCTTCCTCAAGGCCCTTGTTCTTTTCGTCTTCAACCGTCTCGTCTCTGAAATTCCATACATCGATCGTATTTGTGGATTTTCCACCGACCTTGACCGTACCGTTTTCGCCAAAAATATAAAGTGTCTCTTCAAGGTTCTGAGGGTAGACGTTAGTCGTACCTTCCACAGTGCCTATTGCTCCATTCTTAAACTTGATAACGGCCATTCCAACATCTTCAGCCTCGAGATAATCGTGAAATTGCTGGCGCGTCTGTCCGTAGACCTCTTCAACCTCATCTCCCATCATCCATCTCAAAAGATCTATACCATGGATGCACTGATTCATAAGGCATCCTCCGTCTTCCGCCCACGTACCTCTCCATGGAGCCTGATCATAGTATCCCTTGTTTCTATTCCACCTAACATTGATCGAACCATGAGAAAGCCTTCCAAATCGACCTGTCTCAAGAGCCTTCCTGACTTCCTGAACAGCAACATTAAACCTGTTCTGGTGACAAGCAGAAACCTTTACACCTTTTTCGTCAGAACGCCTGATGATTTCCTCAGCATCTCTCATGTTCATGGCCATAGGCTTTTCTATTATCACATTGATGCCCGCATCGATCACGTCAAGAGCGATCTCTGCATGCTTCCCACTTTCTGTCGCTATACTCACCAGATCCAGGTCATTTTCATCGATCATCTTCTTATAGTCACTATATCTTGCAATAGATCCATCATTTTCCAGACCGTGCTTTGCCAGGACATCTTCCATTTTTTCAGGACAAATATCACATACTGCAACGATTTCCAGCTTATTATTTACTGCGGCAGTAATATGGTTCGTTGAAATTCTACCGCAACCGATCAGTGCGTACCTCATCTGTTCCCCCAGTTTACTAACATTAGTTCAATTTTGCGTTATTACAGAAGCTCGATATTATCTCTATCTTCGACATCCTTAAATGCATTTCTTGTGTCAAATATAGCCTGAGCATTTTTCTGTATCATCTGATAGTCATAAGCGTCATGGGCTGTCGTCACTACTATCAAGTCGTAAGAAGACACAATATCTCCATTAATGTGGTCAATTCCTGTGAACCACTCGCCATTTCTTTTATACTTAGGGATCCATGGATCAAAAAAGTCCACATCAGCCCCTCTTCTCTTGAGAATATCAATAACATTCAGAGCAGGGCTCTCTCTGTAATCATCAATGTTATTTTTGTAAGCAACACCCAGAACCAGTACCTTAGACCCATTCAGCGATTTCTTATAGCGATTCAAAACCTCTGCTGCTCTGTCCACAGTGTACTCAGGCATCTGATCGTTGATGATCATTGAGTTCTCGATCATGGATGTATGGAAGCCGTATTCACGTGCCTTCCAGGTAAGGTAATACGGATCAAGAGGGATGCAATGTCCGCCAAGGCCAGGACCCGGATAAAATGCCTGAAAACCATAAGGCTTCGTCTTTGCTGCTTCAATGACCTCCCAAAGTGAGATGTTCATTTTGTTGCACAGCATAGCAAGCTCGTTGACCAATCCGATATTTATATTCCTATACGTATTTTCCAGTATCTTCTCCATCTCTGCGATGGCAGGCGAAGACACTTCATAAACTTCACCTTCAAGCACTTCTCTATACATCGCAGCGATAACTTCAGTGGCATCTTTTCCTATAGCCCCGACTACCTTAGGGGTATTCTTTGTCTTATAAATCAAATTTCCCGGATCGACACGCTCAGGAGAAAATCCCAGATAAAAATCCTCTCCACATGTTAGGCCAGAGCCTTTCTCCAATATTGGACGAATCATCTCTTCTGTGGTTCCAGGGTATGTGGTCGATTCCAGTACTACCATAGTATCTTTGGAAAGGTGCTCAGCAATAGATTCAGTGGAGGAACGCACATAGCTCACATCAGGTTCCTGATGCTTATCCAGCGGAGTTGGAACACAAATCGCAATGAAATCGACATCCTTTACAAATGAAAAATCAGACGTTGCCCTCATCTGTCCGCTGTCGACCAATTCTTTCAGATCCTCGTTGACTACATCTCCAATGTAGTTATGTCCGTCATTTACCATCTTCACTTTTTCAGGCTGTACATCAAAACCGATGGTCTTAAACCCTGCCTTGGCTTTCTCAACGGCAAGAGGAAGGCCAACATAGCCGAGACCCACTACACCCACGGTAATTTCATGTTTTTTGATTTTTTCCATCAAACGCTCTTTCATGCCCATTTGTTTACCTCTCTTTTTTGAACTGATCTACACTATATTTATTTGCTCTGTTATTTATTGAACCACTCGGTTATATTTCCATATTCATCCAGCTTTGCTACAGGGACAGCTGGAACCCCCATTACCAGTGTGTAATCAGGAACGTCCTTCGTCACGACCGCTCCTGCAGCCACCATCGCACACTTGCCCACATTATGTCCACAGACGATCGTAGCGTTGGCACCAATTGATGCGCCTTCTTTTACCACAGTTTTTCCATAATTCTCGGATCCCTTGGGATATCTTGCTCTAGGAGTCAGATCATTGGTAAACACACATGACGGCCCACAAAACACGCCGTCTTCAAGCGTCACGCCTTCATATACAGACACATTATTCTGTATCTTTACATTGTCTCCGATATGAACATTGTTGGATACATTTACATTCTGTCCCAAAGAACACTTCTTCCCTATTCTTGCCCCCTTCTGTACGTGACAGAAGTGCCATATCTTTGTGCCTTCACCGATGATAACATCGTCATCTACATAGCTGCTTTCATGTACAAAAAACTCATTCATGATTTCCCTCCGAAAAAATAATCGAGCACAGCTTTTCTGCCGCATCTCCGTTGCCGTAATAGTTTTCCTTCTGCTCAGATACTCTTGTATTCAGAATCTTATCCAAGATATCCGCTTCGTTGATGTGTGCCAGAATGTTGTGGTTACCATTCAACGTTTCCACCCATTCTGTCTGCTCTCTTAGAGTGACACATGGCGTGTCCAGAATATACGCCTCTTTCTGAAGTCCTCCTGAATCTGTCACCACCTTAACCGCATTTTTGGTAAAATACAGCATTTCCAGATACCCTATAGGCTCGACACAGATCGTATTCTTCAGTTGAAGTTCATCATTTACCTGTTGGATCATTCTTCTTGTTCTTGGATGAGCTGGAAGGATCACCGGTGCATCAAGCTTCTCGTATGATGAAAGAATTGTTTTGATTTTGCTTACATCATCAGTATTCTCTGCCCTGTGGACAGTGGACAGATACCATCTTTCAACCGCTCCACGTTCACCGAATATATATTTCAGATCTGCAAAATACTCTTCTTTTGAGTTATACTATACGCCATTTTCGCCCCACGATGGAACCCGTTATTTTGTATTCCAACGCGAATTTACCACAATATCTATAGATCTTTTTCCCGCCATGTACTGTTGACCGCTACAAAATTACGTGGCTGTTCCTGCCCACGATCCGTTCTTGCATATCTTCACCACCGGTCAGGTACCAGATGCTCTCGTACTGTTTTTCTGTGAGCCGGAGAACACGCACTGTTCCGGTGCCGGGGGAGTGTTCGGATAATCGCCGGATGTGTTTTTCGGCTGTTTTTCGACTTGGTGTGATCCTCATGTACAGCTCGGTGCCGATCCGCAGGTATCCGTCGGAGACGAGGAAATTCCGGAGATCTGTGTAGGCTTTTTTTGTTCCGCGCTTGTTTGTGGGATCGAGCATAACGAGAATTCTCATAGATACTTTCCTATTCCTTTATTCCTTCGATCACTTTTACTGGAAGAAGGGTGGGCAGCAGCAAGTCCGAGTCGCTGCCTGTCATTATCCGTGTTCTGATCCTGCTGATCATTTCCTCCACACCTGACTGAACAGAGACCGTGTGATCATTGATGAGGCACGCATTGTGGAGGACCATGGCAAGCTCACGTCGCTTCCCTCTGCTCAGCACGGTGGAGGTGCCAGGATCTTTCAGTGCGATAATATCCACGAAAGGACGCCACGGTTCTATGAGATCGTCCGCAAGATTGAATGCGTTCAGATAATTATCATGGTGGAAACCGATGGCCGGAAGGAGACCAGCGAGCATAATCGTTCGGATTATTGAATTCCTGAGCACGGCGTATCCGTAATTCAGGCAGCTGTTGACAGGATCATCATTTCGCCTGTTCAGTCCCGGATGCAGATAGCAGAAATAGTCTTTGGCTGCATTTGCTTCCTGAACGTCTACATTTGTGATATTCAACTCCTCTGAGTAGTGCAGTATTTTCTCCGCACCGCGGAGGCCCAGGAGCGTCAGAGCGCGGCTCTGGTTTTCGATCTTCTTTTTTATCAGAGCCAGCCAGATCTGGTCTTTGTCGTCGTCCATCATTGCGATCTGGCTTCGCATGACCAGCGTCTGTCTGACATTGGATTCGACAGGCAGCATCACGCATGAAGGATGATACTTTTCGTTTATCATCATCATCGAGATGTCAGCCGCCGCTATCTCGCACTGAGCCATGGTGGACATTCTGATGTTCGGCCCGCTGCACACTATCGTGGAAAGGTCTTCCAACGGGATGGAAAAGGTGCCTTCTTCATTTGTCACCACCAGCTGGCCCCTGCGGACGTGGACCTCGGCAGGGCGGCTTATCTCCAGTGTCCTGAATGCCATTTTTTCTAAGCGACCTTTCTTCTTTTGATTATAAACACGCACGCCTTTATACAATGTTGTACCACATCGTTCGGGCGTTGGCCGTTTGATCGTCATGTATTTTGTATATTGCAAAAAAGAGCTGCGGCGAGTCGGAAGGATGGCGGCATGTAGTAAGTGGATGTGTGCAAAAGTATGGCATGGTGGCTCAAAACGTGGCACATTTTTGCATATTAATGAGAATAATTGCACATCTTCCGAACACTGAAAAAGCCGCTGAGCTCAACGTCTCTGTTGATCTCAGCGGCTTTCTCATTTCTCATTGGCGGAGAGAGGGGGATTTGAACCCCCGCGCGGGAATTACCCGCCTGCTGGTATTCGAAGCCAGTCCCTTCAGCCTCTTGGGTACCTCTCCACATCATTTTTCACGGTCCCGCAACATGGGGCAAAGCGCAGACTCCTTTTTCCAGGGAATCAGCCTGTTGATTCTAACATATGGCGTTCAAGGTTTCAAGGACAACAAATCGTGCGTTAGCAGGAACCGTCTCTGATGACGAAATGAAGATGGGCGCAGGGCAGGTAATGAATGGGTACTTGAGTATGGAATGCGGTCTAAAAGGAGATTGATTCAGGTCGGGGCAAGTCATATAATATCTTTTGCATATCTGAGGGGAGTTTGAGGGGCGATCCACTTCGATCCCCGTTGAATGGGGAATGTTATCTTGGTGCCTGCTCGCAGGCTTGAGGAGGTTTAGATATGAAGAGCAGATTTCTGTCTCAGGCTGCTGACGCGGCCACGAAAATGGTATCCGATTCGACGGAATTCGCCAAGGAAAAGATCGGCGCGGCCAACGACCGGCGCATGGAGGATATACAGTCCTACGGCACGCCAGAGGAGCAGATGAAACTGATCCACAGCACGGCCGATTTTCTGCAGGAAAAGGGGGTCACCAGCCCCGACGTCATCCTGACCCTTGGCACGGGATTCGGTGATTTTGCCAGCACCATGACGAACGCCATCAGGATCCCGTACACGGAGATCCCGGGCTTCGCGCCTTCCACGGCACCCGGACACAAGGGAGAACTTATCTTCGGAGAAAAATTCGGCAGGAGGGTAGCCTGCCTTTCCGGGAGATGGCACTACTACGAGGGATACACGATGAAGACCATCGTTTTCCCGCTGAGGGTCCTTGGCACCATGGGTGCAAAGAGATACATCCTCACCAACGCGGCGGGGTGGATCAACGAGTCATATCGCCCAGGCCACATGATGCTGATAACCGACCACATCAATATGTCCGGTGACAATCCGCTGATCGGCGGGAACCTGGACGAGCTGGGCGTGAGGTTTCCGGACATGACCGACGGTTATACTCCGGAGCTCAGGGAAAAGATCTCCCGCAAGGCGGAGTCTCTCGGGATCGAGCTTTATCAGGGCGTTTACGCCATGATGGCCGGCCCTAGCTTCGAGACGCCTGCGGAGATCCGGATGCTGAGGACCATGGGCGCCGATGCGGTCGGCATGTCCAGCGTGCCGGAGGCCATAGCCGCCGTACACATGGGACTCGAGCTTGTCGGAATTACCTGTCTGGCCAACCCCGCAGCAGGGATGAGCAAGAGCCCACTCCTGGAAGACGACGTGATCGAGGCGTCCAGGAACATCGGACGGGACCTGATCCAGGTGGTGGATCTGGCCATACAGGCATAGCATGGGCGGTCCGGTGAGGATATTAAGAAAGCAAAAGAGTGATCAGACTATCAAGGAGTTGAAAATGGCAGAACGGATAACAAGAGAGCAGGCCAACGACCTGCTGCACAAGTACGTAAAAGGTGAGCACTACATCACTCACTGTTACGCGGTAGAGGCGATAATGAGAGCGCTGGCCGAAAGGCTTGCGCCGGATGATGTGGAGTACTGGGGCATCGTCGGACTGCTCCACGACCTGGACGAGGAGACCTGCGACTGGCGGAACGACCTTTCCACACACGGGCCGGTGTCGGCTGAGATCCTTAAAAAAGAAGGCTTCGACGATCAGGTGCTCTGCGACGCCATCTGCGCCCACAATCCGGCGAGCGGGGTGGTGGCACACACCACTTTGCAATACGCGATCCTGGCCGCCGACCCTATGAGCGGGTTCGTTAAGGCGGTCGCACTGATCTACCCTGACAAGAAGCTGTCCAGCGTGAAGGTAAAATCCATCAAGAAGAGGTTCAAGGAGAGCCGCTTCGCTGCAGGTGCCAACCGGGAGTACATGATGGCCATCGAGGAGACGGGCATCAGCTACGACGAGTTCTGTCAGATAGCACTGGATGCCATGCTGGGCATCGCCGATGAGCTGGGGCTGTAGGAGGAAAACAGATGAAAAAGAAGACCGTGTTTTATCCAGAGGGTGTCTGCTCCATGATGATCGAGATAGAGACCGACGGGGATGTGATCAGCGACGTTGTTTTCACAGGTGGCTGCAACGGTAACCTGTCGGGGATATCCAAGCTGATAAAGGGCATGAAGGTCGAAGATGTCATAGAAAAGCTGGAGGGCACCACCTGCGGCTTCAAGGAGACATCGTGTCCGGATCAGCTGGCAAAGGCGCTGAAGCAGCACATGGCTGAGAACGCCGGGAAATGATATAGAAATAATGATATAGAAATAGAGACTGCCGAGCCTTGAATAAAAGCCGGCAGTCTCTATTGTTATATTCCGTATTCCTTACTCCTGCGCGATCAGCAGCTGTGCGATCTGCACCGCGTTCGTGGCAGCCCCCTTGCGGACCTGGTCGCCGCAGCACCACAGGTTGATGCCGTTTTCATTGGCCAGGTCTCTTCTGATCCTGCCTACGAACACTTTATCCTGGTCACTGGTATCGAGAGGCATCGGGTACAGGTTCTTTTCCCTGTCGTCCACCAGCCTGCATCCAGGAGCCTGGGCGATGGCCTCGCTCACGTCCTTCAGATCCAGCCTGTCCTTAGTGATAACGATCGCGGAGATGGAGTGGGATCTTTCCACCGGAACCCTTACGCATGTGCAGGATACCTTCATCTCAGGGAGGTGCAGTATCTTGCGGCCTTCATTCTGGAGCTTCATCTCCTCGGAGGTGTAGCCATTTTCCTGGAAACCGCCGATCTGAGGCAGGAGATTAAAAGCGATCTGATAAGGAAACACCTTCTTCTCCACAGGCTCGCCTTTCATCACGGCCTCGGACTGGGCATACATCTCCACCGGGCCTGCCGCACCCGCGCCGCTCACCGCCTGGTAAGTGGAAGCATACAGCGTCTCGATAGGGGAGAGCTTGTTTATGGCGTTGATGCCCACCAGCGTGATGATTGTGGAGCAGTTCGGATTAGCTATGATACCGTTGTGCTTGAAGGCGTCCTCCGGGTTTATCTCCGGGACCACCAGAGGAACGTCCGGATCCAGGCGGAACGCACTGGAATTGTCGATGTAGACCGCTCCGGATGCCTTGATGTCCTTTACGAACGTCCTGGAGATATCGTTTTCTGCAGCGCCCAGCACGATATCAAGGCCGCCGAAGGAGTCGTGGGTGGCCTCCTGTATTGTGACGGAACCGAATTTTTCGGTGTCGACCACTTTTCCTGCGCTCCTGCTGCTGGCGAGCAGTCTCAGCTCTCCAACGGGAAAATCCCTTTCACCCAGGACCTTCAGCATCTCCTGCCCGACGGCCCCAGTCGCTCCTAAAATACCTACGTTATACTTCTTCATTGCTTCCTCCTGAATAAGACTTGTGGATCATGCAAAGCTGTCGTATAGAGTCCGGATGGCTTTCTTGAAGTCATCGGTGTAGACTCCCACCATTATGTTGATCTCATCGGCGCTCTGCTTGATCATGCTGACGCTGATGTTTTCTTCTCCCAGAGCCTGGAAGATCTTTCCAGAGATACCTGAGCGGTAGGCCATCTGCCTTCCAACTATCGCGATCAGGCTGATGCCGTCCTGGATGTTGATGTCGTCGACTCCCGGGATATTCTTGAGCTCCCCGGCGAACTCGTATCTGGACCTGGACAGCTCGGCTGAAGGGAAGACCAGAGAGAAACTGTCTATGCCGCTCATGAGCTGTTCAGGCTGGAAGCCGTACCGGCCGCAGAGGGAGAGGGCCTCCTGTACTATTTTCATCACGGACTCGTTGTGGTTGCAGTAGACATCGAAGGTGGAAAAATCCTTTTTCCCCGTTATGCCCGTGATAAACCGCGTGCTGTTGTCTTCATCTCCCTTGTCGAAGGCTTCCCGGATGATGGTCCCCGGGTCTTCCGGGGCGTTGGTGTTCCGGATGTTCACCGGTATGTTCTTCCTCCTGACAGGGAAGACCGTGTCCTCGTGAAGGACTGCAGCGCCCATGTATGAAAGTTCTCTCAGCTCGTCGTACGTGACTTTGCTGATGCTCTTCGGGTCTTCAACAATGTGCGGATCCACCATGAGGATGCCGCTCACGTCTGTCCAGTTCTCGTAAACATCTGCGTTAAGCGCTGCGGAGACGATCGCCCCGGTGACGTCCGAGCCTCCTCTGGAAAAAGTCCTTATCTCGCCGTTCGGCAGAGAGCCGTAAAAGCCCGGGATGACGATGGAACCGTATCTTTCCAGGGCTTCGCCGATGGCCGCATTTGTGCGGTCGTAGTCCACGTGTCCATCGTATTTGAACAACATTACGTCTGCTGCGTCCACGAAGTGGAAGCCAAGGTATTCGGCCATGAGCTTCCCGTTCAGATACTCGCCTCTGGACACGAGGTAGTCCACCGACATCCCCTTGTGGAGCTTGCTGCGTATGAGATCGAATTCCGCGTCGAGGTCGGTCTGGAGACCGCAGCCCCGCCTTATGTCCATGAACCTCTCTTCGATCATCTCGAAAATGGAGTCATAGGAGACGTCGTATTTCAAGTGGGCGTTACAGAGGTACAGGAGATCTGTGACCTTGTTGTCCTCGCTGTTCTGCCTTCCCGGCGCGGACACTACCACGACACGGCGGGCGGGATCACTTTCGATGATCCCCTTTACTTTTTCAAACTGCTCGCTGCTGCTGAGGGACGAGCCCCCGAATTTTGCTACCTTCAGCATGTACTACTCCTGTATCCCGGCCATGAAAAAACTGCCGTTGCTTCTGAATTCCTGTGCTATGCTGTGCGCCTGAGATACCGGCACAGGCTTCGTGATGAGGTAGAACCCGTCCTTGTCCTCCTCCTGCTCAGCTACGATCTGGAAAGGGAATCCCTGGCAGTCGTTGCTGATGTGGATGTAATACCTGTGGGTGCAGGTGCTGTTGTCCACGGGAGTGCTACCGGCCGGCAGGTGGTAATATCCACCCGGGAGCATTTCGGTGCCGGTGGCGATGTCGATCACGTCCTGGATGACCGAGCTTCCCGTCGGGGCCTTTCCGGCGCCCTGGCCGTAGAAGCTCTGGATCCCCAGTTCTTCGGCTTCCAGAGAGACCAGGTTGTTATTCGCGCCCGTGCCCGCCTCCAGGCTGTCGGCCCTGAAGAGAGTTGGCTCCACGTAGGCTGAAACGCCGTCTTCGCTGCGGGATGCACTCATGATCAGGCGGCAAACATAACCCTTGGCCTTGAACCAGGATATGTCCTTTGCGGTTATAGTGCTGATACCAAAGGCGGGAACGGAATCGGGATCGATGTCTCCGTCGAAGGCCAGATCACCTGAGATAACACACTTTCTGAGAGTGTCGATACCCTCGATGTCTGCGGTCGGATCCTTTTCCGCGTAGCCGAGATCCTGAGCGCTCTTCAGGATCTGGTCGAAATCGCTTCCCTCTCTGTGCATGGTGTCCAGGATGTAGTTGCAGGTCCCGTTCAGGATGCCCCACACCCGGGTGATGGTGTCACATCTCTTTGTCCGCAGCAGGTTGAAGAGCCACGGGATCCCGCCGCCGGCGGACGATGTGAACCTCAGAGCCACGCCGTTCTCTCTGGCGCAGTCCACCAGTTCCCTGTAGTGGGCGCTCACCAGCCCCTTATTGGGAGTGACCACGTGCTTTCCGTGCTTCATTGCCGCCATCACGTATTCATATGCCGGGGTCTCTCCGCCCATGCATTCGCAGACAACATCCACCTCAGGGTCGTTGATGATGTCGTCGATGTCGGAGGTGATGAGGTCCTGGTATTCAAGTGCTACCTTTTTCCCGGGGCGGACGAAGATCCATCGTACTTTTATGGCCTCGGACCTGGCTGCAGCCTCACAGGCTCCCGTGCCCACGGTCCCGAGACCCAGTATTGCTATGTTCATAAATGCTCTCTCCTGATAAATATGGATTGTATGGACTTTTGTCCATGACAAAAGACACTTGTCTTTAAAACAGAAATAATGTATCATGACTCCACAAAGTTTTCAAGAAAAATAGGTGAAAATCATGAATTATTATGTGAGCACGAGAAATGAAAATGTAAAAGCCACCCCGGCTCAGGCCGTGCTTAAGGGCCTCGCCCCAGACGGTGGACTCTTCGTTCCCGACGATCTGGACTCCCTCAAGGTGAACCTGAAGGCCATGATGAACATGAGCTACCGGGAGCAGGCAAAAGTGGTGTTCAGTCTTTTCTTCCCTGACCTCGGAGAGAAGACCCTCAGCGATGTGCTGGAAAAGAGCTATGAAAACAAGTTCGATGTTCCCGAGGTGGCGCCGCTGGTGAAGGTGGGAGATGCCTATGTGCTGGAGCTTTTCCATGGCCCGACCTGCGCTTTTAAGGACGTGGCCCTGTCGGCTTTGCCGAACCTCATGACCGCATCGGCGAAACACGAGGATTTCAAGGATCACATCCTGATCCTCGTAGCCACCAGCGGGGATACCGGGAGCTCGGCACTCACAGGCTTTTCCAACGTAGATGGCACCGACGCTCTGGTGTTCTACCCTGAGGACGGGATATCCCAGTCCCAGAGGCTCCAGATGGTGACGCAGTCCGCGCCGAACGTAAAGGCCTGCGCCATCAGAGGGAACTTCGACGCGGCCCAGACAGGCGTCAAGAACATTTTCCGCTCGGTCGACCAGCCTGCGCCAGGGGTGTCCCTGTCCAGCGCCAACTCCATAAATATTGGAAGACTTGTCCCTCAGATCGTCTATTATTTCCACGCTTACAAGGACCTTGTGGACAGCAGGAGGATCCGCATAGGTGACGAGGTGACGTTCATCGTCCCGACCGGAAATTTCGGTGACATTTTCGCCGGATGGTTCGCCCGCACCATGGGACTGCCTGTGGGACGTCTTGTGTGCGCATCTAACGAGAACGATGTTCTTACGGAGTTCCTCACCACGGGACGCTACAACAAAAAGAGAGAATTCCACAAGACCACGTCCCCTTCCATGGACATACTGGTGTCCAGCAACCTGGAAAGGCTTCTGTATTTCATCTGCGGCAGCCAGAAGACCGCGCAGTACATGGAAGATCTGAAGACGAAGGGCGAGTACCAGATAACTGATGAAGAGCTCCTCAATATCCAGGGGATATTCGGCACCGCGTCGGTGGACAGCACCAGGAGCGCAGAGGTGATCCGTGAGAACTTCCAGGGAGATCACTATCTCATGGATCCTCACACCGCGGTCGCCTGGGGGGCTATGGAAAAACTCCTCCAGACGGGAGAACTCAAGCAGGATGAGGCGAGGGTAGTGCTCTCCACAGCCTCCCCGTACAAGTTCTCAAGATCCATGCTGGAGGCTCTCGGACAGCCAGAGAGGGATACAGACGAAGAAAATATGAACGCCCTGCAGGAGTACAGCGGAGTCGCTGCTCCTGATGCGCTGCTGTCGCTGTTTTCAAAGGAGATCCTGCACAAGGACGTCATCGACGCCGGAGACATGCAGGACTACGTGATCAGGACGGCCGAAAATTGCAGGAGATAATAAGATGAGCGGTAAATATCTTGTTGTGGACAAAAAGATTTTGCCCGGTTACTTCGAAAAGGTAGTGGAGGCAAGAAAGCTCATAGAGAGCGGCCGATGCAAGGATGTCAGTCAGGCTGCCAGGGAGGTGGGCATCTCCCGGAGCACCTACTACAAATACAGGGATTATGTGATGGAGCTGGATGCGGGGACCCAGATGAAGAGGGCTATCATCTCTCTCATGATGGATCACGAACCGGGGGTGCTCCTGCACATTATCCAGGTGATAACCTCCTATTCGTACAGCATCTGGACCATCAACCAGAACCCGCCGATACATGAGCTTGCCAACGCGGTGATAACCATCGACCTGATAAACGGCATGGGACAGCTGGACGACATGATCCAGGCCATCCAGAACTCGGATGGAGTAAAAAAAGTGACTCTTCTCGGGATAGAATAGGGCGGACAAAATAGGGGATGCACGTGCTCAGAGGGGCTGCCGGAACTATTGAAAAAATCTATAGACGCTGAAGGAAAGACATTGCAATGCGTCTGAGGTCATTTGACTTTGTTTTTTTCCTTGTTTACAATGCTATTGCGTCTATGGAGGGATATATGGATTTCAAGCAAATTGAGGCATTCGTTAACGTCGTCAGATACAAGAGCTTCAGCAGGGCTGCGGATGCCACGTTCTTTACGCAGCCTACGATAAGTACGCACATAAGTACTCTGGAGAAGGAACTTGGAACCAGGCTCCTGGACAGGCGGGGGAGGACCGTGGAGATGACTCCCCAGGGCAGGAAGTTCTACCGCTTTGCCGTGGAGATGGTCAACACGAGAGAGCTGGCGATCGACGCCCTTAACGACAGTGAGGACAGGGTGGAGGGCATCCTGGAGCTGCAGACATCGACGATCCCCGGACTCACGTTTCTGCCGGAGATGCTCAGCAGGTTCCACGACCTTCATCTCAAGACCAGGTTCTATGTGGATATGTCGGACAGCCGCACTGCCATAGAGAACCTCATAGACAGACGAGGAGAACTTGCCTTTGTCGGAGACAAGATAAACAACTCCAATCTGCAATATACAAAGATCTTTTCGGACAAGGTGGTCCTCGCGGTCCCCGCATCCTTTGATATACAGGGAAACGAGATATCCATCGCCGATGCCGTGAAATATCCGTTCATCTGGAGAGAGAGCGGATCTGCCACGCGCACATCCTTCGAGGACACGGCTGCAAAGCTCGGGTACGACAAGGGATCCTTCGAAGTAGTGGCGCGGTTCAACGATCTTGATGCGATCATCAGGTCTGTGGAGCAGGGGCTGGGCGTATCGGTCCTTTCGCAGTACACCCTGGACAGGATGCACAGCAATCTGATAAAGACTCTTCCTATCAAGGAATTCAAGGAAAAGAGGGATTTCTACATGGTCAGCCTGAAGGGGATAACCCACTCTCCCGTTGCAGAGGCATTCAGCAACTTCGTCAGTGAAAACAAGGACGAAGCCTTCAGGGATCTGGAAGAGGGTTCTGACAAATAGCCGGGAACGGAGACCCACGCGGCGACAGAAGATCATAAACGATACTGAAAAAGAGGACGTCATGTCGACGCCCTCTTTTTTTTATGCCCCGATGCTGCCGCCAGGCCGCCGCTCGACCGTGCGTAAACCGGGATCTATCTGTTCACGATCTCGATGTATCTTGACTTCTTTGCCTTGAAGTGACCGATCACCGCATTCTCGCAGCCCTTCTCGCCGAGCTGGTACTGGAGCCTCTCAAGCTGGTCTTCTTTTACCGCAAAGAGAAGGCCGCCCGATGTCTGCGGGTCGTACAGGCAGTCCATGATGTCCTGGGACAGGTTCACGCTGTAGTCTATCACGTCGTTCCTGAGGTAATCCATGTTGCTGTGTCCTCCGGCAGGGAGCAGCCCCTGGGACGCCAGTTCCAGTGCCTTCGGGAAGATCGGGACTCTCTCTGCATAGATCTCGAGAGTCACGTTTCCGGCCTTCGCCATCTCGGCTCCGTGGCCCAGAAGACCGAAGCCTGTGATGTCTGTGCACCCGTCGACCTTTACTCCTTCGGCCGCCTCGAATGCGTATTTGTTCAGAGACGCCATGGTCTCCACAGCCTCTCTGTATTCTTCAGGTGTGAGAAGGTCAACTTTGGCTCCCCCGGTGAGGAGCCCGGTGCCGATCTTCTTGGAGATCACTAGATAGTCGTCTTCCTCGGCGCTGTTGCTCCAGATGTCTTCCGGCCTTGCGAATCCGGTGACGCTCAGACCGTATTTAGGCTCCTTGTCCTGTATGCTGTGACCTCCGGTCACCATGGCGCCGCACTCGTTCACCATGTCGTTACCGCCCTGGAGGATGGCCTCGACGGCCTTCAGCGGGAGGGAATCAGGAAAAGTCAGCAGGTTCATCGCAAGCTTCGGCGTGCCTCCCATGGCGTAGATGTCGCTCAGAGAGTTGGCGGCGGCGATCCTTCCGAAATCGTACGGATCGTCTACGATAGGAGGGAAGAAGTCGATGCTGTTGATCAGCGCTACATCGTCAGACACCTTGTAAACACAGGCGTCGTCGCTGCTGTCAAAGCCGACCATGACGTTGGGGTCCTTTATCTTAGGAAGGCCCCTCAGAATATCGCTTAGGACTCCCGGCCCTATCTTTGCTCCTCATCCGCCGGCGCTGGTCATCTGTGTGAGTTTTATATCTTCATACGGGATCGGGACTGAACAACAGGACCCGGTCTTTATTTCATCATTGGCCATTTCTGTCTCCTTAATGCTGGACTCTGTTTAAATGCTGGCATCTGCCATACTGTACCTGATAGGTTTCATCAATATCTTTACGGCACATTATAGCAGGAGCAAATAAATATGCGTATTGAAAAAATCAATACTCTGTGGAGTACAGCTCTTAGAGGGACTCGTGATCGTCTGCCGCCAGACTGTGTACCGCCGCGATCGCCGCGTCGATATCGTCTTCGGTGTTGAACGGCCCTATGGAAAATCTCACGGTCCCCTCAGGGAAGGTGCCGAGAGACTTATGAGCCAGCGGTGCGCAGTGGAGACCCACCCTGGTGCTGATATCGAATTCCTGAGTCAGGCGGAAAGCGTTGATCCCGTTGTCACCCTCCAGGAAATCGATGGAGACTACGGAGACCCGCCTGTCCGGATCTTCCGGACCCGTGACGCGCACGTTGCTTATGTCCGAAAGGCCGTTCATGAGGCGGATCGTCAAAGCCCTTTCCTTTTCCTGTATCTCATCGAAATGCTCCATGACCCATGCTGCGGAGGCGTGGAGCCCGAAGATGCCGGGGAGGTTGAGGGTGCCGCTCTCGAAGCGGTCCGGCAGTTCCTCAGGCATCTCGGCCATGTCGGAGTGGCTGCCGGTGCCTCCGGCCACGAGCGGAGTGATCTCACCTGCGATGGCGGGGTCTATGAGCATGACGCCAAGACCTTGCGGTCCGAGCATGGATTTGTGAGCTGGCACGGAAAGACCGCTGATGCAGCACTCCTGCATGTCGATCGGCGTATTGCCAGCCGTCTGGGCGGC
Source organism: Mobilibacterium timonense (assembly GCF_900155555.1). GTDB lineage: Bacteria > Bacillota > Clostridia > Peptostreptococcales > Anaerovoracaceae > Allobaileyella > Allobaileyella timonense. The sequence continues at coordinate 655,271 of NZ_FUHN01000007.1, read as the reverse complement.
ATCGACGATGAAGATGACGCCTTCCTCGCGGCATTTCTGCCCTATCTCCCTGATCGGAAGCAGCGTGCCGCTTACGTTAGATGCGTGGACCATGATCACGGCCCTGAGGTCCGGGGTGATCATCTCGAGAGCTTTGTCCAGTTCAAGCTCGCCGTCTCTGTTGCACGGCATGTAGTCCACGGTGGCTATCCCCTGATCCACCAGCTGGGTCAGAGGCCTGTAGACCGCGTTGTGCTCCATCGAGGATGTGAGGAAGCGGTCGCCCTTTCGTGCAAGGCCCTTTATAAGAAAGTTGAGGGAGTAGGTGTTGCCCGGTGTGAAGATAGCGTTTCTGGCTCCGTAGCCGTTCATCATCTTGTCGATGAGCTGGCGGGTCTCCAGAACCACCTCCGCCGCGGAGTAGGCCTGCTGATATCCGCCCCTGTTGATGTTCGTCCCAACGTTTTTTATATAATCATACACGGCATCTGCCACCACGTCGGGCTTCGGAAATGATGTGGCGCCGTTATCGAGATAGATCATCTGGTTCTCCTGAAAATACACACTTCTGAAATGGGGGAAGATCCCCCGAACTGCCAGTTAGATGTTATTCCACGGCAGGTTCAAAGTCAATTCGCCGCCCGAAGTGGACAAAAACCAGGACGCAGCAAGTGATGCTCCGGCCGCCGGGATTCTGTAATATCCTCCTTGAAGGAAAGCCGCCCATGTGTTAAAATACGTGGCGTATGACTTTGGGGGTAGATAGGTGCTGGTGTGCCTTGCGGTCTTCAAAACCGTCATGAGGAGCTAAGACCTTCTCGGGTGGGTTCGATTCCCACATACTCCCGCCATTTTTCAAGTTGATACGAGGTGAATATCATGAAGAAGAATGAGGCCCTCAGGGCGCTCCCTAAGATAGATGAGGTGCTGAAGCAGCACCTCATTTCTGATTTTATCGGGGAAAAAGGAAAGACCGTTGTTACGGAGGCTGCGAGGAGAGTTGTGGAGTCCAGAAGGAAGGCCATACTCCTCATGGATCAGGACGAGCTGGATGCGCTGGATCCGGAGAGCCTGACGCCGGAGGCGGTGGCTGATCAGGTGGCAGAAGCTGTAAGGGCCATGGACAAAAACCACCTGTATCCGGTGATCAACTGCACCGGCACTATCCTCCACACCAACCTGGGCCGTGCGCCTCTCTGCAGAGACGCCGTGGAGAACGTTGCCAGAGTTGCAGAAGGTTATTCCAACCTCGAGTACGATGTGAAGGAGGGGCGGAGAGGCTCCCGCCATTCCATCATCCAGGATCTCCTCTGCGAGATAACCGGTACCGAAGACGTAATGATGGTTAACAACAACGCCTCTGCTACAATGCTGGTGCTTTCATCCATGGCCGCCGGAGGAGAGGCCGTGGTCTCGAGAGGAGAGCTGGTGGAGATCGGAGGGGCCTTCAGGATCCCAGACATTATGGAACAGAGCGGCGCCGTTCTCCACGAGGTAGGGACCACTAACAAGACCAAGCCTTCTAATTACGAGAACGCCATCAACGAGGAGACGAAGGTCCTCATGAAGGTCCACACATCCAACTACAAGATAATGGGCTTTACAGAGGAAGCTTCTCTGGAGGATCTGGTGAAGATCGGAAGGGAACACGACCTGCCTGTGATCTTCGATATGGGGAACGGCCTGATGCTGGACCTTTCACAGTACGGCCTGGACGAACCTAACGTCCCTGCCGCCATGGCCACGGGGATCGACGTCATCCTTTTTTCGGGAGACAAGCTCCTCGGCGGACCACAGGCGGGCATAATCGCCGGAAAGCGCAAATACATCGAGAAAATGAAAAAGCATCCTCTGGCCAGGGCGCTGAGGGTGGACAAGATGACCTTTGCGGCCATGGAGGAGACCCTCAAAAAATACAGGGACAGGGAGACGGCCCTGCGCGACATCCCGATCCTGCACATGATCAGCCAGAGCCCTGAGGAGATGAAGGGGAGAGCGGCCATGCTCGCCCACATGATATCGGAGATCTCTCCGGAGCTGGAGGTGGAGGTCACCGACGTGGAGGACCAGATAGGCGGCGGATCCGCGCCGATGGTGTTCCTCCCGGGTTCGGCAGTCGCCGTGAGATCGAGGTCCATGACCACGGACGCCATGGAGAGGGCACTCAGGAAAAACTCTGTTCCGGTCATTGCCAGGATCAAGGACGACCGCCTGCTCCTGTGCGTAAGGACGATGGAGAACGGAGAAGTGGAGAAGGTCGCCTGCGCCTTTGAGAACATAAGGTAGTGATAGACATGAAAAACATTATCATCGGTACCGCCGGCCACGTGGATCACGGCAAGACACAGCTGGTAAAGGCACTGTCCAACATTGATACGGACCGGCTGAGCGAGGAAAAGGAGAGGGGCATCACCATCGAGCTCGGCTTTGCCCATATCCCTAACGACCGGGGTTACAACATCGGAGTGATCGATGTTCCGGGCCACGAGAAATTCATCAAGAACATGCTGGCGGGGATCGGGGGCATAGACTTCGTGCTCTTCGTGGTCGCCGCCGACGAGGGGATCATGCCTCAGACCAAAGAGCATTTCGAGATCCTTCAGGCTCTGGGCATAGACGACGGCATCGTCGCCGTGACCAAGACGGACATGGTGGAGCCTGACTGGCTGGAGCTGGTCATATCCGACATTGAGGATTACTTCAAGGGCTCGTTCCTGGAGGGCAAGCCTATAATTCCTGTGTCTTCGAAGACAGGAGAGAACATCGACGTCCTCAAGGATGAGATATTGAAAAAGTGCGACAGGGAGATCAAGCGTCTCGAGGATCCGGATATGTTCCGGCTACCGGTGGACAGGGTGTTTTCCATGCCCGGTTTCGGGACCGTGGTCACCGGCACGCTCACTTCCGGCCGCTGCTCCGTGGGTGACGAGGTATATATCTTTCCCGAGAACGAAAAGGTTAAGGTCCGCGGGATCCAGACCTACGGCAACGACGTGAAGGAGGCGGTCGCCGGGCAGAGGACAGCCATCAACCTTGCGGCGGTCTCTAAGTCCGAACTGGACAGAGGAGACGTGATCGCGGCTAAAAACGCGGTTTCGGTGACGTCTATGATAGACGTGGAACTGAGTATTTTCAGGAACACCGACAGGGTGATAAAGAACAACAGCAGGGTCCACCTGTACTGCGGCAGTAAGGAGGCTCTCTGCAAGGTGATACTCCTGGACAGAGAGAACGCCGTGGCCGGAGACAGGGTCTACGCCCAGCTGAGGCTTGAAGAGCCGATCGCCGTGAGGAGGGGGGACAGGTTCATAATCAGGTTCTACTCTCCGATAATCACTGTCGGAGGCGGACGGATCCTGGACTCGCTGCCGGCCAAGCATAAGAGGAACAGGCAGGAGGTCCTGGACGCCATGGACGTGCTGGCCGCGGGAGACCTTGGGGCGATCGCCTGCCTGAAGACAGGCGAGAGACATTTTTACACGGCAGAGGAGCTGGCCTTCGAGCTGGGCGTGATGCCTGAGAAGTTCAGGCCGTACCTGGAAGAGGAGATCGGGAAAGGCAATATCGCGGTTCTGGAGGGAGGCCTGCTGGTCGGCGGGGGAAAGCTCCGCTATATGGAGAACTCGCTCACGGAGCTTCTGGCACGGTACCACGAGGAAAATCCGCTGTCTCCGGGAATGTCCAAGCAGGAGCTGCTCAGCCGCCTCGGTGACATGTGGCACATCGACAAAGAGCGGATAGTTTCATCTGTGGTGACTTTGATGACCGAGAATGGTAAAATCACCGTACGAGACAAGTCTGTTGCTCTTGCTGACTTCAAGGTCAGCTTTACTCCGGAGCAGCAGGCGCTCAGAGAGAAACTGCTCAAGGCTTATGGGGATGCCGGCACAGAGATGCTGAAGAACGAGGACCTTATAAGTAAATTTGGATCAGCCCCGTCTATCACAGCGATCCAGACTGACCTGGCAGAAACAGGGGAGATCGTTAAAGTCAGTCCTGAGTACTACATTTCCAGGAAAGGATGGAAACAGGCCGTTGACGCTGCTGTCTCTCTGGGTAAGGAAAAAGGATTTACTCTTGCAGAGTACAGGGACGAGCTGGGGACTTCGAGGAAGTTTGCTTCGGTTCTGCTCCAGGCTCTCGACAAGAACAGGATCACAATTTTTGATGGAGAGACCAGGAGGGTACACTAGATCTCTTACCAGATCTCTTCCTGGAATGAAGTGAGTAATACAGGAGAGTATTGATGAAAAAAGCTAAGAAAATACTGCTGGCAGGCCTCGTCTTCGCAATGGTGCTGGCCATGACCGCCTGCGGAAAGAATTCCACGCCGTCGGAGTCCGTCGAATCGGAGCTGAAGGCCGTGCAGAACGAAAGCATCAGCGACCTCGAGAAGACCATGCCTAACACCATGGATTCTTCCTACAGCGACGACTGGAAGAGCTTCCTGAAGAAGATCCAGAAGTTCGACTACAAGATAAAGGATGAGAAGATCAAGGGCAATAAAGCCACGGTGACCGTGACCATCAAGACCTACGACTTTGGTAATGCATATCAGGAGACTTACAACCAGATCGTGCAGGACGCCCAGAGCGGCACCATAACATCTTCCACTGATGTTACAAAGTATGTGTATGACCTGATGTTCAAGAATCTCCTTGCGGTAGACAAAAAGACCTACTCGAAGGACGTGGTCATCAACTGCAAGAAGAACGATGACGGCGAGTGGGAAACTGATGTTCAGAGCAACGAGCAGTTCCTGAATGCCATCATGGGAGGTCTGGAAGACAAGATCGCCGAGATGAGCAGCGCGCAATAGCGCCGGACTATCGTGGCTCTAGTGGCCTTGGTGATCCAGGGCGATCCACCAGACGCGCCGACGCGCTGCGATCACACCGATCACGCCGATCACGATGGGCGTTAGTGATGAACATCAACAATTAGCGTTAGTTACGAGGCCGCCGCATTTTGGTCAAAATGCGGCGGCCTCGTTTTTTGCCCTATAAGCGAAGAACCAAAAAAGGGAGACGGCAAAATCGCCATCTCCCGAAAAACGCGAAGAATTTTTTTCAACATCCAAAGTGTGTCAGCGAGAAACACCCCCAGCGTCACACTATGTGACACCTGGCGGGAAACGCCTGGCTGCTTTATTTCATCAGCTTGCAGATCCTGTTGCTGAAGTCCACCGGATCCTCCACCGGCATGCCTTCGATGAGCATCGCCTGGTCGTACAGGAGCAGAGAGTAGTCGGTGATCTTTTCCTGGTCGCCTGCCTCTACCGCGGACTTCAGGGCCTGGAAGAACTGGTGATCCGAGTTCAGCTCGAGGATCTTGTCGGCCTTGAGAGTATCCTCATCGCCGCCCATCATTGCGGCCTGAGCCTTCAGTACCTTTTCCATCTCGAGAGACAGACCGTCTCCCGTGGCGAAGCACACCGGATGATCCTTCAGCCTGTTGGAGATGATCACAGAGCTTACCTTGTCACCGAGAACATTCTTCACGGCGTCAAGGACGTCCTTGTTGGCCTCGTTCTTTTCTTCTGCGGCCTTCTTCTCGTCCTCCGACTCTTCGAACCCGAGGTCCTTGTCTGAGATGTTCTTGAACTCCTTGCCATCGTAGTCGCGCATCATCTTCAGTGCGAACTCGTCGATGTCGTCGGTGCAGAGGAATACCTCGTAGCCTTTTTCCTTGAAAGGATCCATCTGAGGGGTCTTCTTGATCTTATCGGTGGACTCTCCTGTTGCATAGTAGATGAACTTCTGGTCCTCAGGCATCCTGTCCACGTATTCCTTGAATGTGGCGTAGTCGTCCGTGGTGCTGCTGGTGAACATGAGGAGATCCTGGAGCTTGTCCTTGTTGGATCCGAACTCGTCGTATGCTCCATATTTGAGCTGCATGCCGAAGTTCTTGAAGAACTTGTTGTAGTTCTCCCTGTCGTGCTCTTCCATGTCCTTGAGCTCCTGAAGGATCTTCTTTTCGATCCTCTGGGCGATGGCCTTGACCTGTCTGTCCTGCTGAAGCATCTCTCTGGAGATGTTCAGGGAGACATCCTGGGAATCGACGAGTCCCTTTACGAAGCTGAGGTATGACGGAAGCAGCTCCTCGCAGCTGTCCATGATCATCACGCCGCTGGAGTAAAGCTGCAGACCCCTCTTGAAGTCCTTCGTGTAGTAGTTGAAGGGTACCTGGCTCGGGATGAACAGCAGTGCGTTGTAGGAGAGTACGCCTTCCACGTTCGTGTGTATCACCTTGAGCGGGTCTGTCCAGTCGCTGAACTTGTTCTTGTAAAACTCGTTGTACTCCTCGTCGGTGATCTCCGATTTCTTGCGCTTCCAGATAGGGATCATGCTGTTCAGCTTTTCGTCCTCGTGGTAGGTCTCGTATTCAGGCTTGTAGTCCTCGGCTTTCTTTTCCTCCTCGGTCGCCTCCACCTCTCTGGTCTTTGTGCAGTTCATCACGATAGGGTAACGTATATAATCGGAATACTTTCTCACGAGGGACTTGATCCTGAACTCCTGGAGGTAGTCGCTGTACTTCTCGTCGTCGGTGTCCTCGCGGAGATACAGGGTTATGGTGGTGCCTGCTTCAGGCCTCTCGGCCTCCTCGATGTCGTAACCGTCAGAGCCCTCACTGGTCCAGAGGAATGCCTGGTCGGAGCCCATAGCCCTTGATACGACTTCGATCTTCTGGCTGACCATGAAGGCGGAATAGAAGCCCACGCCGAACTGACCGATTATGTCTGTGTCGTTCTTCTCGTCCTTGTTCTCGTTCTTGAACTTATAAGAACCGCTCTCGGCGATGGTGCCCAGGTTGTTTTCCAGCTCATCCCTGGTCATGCCGATGCCGTTGTCGCTGATGGTGAGGGTGCGTGCATCCTTGTCAGGAGTGATGCGGATCTCGTAGTCGTCGCGGGACATGCCGGTCTTACCCTCGGAGGCCTCCTTGAAGTATCTCTTGTCGATTGCGTCGCTGGCGTTGCTGATCAGCTCTCTCAGGAATATTTCTTTGTTTGTGTAGATGGAGTTGATCATCATGTCCAGCAGGCGCTTGGATTCGGATTTGAATTGTTTCTTCATAAAAAAATTACCTTCTTTCACCGTGCAGAGCGGCCCGTGGAGATGGCCCCGGGAGGGAGAGTCCCGTCGCTCTGCAGAATGCTGTTAGCACTCACGTCTTTAGATTGCTAATAGAAATGATAGTCATATTGTCGTGCGATTTCAACCGGGAAAATGTAATATCACAGAATTTTCATAATCCGGGGACAGACTACACAAAAATTCGGTTGCGCACAATGGATTATTGGATATAATGGAATCGCAGAGATGCTTAAGGAGATGCTTAAAAAGAGCTCTTCCCCGGATGCGGCCGGAGGACCGCCAGGGGATCCGATAGATCAGAAGAAGGAGAGAGAACATGGCTGAGAGATTCGATGTAATAATAGTAGGCGGAGGCCCTGCAGGCCTCACAGCGGGAATATACGCAGGAAGGGCGGGAAAGACCGCCGCGGTATTCGAAAGAGAAACGATAGGCGGACAGATCACTTTTACCGACTCGATCGACAACTATCCGGGCACTCCGGGGATCAGCGGCGCCGAGTACGCCATGAAGCTGAAGGACCAGGCCGAGGAGTTCGGGACTCAGGTCATCATGGACGAGATCACAGAGATCAAGAAGCCAGGGAAGGAAGGAGAGCCTTTCGTGGTGAAGGCAACGGAGAACACCTACGAGGCCACGGCAGTGATACTTGCCACGGGACTTTCCAGCAGGAGGATGGGCATCCCGGGTGAAGCTGAACTCATAGGGAAAGGGATCTCCTTCTGCGCGGTGTGCGACGGCATGTTCTTCAGAGGCAAGGACGTCGCCGTATACGGCGGTGGAAATACGGCTCTTGAGGACGCCATTTACATGTCCCAGCTGGCCTCTTCCGTGACCATTATTCACCGGAGAGACCGTTTCAGAGGCGAGGATACACTGGTGCGCCAGCTTAAGTCAAAGGACAACGTGAAGTTCTGCATGAACAGCACCGTAACTGGAGTCTCCGGAAGCCCGTTGCTGGATTCCGTCGAGGTGACGGACAAGGAGACCGGGGAAAAGAAGGAACTCAAGGTAAACGGACTTTTCGTGGCCATCGGCAAGATACCTAACGGAAAGGTCTTCGCGGACCTGGTGGAAGAGGACGACAGGGGATACTACAAGTCCGGGGAGGACTGCCTGACCATGACACCGGGAGTGTTCACTGCGGGGGATGGCAGGGACAAGGCCGTGAATCAGCTGACAACTGCCGTGGCAGACGGCGCCGTTGCCGCCACGGCTGCTTGCCACTACGTGGACAGGCTCAGCGGGAACGAGTACGTATAAAAAACGTGGAACATGCCATTAAGAGAGGCGCAGAAGTCCTTCGACTGCACATAAATTCCCTCTTATAAACAGGGAATTTGATTTTTACCATCTTATATGCAATAATAACGGGGCTTTGGGAGAGCGGCGGCTTTCTTCCACCGTATCCCGGAGATCTGATAGCGAAAATAACAGAAAGTATATCTACGGAGGTATGAAATGGCAGAGGTAAGCCAGGAATGTACTCATGACTGCGGCAGCTGCGGTGCTGACTGCGGCAGCAGAGAAGGCGGCGGGATCCAGAAGGAAAAACTGAGTGACGGCAGCAGCGTAAAGAAGGTTATCGGAGTCGTAAGTGGAAAAGGCGGCGTTGGCAAGTCCCTGGTGACCGCTTTGTCCGCAGTTGCGGCGAGCCGGAACGGATACAAGACCGCGATAATGGACGCGGACATCACAGGTCCGTCCATCCCTAAGATGTTCGGGATACACGAGAAGGCGGCGGCAACGGAGATGGGTATCATCCCATGCGCCAGCGACAGCGGGATACAGGTGATGTCCCTGAACCTGCTGACGGAAAACGAGACAGACCCTGTCATCTGGAGAGGCCCGGTCATCGGAGGAGCAGTATCTCAGTTCTGGACTGATGTCGCCTGGGGAGACCTTGACGTGATGTTCATCGACATGCCTCCGGGGACGGGAGATGTTCCTCTCACGGTGTTCCAGTCTCTGCCTGTGGACGGGATCATCGTTGTGACATCGCCTCAGGAGCTGGTGTCCATGATCGTGGAGAAGGCGGTGAAGATGGCCTCCATGATGAATATCCCTATCCTGGGGATCGTAGAGAACATGAGCTATCTCACATGCCCTCACTGCGGCGAGAAGATCAGCGTGTTCGGAGAGAGCAGGATCCAGAAGGTGGCAGAGGAGAACGGCACCAGGGTGCTGGCTCAGCTCCCTATAGACCCTCAGTTCGCAGAGCTGTCGGACAAGGGAAGGATCGACAGGGTACCAGGAGAGCCGATGGCGGCCGTACTGGACGTGCTGAAGGACCTGGGCCTGTAGGCCGGAACTCGGGAATTCACTTTTACTAAACTTTTTGTTTAAATTTACTTGACTTCTCTACGGGGTCAAGTATAATTTTTTTGGCTTTGTTTAGAAATACTAAACGAAAAAATTAGAAGCTCTGAGGCTCCGGTGAGCATGTGATCTCCGGGACTCAGGGCTTTTCATCGGGAAGTTGAAGAACTGAAAGACAGGAGATCTCAATGGATATCGGCGAAGGAATAAAGAGCCTGCGAAATGAGAGAGGCCTGACCCAGGAGGAGCTGGCTGACAGGGCCGAGCTCTCCAAGGGTTTCATCTCACAGGTGGAGCGAAACCTCACTTCTCCTTCTATTTCTACATTGGAGGACATACTGACTTGCCTTGGAACGGATCTGAGGGAGTTTTTCTCAGCGAACGAAGACCGGCAGGTGGTGTTTGGACAGGAGGATTACTTCCTCAAGGAGGACGAGGAGAACGGAGCATCAATAGAGTGGATCGTCCCTAATGCCCAGAAAAACGATATGGAGCCGATCCGCCTCACCTTGAAGAAAGGTGGCGGGACCTCTCCTGTGGGACCTTTTGAGGGAGAGGCCTTCGGGTATGTGATATCCGGGTCTGTCACCCTTCACTACGGCAGAGAGACGGCGAGAGTGGGCAAGGGAGAGACGTTTTACGTCCGATGCGACAAGACTCATTTTCTCACATCGAAGACGGGAGCACAGGTGATCTGGGTAAGTGCCCCTCCGGGATTTTAAGGGATATCACGACACGGGAGGAAGACAATTGAAGGAACTTATAAGGCTTGAGAACATAACCAAGAGCTTTGAGGACACCGACGTCCTCAGGGGCATCGACCTTACCATCAACGAGAACGAGTTCGTCACCATACTGGGACCGTCGGGCTGCGGCAAGACCACTATGCTCCGCATCATCGGAGGCTTCGAGACGCCGGATGACGGACGCGTCCTTTTCGAGGGAAAAGACATCACGAACACCCCGCCGAACAAGCGCCACCTGAACACCGTTTTTCAGAACTACGCTCTGTTCCCGCATATGGACGTCTATGACAACATCGCCTTCGGGCTGAGGGTCAGCAGGACTCCTGAGGACGAGATCAGCGAGAGGGTGCGTTCCGCCCTCAAGATGGTGAATCTTTCAGGCTTTGAAAAAAGGACGATCGACAAGATGTCAGGCGGGCAGCAGCAGCGTGTGGCTATGGCCAGAGCGATAGTGAACAGGCCTAAACTTCTGCTTCTGGACGAGCCGCTCGGTGCTCTCGACCTTAAACTACGCCAGGAGATGCAGTACGAGCTGGTCGGGCTGAAGCACGAGCTCGGGATCACCTTCATTTACGTGACCCATGACCAGGAAGAGGCCCTGACCATGTCGGATACTGTCGTAGTCATGAACAACGGGCTGATCCAGCAGATGGGCACACCTGAGGAGATATACAACGAACCGGAAAACGCCTTTGTGGCCGACTTCATCGGTGACAGCAACATCCTGTCCGGGAACATGATCAGAGACAGGCTCGTGCGTATCAACGGCGTGGACTTCGAGTGCGTGGACACGGGATTCGCTCCAAACGAGCCGGTGGATGTGGTCATCAGACCGGAGGACATCGAGATCAGGCCTTACGGAGAGGGCATAGTGAACCTGGAGATAACCAGCAACCTGTTCATCGGGGTCCACTACGAGATGCTGGCCTACAGTGAGGACGGATACGATTTTGAATGGCTGCTCCAGAATTACGATTCCTATCAGGTAGGGGAAAAGGTGGGCATGTACGTCCAGCCTCAGAACATCCAGATAATGCACAAGCCGGTATCGCAGGAACAGGAGGTTATGGATCTCGATGAAATATAGCAAGTGGTGGGCATCTCCTTTCATACTGTGGATCGCGATCGGAACGGTGGTGCCTGTTTTTTCCATCGCGTATTACGGACTGACGGACAGGTCCGGGAACTTCACCTTTGAGAACATCATGGCCACATTTCAGGCCGAACACATGCAGGCCCTCGGCCTGTCGCTTTTGCTTGCCCTTGTCAGCACGGCGGTCTGCTTCATTCTGGCCCTGCCGATGGCCATGATCCTGAGGAACAGCAAGAGAGGAAAGACAGGAATGGTGATCTTCGTGTTCATACTCCCGATGTGGATGAACTTCCTTCTGAGGACCATGGCGTGGCAGGTCCTCCTGGAAAGGGAGGGAGTCATCAATTCCCTTCTGAACGCTGTGGGACTCCCGGGCCAGCACCTGATCAATACTCCTGGTGCCATAGTGCTGGGCATGGTGTACGATTTTCTGCCGTTCATGATACTGCCGATATACAATGCTGCATGCAAGATCGACAACCGCCTCATCGAGGCGGCCTATGACCTCGGAGCCGATACAGGAACGGTCTACCGCAAGGTGATTTTTCCACTTCTCATACCCGGCTTCGTGAGCGGTGTCACCATGGTGTTCATCCCGGCTCTCACCACCTTTGTTATTTCCAACATGCTGGGCGGCGGAAAGATCAACCTCATCGGAAACATTATCGAGCAGGAGTTCACCGTGAGCTCCAACTGGTACCTGGGATCCGGAATGTCCCTCGTGATGATGGTATTCATAATCATAACAATGCTGATGTTCAGCAAATTCGACAAGTCGGGAGGTGAGAGCCTGATATGAGCAACGGAAAGAAAACTGCGAAGGCGGCAAGCGCCGTCTACATGGTCATCATCATGCTTTTTCTGTATCTGCCGATACTGACCCTCACCGTGCTCTCGTTCAATGAAAGCAAATCCATGTCTGTGTTCACAGGCTTTTCCCTCCGGTGGTACCGGGAGATGTTCCAGAACAAGCTGATAATGAACGCGGTGCTTAACACATTCGCCATTGCACTGTCCGCGGCATGGATCTCCACTGCCATCGGCACGGCGGCCTGCCTGGGCATGTCGGGCATGAGGAAGAGAGATCAGGACGTGATCCTGACCTTCAACAACATCCCGATGCTGAATGCGGATATAGTTACGGGCATTTCACTGATGCTTACATTTATCATGGTGAGATTCCCACTCGGGTACACGACGGTGCTCCTGTCTCACATAACCTTCTGCATTCCTTACGTGGTGCTGTCAGTCAGACCGCGGCTGAACAAGGGGACGGCCACCCTGTTTGAGGCGGCAATGGACCTTGGAGCGTCAAGGTCATATGCCTTCACAAGAATAGTGATCCCGGAGCTCCTTCCAGGGATGATATCCGGATTTCTGCTCTCATTTACGATGTCTGTGGACGATTTCATCGTCACATACTTCACCAGGGGTGCAGGCATAAACACCATCTCCACATTGATCTACAGCCAGGTCAAGGTAGGGATCAGACCTACTCTGTTCGCGCTGTCCACCATCATCTTCCTCGTCGCTCTGGTCGTCCTGCTGTTCAGCAACATGGACATGGCCGGAGGAAGAAGAGTTGAGAAGAAAGACGCCGGTGAGAAGATGCAGCTGAAGGAGGATTATTAAGGGTGAAAAAAGGACTTTGGTTTTTCGCAGTGACCGGCATTCTGGCGCTGGTGCTTACTATCGTGAGAAGCAGCGGCTCCACATCCTCCGGTGTGCTGTATGTGTATTGTTATGGGGATTACTACGATCCCGCCATCGTCGAGGAATTCCAGAAGGAGACTGGCATACAGGTCATCCAGGACACTTATGATACCGCCGAGGAGCTGTATCCCATCATCGAAAACAATCCTTCCAGATACGATGTGGTATGCACCTCTGATTACATGATCGGCAAGATGGAAGACAATGACATGCTGGCTCCTCTGGACAAGGACAAAATACCGAACCTGAAGAACATGGATCCCGTGTACATGAAGAAGGCCGAGGAGTATGATCCGGGCAATACCTATTCCGTACCGCACGCCTGTGGAACTGCAGGAATAATGTACGATCCAACAAGGGCGAAAGGAGTGGATTTCAGCTCCTGGAACGCACTTTGGGATCCAAAACTCAAGAACGAGATCGTTATGCCGGACAGCCTCAGGGATGATTATATGATCGCCCTCAGCAGGAGAGGCTACGACATCAATACGGAGGATCCGACGCAGCTGAAAGAAGCAACGTCAGATCTTATAGAGCAGAAGCCTCTTGTGTACAAATACGCCAACGATTCCGCGAGAGACCTGGTAGCGGACGGATCGGCGATAGCGGGTGTTGTCTGGAACGGTGAATACAAGTACATAAAGGATCTGAACAAGAACGCGGAGTTTTCTGTACCGGAAGAGGGGACAGAGTTCTTCATCGACGCCTGGGTGGTGCCGAAGGAGGCAAAGAACAAGGCAAACGCCATGAAGTGGATCAACTTCCTTTGCAGGGGCGACATAGCCTACAAGAACTTTGAGTACCTGTACTACACCATCCCTAACACCGCCGCCTACAAAAAAATGTCCCCTGAGATAAGGAATAATGAGGCTATTTTCCCAACGGAGGAGACCCTGGAGAGGTGCCACTCTCTGAGGACTCTGAGTCACGATGGAGATGCCCTGTATAGCAGTGAGTGGAAGAAGGTCAAGGGAGATTGATAAAAGTAAAAAACATAAATTGAACATATTCTTTCGAAAAAAATACTTAGAATCAGACTGATTTAGTATATAATAAATGCGACCGCAGATGCGGCCGGGAGTACGTTATCGGGGATGAACATCAGGAGGAAAAAAACATGGCCAACAAGTACGAAGGAACACAGACCGAGAAGAACCTGCAGGCGGCATTTGCCGGAGAGTCACAGGCTACCAACAAGTACAGATACTTCGCATCGGTAGCGAAGAAAGAAGGATTCGAGCAGATTTCTGCAATTTTCCAGCACACGTCCGACAACGAGAAGGAGCACGCAAAGCTTTGGTTCAAGGAGCTGGACGGCATCAGCGATACGGCGCACAACCTGGTTTCGGCTGCCGAGGGCGAGAACTATGAGTGGACTGACATGTATGCAGGATTTGCTGAGACAGCAGACAAGGAAGGCTTCAAGGAGCTGGCGGCGAAGTTCAGAATGGTGGCAGCTATCGAGAAGACCCACGAGGAACGCTACAGAGCTCTCCTCCACAATGTAGAAGCACAGGAAGTGTTCGAGAAGAGTGAAGTCAAGGTGTGGGAATGCCGCAACTGCGGACACATCGTTGTGGGAACGAAGGCCCCTCAGGTATGCCCTGTATGTGCGCACCCTCAGGCATTCTTCGAGATCAGAAGCGAGAACTATTAATAGAAGACAGCCCTTTTTCAGGGGCGGAAATACATAAGAGAAGAATGGGCTCAAGGCTGGAAATATCCGGCCTCGGGCCCTTGTTTTATTACATTTTCCCGTCACCAAAAAAACACATTGTTCAGTAAATAGCCTGTTGACAGGTGGAAGGGGTAAGAGTATATTAATGACAGTGATTAGCACTCCACATAAATGAGTGCTAATAATAAAAGAAACAAGACGATATATATAGATAAAGCATTGGAGGATTTCTGCGGAAAACCATTTGGCTGCAGAGAACAGGAGGAGATATGGACCTCAGTGAAAGAAAATTAAAGATCCTTCAGGCTATCATCAACGATTATGTAATCACAGCGGAACCGGTGGGCTCCCGGACGCTGACCAAGAAATATGATCTTGGAGTCAGCGCTGCGACCATAAGGAACGAGATGTCAGACCTGGAGGATATGGGATATCTTACCCACCCACACACGTCCGCTGGCCGGGTCCCTTCAGACAAGGCGTATCGCCTGTACGTAAACGAACTGATGGGGAAGAGGCCGCTCACGAAGGGTGAGAAGCAGGCCATCAACGAGAAGCTCACGGTGGATCTCAACGAGTTCGACGACACCATCAAGCACGCCGCGGAGCTCCTCTCGGAGATCACAAAGCTGGCGTCGTTCGCCATGACACCGGAGAACAGCAAAGACACCCTTAAATTCATAAAGCTTTTACCTGTGAACGAGTCCGCAGTTGTGATGATGATCGTAGCCGACAGCGGAAACATCAGTAACACGACCCTGAGGATGAGCACCCCGTATACTCCGGAGGCTCTTGAGATACTCAGCAAGACCATGACCTACAACTACAAGGGTAAGACGATCGATGATGTCCTGAGGAGCGATCTCATCGACGACTTCAACAGCGACATCGAAGCCCTGAATGCCCTTACGAAGACGGTTATGCCGAGCTTCGTAAGGACCCTCGAGGACATGCTGAACGTGAACCTCTACATGGAAGGCCTCACGAACATTTTCAACATCCCTGAGTACAGCAGCATCGACAAGGCCCGGGCCTTCATAGAGACCCTGAGCAGGAGAGATGAGTTCACCAGGGACATGCTCCAGAGGGATGACGGCATGATCGTCACCATCGGTGAAGAGAACACGGAAGACGACATGAAGGATTACTCCCTCATCACAGCTTCCTACCACGTTGACGGGAAGCTGGTAGGCAAACTGGGAGTCATCGGCCCTACCAGAATGAACTACGGTGAGGTCACATCGATAATGGAATATCTAAGCGACAATCTGAGCAGATCGTTCAGGCTTGTGAGCGGAAAGGACAAGGACGACAAAGATGAGTGAAGAGAAGAACACAGAGGCTGAGATCAGAGATCAGGAGGCGCAGAAGGAAAAGGATGCTCCGGTGGAGGAGGATCAGAGCGCGTCCGGCGGTCAGGCCCCGGTGGGCGATGAGGATAAAGAGAAGGAAAATAAGGAAGAAAAAAAGGAACCGGAAGGTGCGGAAGTCTGCGGCGATGAGAAAGAAGCTTCGTCTGCGGGGGAGAAGTCCGGTGACGGCAGCGGTGACAATGGCGCAGAAGAAAAGAAAGAAGCGCCTAAAACAGCTGATGAACAGAAGAAAGAAGACGACGAAAAGTATATGCGCCTGATGGCCGAGTTCCAGAACTACAAGAAGAGAGTGGCCAAGGAGAAACAGGATATACAGACCTTCGCCAACGAGAAGATAGTAAAGGAGCTGCTGGAGGTCCTGGATAACTTCGAGAGATCTCTTCAGCACAGCGACGATATCGATGAAAACTACGTGAAAGGCATGGAGATGATCTTCCAGCAGCTCAGAAAGGCACTGGAAGACGCAGGCCTCAGTGAGATAGATGCTCTGGGCACCGAGTTCGATCCGACTCTCCACAATGCGGTTATGCAGGAGGACTCCGAGGAATACGAAAGCGGCAAGGTCAGCAAGGTCCTTCAGAAAGGATACAAGCTGAACGACAAGGTGATCAGGGCTGCAATGGTAGCAGTGGTCAAGTAACCATCCGACCGCTGATGACATACATCATTTTCACCGGGCTGACAGGCCCGGGGGCATAGGATCAGAAAAAAATAAACGGCATAGCCGTTCTGAAAGGAAGGAAATACAAATGAGTAAAGTAATAGGAATCGATCTGGGAACAACAAACAGCTGCGTGGCAGTACTTGAGGGCGGTGACCCTGTGGTCATCCCTAACGCAGAGGGTGCAAGAACGACCCCTTCTGTAGTTGCATTCACAAAAGACGGAGAGAGGCTGGTAGGTGAGACCGCCAAGAGGCAGGCCATCACAAATCCTGACAGGACTATTTCATCCATCAAGAGACACATGGGCGAGAACTACACGGTGGAGATCGATGGAAAGAAATACACACCTCAGGACATTTCGGCAATGATCCTCAGCAAGCTGAAGGCAGATGCTGAGTCATACCTGGGAGACAAGGTGACAGAGGCAGTCATCACGGTACCTGCATACTTCTCCGATGCACAGAAGCAGGCTACAAAGGACGCCGGAAAGATCGCCGGACTGGATGTAAAGAGGATCATCAACGAGCCTACAGCAGCATCTCTGGCATATGGCCTGGACAAGGCAGATGGATCGCAGAAGATCCTGGTTTACGACCTGGGCGGCGGTACATTCGATGTATCTGTACTGGAGCTGGGCGACGGCGTATTCGAGGTACTGGCTACCAACGGTGACACTCACCTGGGCGGCGACGACTTCGATAACAAGATCATGAACTATCTGGCGGATGAGTTCCAGAAGGAGCACGGAGTTGATCTGAGAAAGGACAACATGGCTCTCCAGAGACTGAAGGAAGCCGCAGAGAAGGCTAAGAAGGAGCTGTCCAGCGCTCAGAGCACGAAGATCAACCTGCCGTTCATCACGGTGACAGCAGACGGACCTCTTCACATGGACGTTGACCTTACCAGAGCACGTTTCGATCAGCTCACCAGCGACCTGGTAGAGAGGACCATCGAGCCTATGAACAAGGCCATGAGAGATGCCGGTGTCACCACCAGCGACCTCAGCAAGGTCATCCTTGTAGGAGGATCCACAAGGATCCCTGCAGTTCAGGAGGCTGTTAAGAGAGTTACAGGAAAAGATCCGTTCAAGGGCATCAACCCTGATGAGTGCGTAGCCATCGGAGCATCTATCCAGGCCGGAGTACTCACAGGTGAGGTGAACGACGTTCTGCTGCTGGATGTAACACCGCTGTCACTTTCCATCGAGACTCTGGGCGGAGTTGCCACAAAGCTCATCGAGAGGAACACCACCATCCCTACGAAGAAGAGCCAGATCTTCTCCACAGCCGCAGACAATCAGACGACTGTAGATATCCACGTGATGCAGGGAGAGCGTGAGATGGCCGCAGATAACATCACTCTGGGCAGGTTCCAGCTCACAGGCATCGCACCAGCTCCTCGCGGGATCCCACAGATCGAGGTGACATTCGATATCGATGCCAACGGTATCGTGAACGTAAGCGCAAAGGACCTCGGCACTGGCAAAGAGCAGAAGATCACCATCACATCTTCCACGAAGCTCTCCGAAGACGAGATCAACCAGAAGGTAAAAGAAGCCGAGATGTACGCGGAGGAAGACAAGAAGCGTAAGGAAGGCGTTGAGGCCAGAAACCAGGCCGAGGCCATGATCTTCGAGACAGACAAGCAGCTCGGCGAACTGGGAGATAAGGTCACAGCCGACGAGAAGGGCAAGATCAACAGCGCCAAGGAGGCTCTGCAGGAGGCTCTGAAGGGAGACGACGTCGACGACATCAAGGCTAAGACTGAGGCGCTCACACAGGCGTTCTATCCGGTAAGTTCAAGGATCTATCAGGAGGCTCAGGCACAGCAGCAGGCAGCCGGCGCAGGTGCCGCAGGCGCTGCGGGTGCGGGAGCTGGCGCTCAGGCAGGTGCTGACAGCAGTTCGTCTCAGGGACCTGCGGGAGACACAGTAAATGCTGATTACGAAGTGGTTGACGATGACAAATAAGTCATATAAACTTATCCAGCGTGTGTAAAATTGCTGCCGGTGTTCAGCCGGCAGCATATTTGATAATGAAAACTGCGCAACAGGGCGCAGAAAGACAGGAAAAAGACAGCAGTAAAAGAAGGGAAAATCAATGGCTGAAAAGAGAGATTATTACGAGGTGCTGGGCCTGCAGAAAGGCGCCTCTGATGAAGAGATAAAGAAAGCTTTCCGCAAGATGGCCATGAAGTATCACCCTGACAGAAACCCCGATGACAAGGATGCAGAGGAGAAGTTCAAGGAAGTAAACGAGGCCTATGCGGTCCTTTCTGATCCTGAAAAAAAGGAGAAATACGATCGCTTCGGCCATGCAGGTGTCGATCCGAACGCAGGCTTCGGCGGCGCCGGCGGCTTCGGCGACTTCGGCGGATTCGATTTCAGCGACATCTTCGACATGTTCGGCGGCGGCTTCGGAAGAAGCAGCAGCGCCCGCAGAAACGGTCCTCAGAAGGGCCGGGATCTGCAAAAGAACATCACCATCGATTTCACAGAGGCGATCTTCGGATGCAAGAAAGAGATCGAGCTGACAAAGAACGTCAGGTGCAAGACCTGTAACGGAGAGGGCACTGCACCAGGGACTCATAAGAAGACCTGCGACATGTGCGGAGGCTCCGGACAGGTTTCAAGGGTATCGCAGACGGCATTTGGAAGGTTCCAGAATGTGACCACCTGCAGCAAGTGCGGGGGCACAGGTCAGATCATAGAGACTCCGTGTCCGACATGCCATGGATCCGGATCTGTGAGGAAGAGAGTGAAGATCAACCTGGACATTCCGGCCGGAGTCGACAACGACAGTGTTATTCCGGTAAGAGGCCAGGGAGAGCCTGGCGTTAACGGCGGGCCTGAGGGAGACCTCTATGTAGTTATCAGTGTAAGGCCGCACAGCACGTACAGACGTAAGGGCGATGACCTGTATCTCACCATGCCTGTCACATTTGAGGAGGCGGCACTTGGAGCAAAGGTCATGGTGCCGGGCTTCAATGAGACGTATTCATATACCATCGCTCCGGGTACGCAGACAGGTTCTAATTTCAGGCTCAAGGGCAAGGGTGTCAGGAACGTTCACACAGGCAGATATGGAGACCTGTATGTAAAGGTGATCGTGGAGGTGCCTACTAAGCTCAGTGCTAAGGAGAAGAAGGCGATACAGGAGATGTCCTCAAAGCTTAAGCCGAGCGCTTATCCGAAGAAGAGAGAGTTTGAGAAGCTGAAATTCAAATAAAACACTTGCATGAGTGATCGTGCTGGTATAAACTATTCGTTGCGAGTTTAGAATTTTTTGATAAAGTGGGGTAGAAAAATGGCAAACATTAAATCCGCAAAGAAGAGAATCAAGGTTATTGACAAGAAGACAGCGCGCAACATCCGTATCAAGAACCACGTCAAGGAAGCAGAGAAGGCATTCATGACAGCTGTTCAGAGCGGAGATGTGGCTGAGGCCGAGAAGGCATTTGCAGTAGCCGAGAAGAAGATCATGCAGGCTTCCGCGAAGGGAACCATGCACAAGAACACTGCCGCAAGAACTGTATCCAGACTTAACAAGAGACTGAACGATCTGAAGGCAGGCAACTAATTCTCACCCGTCCCCACATGCGCATAAGTTAAATGCGTAAAATCATAGAAGCAGTGGTGTGTCTCCCACTGCTTTTTTCGTGCGTAAAAATGCCGTCGGGCAGCACCCTGCATTTTCGTGCATGAAATCCGCAAAAAATACAAAAAATCGTTTATTCGATGACGATCAAAGGATGAAAGCAGGCATGAAATTCCTGTATAAACCGCTGATGAAGTTTTATTAAAATCCACGAAAAACCAAAAAAATCCTGAAATGTTATTGTAATAAACAACGAAACGATGGGAAAATGCATTATTAAATGAAGATAAATAGTGAAATGAGACAAACACACCACAGAAAATTGTGAAAAATGCCCTTAAACTCCTCAAATTGACGGAAAAAATGGCTGGATGTATAATCTTACCGTATGATAAGTTTCAAGATACTTGAACTTTAGGAGGTAAGTAGATGAAAGTAATTATGTCGGGCAACGAAGCCATAGCTCGCGGCGCCTATGAAGGTGGCGTTCAGTTCGCTTCAGCTTATCCCGGTACTCCGAGCACGGAGATTCTGGAGAATATGCCTCAGTACAGCGATGACGTGTATTCAGAGTGGGCTCCAAACGAGAAGGTAGCTGCCGAGGCCGCCATCGGAGCATCCATCGCAGGTGTAAGAGCATTCTGCGCAATGAAGCACGTAGGTCTCAACGTTGCTGCTGACCCTGTTTTCACAGTTGCATATACTGGAGTTACAGGCGGTCTTGTCATCGTTTCCGCAGACGATCCTGGACAGCACAGCTCCCAGAATGAGCAGGATAACAGGAACTACGCAAAGGCTGCAAGACTGCTGATGCTTGAGCCATCCAGCAGCCAGGAGTGCAAGGACTTCATGAAGATGGCCTTCGAACTTTCCGAGCGTTTTGATGCACCTGTTCTCATGCACCTTACAACTCGTGTATGCCACTCCAAGGGCATCGTAGAGCTGGGAGACAGAGTTGAGCACGAGTATGTACCTTACAAGAAGCAGATCACAAAGTACGTATCCGCTCCTGCAAACGCCAAGAAGATGAGAGTCAACCTGGAAGACAAGCTGGCTAAGATGGAGGAGTTTGCCAACACTGTTGAGATCAATCAGCCTGAGTACAACGACACGAAGATCGGTGTTGTTACTTCCGGAATCTCTTACCAGTATGCAAAGGAGACATTCGGAGATAAGGCTTCCTACCTGAAGCTCGGAATGACATTCCCACTGCCTACGAACCTGATCAAGGAGTTCTGCTCCAAGGTCGACAAGGTCTATGTAGTTGAAGAGATGGATCCTTATCTGCAGGAGTTCCTGGAGAGACATGGGATCGAGTGCGTAGGAAAGCCGACCATTCCTGTATTCGACGAGCTGAACACAGACCTGGTAAGAGAGGCTCTCACAGGAGAGAAGCCTGAGTCTTACGAGTCAGAACTGAAGTCCGTTGTAAGGCCTCCAACGCTGTGCGCAGGATGTCCTCACAGAGGGTTCTTCCAGGCCATCAAGAAGAAGAAGGGTCTGATGATCAACGGAGATATCGGATGCTACACGCTGGGAGCAAACGATCCTCTGAACGCTCTGGACACAGCTATCTGCATGGGAGCTTCCCTGTCCATGGCACACGGTGCTTCCCAGGCTTACAAGGTAGCAGGAGCTAAGACAAAGGCTGTAGGCGTTCTGGGAGATTCCACATTCTTCCACAGCGGCATCACCAGCCTGATGGACGCTGTTTACAACCAGAGCAGCAGCATCAGCGTCATCCTGGACAACAGGATCACAGGAATGACAGGCCACCAGCAGAACCCTGGAACAGGATTCACCCTGATGGGCAAGCCAGCTCCAGAAGTTGATATCCCTGCACTCTGCGAGGCTATCGGCGTTAAGAAGGAGAACATCTACACTGTCAACCCTCTCCACCTGGACGAGGTAGACAAGGCTCTGGACGAGTGCATCGCTAAGGATGAGCCTACCGTTATCATCACGAGATGGCCTTGCGTACTGAAGAAGTTCAGCCAGCAGGATCTTGAGGAGTTCCCTACACTTCACAAGACACAGTGTGTCATCGACCAGGAGAAGTGCAGAAACTGCAAGTCCTGCGTAAGGACCGGATGCCCGGCTCTCATTTCCTCAAAGGAAAAGGTAGTCATCGACACCACCAGCTGCACAGGCTGCACAGTCTGCAAGCAGGTTTGCCCATTTGATGCGATTTCGGAGGTGACAAGGTAATGAACGAAGTTAAGAATATCCTTCTCGTAGGAGTCGGCGGCCAGGGAACTATTCTGGCAAGTAAAATTCTTACAAGCGGCCTGATGGAAGCAGGTTACGACGTAAAGATGAGTGAGATCCACGGAATGTCTCAGCGTGGAGGCAGCGTAAGCACTCAGGTTAGATACGGAGACAAGGTTCTTTCTCCAATCGTTGGAAAGGGATCTGCTGACGTTATCGTAGCATTCGAGACAATGGAAGCTCTGAGATGGCTGCCATACCTGAAGAAGGGCGGAAAGATCGTAGCAAACGATTTCGAGATCAACCCTGCACCAGTTAACCTGGGCAAGGCTGAGTATCCAGATGGCATCATCGAGGATCTGAAGACAAAGTGCGAGGTTCTGTCTCTGAAGGCAGGAGATATCGCTACAGAGCTGGGAAATCCTAAGGCAATGAACGTAGTTCTTCTGGGAGCACTGGTAAAGGCTATCGGAACTCTTGATCACGTTGACTGGGATGCTCAGATCGAGAAGAACGTTAAGCCTAAGTTCGTAGAGCTGAACAAGAAGGCATTCAAGGCTGGTTACGATCTGTAGGACAGATAGTTTCAGCACTGATTTGAAAAGCTGATTAAAAAGAGATGCGGCGTTTTGTGCCGCATCTCTTTTTCAATGGGGAATATATTTGGGGAAATATATTGGAAATATGATTGGGGATATATTGATATATTGGGAATTAATGTTTAGCTGGTTTCTCCGCCTTTAATGGCGTCCATTCTCTTGATAACTTTATCCTTGTCGTAGTAGATCTTCACGCAGTAGTACTGATCCATTTCTTTTACAATTGCCTTTATATCTTTGTCGTATTTATCTACGTGAGTCATGGAGATGTTGACTTTTCCATAGATGAAGTTGTCGTCATCCAGCTTCAGGACAAAGTCTGTCTTGCAGTATCCCTGCAATGTTTCGGAGCCGTACTTGTATATTTCATAGTCTGAAATATAGGCTGCTTTTCCATCCTGAGCTGTTTTGATCTCGCTTGCCTTCTTTTCTGCTCCGGAGAAATAGTCGCTGTCGATGTACGACATTTCTGAAAGGATCTTTTCCGGATCTTTGTCGTTGGCTTTTATGGTATTGCTGTTCACAAGGGAGATATTGGCGTTGACGTCGGAAGATGAACCGGTTACATAGGTTGAGTGGTGACTGGTGTTTTCAGCAGGGACGAACAGCATTATTTTGTCTATGTCCCCGGTGCCTTCCAGATCCTGTTCTGCAAGTTTTTCAAATCCATCATAATCTTCCTGGGGATTGAAAACCGAAACAGGCTGCTTATCGCCACAAGCTGTCATAGCAAACATTACAGCACCCATCAGCAGAGCTAAGATGATTCCTTTCTTTTTCATGGTAGATTCCTCCTGCTGTTTCAAGTATTAACCCTTATGACTGTTTTTCCAGAGTGAGGGTCATTCCGTAGCTTTCCATATTGAGGATAAGCTTACCTTCGTCATTAATTGAGCCGGTTAAGGTGTCTGATCCGTCTTCAACTACCACTGTTTTATCGTCTCCGTCCTTCAGTTTCCATTTTACATTTCCGTCCTGTCCCAGAATTTTGAATGCACACTTACCGCCGCTTTTGAATTCTATAGTTCCTGCAGTGTCCGTGCCGCTGTAAGAAGCCAGCTGTTCTCCCGTCATGGTGATACCCTCCATAGATGCTTCTGTAAGATCCCATTTACCGATGAATTTCTTCTCAGCATCACTTGTTCCGCAGGCGGTGAATAACAATACGGAAACCAGAATCAGAAGAGAAAGGGCCAGGAACCTGGAAATGTTCCGGTGGGTATTTGTTTTCATGGTGTCCTCCTTATTTTCCGTTGTTTGCGGCTATAAGCGGAGCAAGGCTGTTGGCAAGGGCTGAAATCGGCATGGTCTGGAGCCATACTCTTCCAGGTCCGGTGAGGATGGTGTTGAACAGACCTTCGCCTCCGAAGGCAATGTTGCCAAGGCCTTTAACCATTTCAATGTCCATGCTTACAGACTGCTCCATGGCTGCTACATATCCGCTGTCTACAACCAGCTGTTCTCCGGGACCAAGGACTTTTTCCTCAACGGCTCCGTCTACCTCCAGGAACGCATATCCGCTGCCGCTGAATTTTTCCATGATGAATCCCTCGCCTCCAAAGAAGCCGGCGCCTATTTTTTTCTGCAGGAAAACATCCATGCTGACAGTGGATTCGCAGGCAAGAAAAGCTTTTTTCTGAGCCACAAGAGGCATCTGGGTAACATCAACGGCCAGTATGTGTCCCGGGAAACTCATTCCGAAAGCGATTTCTCCCGGGGCTTCGGCAACATAGTTGTTGAGGAAGAGAGATTCTCCAGATATGGCTTTCTTGAACATGCCGCCCAGACCGCCGCTTTTGGTCTGCATCTTCACGGTACGGGTCATCCATGCCATGGCTCCTGACTGGCACTTCATCATTTCGCCGCCGTCAAGCTGGCACACCAGAATTGAAAAAGGTGCATTTTTAACTTCATACTTCATCTTATTACCTCCTTTTTACCTAAATTAAAATCATAATCTTCTTCTTGTTATTTCTTTGATGGGGCCTTCTGATACAAACCTGCGCGCTGTTTTGTTCTGTAATCAGCATATCTTGTATTTGAATCCGTGCATAGTACCCGGTGGGTACTTTTGAAAAGCCTTGAAACCACGGGGCTTCAAGGCTTGAAAAAATCAGATGTTTTCCAGATCATCTATCCGTCTGCATCGCCGGAACAGGTCCACGTACATGATCAGTTCGTTGCGGGAATTTATCTCCAGCTTCCTGTAGATGTTTTTAGTGTGTTTCTTTACGGTGTTTACAGATATGAAGATCTCTTCGGAGATCTGGGACGGGGTCATGCCTCTTGTGTAGCACTGGAAAACATTTTTCTCGGCGGGAGTGAGTGTGGCGGCTCCGGCCAGAAAGGCGTCGAGGGTGTCCGTGAGCTCCTGTGGGATGTCCATTGTATCCGCCGCTGACTCAGGGGATTCGGCAATGCTGGCCATTACCTCAGAAGGGGTGGTGAAGGTGACCCCAGGCTCCCGTTCTGCAAAAGGCATGTCGATGATCTCCAGGATCTCTTCCGGGGTCAGTTCGTCCTGAGGGATGGTTATGGTGCAGAGCTGAACCGGGAATGTCAGTGAAAGCTCGCTGTACGTCCATTTTTCCTTAAACCGCTCGGCGATCTTTGAACGGAGGTCAGCGGTGAACATTGCATCGCCTGTTATCACTGGAAGGACGAAAGATCCTCTGGCACAGTCATAGACGTTTATCCTGGGATCAAGTGAGTCCAGCCAGTCCGCAGCAAAGTGGAGCAGGGCGTTTATCCGCAGGTTCTCGTAGCCCTCCGCCTTGAAATACTGGCTTTTCGAGAGCTTGACCACGATCAGCCGGGCCGGTGCTCCAGCTGCCGAGAGACGGGACAGCACTTTGATGAAGGCGTACCTGTTGTAGACCTTCGTCACCGGATTCCGGAGATCATCGAAGTTGTCCACGGTCGTCATCAGCATGTAGAATCCGATGGACTGAAAGAACATTTCGATGAGCTGGTGAGGGATGAAGATCATCTGGACAAGGATCGGGACCAGACTTGTAAAAAGCAGCCCGATCATCGCACGCCACTGGCGGCCGGTCAGCAGGTTGCGGTTCATAAGTACCACGATGAAGCAGAAGACCATGTAGAATATTGAGACCCCGTATACCGTATACATCATGGGACCGTGGGTGTAGACGCCGTAGTCGTCGTAATAGAATACCCAGCGGAAGATGCCGTTCAGGGCTAGTGGCAAGACCACGCCAGCCAGCTAGGGTAAGATCAGTATCGCTTTTACGATTCTGCGGTGGACCATGTCCAGACCGAATAGGAGCATGAGATACCATGCGAACAATGCGGCTTCTACGCAGTGTGTGAGCAGAAATACGAGATTCAGAAAATCCCTGAAAGCGTAAGAATAGCTGACCGTGTAAGAATTCCCGACGGAACTCCATATGTCGAAAACCGCCGCGATGAGGTGGAGCGCCAGGATACCGAGCAGCACCCTGTTCTCAAAGCGTTTCAGGTCTTTGTGCAACAGCATGGAGACGATGCAGAGCGCAGTGATCACCACTGCGCATATGTCGAATGAAACGTTGTATGTCATGGGATCCTCCTCTGGTGGCTAAGGGGGAGTTTTTTATTCAAAGTGGAAGGTGGAATGACCTCAATAACAGAATAACTTTATGACATGAAAAAAACAACATCAAAACGCAGCAGAACGCATCAAAAAAGTCCCCATCCGGCGACTGGCCGGAAAAGGGGACTTTTTGGTAACCAGCCTCAGCTCATGAGAGCTGATGGCGTGACTGGCTGTATAAGTCTTTAGTTGTAGGACTCGATCATGGCCTTGAATGCAGGCAGGGATCTTCTGATCATGTCGTTTGAAACACAGTAGGACAGTCTGAAGAATCCAGGGCAGGCGAAGCCGTCTCCAGGAACTACCAGCAGGTTGTGCTCCAGCTTAGCCTTCTCGGAGAATGCCTTGGCATCACCGTTAGGAGCCTTTACGAAGAGGTAGAACGCTCCGTCTGGTTTAGCGCACTCGTAGCCGTACTCTGTCAGCGTGTTGTACAGCAGGTTTCTGTTCTCGTCGTAAGCCTTCAGGTCAGGCTCGCATCCGACACACTCGCCGACAACTCTCTGGATCAGTGTAGGAGGGCATACGGAGCCGATTTCTCTGGCGGCACCGGCCACTGCAGCGTAGATCTCTTTTCCATTCTCAACTCTGTCGCTGACGAACACGTATCCGATACGCTCGCCCTGCAGGGACAGGGACTTGGACCAAGAATAGCATACGATGGTGTTGTCGTAAACACATGGGATGAACGGAACCTTAACTCCGCCGTAAACCAGCTCTCTGTATGGCTCGTCCGCGATGATGTAGATAGGGTGACCGTACTCCTTGCCCTTTGCTGTGAGCATGTTGGCTACCTTCTTGAGGGTATCTTCTGTGTATACGACGCCGGACGGGTTGTTAGGTGAGTTGATGACTACGCCCAGAGTGTGCGGACCAACGGCCTTCTCCAGCTCCTCCATGTTGATCTGGAAGTGCTCTGTGTCTGCAGGAACGACCTTCAGCTGAGCGCCGTCGCATCCGAAGAATACGTTGTATTCAGGGAAGTATGGGGCGATGAGAACGAAGTCGTCCTCTGGAGAAGTAGTCAGGGCCTTAGCAACGGAAACCAGTGCAGGTGCGCAGCCGCAGGTCATGAAGAGCTCGCTGGCCTTTGCGTTGATGTTAAAGCGCTGGTTCAGGTTGTCTGCGATCTGCTGACGAACGTTCTCGAATCCTGGAGCCATGGAGTATCCGTGGATCTGGATAGGGTCTTCCTCGTCGACCAGTCTCTTGATGGTCTCGTTTACCTTTGCAGGAGCCGGGATGCTAGGATTTCCCAGAGAATAATCGTAAACGTTCTCCTTGCCTACGACCTTGGCCTGTTCGAGACCATATGCAAACAGCTCTCTGATCACAGATGGGGCGGTACCGTAGCCGTAATACTTCTGATTAACCATTGGAATAAACTCTCCTTTCAGAAAACCATAACACATAACGAGTGACACATGCCGATGGCCGTCGTCAAGGCCTTTCGGCGGGGAAAGTGCCTTGCTCGTTAATCAATTATCAGTATGGACATTATAACATAACCCCCGCAAATATAATACGGTTTCAAACCCACGAGTATGCTATAATACCCCCGTTATGAGCGGAAAAAATACAAATAAAAACAGAAAATACAGCGGCGGCAGGCGTTCTGCCGGCAGGAGATCATCCCGGCCGGTGCGTTACAGGCACCGCAGAAAAGGATATTTTACGGACAATATCCTCTATGGGCTGCGTGGATTTAAGAAGAAAGTAAAACGAAAGCTGAAGAAGTGGTGGAAGGAGCAGCGCCCGCGGTTCATCGTGAGCGTGGCCGGTCTTATCCTGATCCTGATACTCGTCATAGCTCACGGGCTGTACGGAGGAAGCGAGAGGATATCCACGGACGGATTCACCCACGATTCACGGTTCAGCAACTATCTCATACTGAACGGGATCGACGTTTCGTATGCTCAGGGGGACATAGACTGGAAGGCGGTCAAGAAGTCCGGGGTGGACTACGTGATAATAAGAGCCGGATACACCGGCGGGAACACCGGAAAGAGAAATGTTGATGAATATTTTGCAAGCAACATCAAGGAGGCTGAGGACGCCGGACTCATGACCGGCATCTACTGGTTCTCACAGGCCACCACTACGGATGAGGCGAAGGCGGAAGCCAATGAGCTGGTGAAGCTTGCGAAAGACTACGAGGTCGATCTGCCGCTCGTCATGGACTACGAGCTGCTGGATGGCGGCAGGCTGAGCGAGGCTTTTTCGTCTGGCAGTCTTACGGCCTCTGGAGCCACAGACTGCGCTCTGGCCTTCTGTCAGACGGTGGAAAAGGCGGGATATGACTCCATGGTGTACGGCAACAGCTCATTTCTACAGTCGAACCTGGATCCGGTGACCATCGGCGAAAACACCCACGTGTGGATGGCCCAGTACGCGACCTCGGCCAGCTATTCATATCTCTATTCAATGTGGCAGGCGAGCAACACCGAGAAGGTCAGCGGCATTACCAGGAACGTGGACAGGGATTTCTGGTACGTGGATACAGGCAGCGGCTACAATGCCTACGGGGCAGATTCCTCCAGGAAGTCGATGAGTAAGTGCACAGTGGAGATCAAAAACAGCAGCACCACCTACATGGGCTTCAAGGTGGAGCCGAAGGTCAGCGTATATGATGGAAGAAAAGAGCTGGAAGAAGGAAAAGATTACTATCTCTCCTACGTTCAGAACACGGGACCGGGCACGGGGTACGCCGTCGTCACGGGAATGAGGGACTACAAGGACATGGCATTTGCCAGCTTCAAGATAAAGGGCATCTAGTTATATTTCAGCGGAGGTAAAGATGAGATTCGTATCCTGGAACGTGAACGGCTTCAGAGCCGTTCTGAAAAAAGGTTTTGAAGAGTATTTCGATCAGGTGGACGGGGACTTCGTGTGTCTTCAGGAGACGAAGATGCAGGAGGGACAGGCAGATTTTCATCCGGAAGGATATTATGAGTATTACAGCTGCGCCGAGAAAAAAGGCTACTCCGGCACCGCCGTGTTCGCGAGGGAAAAAGCACTTTCTTTTTCCACGGGGATAGGCGGCGGGGAGGATCCCGAGGGCAGGGTCATCACCCTGGAGTACCCGGGCTTCTATCTCGTGTGCTGCTACGCGCCGAACTCACAGAACGAGCTGAAGAGGATAGACTACAGGATGGACTTCGAGGACAGGATGAGGGATTACCTCACTGAGCTGGACGGGAAAAAGCCTGTGATCTACTGCGGCGACCTCAATGTGGCCCACGAGGAGATCGACCTTAAGAACCCGGGACCGAACAGGGGAAATGCGGGCTTTTCGGATGAAGAGCGCGAAAAAATGACCCGGCTCCTGGCAGCCGGGTTCACAGATACGTTCAGGGCGCTGCATCCTGACGACACGGGGATCTATTCATGGTGGTCCTACAGGTTCAACGCCAGAGCCAACAATGCGGGATGGCGCATAGACTACTTTATCGTTTCGGACCGGCTGACTAACAAGATCTCCCGGGCGTCTATCGAGACCGATGTCTACGGAAGCGATCACTGCCCTGTTATCCTGGAGCTGGACGATCAGGCTATCTGAAGGCTGCCGAGGGAGCTGGCCAGGCAGTCTGCGATGAGGCGGTGGCCTTCAGCGTTTGGATGCATGCCGTCGGCGCACAGGAACCGGCTGTAGTCTCCCTGGGATTCGAGGGCGCTCCTTATGTCGATGACCGGGAGACCATACTCACGGCCGAGGGACAGGACGATGTCGTTGTATTCCTTGTGCCATCTGTAGATGTTGTTCACGTCTCCGCCTATATAGCTGTAGATCTTATCCCTGTCCAGCCCCCTGGACACCCATTGGAAGAATCTTTCCGGATCCAGTGGCGGAAGGGTCAGCAGGATCGGCTTCAGGCCTCTCGAGAGAGATGACTGTATCATTTCCCTGTATGTGGACTCGTATTTGTCGAGGGGCGTCTTTGCCGGATGGTCCGAGGAAGGGGATTCCGATATCTCCTTCCAGTTCAGGTCGCAGTCGTTTCCGCCGAACTCCAGTATAGAGTACTCGTATGAGCCGAGTGAGTCTGATCTTCTGGCCATCATCTGTTCGCCTTTGGAGATCGTGGCTCCGAAGACGGAAAAATTCTTGAACGGGATGTGGATCCTCTCTTCGGTGAGGGATATGAAGTTCTCCTTGAGGTTGGTGTATCTCTGCCGGGCTTCGTCAAAGACCACGCCCCTTGCCACAGAGTCTCCGAAAACGCAGATTCCTTTCATCTAACACCTCCTGTGTCCGTATGGATCATGTATCACTGCAGATAAGTGATAAACGTAATTCCTTAATATGATATTGAAAATTATATTGCGTGATAATTGATATGTCAATAAGCGCGTGTATGATTTTATGATGAAATGCAAGCGTTGCAAACATGGAAAGCACAGATCCATTTTTTGCGACGTCTGTTTTTTTTCGCGGTTTTCCTCTATAATCATGGTTGCGGCATTTGACGAAAAGGCTTGCAGTTGCGTATACAGAGGATCTACATATGGAAAAGGATATTAAGAAAAAAAGAGGAGCCGATGTTTCCGAGGAGATCGGCCGCCTGGCGGCGGAGCTGCGGGAGACCCGGCCCGGCACCTGGGAGGACATCCCGGATATCCACCTGTACAAGGATCAGGTGATAGAGATCATGGAAGGGCAGCACATAGGATTCACTGTGGATCCTGATGAGAGTCTGACTCCTGCAATGATAAACAATTACGCGAAGAGCGGTCTCATTCCCCGGGCAAAGGGCAAGAGATACGACCGTTCACACATAGCATATCTAACGATAATATGCATGCTCAAGCAGATCCTTCCGGCGAAGGATGCGGGGGCTTTTCTCCGGGAACTCGCCTGCGACGAAGACGGCTTGAAGGATCTGTACGGTCAGTACTGCCGGCTGCTGGACGAGAAGTGCCTTGAGGTCTCCGGAAGGATGGAGGAGAGCAGGTCGGAACAGGACATAAGAGCGCTCATGCTCGAGCTGGCGGTGAGCAGCTACGTTCAGGGCCTGGCATGCAAGAGGCTGACGGAGATACTGGCTGCGGATGCAGACGAGACAGAAGGACCGGATACAGATAGATAGACACGAGAAAGGCAAATTCGATACATGGAAGATTACCTGAAGTACATAAGAAATTTCAGCATCATCGCTCACATCGACCACGGTAAATCCACACTGGCCGACCGGCTCATAGAGAAGGCCGGCATGGTGGATACCCACGACATGAAGGACCAGTATCTGGACAACATGGACATCGAGAGAGAGAGAGGCATAACCATCAAGCTCCAGACCACCCGCCTGAAGTACAAGGCAGGCGACGGGGAGACTTACACACTGAACCTGATCGACACTCCGGGACATGTGGACTTCAACTACGAGGTCTCCAGATCCCTGGCCGCCTGCGATGGAGCGGTGCTGGTGGTGGACGCCACCCAGGGCGTAGAGGCCCAGACCCTCGGGAACGTGTACCTGGCCATGGACGAGGATCTGGAGATCCTTCCGGTCCTGAACAAGATGGACCTGGACAGCGCCAGGCCGGAGGAGTGCAAGGAGGAGATAGAGGACATCATCGGGATAGACGCCGAGGATGCGCCTGAGATATCCGCCAAGACCGGATACGGTGTGGACGGCATGCTTGAAAAGCTGGTCCGGGTGCTTCCGCCGCCACAGGGAGACCCTGAGGGGAAGCTGAAGGCGCTGATCTTCGATTCATATTATGACAGCTACAAGGGAGTCGTGATCTATTCCAGGATCTTCGACGGCACCGTAAAAAAAGGCGATATCATCCTCATGATGAACGCCGGCAAGAAGTACGAAGTCACAGAGGTCGGATACTGCCTTCCTGCAATGAAGCCTGCGGACAGCCTGAGGGCTGGAGAGGTAGGATACATCTGCGCCAGCATCAAGAGAGTAGCCGACGCGAGAGTCGGCGATACCATCACCCACGCCGAGGCTCCGACCGAAAAGCCACTAAAAGGTTACAAGAAAGCTCAGTCCATGGTGTACTGTGGCATCTACCCCGCCGAGGGAGAGAAGTATGAGAACGTAAAGGACGCCCTGGAAAAGCTCCAGGTCAACGATGCCGCCTTCACCTTCGAGCCGGAGAACTCCACGGCCCTGGGTTTCGGATACAGGTGCGGTTTCCTCGGCCTGCTCCACATGGACGTAATAGTAGAGAGGCTGGAAAGGGAGTTCGACCTGGACGTGATCACCACACTTCCAAGCGTAATATACAAGGTGATAATGAAGGATGGTTCTGTGCAGATGATACAGAACCCTACCAATCTCCCTGATCCGGCAGAGATACAGGAGATACAGGAACCTATAGTCAAGGCGAATATAATGACACCGAAGGACTACGTCGGCTCCATCATGACCCTGTGCCAGAACCGGCGCGGCAAGATGACCAACATGGAATACCTCACGGAGACCAGGGTCCAGCTGGACTACGAGCTTCCGCTGAACGAGGTCATCTACGATTTCTTCGACGCCCTGAAATCCAGGACGCGTGGATACGCCTCTCTGGACTACGAGTTTTACAAGTACCAGAAGGCGAAGCTGGTCAAGCTGGATATACTCCTCAACAAGGATCTGGTGGACGCCTTCAGCACCATCGTGCCGGAGTCCGAGGCCTACGCCAAGGGGCGGGCGATGTGCGCGAAGCTCAAGAAGATAATCCCGATGCACCAGTTCGAGGTGCCGATCCAGGCGGCCGTCGGACAGAAGATCATCGCCAGAGAGACCGTACGCGCATACAGGAAGGACGTTATCGCCAAGTGTTACGGCGGCGACATCTCAAGAAAAAAGAAGCTTCTGGAGAAGCAGAAGGAAGGAAAGAAGAGGATGCGTCAGTTCGGAAAGGTCGACGTTCCTCAGGAGGCATTCACAGAGGTGCTCAAATTCGATGACGACAAATAAGACAGGCGGGATATACATACACATCCCCTTCTGCCTGAGGAAGTGCAACTACTGCTCCTTCCTGTCCTTTCCGGCCGGGGAGATGCAGCCATGGGTGGAAAGGTATGTGGACTGTCTCATCAGAGAGATCAGAATAAGAGGCCACGGGGAAAGGGCGGATACCATTTATTTCGGGGGAGGAACACCTTCCATATTGTCTGCGGAGCAGATCTCCAGGATCCTTGATTCAGTGCAGAAAGTGTTCGAAGTTGCTCCGGACAGCGAGATAACTCTCGAGGCCAATCCCGCGACACTGGACCCGGGAAAGCTCGCGGCTTTCAGAGCATTGGGGATCAACAGGCTCTCCATGGGAGTCCAGAGCACGGACGACGAGATCCTGAGATATCTGGGGAGAGTCCACACGGCGGCTCAGGCCCGGAAGGATGTGAAGGACGCCAGGAGGGCAGGATTCACAAATATAAACATGGATCTCATTTTCGCCGTTCCGGGGACCACCGTGGACGGGGTGATGAAGGATCTGGAGAGACTGGTGGCCCTGGAGCCGGAGCACATCTCCTTCTACAGCCTGCAGCTGGTGGAGGGGACGCCCTTCTTTCGGGAATTCGAAGAGGGCAGGCTCCGGGAGGTTCCGGACTTTGTGGACAGGGATATGTACCACAGGGGATGCGCTTTCCTCAGAGAGCACGGATTCGAGCACTACGAGATCTCGAATTTTGCGCGCCCGGGAAGGAGATCCAGGCACAACTCGAAGTACTGGTCGATGGCTCCGTACTGGGGCCTCGGGCTGGGGGCGAGCTCATACCTTCCGGAACCCCGCAGACTGGGGACGGAAGAAAAAACTTTTTCCGGGAGAACGCGGAACTTCAGGATCGTGAACGAGAGCGACATGGAGAAATACTGCGGCGATCTGGAAAAGGGCGAGTACCGCCCGGCGGAAGTCCACGAGAACAGCGAGAGAGACGACGTCTCCGAGGGGGTGTTCACGGGCCTGCGTAGGGCCTGCGGCATAACTTTTCAGGAGATACGGGAGCTCAGCCGTTCTGAGGACTGCAGGGACGAGGATGAGGATCCGAGGGACTGGTTTTTTCGATATTACAAAGAAGAAATGCCCGAGCTGATGGCTTTCCGGGACAGTGGATTCGTCGACCTGGACGGGAGAGGCATGCGTCTCACGGAAAAGGGCATAGACATAAGCAACAGGATCATGGCACTTTTTGTATGAATTCACGAAAGGAGGAGGCTTTGAGCAAGTACATCATGGCTCTGGATCAGGGTACCACCAGTTCCAGGTGCATAATCTACGACAAAAGCGGCAGGATAGTCAGCGATGCTCAGTCTGAATTCAAACAGTATTTTCCCCATGAAGGATGGGTGGAGCACGACGCGATGGAGATCTGGTCTACTCAGATGGGAGTGGCGAACGAGGCGCTCCTGAAGAGGAACCTGACGTACAGGGACATCGAGGCCATAGGGATCACGAACCAGCGGGAGACCACAGTGGTGTGGGACAAGGATACCGGAGTTCCGGTATGTCCGGCCATCGTGTGGCAGTGCCGGAGGACGGCGGACTACGCGGCGGAGCTCAAGGAAAAGGGCTATGAAAAGGTGGTCAGAGACAAGACAGGCCTGATCATCGACGCCTATTTCAGTGCGACCAAACTGAAGTGGATCCTGGATCACGTGGATGGAGCGAGGGAAAAGGCGGAGGCCGGAAAGCTGCTTTTCGGGACCATCGAGACCTGGCTGGTGTGGAAGATGACCGGCGGGAGATCCCACGTCACCGACTACTCGAACGCCTCGAGGACCATGCTTTTCAACATCCACGAGCTCAAGTGGGACGACGACATTCTTGAGTTCCTCGACATACCGAAGCAGATGCTCCCTGAACCCGTGGAGAACTCGGGAAACTTCGGATACACCATAAAAGAGCTTTTCGGAGGACCGATACCGATCACTGGGCTGGCGGGAGACCAGCAAGCGGCGCTTTTTGGGGAGACATGCTTCGACGAGGGCGACGTAAAGTGCACCTACGGCACGGGGTCGTTCCTGCTGCTGAACACGGGAAAGCAGCCTGTCGTATCGCAGAACGGCCTTCTGTCAACGATAGCCTGGGGACTGAACGGCGAGGTGAACTATGCCCTGGAAGGGTCGGCGTTCGTGTGCGGAGCCGCTATCCAGTGGCTGAGGGATCAGCTGCGGATTGTGAGGAGAGCGAAGGATACGGAGGCCATGGCTCTCAAGGTGAAGAGCAGCGATGGCGTCTATTTCGTCCCTGCATTCGTGGGGCTCGGCGCACCTTACTGGGATCCCGAGGCGAGAGGGGCCTTCTTCGGCATCACCAGGGGGACCAGCAAGAACCACATCGTGAGGGCAGCCCTGGAATCCATGGCATATCAGAACGAGGATCTCCTCCGGGCCATGGAGAGCGACCTTAAGTGCAGCAAGGAAGGCGGCTGCATCGAGAGGGTGAAGGTGGACGGAGGTGCCTGCCGGAACGACTTCCTCATGCAGTTCCAGTCCGACATCTCCCACGTGGAGATCGTGAGACACGACAATATCGAGTCCACTTCTCTCGGCGCGGCATACCTGGCCGGACTGGCCACGGGATACTACGATTCCATAGAGGACATCGTGAAGAACAAGAGCGTGGACAGGGTGTTTGAACCGGAGATGAGCACAGAGGACAGGAAAAAGGCTCTCGAGGGATGGCACAGGGCCGTGAGCGCTGCAAAGGCATTTGGAAATGTCTGATAATGTATCATCGGCAGTGCAAGAAAGCTTTCTTTAGGTTATAATAATGAGGCTGGCGTCTCGGCGCCGGCACTCTGAAATGATCGATATATAAAACAAGGAGGAGTTTGCCATGGCAACTTATGATTGGGGGACCTTCGGTTTTCACATTCCGGAGATAATGGTACCGGCAGAGGGTACTGACTATGAAAAGTGGGCTGTAGTCGCCTGCGATCAGTACACGTCTGAGCCGGAGTACTGGGAAAAGGTCGAGGAGATCGTAGGGGACGCCCCGTCCACACTCAGGCTCATGCTTCCTGAGATCTTCCTGAACTCGCCTGAAGAGGCAGAGAAGACCTCAGCTATCCGCGCAACTATGGATAAATACATCAAGGACGGCACTCTGAGGACTCTGGCACCTGGATGCATGCTGGTGAAGAGGACCGCAGAGGGCAGGACGCGCCTGGGACTGGTCATCGCCACAGACCTTGAGAGCTACGATTTCAACAAGGGATCCAAGTCTCTCACGAGGGCTACCGAGGGGACTGTCGTGGAGAGGATACCTCCTCGTCTGAGAATAAGAGAGGGCGCACCTGTAGAGCTCCCTCACATCATGATACTCATCGACGACCCTGACAAGAGCGTCATCGAGCCGCTGGTAAACGCCCCTCAGGAGCAGATCTACGATACAGATCTCATGATGGACGGCGGACACATCACTGGATCCTTCATTGCGGAGAAGGATCTTGAGGGAGCAAAGGAAGCCCTGTCCCGCCTGTTCGACAAGGCCGTTGAGAAATACGGAGAGGGCAACGTTATCTTCCAGGCCATGGGCGACGGAAACCACTCCCTGGCGACTGCGAAGACTAACTGGGAGAACCTCAAGAAGACCTTGACGCCTGAAGAGGCCGAGAACCACCCTGCACGTTACGCTCTGTGCGAGATCGAGAACATCCACGACGACGGCATCGTATTCGAGCCTATCCACAGAGTCGTATTCGCGAAGAAGGGCCAGTCCGGCATGGATCTGGTGAACGAGACAGTTGAGCTCATGGATAAGGAGAACGGCAAGGCTTACATCACCGAGGAAGGTGCTGCGGCACCAGAGGGTGGATTCGCCATCCCGTTCCTCACTGGTGAGAAGAAGGGCACCATAATCGTTGAGGATCCTTCCACAAAGCTGGAGGTAGGAGCTCTTCAGAACGCCCTCGACGTCATCGTCAAGGAGAGAGGAGACGCCGACATCGACTACATCCACGGCACGAAGGCGGTCGAGACCCTTTCCGCTAAGGACGGCAACGCGGGATTCATGCTCCCGGCCATGGACAAGTTCATGCTCTTCCCGGCTGTAGCAGCAGACGGTGCGCTGCCTAGAAAGACATTCTCCATGGGAGAGGCGAACGAAAAGCGCTACTACATAGAGGCGAGATACATCGGAAAGTAGTTTCCGGAAAACAGGATAAAAAAAGAGGTGCTCATCACGAGTCGACCTATCAGGAGCCAGGCGTTCAGGCCTGACTTCCGGTGGCTGGTTCGTGGTGAGCACCTTTTTTTTGTGATCTTTAGTGTAAAAAAACCACCGGCTAAGCCGGTGGAGTAAGAAGCTTTAGCTTCAAGAAAAAACCTCCTGTGATATCATGAATGAGGCTTCCAACCGCACTCATGTAACAAAGGAGGAATAAATCGATGGGTAATATTACCAAAACCGACATCAATAGTTTAACACATTCGAAGTGGCGGTGTCAGTATCACGTAGTGTTTGCGCCGAAGTACAGGAGACAAATTATCTACGGAAAAATAAAAGAGGATATTGGCAAGATACTTAGGCAGTTGTGTGATCAGAAAGGCATAGAAATAATAGAAGCGGAGTTGTGCCCTGATCATGTACACATGCTGATATCAATTCCGCCAAAATACAGCGTATCGCAAGTGATGGGATATCTGAAGGGAAAAAGCTCACTGATGATATTCGACAGACATGCGAATATGAAATATCGGTATGGGAACAGGCATTTCTGGTGCCGTGGCTATTATGTCGATACAGTTGGCAGAAACAAAAAGGCAATCGCAGAATACATACGAAACCAACTGCAAGAAGATATCGCAAATGATCAATTAACATTGAAGGAGTACATAGACCCGTTCACGGGTAGCAAGAATACGAAGGCATAATAAAAAGCGCCCTTAGGCGCAGCCGGAAAATAGAGATGCGGTTGGCAGTCTATTTCGGTGCGTCTTAAGACGCCTGCAAGTAACAGGCCCTTTTAGGGCAAGGACAAACCACCAGTTCAACTGGTGGTTATGATTCTGNATCTTTAGTGTAAAAAAACCACCGGCTAAGCCGGTGGAGTAAGAAGCTTTAGCTTCAAGAAAAAACCTCCTGTGATATCATGAATGAGGCTTCCAACCGCACTCATGTAACAAAGGAGGAATAAATCGATGGGTAATATTACCAAAACCGACATCAATAGTTTAACACATTCGAAGTGGCGGTGTCAGTATCACGTAGTGTTTGCGCCGAAGTACAGGAGACAAATTATCTACGGAAAAATAAAAGAGGATATTGGCAAGATACTTAGGCAGTTGTGTGATCAGAAAGGCATAGAAATAATAGAAGCGGAGTTGTGCCCTGATCATGTACACATGCTGATATCAATTCCGCCAAAATACAGCGTATCGCAAGTGATGGGATATCTGAAGGGAAAAAGCTCACTGATGATATTCGACAGACATGCGAATATGAAATATCGGTATGGGAACAGGCATTTCTGGTGCCGTGGCTATTATGTCGATACAGTTGGCAGAAACAAAAAGGCAATCGCAGAATACATACGAAACCAACTGCAAGAAGATATCGCAAATGATCAATTAACATTGAAGGAGTACATAGACCCGTTCACGGGTAGCAAGAATACGAAGGCATAATAAAAAGCGCCCTTAGGCGCAGCCGGAAAATAGAGATGCGGTTGGCAGTCTATTTCGGTGCGTCTTAAGACGCCTGCAAGTAACAGGCCCTTTTAGGGCAAGGACAAACCACCAGTTCAACTGGTGGTTATGATTCTGTAGAAATGCAGTGTTCCAGCCTCTAATTAGACGAATATGTGACCTTGCAGCTCACGTTGTCCAGCCTTCCGATCTTTCCGGACAGGGAACTGATCTCGTCCTGAGGCGCATCCATGATCACGGAGATGATGTTGATCTGCCTCTCTCTGTAAGGTATTCCCATTCTTCCGACAATGTACTGCGAATACTGGTGGAGCAGTGCGTTGATCTCCTCAGCGCTGTCGGTGCTCTCCGCGATGATGCCGATGATTGCAACTCTGTTATCCATGATAGTTCTCCTTTTTTCTTAAAGAAATCACTTGCAGGTCCGTCTTTTCTCTCCAGCAGCACGGTGCCCCTGAGTCGCGGTGCATCCAGTCTGCTGAACTGCTAAGTTACTTATATCACCTGAGACCGGAAAAATAAAGGGGCCAGACTTCCGCCGGCGCTCGTCAGTATTTCGCTTGTGATACGAACGGGCGGTTGGCCATCTCGATGTCGTTGCTGTAGATGATGTGCTGAGTCTTAAGCTGCTCCTCCAGCCACGGCAGGACATCCGGCCCTATGAACACCGGAATGTGGCTGCGGTACATTCTGCCCGAGTAGGCCTCGTGGGGCAGGTTCACGAACCGGAATCCGTCGCCGGCTGCCATTTTCAGGGTGTCCATGTTCTGGTCGCGGTTATCCCTGGCGTCGTGGGCGGCTTTGCTGTCCTCCCAAGCCCTGTGGTCGCGGTTCCCCGGGAGGATCCGGCTGAAAAGAGGATCTCCGATGACGGTCGATGCGCCGGAAAGAGCCTTTTCCAGGTCGTCCTCCTCCCTCGAGTGGAGGTCGCCGTCCCTCAGGAGCCCGCAGGTCAGCTCAGTTGTGGCGATGAGGTGGACGTCCTTCATGCCGAGATCCTTTTCGAGGCACGTGCGCATGGCGGAAGCCGCAAAGGACTCACCGATGACGAAGGTGCCTGACTTCGCCACCTGCCGTATGCCGTGGGGGTCGCGGCCGGTCTTGTATTCCTCGTCGGGGTAGAGAAGGGAATCGAAAAAAGGATCTTCGTCCGATCCCGAGGCGCCTGCGAGGCTGCGGCAGCGGCCGTCGGCGGCAGCATCCCGCACCAGCGCCACCATCTTTTCCGCGGCATATCTCCCTATCGGCATGCCGGTGACGTACGGAGTGCCGAACTTCTTTTTCATGGTGAGGGCCGCATCCCTGGCGATGGACGAGACCACCACGTTCACGTCGGCGTCTCCCGCCCGGGAGATGTCTTCGAGGGTGGTGCCCATTGCCATCGTGGATACGATCTCGAACCCGGCGTCGGTGAAGATCTTCCGGAGGGCCTCCACGTTGCCCACTACGGAAAAATCGAGGGGAGTCACGCCCAGAAGGTTTATCCGGATTCTGTCGCCGGTCCCTGAGGACTTTTCCGAACGGCCGGCGAAGCTCTTCACCAGCTGGTCCAGGGCCTCGTTGGCCCCGAGCACGTAGGTGCTCATGGCGTTGGTGGTGAAGCCGAATGACGGTATCCCCGTCCGCTGTTCTATCACCCTCGCGATCCCCTTCATGTCGGTGGACAGGAAAAGGGGGATAAGGCCCGCGGTCACCGCGAT
Organism: Mobilibacterium timonense; assembly: GCF_900155555.1. GTDB lineage: Bacteria > Bacillota > Clostridia > Peptostreptococcales > Anaerovoracaceae > Allobaileyella > Allobaileyella timonense. Next base: position 614,314 of record NZ_FUHN01000007.1, on the reverse strand, counting down.
GAACCGGGGCTTTTTCTCCGCCGCCGCGTCGCAGATGTCCGTTATGAGCTTCTCGTCGTTTCCCAGGATGACGTCGTTTTCCATCATGTGGGAGATGTAGATCATGCTGTCCATGGTGTACCAGCGGGGCTCGTCGTGGGTGTTGTATGTCGAATTGCAGCCGGAGGCGTCGTGCATCACCACCATGCCCCCCAGCTCGTAGAGGACGGAATTGATGCCGAAAAGATCGGCTGAATATGTTGAAAGTACTCGTACTGCCTGCTTCAAGGCTCTACCTCCGTGTTCGTGTGCCGTGTCCCTATGCGGAACAGCCGAATCCCTTGACCTGTATTATGGATTTGACGTCGTCCTCCCGGTCCATCGCAGCCTCCATTTCGTCGCAGAGCCGGATGATGGCCTCGTATCCGTACCAGCCGTTGTTTTCGATCATGTTCACGAAATGGGTCGTGCCGGAAAAATACGCGGCCTTCTGGCCGATGGCCAGGAGGCGGCCGCCGTTCTTCTCCGCGTCGTTTCGCGGCAGGTAGCGGCTTTTGAAATTCTTGGTCGCCCGGAGAGGCAGGTCAGGATAGTTATCCTGCAGCCAGTGGAGGGCGTCCCAGTCGTCGGGCTGGACCACGTCTCCGTAGATCCTGGTGACGTTGAACCCGTTCTCCAGAAGGAGCTTCGCAAGAGAAAAGAAGCGGGTCGTGCTGCTCATGTCTATCACTATGGGAGTGTCGCCCAGCTTTTTCCTGCAACTCTCCAGGGCGCTCATCGCCTCCCTGCGCCTTTCCGACAGGCGCTCCGGATCCAGAGCAACGCCGAGGCGCTCGCTCAGCCTTTTCATATCCCGGTCGATCTCGTCCATGTCCCAGGTGTACGGCATGTAGATGTAGTCCTGTCCGAGGCGGTTTTTCAGATCCTCTGCACCGAACTTCGCCACGTTCATGGAACAGATGTTGAGGGATGCCTTGTTCATTTCTTTGTATTCAGGATATGTCATGCACCGGCAGATGTCTCTTACGGTGTATCCGTTGTCCTGGAGGAGCCTCATGTGGTCGCTCTCAGGGGTGATGGCCTCGTTGCTGCCGATCATGTTTACCGACATCGGATCCTTCTCGCCCGGCCGCAGGCCGCCGTAGATCTGCTGGCGGATGTACTCCTCCGGAGTGACCTCGTTCTTTTCCATTGTAGGGGTCATGTAGCAGCTGATGAAGTCTATATCGGGATACCGCTCTCTAAGAGTGTCGTAAATGTAGTCTATATCGGTCGCCAGGAAGTGGTGTATGCAGCCGGTGTATCCCATGACGGCTGAAGGCCGCCTCGGGAGCTTGTCGATGATGTCCGATACGCCCTCGATGAAGAGCTCTTCCATGTCTCCTGAGAGGATGTCCCGCTCTTCGATCATGACCATTGAGAACCTGTCCATGCCTTCGAACTCTGCGGCGGACAGCACGACGCCCCTGAGGCATGCGGAAGCTCCAACGTATATCTGGTGCGCTCCCGGTACCAGGGTGGCGGTGTGGGTTATGGTCCAGGTTCCCCTTGACGGACACGTGTACTGAAGGGTGTCCCTGAATGGTTCCGTTTCATTTATTTCGCTGACCCGGACTTCAGCGCCTGACGGGTCCGGATCGTGGAGATCTACTAACATGTGATTCCTCCTTGAGTGTTTCACAGCGGTGCGGATGCAGCAGCTACAGCTTCTGTCCCATGAGCTTCTCGGCGAGACTGACGTAGCTGTCGATCACCGGGTCTCCCGGAAAAGCCTGGCATACGGTCAGGCCCTGGTCGCTGGCCTTCTTGACTACCTCGCTGTATTCGAGGATCTGGACGATCGGACATTCCAGGTCCTCAGAGAGCTGGAGCAGCTTTTCGTCCTCGTCAGGGACGTTCCGCTTATTTCCGATTATGCCTTCCAGGCCGTTGTGGCCGCGCCTCTTGAAGTTGTCCATGGCAAGGCCCAGGTTCATGGCGGCGTGGATGGCCATCTGCTCACCTGAGCTTATGACATACACGGCATCGGTGTAGTTCCTCCGGAGAGGCATGGAAAAGCCTCCGCACACCACGTCCCCCAGCACGTCGAAGAACATCACGTCGGGCTTCAGCTTTTCCTCGGCCCCCTTTTCCTTGAGAAGTTCGAGAGCCTTGGCCACGCCGCGGCCGGCACAGCCTATCCCCGGGGTCGGACCTCCGGCCTCTACGCATATGACACCGCCATATCCGCGGATGTACATGTCCTCAAGGGTGATGGACTTCACCTTCTCTCTGTACACGTCCAGCACCGGGCGGAGCTCCTGCCCGTTGCGGAGGCTGATGGTCGAATCGGCCTTGGGGTCACAGCCGACCTGCACCACCGTAAGGCCCTTCGAGGCCAGCGCGGCGGACATGTTTGAGACCGTTGTGGACTTTCCTATGCCGCCCTTTCCGTAAATTGCGATCCTTTTCATTTCCTGAATCCTCCTGTCGTACAGAGGTTGTAAAAAAATGCCTCGCGGCAAGGCGAAGCATCAGCGTTTCTGCGTAACAGTATTCGGGCGCAGCCTCGTACAGGCCACTTCCGACTCTGAGCTGATCATCGTCTGTCAGTTTTCTGCGCTAGGGTTATTTTATCAGGAGGTCGTATTTTGTCAACGAAGAGAAAATTGACTAAGTATTCACATATTATAGTCGCTGAATACCTGTTTTCCGCGTTGACTTGAGTCTCCCGACAGTGATAGAATTCACTGACAATGAAGACTGACTGTAAGGTTATCCAAGCGGGAAGACGTTGAAAGTAACAATCAGTTATAGATCAGTTGCGAGAGACAATGGCGGCTTCCCATGGAAGCCGCCGTTTTTGATATGTCTGGCATGCGAGGAGAGGAAGAGAACATGATAAAGCTGGCTGTTTACGGCAAGGGCGGAATAGGCAAATCCACTGTCACCAGCAATCTGGCCGCGGCCTTTGCCCTCAAGGGATATAAGGTCATGCAGATAGGCTGCGACCCTAAGGCTGATTCCACCATAAACCTCCTTCACGGAGATCCGGTGACCCCTGTTATGAACTACATGAGGGAGTACGACGAGGAGCCTGGTATAGACGATATCATCCGTCAGGGCTTCGGAGGTGTCTACTGCGTCGAGGCGGGCGGCCCTACGCCGGGGATCGGCTGTGCGGGAAGGGGCATCATCGCCACATTCAACCTGCTGGACGACCTGAGGGTCTTCGAGAAGTTCCAGCCTGACATAGTGCTCTACGACGTGCTCGGTGACGTGGTCTGCGGAGGCTTTGCGGCACCCATCAGAGAAGGGTACGCAGAGGACATCCTGATCGTCACTTCGGGAGAGAAGATGGCACTGTATGCCGCAAACAACATCAAGACTGCGGTGGACAATTTCGCCGACAGAGGTTACGCCAAGGTGAGGGGAATAGTGTTCAACCACAGGAACGTGGAGAACGAAGAGGCGAAGGTGCTGGAGTTCGCGGAGAACGCAGGTATTCCCGTGGTAGGAGAGATACCGAGGAGCAGGGAGATCCTGGAGTTCGAGGATAAGGGCATGACCGTGGTGGAGGGCGCTCCGGACTCGGAGATAGCAGGCGCCTTCTTCGCCCTGGCCGACAGGGTGCTCAAGGACCACGAATGTCGGGAGAATGAGTAGTGCCGCAGGCAAAGGCGGCCGGTTTGAATGATTTCGGGAGATCGTCCTATGTCTGGAAAAACTAGAGAAGCGTTTTACATCACGGCCGGAGAGCTGGCCGGATCTGGGCCGGGTGGAATGCCTGAGGAGATGGTGAGCGGAAAGGGGCTCATCTACTCTTCGCCTGCAACTCTGTCCTACAACTCTCCTGGAGCCCAGGGATTCGGAGTCAAGAGAGCGGGGCTGGTGATACCTGAGTCTGTGATGCTCCTGGTGGCCCCGGCCTGCTGCGGGCGGAACACCACGATCCTGGGAGACATGGGAGGATACAGCCACAGGACCTTTTTCCTCGAGATGGACGAGAACGACCTGGTCACAGGCCGCCATCTCACCGACATACCCGCCGTCATCAGAGAGATACTCAAGGTCTGTCGATCCAGGGGGCAGGACCCGAAGGTGGTCGTGATATGTATCACCTGTGTTGACGCTCTTCTCGGGACGGACTTGGAGAGAGTGTGCCGCAAGGCCGAGGAGACCACCGGAGTCAGGGTGGTGCCGACGTATATGTACGCCCTCACAAGAGAGGGGAAGAACCCTCCAATGGTGGCGGTGAGAGAGAGCATCTACGGTCTGCTGGAGAGGCTCCCCGTGAAGTCGCGAATGGTGAACCTGCTGGGGTTCTTTTCCTCGATGGACAAGGACAGCGAGCTGTACGACGTCCTGGGCCAGATGGGTATCACTGACGTCAGGCAGGTCTCGGATTGCGAGACACTGGACGAGTTCCTCCAGATGGGCGCAGCAAACTTCAACATACTCCTCCATCCTGAGGGCAGAAAGGCCGCGGCCGGTCTTCAGGAGAGGCTGGGGATGCCCTTCGTCGAGATGTCCAGGGTATACGAGACGGACAGGATAGGAAAACAGTACAGAGGCCTTGCCAGGGCACTTGGTGCAGAGGTGGACCTGGAAAAGTGGGAGGTTCAGGCCAGTGAGGAGACGGAGAAGCTCAAGGAAGCATGCAGAGGGAAGTCGATAGCCATCGGGCAGGTGGTGGACGGAAGTCCTGCTGAGATGGCCCTCGCCCTGACGAGACTTGGTATCAGGGTGAGCAGCGTGTTCGCCAACCCTGCGGCCGAAGACTTTCCTTATATCAAAGAGCTGGGAGAGCTTGATCCGGACGTGAGATTTTACGCCGCGCTGGATCCCTCCATGGTGAACTACCGTGGGGAAGAGAAGGCGGATCTGACCATCGGAAGGGATGCGGTATACTACTTCCCCGACACGCCTAACATCCCCTGGGACTCCGAGGCGCAGCCATTCGGATACACGGGATTCATCTCTTTTTCGAGAGAGATAAGAAGAGCCCTGGCCGGAGAATGGAAGAAAGAGACCAACGTCATCTGGGACGAAGAGCTCCAGGGGAAGGACATCCCTCCTTCTTCATACGATCCGTATCTGGACCCGGAGGAAAAGCTGCCGAAGGGCATGAGGCTCTTCATGTCGCCGTTCACACCGGACCAGAGCGGCGCGAGTTCTGTCCTCTATGAATACGGTGGCCTTCAGATAATAATGGACGCAGGCGGCTGCGTGGGAAATGTCTGCGGCTACGATGAGCCGCGGTGGCTCGGCCGGCAGTCAGACGTTTTCAGCGCCGGGCTGAGGGATCTCGACGCCATACTCGGCCGGGATCAGCTCCTGATAGAGAAGACGGGCAAGGCACTTAAGAAGACAGACGCCAGGTTCGTGGCGCTCACGGGCACCCCGGTGCCGTCGGTCATCGCCACGGATTACAGGGCACTCAAGAAGCTCATGGAGAGGGACTTCGGCATCCCGGTGGTGCCTGTGGAGACCAACGGCCTGGAGCTATACGACAAGGGCCAGGAAAAGGCATACATGCAGCTAATAAAAACATTCACCGTTGATCCTGACGAGCTGGAGGAAGATGGCTCCGCAGTGAGGCACCGCCTGGGCGTTCTGGGGGCCACGCCTCTCGACATTCCGGCGCTGGACAGCCCGGAAGCACTGGAGGTCGCTTTCAGGGAAAAGGGCCTTCTCCCGGATGGCGGGGAGTGTGTGGTCTTTGGCAGGGGGGACTCCCTTGAAGACCTGAGAAGGGCCGGCACGCTGGACCGCATCGCCGTGGTGTCCCCGTCCGGGCTCAAGCCGGCGAGGTACCTGGAGGACAGGTTCGGAATTCCGATCACGGTGGGATATCCGATCGAGGAGAGGCGAGCGCAGGAACTCTGCCGGAAGCTGGAGGCCATCCCTAAGGGCACCCGCGTCCTGATCATCCACCAGCAGTTTTTTGCGAATTCCATGAGGGAGATCGTCCGTGGGGCGCTCGGAGAGGGTGCTTCCGTGGACGTCGCCACATGGTTCATGGCCAGGAAGGAATTCATGGAAAAAGATGATCACGTTATCCGTGAGGAATGCGACCTTACGAAGACGGTCTTCGGAGGGAGGTACGACGTGGTCCTGGGAGATCCTGTCTACAAGAGGGCCATCCCGGGATGGAATGGCAGATACCTGGAGCTTCCACACTACGTGGCGTCGGGAGAGCTGGCGGGGATAAAAACGGAGGACGACTTCTGGCGCAGAGCTGGTGTTGAGATATGACAGACGGTGAAAAAAGACTTCTCATAAAAATATTCGGCATCGTACAGGGCGTGGGGTTCCGGCCATTCGTGGCCACCGTGGCCAGAGACAGGGGCATCCGGGGCACCGTGTGCAACCGCGGCTCCTACGTGGAGATCCGGGCTCTGGGAGACGAGGAGTCCATGGGACTCTTTCTCGGAGATCTGCGGGAAAAGGCGCCGGACAGGTCGGTGATCCTCAAGCTCAAGACCCGTGATATGGATGAGGAAGAGATCCCTGAGGGATCCTGCGGGCCGATCGACCCGGGCGATCCGGACAGGGGGTTCCACATAATCGAAAGCCGCAAGGATCAGGGCCTGGTGTTCGTCTCACCGGACATCGCCACATGCCCTCAGTGCGAAAGTGAGCTTTTCGATCCGAAGGACCGCCGGTACCTGCATCCTTTTATAAATTGTACCGCCTGCGGCCCGAGGCTCACCATATTGGACTCCATGCCCTACGACAGGGAGAGGACCAGCATGGGTGAGTTCCCCATGTGCCCGGACTGCAGCTACGAGTACACCCATCAGTCCACCAGGCGGTATCATGCTCAGCCTGTATGCTGCAACGAGTGCGGCCCGGAGCTGTATATTCTGGGAGAGCACGGAGAACAGCTATGCAGGGGGAACAGGGAACCAATTATAAGGGCCCGGCAGGTGATCAGACAGGGAGGAATACTGGCCGTAAAAGGCATCGGAGGTTTTCACCTCTGCTGCGATGCGAGAGATGAGGCAGCCGTGCAGAGGCTTCGCAGGCTGAAGCACAGGGACGCAAAGCCTTTTGCAGTGATGATGAGAGACCTGGACACGGTGGCCAGAGAGTGCCTGTTCACGCCGGAAGAGGAGGGCCTTCTAACCGGACCGCAGAAGCCGATCCTCCTTCTCGAGAAGAAAAAAGGCGGACTGGTGGTTCCTGCCGCTGCACCGGGCAATCCGAACATAGGGGTGATGCTTCCTTACGCACCCGTGCAAATGCTGCTTTTCAAGTATCCGGACGGGGAGGACATGACGGATGTGCTGATCATGACCAGCGGAAATCCTTCAGGTGCGCCGATCACCATGGACGACCAGGAGGCCGTGAAGTTCCTGGCACCCCTCTGCGACCAGATCCTTTCAAACAACAGAAAGATAAGGATAAGGGCGGACGACACCGTGATGTCCTTTTACGTGGGCAGGCCTTACATGATCCGCCGGTCCAGGGGCTACGCCCCGCTTCCGGTGATCATGCCCAGTGAGATCCATCATTCGGTGCTGGCCGTGGGAGGCGAACTCAAGAACACGTTCTGTCTGGCAAAGGAAGACATGTACTACATGTCGCCCTATATCGGGGACATGGCGGACATCCGGAGCATAAGAGCCCTTGAGGCGGCGGTGGAGAGAATGAAACGCCTGCTGGAGATAGAGCCTGAGGCGGTCGTGTGCGACCTCCATCCCGGGTATCACACGGGAGAGGTCGGTGAAAAGCTGGCTCGCGAGACGGGCGAAGGCCTGCAGCTCCTGAAGGTCCAGCACCACTACGCCCACGTGGCTTCCTGCATGGCGGAAAACGAGTATACTGACAATGTCATAGGGGTGTCATTCGACGGTACCGGCTATGGTACGGACGGCACCATCTGGGGCGGAGAGTTCATGATCGCCGACTTTGACGGATTCAGGCGCATCGGTTCCATAACTCCGTTCATCCATGCCGGCGGTGATGTGGCCTCGAGAGAGGGCTGGCGCATCGCCGCGTCCATGGGACCGGACCTGGCCGAGGACCTGGACCTGGGAGACGGGCCGGGCAGACGTGCCATCGCCATGATGAAAAAGAATAATATCAATGCGATAAAGTCCACCAGCTGCGGCAGGCTCTTCGACGCCGTGAGCGCGGTGCTTGGGATATGCCAGAGGTCCACGTTTGAGGGACAGGCATCCATGGCGCTGCAGTTTCAAGGGGAAAAAGCCCGGAGTTCCGCTCAGGCAGCGTTGCTGGCGGAGGAGTGTCGTAAGTATCTGGAAGAGACCGGAGGACTGCTGAGGATCACAGAGACAGATGAGCCGGAAGGTCCGCAGGAGTTCTTTCAGCTCAGGACCGACGCGCTGTTCCGGTGGATCGGGGAAAAAGTCCTTGCCGAGACGTCTCAGTCAGGCGGCCTTGCGGAGGAAATGAAGGGCAGTCTGGGTTTCGTGTTCCACAGGCTCCTCGCCGAAATGACCATCGATGGATGCCTGCGGGCGAGGGAGAGCACAGGCCTGAACACCATTGCCCTCAGCGGGGGAGTGATGCAGAATCTCCTCCTGGTGGAAATGCTGGACAGTGGCTTGAAGAGCGAGGGATTCCGCGTGCTGCTCCACTCCCAGGTGCCGCCGAACGATGGAGGCATCGCCCTGGGACAGGCGGCCATCGCCATGTACCGCCTGGAGGAACAGGACAGGATTTCGGATAAGTAATATAATAGATGCGGGAATAGGAAGAAGATAATAAGAGGAGGCAGTGAAATGTGCGTAGGATTGCCAGCAAAGGTCGCTGAAGTCAGGGACGGCATGGCCGTGGTAGACGCTTCTGGAGTGAAGAGGACCATCTCGGCCGAGCTCGTGGAGGACCTGAACCCGGGTGACTACGTTATGGTACACGCGGGGCTTGCCATCGCGAAGATCGGATCCGACGACGGTGACGAGGCCGAGCAGGTCATGGCGGGTCTGAATTAGGAACCTATACTGATAACAAGAGGAACGCAATGGAAGAGAACAGAAAAAGTGCGATCGACAGGGCCAGGGACATCGTCGAGAACTACGACGGTCCGGACATACGCATCATGGAAGTCTGCGGCACCCATACCCACGAGATCTTCCGCCTGGGGATAAGAGCGCTTTTACCGGAGAACATACAGCTGATCTCAGGGCCGGGATGTCCCGTGTGCGTGACGCCGATGTCCTTTATGGACGAGGCGGTATACCTTGCAATGGAAAAGAATGCGGTGATATGCACTTTCGGAGATCTGGTCCGGGTGCCCGGTTCTGAGATGAGCCTGTGGCAGGCCAGGGCAAAGGGAGCACAGGTCAGGACCGTTTATTCCCCGCTGGACGCGCTGGAGATCGCAGAAAAGTACCCTGACAGGGAAGTCGTTTTCCTTGCGGTGGGCTTTGAGACCACCACTCCCGGTGCATGCATAGCCGTTGAGAACGCCGCAAAAAAGGAAATAAAAAACTTTTCCCTTTTAACGGCCAACAAGACCATGAGAAGCGCGTATATCCAGCTGAGGACGAGTGCTGACGCCTACATGTATCCGGGTCACGTGAGCACCATGACCGGCATGGGGGTGTACAGGGAGCTTGCCAGGGACTACGGCATCTCCGGCGCCGTGACGGGTTTCACCGCCAGCGAGATACTCACCGCCCTTGCTACTATCATAGTAAAGCTGGGGGAAGGGAAGCCTTTCGCAGAGAACTGCTATCCGAGGGTCGTCACGGAGGAGGGAAGCAGACCTTCCAGGGAGATCGTCGGCAGGGTGATGGAGCCCTGCGATGCCGAGTGGAGAGGCCTGGGAGTCATACCGGACTCCGGCATGAGGCTCCGCGATGAGTTCAGCGGATACGACGCGAGAAAGAAATTCCAGATACCGAAGATGACCGCGAAGGGAAGCCCGGGATGCAGGTGCGGAGAGATCCTCCTTGGGGAGATCAAGCCGTACGATTGCCCGCTGTACGGCAGGGCCTGCACGCCGGAGCACCCGGTGGGTGCATGTATGGTGTCGGGAGAAGGGACGTGCTCAGCATACTACAAATACGGCTCTCTTGAGCTTATCAGGAAATAAAGAAGATCAAGGTGGCTGGCCGGAAGGTCAGCCATGAGATCGATAAAAGGTGAAAGAAAGGCAGGAGATTCCAATGGAAGAATTCATCACCATGGCTCATGGAGCCGGAGGAAAGCAGACTTCTCAGCTGATCAACGGCATTTTCAAGAAATACTTCGACAGCCCGTATCTTACAGCGGATGACGCGGCTGTGCTCGCTCCTCCGGCGGGGGCCATGGCGATGTCCACTGACGGCTTCATCGTCTCACCAAGGGAATTTCCGGGAGGCAACATAGGGAAACTGAGCATCTGCGGGACCGTGAACGACCTGTCCTGCATGGGGGCAAAGCCGCTTTACATCTCCTGCGCCTGTGTCATCGAGGAGGGCTTTCCGGTGGAAAAGCTGGACCTCATAGTTAAGTCCATGGCGGAGACCGCCGCAGAGGCAGGAGTCCACATAGTCTCCGGAGACACAAAGGTGGCAGGTAAGGGACAGGTAGATGGCATCTTCATCACCACCACCGGAGTGGGGGAGCTGATGCCAGGTGTTTCGCCGGCAGGAGCCAATGCCAGGCCGGGAGACAGGGTGATCGTCACGGGAGACGTGGGACGTCACGGGACCGCCATCCTTCTTGAGAGGGACGACTACGGCATGGAGGCCCATGTCACCAGCGACTGCGCTCCACTGTGGGAACCTGTTCACAAGGTGCTCAGCACTTATCCGGGCGTCCACGTCATCAGAGACGCCACCAGGGGCGGAGTGGGAACTGTCCTGTATGAGATCGCTGACCAGAGCGGAGTGGGAGTGAGGCTCGATTCCTCCTCAGTTCCTGTGGATCCGCAGGTGGCAGGCGTCTGCGGCATGCTGGGGCTGGATCCGCTCTACCTCGCCTGCGAGGGCAGACTGGTGATGTTCGTCCCTGAAGAGGACGCAGAGGGAGTGCTCGACATTCTCCACGGATGTAAGCACACAGAGAATGCTGCGGACATCGGTACAGTTACAGAGGAACACTCTGGAGTAGTAACTCTCATAACTGAACTGGGGACTGAGACCGTACTGCCTCAGCCTACAGGAGAGCTCCTTCCGAGGATATGCTAGAACAAGCTCACAATAGACATTTGCCGCCCCGGGATCCGGACATTTTCCAATCCCGGGGCTTTTCATGTATAATATGGCCTATGAGTGAGACAGAGCACAACATATTGTTGAAGATCAAATACGACGGCACGGATTACTGTGGATGGCAGCGCCAGCCGGATGCTCCCACCGTTCAGGGGAGCATAGAGGAGGTCCTGAGCTATCTGGCAGGAGAACCTGTGACTATCAACGGGACCAGCCGTACGGACAGCGGGGTGCACGCCTTGGGGCAGTGCGCCTCATTCAAGTGGGACAAAAACATCCCTGTGGACAAGATCCCCCAGATACTGAACAGGAGGTTCGGTTCTGCGGGAAACGGCCGGCCAAACAGAAACGGTGGTATACAGATCCTCGAGGCCAGGGAGATGCCTGAGGACTTTCATGCCAGGTTTTCCTGCAGGGGAAAGACCTACAGGTACCTCATAGATTCGACCGGGAGCCTCTTCCGGAGGAACCAGGCATTCCTGTTCAACGAGGAGCTGGATCTGGACGCCATGAGGCAGGCTGCAGAGCTCATTCAGGGGACCCACGACTTCAAATGCTTTGAATCCGCGGGTGGCATCCCGAGAGAATCCACCGTCCGCACGGTGAGCCGCATTTCCATCGAAGAGCGCCAGTGGGGCTGCTCTCTTCCCGACCCCGAGACTTTTACGCCCGGAGGCAGGACCGTGGCTATAGAGGTCACGGGAGACGGTTTTTTGTATAACATGGTGCGGATCATTACGGGAACGCTCGTAGAGGTGGGGCTTGGAAAAAGGACTCCTGAGAGTCTGAAGGATACGATAGAGAGCAGGAGCAGGGCTCAGGCCGGGTTCACCGCTCCGCCGCAGGGGCTCTACCTCAAGGAGATATATTTTGACAGCAGGTTCGACGAGTATCTGAGATAAGTACAGAAATACAGGAGAGACAGGAGAGAAGAATGGCAATAGAAGACATAATCCCGGTGAGATTTCAGGATGAGAAGTTATACATCCTGGATCAGACGAAGCTCCCGGAGCACGATGATTTTTACGAGGTGAAAAACGCTGAAGATCTGTGGGACGCAATAAAGAGGCTTGCGGTCAGAGGTGCCCCGGCCATAGGCGTGGCCGCTGGATACGGCATGTACATCCACGCCAGAGACTACGCCTGTGAGCACGGCATTGAAGATGCGGGAGATCCCGATACCATTGGTACTTTTCTCGAGGAGATAGACCGGACGCGGGATTACCTCGATTCCTCCAGGCCTACCGCGGTGAATCTATCGTGGGCCACAGAGCTCATGGCCGGAACAGCAAGGCAGATCCGTGAGAGCGCGGGAGGAAAGAACATCACCTGTGCCGATATAGTAAAAGCCCTCGGAGATAAGGCGGAGGATATCAGGAAGGCGGACTACGACAGCTGCTACAGCCTGGCTGAGAACGGCCTTTCCCTGCTGAAGCCCGGCATGGGCATTCTCACCCATTGCAACGCCGGGATACTGGCCACCGCCGGATACGGTACGGCCCTCGCACCACTCCACCTCGGACAGGAGCGCGGATATGGATTCAAGGTGTTCGCAGACGAGACCAGGCCGCTCCTGCAGGGCGCCAGGCTCACGTCGTGGGAGCTCATGAAGTCGGGGGTGGACGTGACCCTTATCTGCGACAACATGGCTTCTCTCGTGATGAAAAAAGGCCTGATCGACGCCGTCGTCGTGGGCTGCGACAGGATGGCGGCCAACGGAGACGGGGCCAATAAGATCGGTACCTCCGCAGTCGCCATACTCGCGAAGGAATACGGCATACCTTTTTACATGTTCGTTCCGACCTCTACCATCGACATGGATACTCCTACGGGAGACGACATCGTCATCGAGGAGAGAGAGGGCAGCGAGATATACAGGATGTGGTATGAGCACCCGATGGCACCGGAGGGGGTGAAGACCTTCAACCCGGCCTTCGACGTGACCGACCACAGATACATCACGGCGGTGGTGACCGAAAAAGGGGTGATCCGCCCTCCGTATGATGTTTCTCTTAAGGAGATAATGGGGAGGAAGTAGTTGTACAAGGTCAAGATACAGAGCTTTGAGGGCCCTTTCGACCTGATGGTCTACCTCATTGAGAACGCTCGCATGGACATCTACGATATAAATATATCCGAGATAACCCAGCAGTACATAGACTACCTCCAGGAGATGGAGAGCCTGGACATAGAGGTGGGGAGCGAGTTCATCGTCCTGGCGGCCGTGCTGATACGGCTCAAGTCCAGGATGCTTCTTCCGAGGATGAACCAGGAAGGAGAGGTGGTGATAGATGAGGATCCGCGGGCGGAGCTGGCGGAAAAGCTCATCGAATACAAGAAGACCAAGCGCATCGCGGAGATGCTCCAGGAGAGGGAGGAGTATATGGAGTCCGTGTTCACCAAGCCGGGTGAGGACGTCTCCCAGTACCTGAACTCGCCCGTGGAGGTGCTCAATGTGGACTCTGACCAGTTCGTCCAGGCGTTTCTCAGCTTCCTCAGCAGGAGGAAGAAGATCACAGAGGTCCGCGCGAGATATCAGCGGCCGAGGAGCCCGAGGGAGTCGATCGAGGAGCGCATAAAGAATATGAGCGCGGTGCTGGAGGAAAAGCTGAAGACTCAGGAAACAGTGAGCTTCTCAGACCTGGTCCCGGATCACCCGGACCGCTACGACATGATACTTTCCTTTTCCTCGCTCCTGGAGATGATGAAGACACAGGGGTACGACGCAGAGCAGAAGGAAAACTACGGTGAGATAACGGTCCGCAGGATCGCCGGGGAAAACAGGAAAGCAGGTGAAGATCATGATGCAGAATAAGAAGATGGCCAAGTCGGCCCTGGAGGCCATGATGTTCGTCACAGGGGAGCCGCTCGACGTCCGCAGCGCCGCGGAGGCCCTGGACGGGGAGAAAAAAGAGGTTCTCCAGCTCCTGACGGAGCTCCAGGATGAGTACGAGGAAAAGGCGGGCGGCATCCGCATCCGTCGCATCGAGGACTCGTTCCAGTTCGTCACCGCCAGGGAGAACGATGTTTTCATCGAAAAGCTCTGTACTCCCGTGCGGGTGAAGCGGCTCAGCCAGGCGGCTCTCGAGGTGCTGGCAATAATTGCCTACAGGCAGCCGGTGACGAGAGGAGAGATAGATTCGATCCGCGGCATAAAGAGCGAGAGGGTCATAGATAATCTGATAAACAAGAAAATGATAGAGGTCACGGGCAGGTCCGAGGCTGTCGGCAGGCCCTACACATATGGAACAACTCAGGAGTTCCTGATGAAGTTCGGCTTTTCATCACTGAAGGACCTTCCGGATATACAGGATTTCGAAGAGGATCGCCAGACCAGGTTTTCGGTGGAGGATCCGGAGCTGCACCAGCAGATATCACTGGATCTCAACCAGGGCCTTGATGGAGAACAGGATGAAGGTGAAGAGCCTGAAGGTCCAGAAGGAGACGCGGTGGCGGAGACCGGGGAGGTACCAGGTGAGAATTAACAAGTACATCGGCGCCTCGGGTATATGCAGCAGGCGCAGAGCCGATCAGCTCATAGACGAAGGCAAGGTAAAAGTCAACGGACAGGTCCTCATGGAAAAGGGATACGACGTCCGGCCCGGGGACGAGGTCCAGGTGGACGGGACACTTATCAGGCCTGAGACCAGGAAGCTCTACTATCTGGTGAACAAGCCGGTGGGATACGTGACGACTGTCAGCGACCCACAGGGAAGACCGACGGTGATGGAGCTGGTCCCCGACGTGGAGGAGAGGCTTTTCCCGGTGGGAAGGCTTGACGTGAACACCTCGGGCCTCCTGATCATCACGAACGACGGAGACCTGGCAAACAGGCTGACACACCCGTCCCACGAGATGGGAAAGACCTACGTGGCAAGGGTCACAGGGATGCTCACAATGAAAGAGGCTAAGATCCTTGAGAGGGGCGTCAGGCTGGAGGAGTTTACCACATCTCCTGCACAGGTCAGGCTCATAAGGCACGACAGGAACTCAACGCTGGTGGAGATCACCATACACGAGGGAAAAAACCGTCAGGTGCGCCGCATGATGGAGGCGGTCGGTCACCCGGTGACAGACCTTGAGCGGACGGCCATTGGAACCATAAACAGCAGGCTCCCGGTCGGAGGCTGCAGAAAGCTCAATCCCGGTGAGATAGACTATCTGAAGGGAATAAAGTAACGCCCGGCGTAAAAGCCGGTGATAATATGACAGCCAGCAGGAAAAGAGCAGAGCAGGGAGGAGAACACAATGAACGAACTTACGAAACTCATCCGCAGTGACATGGTGCCGGCGCTGGGAGTAACAGAACCGGGAGCCATAGCTTTTTCCGTAGCCACAGCGAGAAAATACGCCCCAGGGAAGATCATTTCCATAAAGGTGCGCCTGAACAGCGGGATGTACAAGAACGGCTACACCTGCGGCATTCCGAACAGTGCCCGCGTGGGCAACATGTATTCGGCCGCCCTGGGTGCTGTTGCGGGAGATCCGGATAAGAAGCTCGAGTCACTTTCCGGAGTCACCCATGAGGACGACAGGGCTGCAGAGGAACTGGTGGCCTCCGGGGCGGTGACCGTGGAGATGAGCGGGATGACCAGCCGCATCTTCATACAGGCACAGGTCATTGCGGAAGGTGCCGACGGAGGTCAGGATGAGGCGACCGTAACGATACGCGACTCCCACACCAACATCGTGAGCATCACGAAAAACGGAAAAAAACTTTTTCAGAAACCCGGGTACGATGGGGAAGAAGAGGAAAAAGATGAGAGCGCCGTGCATGCTGAGGAGACTGCTCCGCTCATCCACAGGTACCGTCTGAAGGAGCTTGTAGACTATGCGGAAAACGTGGATCCAGAGGAGATCTCTTTTATCAGGGAAGCCTATAGGGTGAACATGGAGCTGTTCGAATACGGCCTGAAGAGCCCGAGGACAGTCTTCGCCCATCAATTGCTGAAGCTGAACGGAGGAGAAGTCTTTTCGGAGGACGAGGAGCTTACGGCTTCGCTGCTTTGCAACGGTGCCATAGAGGCCAGGGTGCTTGGACTGGATCGTCCGGCCATGAGCATCACGGGTTCTGGAGCTCACGGTATCATCGCAACACTGCCTCTGTACGGGGCATATAAGACCAGAGGATATTCGGAGGAGATGCTCCTTAGAGCCACTGCGCTCAGCTACCTGGTGTGCATGTACATAAAGGAGTATTCAGGGAAGCTCTCGGCTTTCTGCGGGTGCGCCATAGCAGCCGGGACCGGGATGGCGTGTGGCCTCACCATGATGAGGGGCGGCGATGCAGAGGATATGGAAAAGGTGATCAACAACATGGCCAGCAGCATCACCGGCATGATATGCGACGGTGGCAACCACGGATGCGTGATGAAGGGTGTAGCCGCCGTCGAGACCGTGTGGAGATCGGTGGAGCTGGGCATGAACGGTGCTTCAGTGGAATGGCAGCACGGTATAAACGGAAGGTCACCTGAAGAGACCATGAGGAACATGGGGCTCATAGCTTCTCCGGGAATGGTCGGGACCGAGAACACGATCGTCGAGATAATGAAGAGCAAGTAACAGGAGTTTCAGAATGTCAGCATTTAAGGTAGTTGAAGGGGGATTGTCGGAATATTACAACATCTTCAGAGACTTTGAGCTGTGCAGCTGCAAGGGGACTAACACCAGGCTCATGGGTGTGGTGGCAGTTCATGCGGAGTGGAAGTCCCTGGAGAACAGCAGGTACAGGATACACCAGTTCATCCACCTGGACTTTTCCGAGCTGGGGCCGGACGGTTACCACGAGGTGATCCCCGACAGGGCCAGGAGGTTGAACAACAGCGAGTGGGCCATCTGGAAGGAGATGTCACAGCCTCTCGGCGGCACGCTGGTGGATCTGGACGCAACGGATCTCTACATGCTGGCGCAGGCCTCGATTAATAAGATGAAAAATGACCCTGGAGCGGGAGACCCCGTGGACAGGGAAGAGTACCGGGTCGCATGCATCCGGATCAGGCTCATGCTGGAGGCGCTGGAAGAGACAGGGAAGATTCAGAATGACAGGCCCGTGACGGATGTGGTGAAGAAGCTTTCTCCGAACAGGCTCTCAAAAGCGGAGACCATTAACTATTTCGTCATGCGAATGGTGGACAGGGACGTGGACGCCGCCATGAGCCTCTCGACGATAGAGGAAAAGAAGCTACTCGCTTCTCCTCTGATGGGGCGCGGGATAAAGATGCTCATAAAGGCTAAAACAAGGGACGCGGAGACAGACGACGTCCCCGTGCCAGAGAACGGCGCTCGCTACTGCTCCGTCGCAACTGAGGCGCTCACCGACGCCGGGAGTGGATATTTCATCTACGAGATCGGCATCGATCTCGTCCTTCAGGGAGGAGTCTGGAAGGTCTGGAGGTGCGAGTCCTCGAGGGGAATGCACATTTCCTCTGTGGAGGCCAGCATGCAGCTGGACCGCCCCGAGTACATAACACTTTTCAGGATAGACGGAGATGTGGAAAACCTGGACCAGTTCAGATTCTCCATGATGTCAGCATCGACACCGATACAGATGCCGAATGGCACCATGTACGTGAAATACAATGACGACAACAGCTATGTGGACTCCTACAAGTATCTGATGAACGACGACCTCTATGGCGCGTATCTGTTCACCCATCAGGGGGAGCTGGTGGTGATGAGTCCGGAGCTCTTCCACATATCCATGATGGAGCTGGACATAATGTCTTCGGTGATGGCGGGGAGCATCCACCTCGTTAAAAGATATAAATCCGCCAGCCAGATCTTCCAGTCCTTCGCCCAGATACCCGGGGCTTTTTTCGCTGAAGCCGTGGAAG
The DNA here is from genome assembly GCF_900155555.1 of Mobilibacterium timonense. Classification (GTDB taxonomy): domain Bacteria; phylum Bacillota; class Clostridia; order Peptostreptococcales; family Anaerovoracaceae; genus Allobaileyella; species Allobaileyella timonense. The sequence goes on along the minus strand of NZ_FUHN01000007.1, from coordinate 596,352 downwards.
ATCCGGAAGCAGATCCTGGAGATAAGGGGCCTGACGACAAATAAAACGGACACTGGCAATATACAAAAAAATACATTAAAAATATTTTATCGGTCAACTAGTGTTCGACTTTTATTGAAAAATTTTCAACAGTTTCTATCTCCCATGATTTCAACAACGAGGGATTTTTCCACAGGGTTTTCAAAAATCGTATACAATTTTATCAACATTGGCATGTGGATAAGTGGAAAACTTGTAATCCTGTAATTGCAAGGCTGAACGATTGAGAATCTGGTTGTCAAGGGAAGTTATCCACATATTTTTGATAAGGTTTTCGACTAGGTGTTCTTTTTTTCGGAGGCAGGTGCAGTGAAAACAGATGACGTGACAGAGAGGGTCTACAGGTATGACCCATACAGAACAGAGATAAAATCTGAAATAAAACAGGTACAGATGAAATCGGATCTGGAGGTGCTCGTGCTGGACAGGACTCCGTGCTTTCCAACGGGCGGAGGGCAGCCGTGCGACCGCGGAACGGTGACACTGCCCGGCAGCCGGGACACCGGGGAAGATGAAAAGACTTTTTCCATCATGGACGTGTACGATCACTCCCTAGAAGGTGATGTTTTCCACGTCACCGACGCGCCAGCGGGGACATTCCATCCAGGCGACCAGGTCGTGGTGAGGCTGGATTGGGACAGGAGATTTGCCAACATGCAGAGACACCTCGGTGAGCATCTCCTGTCCGGGGCGCTGCACAGACTGTATGGCTGGAATAACAAGGGATTCCACATGGGCGAGGAATACATGACCATCGACGTGGATGTTCCCCACGGCCCCGAGACCGAGGAAAAGCTCATGGCCGGTGAGGCGGAGGTGAACCGGGTGATCTGGAAGGATCTTCCGGTGTCGGTGGATTACTTCGAAAACAGGGAAGCGGCTTCTGTGATGCCGGTGAGGAAGCCCATTACCGCGGAGGGTCGCATCTCCGTGGTCACTGCAGGGGACAGGAGCGATCCCGCCGATTGCTGTGCCTGCTGCGGCACGCACCCGGATTCCACGGGGCAGGTGGGCCTGGTGAAGATCTACAAGGCGGAGTCCAACAAGGGCATGACCCGGATCTTCTTTGATGCCGGATCGATGGCCATGAAGAGGATCGACGGCGACATGGGCCTCCTGAGGGAGATCACGGACAGGTTCTCAACCGGCAGCAACGACATCATGAAGAAGCTGGACACCAGGGACGAGAAGGAGAAGGAGCTTCACAGGCGGGTGACCGCGCTCCGGGACGTGGTGATGGAAAGCGAGAAAGAGCGGATGCTTGAGGACATGGCGGCCGGCGGCAGGGGACTCGCACCTGATGGCGGACCGCTGTATACAGCGGAGTTTCGTGCCCTGGAGGCGGATGATCTCGTCAAGCTGGGGTTTGCCCTGTACAAGGAAGGCGGAAAAGACGGCGGGGAAAAGCTGCCGCCGCTGACGGCCCTTGTGGACCTGGAGGGAAAGACGGTGCTGCTCTTTTCAGATGGCGCTCCGGCCTGCGGTGAGCTTGTGAAGTCCATGGCTAAGGAATTCGGAGGCCGCGGCGGCGGAAGGCCAGACAACGCCAGGGCGATCTTCTCTGACCGGCGGTCCATCGAGCGGTTTCTGGACGCTGTCGCAGGAGCGATATGACCTTTTTTCAGAAAAGTCATGACGCTGTAAAAATAAGCGATCGCGATAAATAAATGTCCTAAAGTCATGTATACAGCGGCTGTTTTTGATATAATACTCACAAAGATAGAAGAAGATTCGAAGCTGCCCACGGCTGGACCCGGGCGGCACCTCATGAAAGGGGTGGGAATATGACTACAAAACCTAAAGATGCAAAATTTGTGGTGACCATAGGTCGTGAGTTCGGAAGCGGCGGGCACGAGATCGGAAAGAGACTGGCCAAGGATCTGGGCATTGCATTTTATGATACAGAGCTGCTGGAGATGGCTGTCGCCAAGACCGGATATCACGAGGACTATGTCCGCAGCAACGATGAGAAGGCTCCTGAGTTCGCAGCCGGTCCACTGTTCTCCGGCATGGAGTATTATCAGCCGTCCCCGTATGATAAGATCCAGGCCGAGGTCAGAAAGATCATCGAGGATATCGCCGACAACGAGAGCGCAGTTATCGTAGGCAGGGCTGCGGATTACATCCTGAGGGACAGGAGACACGTGAGCGTGTTCCTGTTCGCACCGATGGAAGACAGGATAAGGAGAAAGATGGCCCTCCTGGACGAAAAGGCAAAGGAGGAGATCACGGAGGCCATGATGGAGAAGACCATCAGGCAGAGAGACAAGCAGCGCCGCAGGTTCTACGAGTACTACACCGACATGCGCTGGGGCGCAAGAGACACATACGATCTTCTGATCAACACCAGCAGGGCCGGCATCAGAGGCTCTGTGAAGATCATCGAGGCGTTTATCGAGGAAGGATACGAGGAATCCAACCTGCCTGACTAGGGCGAACATCCGGCGCTTGAGAGGGCGCCGGTTTTTTTATGGTGTCCCGGGCATGCCTCCGGTATGCCAACCGCGGCCGTTTCACGCTGACACTACCAAATAAGTACAGAAATTTCAAAAACTGACCACGATTCATATTGACATGGGCCTGTTCTTGAATATAATAACTTCTAGCGAAACCTTATTTAGAGCGAGGGAGGGAATGGGCCCGTCGATCTCGCGGCAACCACACCGATAACGGGTGTCCGGTGCCAATTCCCACGGAACTCTGTTCCGGAAGATGAGGAGAAGCAACGACTCTTCATCTTGCATGGGGAGATTTTTTTTCGCTTGATTCAGTGAGGTCCGTTGAAGGTATAATTAAGGAGGACACCATAGATGAGACATTTATTTACATCCGAATCGGTGACTGAAGGTCATCCTGATAAGGTATGCGACCAGATCTCAGACGCGATTCTGGATGCTATTATAGCTGAGGACCCTGACTGCCGCGTAGCCTGCGAGACGGCTACCAAAACCGGCTATGTCATGGTATTCGGGGAGATATCCACGTCCTGCACTGCAGACATCGAGGGCATCGTGAGAAAGGTCGTTACAGACATCGGATACAACTGCAGCGACGTGTGCTTCGATGGAAACACCTGTGCCGTTCTGGTGTGCATAGAGAACCAGTCCGGCGATATCGCCATGGGCGTAGATGAGGCCCTTGAGAAAAAGGAAGGCAAGGAAGGCGACAAGTTCGCGGACATCGGCGCCGGAGACCAGGGAATGATGTTCGGATTCGCCTGCGATGAGACTGATGAGCTCATGCCGATGCCGATCGTTCTGGCCCACATGATGGCCCTGAAACTTGCAGAGGTCAGGAAAGACGGAACTCTCAGCTATCTCCGTCCTGACGGAAAGACCCAGGTCACAGTTGAGTACGACGACGACAAGGTGGTAAGAGTCGACACCGTAGTCGTTTCCACACAGCACGACCCCGATGTTTCTCTGGAGCAGATCAGAGAAGACATGATCAAATACGTGATCAAACCTGTAGTACCTGCCGAACTCATCGACGACGACACGAGATTTTTCGTTAACCCTACAGGCCGTTTCGTGATCGGCGGACCACAGGGAGACTCCGGACTCACCGGAAGGAAGATCATCGTCGACACCTACGGCGGATACGCACGTCACGGCGGCGGAGCCTTTTCCGGAAAAGACCCGACGAAGGTCGACAGGAGCGGCGCCTACATGGCGAGATACATCGCAAAGAACATCGTCGCATCCGGGATAGCTTCCAAGTGCGAAATCCAGCTGGCATACGCCATCGGCGTCGCAGAGCCGGTTTCTGTATTTGTTGATTCGTTCGGTACAGGAAAGATCAGCGACGATGAGATCGTGAAGATCGTAAGAGACAACTTCGACATGCGTCCGGCCGCCATCATCGACAAGCTGGACCTGAGGAAGCCTATCTACAGGAAGCTTGCCGCATATGGACACTTCGGCAGGACCACATTGGGCGTAAAGTGGGAGGAGACCGACATGGCCGAGAACCTCAGGAAGGCCGCCCATCTGTAAAAAATGAATTTATCGCGCTATAACGGCTGACTAACGGCGGAGGAGCAGTTCCGATGGAGCTGCTCTTTCGCTTTTTTGTGTGTCGCCGTACGAAGATATGATATACTTAGGACTCGGAAAAACAGATTTGTGTCATTGCGGCGGGCATGCGGTCTGCGGGTCACATGCAGGATGGAGTTTAGCATGAGAAAGTTCCAGTGTGACATTTGCATCATAGGTGCCGGAGCTTCCGGCATGACAGCGGCGATCCAGGCCAAGAGGGCGAACAGGCAGGCAGAAGTCCTGGTCCTGGAGAAGAACGGGATCCCTGGGAGAAAGATCCGGGCTACGGGAAACGGCCGGTGTAACCTGACTAATACCAAGGCCAGAGAGTATCTGAAGACCCTGCGCTTCTTCAGCGATATAGGGCTTGCCATACGGGAGTATCCGAACGGGCTCGTGTATCCCTATTCAGAATCTGCCGCAGACGTTGCGGAACTTCTGGCCTCGAGGATGGAAGATCTGGGAGTGAAGCTCCTGACGTCCACAGAAGTCACGTCCGTGAAAATATCCGATGAATATGACAGCGGAGATGATCCGGAGGGATCTGCCGGCAGCAGCAAGGTCATAGAAGCGGTCTCTCAGGATCTTGGCAACATACAGGTAAGCGCAGACGAACTCATCATATCCGCCGGTGGAAAGGCGGGTCCGGCCTTCGGCACAAAGGGAGACGGGGCTAAGCTGGCGGCTTCCATGGGACACAACATCATCAGACAGGTGCCTGTGCTGACTGCCATCGAAGTGGTGGAGGACGATATCGACCAGCTGTCTGGCATCAGGGCCAGAGGCAGCGTGATCCTCTATAAAAAGGGCAGAAGGGTTTTCGAGGAGCCTGGAGAGATCCAGTTCACCAGGACAGGCCTTTCGGGGATCTGCGTGTTCAACATGACGAGGCACATGCTTTTCGGAGAAGGTGAGAGCATGAGCGACTTCGGGATAGGCATAAACCTGTGCAGCGATTTCGACATCGACGACTACATAGAGGCGGTTGCGTTCCATTCGAAGGATCTCGATTCCGGACAGAAGGCCGTTGACATGCTCAGGTCTCTGCTGAAGCCGAATCTCGCCCGCTATGTCATCGGAAGGAGCGGCGTGGATCCAGACAAGAAGATATCATCGCTCACCAAGGCAGAGCGTAATGCCATAATCGCAGCGGTAACGGACCTTAGGTTCAAGCCGAAGAAGCTCAAGGGATGGAAGGATGCCCAGTGCACTGCGGGAGGAGTGGACAGGTTCCAGGTGGACGACGAGACATGCCAGTCCCTTATCGTCCCGGGAGTGTACTTCACAGGAGAGGTCCTTGATTACGATGGACCATGCGGCGGGTACAATCTGAATTTCGCGTGGCTCACCGGCATGGCGGCCGGAGAAAGCGCCGGCAAGGCGGTAATGAGATCAGAAGAATAGAACGTAATGACATATAAATACAGGATAAACGAGATAAGAACAGACATAGGTGCTTCCCAGGAGGAGATCACTGCTGGGGTCGAGAAAAAGGCGGGATTCCGCCGCGGAGATCTCGGGACCATCCAGTCTCCCGGAAGGCTCGGGTATTACGAGATCAGAAGAAAGTCCATCGATGCCCGGAAGAAGGAAAACATCCGCATTGTGTATACGGTGGACGTTGTGCTTAAGCATCAGGTCAGAAAAAGCAGAAAGAACAGCCTGAGACCGCTGGAGGAGAAAAAGCTTCCTGCCGTGGTCCCGGGTGAGGATGAGATGACAGGCAGGCCCGTGATCGCAGGATTCGGGCCCTGCGGTATTTTTTGTGCCCTGAGGCTCGCTCAGGAGGGCTACAGGCCCATCGTCCTGGAAAGGGGATCCTCGATGGAAAAGAGGGTGAAAGACGTCTCGGCCTTTCACTCCCATGGAAAGCTGGATCCGGAATCGAACGTCCTCTTTGGCGAGGGAGGGGCAGGGACGTTCTCGGACGGAAAGCTCACCAGCGGCATCAGTGACGGTCACGTTTCCAGGGTACTGGAGACTTTTGCCAGGGCTGGAGCGGACCCGGAGATAACCATCCTGCACAAACCGCACATAGGGACCGACGTCCTCAGGAGGGTGGTGGTCAACCTGAGAAAGGAGATCCAGTCCCTCGGAGGGGAGATACGCTTTGATTCAAGAGTCACCGACCTGGATATCGAGGACGGTAAGCTCGCAGGCGTGGAAGTGACCGGTCCTGATGGCGAGACGTATTACATAAGGACTTCTGTCCTGGTGCTTGCCATCGGCCACAGCGCCAGAGATACCTTCAGGCTGGTCCGCGACAAGGGCCTCCCTATGGAGCAGAAGCCTTTTTCCATAGGTGTCAGGATGGAGCACCCTCAGGAGATGATAGACAGGGCTCAATACGGAGACGAGAAGAGGCTGCCTCCCGCCGACTACAAGCTGAGCTACAAGGCCAGCAACGGCCGCGGCGTCTATTCCTTCTGCATGTGCCCGGGAGGGCAGGTGATACCCTGCGCATCGGAGCCGGGCAGGCTGTGTGTCAACGGCATGAGCAACAGCAGACGTGACAGCGGCACCGCCAACAGCGGCATATTGTGTGATGTGAAGACCCAGGATTTCCCGTCTGACGATGTGCTCGCCGGTGTAGAGTTCCAGCGCCGTTACGAAGAGCTCTGCTTCAGGAACGGAGGCTCCGATTACAGGCCGCCAAGGTCATCCATGAAGGAATTCATGACCGGTGATGGGGCAGGTGCCCCGGTGGTGGACTCGCTTCCGGGATTCGCGGTGGATGCCATCCGTGAGGCGGTCCCGTTCTTCGGGAAAAAGATAAAAGGCTTCGACCGTGACGATGCCGTGGTGACGGCGGTGGAGACGAGGAGCTCATCGCCCGTGAGGATACTCAGAGACCGGGAGATGGAAAGCGCCGTTTCCGGCATATATCCGGCTGGAGAAGGAGCCGGATATGCAGGAGGGATAACGTCTGCCGCCTGTGACGGGCTGAAGGCCGCAGAGAAGATAATTTCAAGATTCAGAGCACCGGGAGAGTGATCTCACCGGTGTATTATTTTCAGCTTTTTTGATTTTTTACGAAAACTACAAAAAAGCATTTGGACAAGGAACGCAATTTTTTGTACTATAAACCGGTATTGTCTTAAGAATATCTTAATCTTTTTGTATTTATTCATTTATCAGAGGGGAGTTTTTTATGAGCAGGAAGAGAGTCTTGTATCTTCTTCTGGGCCCGGCCGCCGCAATGGTATGTTTTCTGCTGCTGCCGCACGGAGTTTTCGCCACGTCCCAGTCCAGAATGGCACTGGGAATAGTAGCCTGGATGGCCATCTGGTGGGTGGCAGGCCCGGTGGACTATGCGGTGACGGCATTCATACCGATCGCGGTAAACGCGCTGTATCCGATGGTGGATATGTCCACCCTCATCGCTAACTACGCGTCGGAGACGATAATGCTTCTGCTGGGGGCATCCATCCTAACGGTGACCTGGGAGGAGACAGGGCTTGACAAGAGGATAGCCCTTGGCGTGTTGAGCATGGTCGGCAACAATTTCAGGACGCAGATAATATTCTGGTTCCTGCTGTCCGCTGTGCTGTCTGCTGTTCTTCCTAATGCTGTAGTGTGCGCCACGATCACTCCTATCGCAGTGGCGATGCTTTCCTACATCGGCGAGGGAGATATCGGGAGCAGCAAAAAAGGATCGAAGCTTCTCCTGACTATCGCGTATGCCGCGGGAATGGGCGGTCTGGCCACACCTCTCGGTGGTGCCATGAACCTGGTGACTGTAAGCGCCATCCAGCAGGTGACCGGGGAGGAATATGCGTATTCCGACTGGGTAGTGCGCTTCCTGCCGATAATGATCATACTCCTGGTGAGCAACATCATATTCATGCTCCACGGAGTCTCAAGGGATGAAAAGCTGGAGGGATCCCGCGAGTATCTTCAGGGCGAGTTCAAGAAGATGCCTCCTATGAGCAAGGAGGAAAAGTGGTCTCTCGGGCTGTTTGTGGTGGCTGTGATCCTGTCATTCACAAGACAGTTCTATCAGGATCTGCTTCCTGGGCTGACACCTGCCTACGTTTTCATTATCTGTGCTGTGATCGCATTCCTGATCGTGAAAGAAAACGGCGTTCGCCTCATACGCTGGAACAAGATCCAGGGAAAGATCGTTTGGGGGCTCATGTACGTGTTCGCCGGAGGCCTTGCACTCGGAACACTCATCAACGACTCAGGTGCGGCAGAGGACATCGGAAAGATGGTGTCAAAGATGAACCTGAGCAACACGCTCTTCATGGTATTCATCATCGTGACCGTTACGCTGCTGCTGTCTGACGTGACATCGAACACCGCGACCGCTTCAGTGGCCATGCCGATCGTGATATCCATCTGCAACGGCATGGGACTGGATCCGATCCCGTACATATACGTGGCATCCATAGGAGTGAACCTGTCCTACATGCTCCCTACTTCCATCAGGGCCATCCCTGTCGGATACGGCCTGAGTCCTAAGTACATGTTCAGCCAGGGCTGGAAGATGTCGATCATGGTGATCATCCTCATGACCGCCGCAGCCTACATCTTGCTTCCGTTCCTCGGAGCTTAGGAAGCGCCCGGAGCAGACGAACGGGCGCCGGGCAATACTTTACACGGAATACATCAAAAGAGGAGCTGTCCATGATGTGAACAGTTCCTCTTGCTTTACCTGCTTATTTGTGCGGATGTGCCTTGTCTTCTCTGTACGCATCCATGATCGTCCTGAACACCGCTGCGCTCGTCGGCGGTATCCATGTTATTGCGTTGGCTCCCGCATCGATGGTCTCCAGTATTGACTCTTCAGTCTTGCCTCCCGTGGCTATGATCGGTACGTCGGGGAACTGGCTGCGGATCTCACGCACGACCTCAGGTGTTTTTCCTGCACAGGATACGTTGAAAATGTCAGCGCCAGCCTCAAGCCTGGCGCCGTAGTCGCCACCTCCGCTGGCCACCGTGATCACGATCGGCAGATCCACCGCCTCTCCGACGGCCCTGATGCTGTCGTTCGACGTAGGGGCGTTCAGGACAAGGCCGAAGGCTCCCTGGGATTCGGTGGTGACAGCCAGGTTGGTCACGCGCTGTCCTTTCGTCAGTCCTCCGCCTACACCGGCAAAAACAGGTGCCTCAGAGGCCATGAGTATCGACTGGGTGATGATGGGCTGAGGTGTGAAAGGGTAAACAGCAAGGACCGCATCAGCGTTCACGTTCCGGATGATGCTGACGTCCGTGGAGAACACGAGCGACTTGATCCTCCTCCCGAAAATAACGATACCGCTTGCCTTGTGGATGACCTCGGGCACCCGGAGCGAAAAGGCTCTCAGATCTCCGTCGTACTTCGGGACCCGGCCCTTGCCCAGGCTTATTTCTTCGTGCTGCATCATAAAAAAACACACTCCTTCTTTCTTTGTTCTGCGGCAGGCAGCGGCAATGCATGAGTCTGTCATGAAATGAAATGTCCCCTGACCGCGTGAATATTATATATTTTGATGTCCCGCCGGCGCAACAGAATAGATGCCCGCGGAAACAAATCGCAGATCGGTCGCGGGATTTTATACAATCTACAAAGACGAGGTGCATAATAATATAAAAGGTAAATGCCGGGCCTCCGCACGCCTGCGGCATCCCCGGCGGCAGAAGAAGTTGAAAGAAAGGGCAAGAAAAATGTGTACTGCGATCGATTTTTTCAGCGGAAAGAACTATTTCGGACGTAACCTCGACCTTGAGATCGCCTACGGTCAGCATCCTGTCATCACGCCTTCCGGCTATCCATTCCGTTTCAGGAAGATGGGGACGATAGAGAAACATCCGGCTATCATGGGCATGGCCATCGTTATGGACGGATTCCCTCTTTATTTCGAGGGGGCTAATGACAAGGGCATCGGTGCGGCAGGCCTGAACTTTCCTGGCAACGCATACTATCACGAGTGCAAGGAGGGAAAGGATAATATCGCTTCCTTCGAAGTGGTGCCGTGGATCCTCTGCAACTGCTCCACCATGGATGAGGTGAAGGCCCTGGTGAAGAAGATGAACGTTGCAGACATCGATTTCAGCCCTGAGATGCCATCATCCACACTGCACTGGATGGTGTCGGATGGGCGTGACTCCATCGTTCTCGAATCCGTGAAGGACGGACTGAAGGTCTACGAAAACCCTGTAGGTGTCATGACCAACAACCCTACGTTCGACAAGCAGCTTTTCAACCTGAACAACTACCGCAAGCTGTCTGCCGCAGATCCGGAGGACACCTTCGGCAACGGATATTCTCTGGACAAGTACAGCAGGGGAATGGGCACGGACGGAATGCCTGGAGGAATGTCCTCTGAGGAGAGATTCGTTAAGTGCACATTTACCAAGCTGAACTCCCCGAAATTTGACGACGAAAACGATGCGGTCGGGCAGTTCTTCCACATCCTCCATTCCGTCGAGCAGCAGAAGGGCTGCTGCCAGGTAGCCCCTGGAGCCTTTGAGTACACCATCTACTCCTGCTGCATCAACATGGACGACATGATCTACTATTAAACCACCTATGACAACAACCAGATCACGGGCGTGAGGATGAGCGACTACGACGTGACCGGCAGTGACCTCATCGAGGTCCCGATCGTGGAAAAGCAGCAGATATTATTTCAGGAGCACTAGGCCGTGAGCAGAGGATCCAGCAAGAAGAAAAAAGAACCCCGTTACATGAGGGACAGCGGCAGGGGAGGCGCAAAAAGCGCCAGGATAGCGCTGGTGATATTCATAGTCGCAGCTGCCATCTGTGAGGCCGTCCTGATCTGGGGCTGTATCCGCAGTGACCACAAGCTGATGATGGGCCTTATGACGGGACTCATGACCGCCGTGTTCATCGGGACGGGGAAAAGCATCAGCTTTTTCGCGAAGATGACCGGCTATAATGAGAAGTCTGATGCCGCGGAGAATGAGAGCGGAGAAAAATATTAAAATCAAAAATGCTGGTATACATGGACATATGCGATCAGCCCATGTGTACCAGCATTTTTATTCAAATATCGACTCCTAGAATCCCAGGCAGTCCGCCATGGAGTAACTTCCAGGCTCCTTCGTGAGAAGGAATCTGGCTGCGTCCACGGCACCCACGGCAAAGCACTTCCAGTTGTCCGCTCTGTGGGTCAGCTCCAGGCGCTCTCCTGTGCCGATGAAGAACACTGTATGTGTAGTCGGGATGTCTCCGCCCCTGATGGAGTGGAAGGCGATGTTGCCGTCCTTCCTTGGGCAACGGCCCTGACGCCCGTACTCCGCGTCAGCGAAAACATCTTTTCCCATGGCCTCACCGATGACCTCGCCGATCTCCTTGGCGGTGCCGCTCGGGGAATCCAGCTTGTTGCGGTCGTGGAGGTCGAGGATCTCTATGTCAGTCTCGTCACCGATGGTCCTGGCTGTCATTTCCACCAGCTTGTACAGGAGATTTACGATCTTGGAGGTGTTTCCCGCCTTCATCACCGGGATGTCGGCCGCCGCGGCCTGGAATTCGGCTGCCTGCTCGTCACTGAAGCCGGTCGTGCCGCAGACCAGTGCCTTTCTGTGCGCTCTTGCCGCCCTGAGGACCTCCATGGAGACATCCACCATGGAGAAGTCGATGATCACGTCGCAGAGGTCGATGCACTTTTCGATGTCGTCGAACACGGGTGCTCCGACTTCCTTACCGATCCCGGCAACGGCGCCTATGTCTTTTCCTATGTAGTCTCTTCCCGCTGGCCCAAGCCCTCCTACGATGCGGATGTCTTCCTTTTCAGAAGCCACCTGAGTGATGAGACGGCCCATCTTGCCCTTTGGTGCCACGATCAAAAGATCCATTTTTCTTCCTCCAATCCTTTTCTCTACTCTCTCTCAAAATTCAGGGTGATGCTGTCATCCCTCGGGATGAGGCGGCGGGTCTTCACGCCTGCGGTCGAAAGCATCCTCTTGGATGCGAGAGTAGCCTTCTCGTGGGAATATTTATCATCAAGGTATATTACTTCCTTGATACCTGACTGGATGATGGCCTTGGCGCACTCGTTGCACGGGAACAGCACAACGTAGAGCTTCGCCCCGCGGAGGGACTTTCCGCCGGAGTTCAGAATGGCGTTCAGCTCAGCGTGGACCACGTAGGCGTACTTCGTGTCCTCGCCGATCCTGGACCAGGAAAACTCGTCATCGGAGCAGCCCACTGGAAATCCGTTGTATCCGGTGGACAGGATGACGTTGTGGTCGTCAACTATGCATGCGCCGACCTGGGTGCTCGGATCCTTGCTCCTCTTTGCAGCCAGAAGAGCAACGCCCATGAAGTATTCGTCCCAGGAAATATAATCCATTCTTTTCATAGCTTTTCCCCTATTGATACCTTTGATCAGTTGTCTTTTCGCAAATGTCACACATATGTAAACTGGATTTATTCTATAATACAGAGTAGCCTTTTTCAAGGCGGACAGGCTGTATTTGAAGGGCTTGGAAAAGCGGACGGATGTCTGCGGAGAGGCCCGGGGAAAAAGGACATGTGAGGTCGCGTGGACGCCTGTACAGAAAACAGAAACGCCGCCTGCTTTATTTTTAGATCGCTGTTGATGTATAATCAATAAGATGCTTTACTTTGGGGGACTAGCTTATATGCGAAGTTCGGTTTTTTTTGGAAAAATGACATCAGATTCGACAAACAGAAGGACGGGCAGGTCGGTCCTGCTCACTGCAGTGCTTCTGGCTCTTTTCCTGTGCCTGGGCACGGCGGGGGCATTCGGAGCGCAGCAGGGCTATGAGCTCAAGAACTACGATTATACTGCGGATGTGCACAAGGATCACAGCCTGGACGTGACCCAGAAGCTGACCGTAAATGTCCCGGAGGACACCACCGCGATAACAGTGTATGTTGCAAAGGGAAGCTACAGGGTGACGGATATCCGCGTAAAGGGAAGCGAGTCCACAGTCACGTCCGAGGACAACGACTTTGCGGTGAGGGTCACCATCCCGAAGTCGGCCGCCGGTAAGGACTACGTGATAGACCTCAGGTACAAGGTGGCTTATTTCAAGGATTACAACAGCAGCTACGACCGGCTGTACTTCGATGCCCTGTCGTCTGCCTGGAAGGTCCCTATCTCCCAGGTGAACATCAGGGTAAACCTGCCGTCTGACTTCCCTGAAAAGGATCTGCAGATGTTCGCCGGACAGTTCGGCACGCAGGACACCACCAACAAGGCCAGCTTCCAGGTCCAGGATCACACCGTGACCATCACGGCACAGAAGGTGCCGGCGAACTTCGGCATAACGCTGAAGGCCCAGCTGCCGAACGGATACTGGAAGGGAGCGCTGGACTACGGATGGGTGGCAAACCTTTCGGCCCTGGTGTTTGCGGTCATCCTGCTCATGACATTGCTGCTGTGGCTCATTGGAGGCAGAGACCCGAGGATGAAGAAGAGCAGATACGCATATCCGCCTAAGGGCATGATGCCTATGGAAGTGAACTATCTGGACAACGGCAGGTTCAAGACCAGAGACGTGGTGACACTGCTTATATACATGGGGATACGAGGGTACATCAGGATACAGGAATACGCCCCTAAGCAGTACAGGATATACAAGCTCAAGGAGCCTTCGGTACACGAGGAAAAGTACGTTCGAAGCGCCTTCGACATCATCTTCAGAGACGTGTACGAGGGCAGGGCAGTCGAGATGGAAGACCTTGGATCGCGGCTCAGCGCGGCTTTCAGTGAGATCCGCATCGATATAGAAAGCGGGTACACCAGCAAGGACATGAAGTCCCGGACAACGCTCTCAAGAGTATTCAGGATCATTTCCATGATCATGCTGGGACTGGGCTCGGGTTCCGTCGTCATCCTGTCGACTCTCTATGCGTACACTGATAATCGTTTCGTCGCTCCTCTCGTGGTAGCGATTTTGTCGATTGCTGCGATCTACATGGTCTGCAATTCTTACGACAACAGGAAAGAACTGGAGACCCTGTGGTACAGGATAAGGATGGGCGTATCCGTGGCGTGCTTTGCAGGAGTCGCTGCCTACAGTGCGTATATGCTGTGGCAGGACCTGAACTCTCCGCTCATCCCGCTGCTAATTATGGCCATGTCATTCGTCTGCCTGTGGCTCACCGTGCTGATGTCTGCAAGGGCCAGGGGCAATGCGGCGATGAACAGCAAGGTCGACGGCCTGAGGAGGTTTATAAACACCGCCAGCGAGAAGGAGATATCACACATCCTGAGGGAGGATCCGTATTACTACTACAAGATACTGCCTTATGCGTTCCAGTTTTCCATGATGGAGAAGTGGGCGAAGAAGTTCCAGTACATGGACATCAAACCGCCAAGCTGGTACAGCTTCGATCTTTCGGGCCACGCCCAGACGGACAAGATGATGAACAAGGGCACGGTATCATTCGCCTTTTCCCTCATCTCCTTTGCCAGGACCATAGTCAGCGAGTACGACGGCATGGTGAACAGGGAAAGACGGATACGGTTCAGATAGCGATCCGCCATCTGGCGGTAAACATATAAAACAGCTGGAGACAGCAGAGGAAAAGACACAAGACAAAAGTCAGAAGAACAGACAGAGAGGAAGAGGTTTGATGAGCGAAAAGCAGAAGATAATCAACATTGCGGTGATCGCCCACGTCGACGCGGGAAAATCCACGCTGGTGGACGCTCTCCTGGCACAGTCCCATGTGTTCAGGGAGAACGAGCAGGTGGTGGACTGCGTGATGGACAGCGACGCCATAGAGAGGGAGCGCGGGATCACGATTTATTCCAAGAACTGCTCCATCATGTACAAGGACTACAAGATCAACATCGTGGACACCCCTGGCCACGCGGATTTCAGCTCCGAGGTGGAGCGCATCATGAAGACCGTGGACACGGTCATCCTGCTGGTGGATTCCAGCGAGGGTCCGATGCCTCAGACACGCTTCGTGCTGAACAAGTCTCTGGAGCAGGGCCTGAATCCGATCCTTTTCATAAACAAGATCGACAAGAAGGATGCCCGCATAGACGAGGTCGTAGACGAGGTGTACGAGCTCTTCATGGACCTGGAGGCCAACGACGAACAGCTCGACTTCCCTATCCTTTACGGAATCGCTCGTCAGGGCATCGCTGTGAGAGAGCCTGAAGAGGCCGCCGATGTCATCGTGGATTCCGGTGAAAAGAAGATCAAGAAGAGCCCGAAGGGTTACGGGGATCTGAACATAGAGCCGCTCCTCGAGACCATAGTAGAACACTGCGACCCGTATCCTGACCTGAGAGATGAACCTTTGCAGCTCCAGATCTGCTCCCTGGCGTATGATGACTATATCGGAAGGCTGGGCATAGGAAGGGTCACCAGAGGAACCATCAAGGAGGCTCAGCAGGTCTCCGTTTGCAAGGCCGACGGATCCATTTCGAAGAACAAGATCAACCAGGTCTTCGTCTACAGAGGACTCCAGAGGATGCCTGTGAGCGAGGCCGAGTGCGGAGATATCGTCGTGGTATCCGGCATCCCGGACATCTCAATAGGTGAGACCATCTGTGCGCCTGACCACCCGGAGTCCCTGGGTGAGATCCACATCGAAGAGCCTACTCTTTCCATGAACTTCATGGTAAACGGTTCCCCGTTCGCAGGGAGAGTCGGGAAATACGTGACCAGCCGCCATATCAAGGAGCGTCTGGAGAAGGAGCTGGAGGTCAACGTGGGACTCATCGTAGAGCCTACCGACTCCACCGACTGCTTCAAGGTCAGCGGAAGAGGAGAGCTGCACCTTTCCATCCTCATCGAGAACATGAGGCGTGAAGGCTACGAGCTGGCCGTGTCCAAGCCTGAGGTGGTCATAAAGAGAGACGAGAACGGAAAGAAGCTGGAGCCTGTGGAAGAGGTCGTTATCAGCGTTCCGGACGAGTACTCAGGTTCGGTCATCTCCAAGCTCAACATGAGGAAGGGCATGATGCGCCAGATGATGAGCGAGAGTAACGGATATACCAGGATCGAATACATCGCTCCTACCAGAGGCCTGATGGGCTACAGGACGGAGTTCATCAACGACACCCACGGTGAGGGCACAATGGTTCGCCGCTTCGAAGGATTCGAGGAGTGGAAGGGTGAGATCCCGCAGAGGACCAACGGAGTTGCCATCGCCCAGGAGGAGGGTGTATGTACCCCATATGCCATCTTCAACATCCAGGAGAGGGTCCAGATGTTCGTGGAGCCTGGAACGAAGGTCTACGAAGGTATGATCGTGGGAATGAACTCCAGGGGAGACGACATGGTGGTCAATCCGTGCAAGGCGAAGAGAGTCAGTAATATGAGAGCCGCAGGAAGCGACGATACCATCAAGCTCACGCCGCCGAGGGTGTTCTCCCTTGAGGAGGCCCTTGAGTTCATCAACGACGATGAGCTGGTGGAGGTCACACCAGACGACATCAGGCTCAGGAAAAAGCTCCTCCACGAGCTGGAGAGGCGCAGGGCCGGCAGATAGACATTGTTCGTAAATTGGAGATAACATTTAAATCCCAGGCGATTCTTTGTTTACTAAGAACAAGAATTGTGAAATAATAGAACAGCAAAAATTTTTGGTTATGGGGTGAAACTAATGGGAAGAATCAAAACTTTTAAAAAGGTTCTGATAGCAAACAGGGGCGAGATCGCCATCAGGATCATCAGAGCCTGCAGGGAGCTGGGGATACGCACTATCGCCATCTACTCCGAGGAAGACAAAAATGCTCTTTTCCGCACGAAGGCCAACGAGGCCTACGAGATCGGGAAGGGCAAGAACCCGATAGATGCGTACCTGGACATTCCGGGGATAATAGAGCTGGCCAAGGCAAAGGGTGCCGACGCCATACACCCGGGATACGGTTTCCTGTCTGAGAACCCTGCTTTTGCGGAAGCCTGCGAGAATGCGGGGATAGAGTTCATCGGGCCTACACACCAGATGATGAACAGCCTGGGCGACAAGATACAGTCCAAGCTGGTGGCAGAGAGCGTGGGAGTTCCTACCATTCCAGGTGTCGACGCTCCTATTCGCACGGAGGACGAGGCCGTTGAGTTCGCCAGAAAAGCGGGATATCCTGTGATGCTGAAGGCTGCGGCCGGCGGCGGCGGAAGGGGCATGCGCATCGTCAGAAGCGAGGATGAGCTGCTTCCACAGTTCAGGAGCGCCAGGAGCGAGGCAGCCAAGGCTTTCGGCAACGACTCCATCTTCATAGAGAAGTACCTGGAGGAGCCTAAGCACATAGAGGTCCAGGTGCTGGGAGACAAGTACGGCAACGTTGTACATCTCTTTGACAGGGACTGTTCCGTTCAGAGGAGACACCAGAAGGTCATCGAGTTCACACCTGCCCTCTGCATCACTGACGAGCAGAGAGAGGCCATCTGCCAGGATGCCCTCAAGATAGCCAGAGCGGTGAACTACAGGAGCGCCGGTACGGTAGAGTTCCTGCTGGACAAGGAAGGAAACCACTACTTCATCGAGATGAACACCCGTGTTCAGGTGGAACATACTGTTACGGAGCTGGTGACGGGTATCGATATAGTTCAGGACACCATCCTGATCGCAGAGGGCTATGCTCTCGATTCCGACAAGATCGGCATAAAGAAGCAGAGCGACATCACACTGAACGGATATGCCATACAGTGTCGTGTCACGACCGAGGACCCGGCGAACAACTTCGCTCCTGACACCGGTACGATCTCCATGTACAGGAGTGCCGGTGGATTCGGCATCAGGCTGGACGGCGGAAACGGGTTCACGGGATCAGTTATCTCACCGTACTACGACAGTCTGCTGGTGAAGGTGTGCGCATACGCCCGTACCTTTGATGACACCATCAACAAGGCGATGAGGGCGCTGAGAGAGATGAAGGTCGAAGGCGTGAAGACAAACATCGGCTTCCTCCTCAATGTGCTGAACCACCCGCTTTTCAGGGTAGGACAGTGCAACACCGGATTCATCGCAGACAACCCTGACCTGCTGAACATCAGGAAGGTGGCAAACAGAGAGCTGCAGCTGCTGGACTTCCTGGGCAACAAGATAGTAAACGAAACGAAGGGAGAGATAAAAGACTTCAACGTCCCTGTCGTTCCAAAGATAGACGAGTCCGCCATCGGCACCATGAGAGGAACAAAGCAGCTTTTCGACGAAAAGGGCCCGAAGGCGGTCGCTGACTGGGCGCTGAGCCAGAAAAAACTGCTGCTCACAGACACATCTCTCCGTGATGCCCACCAGTCTCTCCTGGCTACCAGAGTCAGGACGAAGGACATGGAGAAGATCGCTCCGGCCATGGCCTACTATGGAAACGACTTTTTCTCCTTCGAGATGTGGGGAGGCGCTACCTTCGACGTAGCCTACAGGTTCCTGGGAGAGGATCCTTGGGAGAGGCTCGAGACTTTGAGAGAAAAGATCCCGAATGTCCTGTTCCAGATGCTCATAAGGGGAGCCAATGCCGTCGGTTACAAGAACTACCCGGACAACACCATCAGAAAGTTCGTGAAGGAGTCCGCGAAGGCCGGCGTTGACGTGTTCAGGATCTTCGATTCCCTGAACTGGGTGAAGGGCATGGAGATCGCTCTTGACGAGACCCTGAACCAGGGAATGATCGCCGAGGCCTGCATGTGCTACACCGGCGATATCCTGGATGAGACCAGGGAGAAATACAATCTGAACTACTACGTGAAGATGGCCAAGGAGCTGGAGAGAGAGGGAACTCACATCATTGGCATCAAGGACATGTCAGGCCTTCTGAAGCCTATGGCGGCGTACAAGCTGATTAAGGCACTGAAGAACGAGGTCGCAGTTCCTATCCATCTCCACACCCACGACACGTCCGGAAACGGTGTGGCGACGGTGCTCATGGCCGCACAGGCGGGCGTGGACATTGCGGATGCCGCATTCAACAGCATGTCCGGACTCACATCCCAGCCTGCCCTCAACTCCATCGTGGCTGCTCTCAAAAACAGCGACAGAGATACCGGCATGGACGAGGACGGACTTCAGAAGATATCCGACTACTGGACGGACGTACGCCCTGTTTACAGCCAGTTCGAGTCGGACCTGAAGTCCACATCCGCGGAGATCTACAAGCTGGAGATCCCTGGCGGACAGTACTCCAACCTGAAGCCTCAGGTGGAGAGCTTCGGCATCGGACACAAGTTCGACGAGGTCAAGGAGATGTACGTCAAGGTCAACCAGATGCTGGGCGACATCATCAAGGTGACTCCTTCATCAAAGGTGGTCGGAGACCTGGCGATATTCATGGTACAGAACGGGCTGACTCCGGAGAACATCGTGGAAAAGGGAAAGGACTTCGACTTCCCGGATTCCACAGTTTCATACTTCGAGGGAATGATCGGACAGCCTGAAGGTGGGTTCCCGAAGGACCTCCAGAAGGTGGTGCTGAAGGGCAAGAAGCCTATCACCTGCAGACCTGGAGAGATCGTGCCGCCTGACGACTATGACGCCATCAAGAAGTACCTCGTTGAAGAGCTGGGCCTGGAGGGCACAGAGCAGGAGCAGGTCAGCTACGCCATCTACCCGAAGGTGTTCGAGGATTACGTAAAGGGCATCAGAGAGAAGGGCAACTTCAGAAGAATGGGCAGCGACGTGTTCTTCCACGGCATCTCCGTAGGACAGACCGCCGAGATCACCCTGAAGCCTGGAAAGACCACTGTGGTATCCCTCGTCGACATCAGCGAGCCTGACGAGGCAGGAAACAGAGACCTGACCTTCAGCGTGAACGGCAACAGAAGAGTCATAAGCGTGAAGGACAAGCAGGCCCTGGTGAAGTCCGTGATGTCCGGGTCCACCATCCACTTTGCCAGCGACGACGATCCTAACGAGATCGGAGCCAACATCCCTGGCAACATCCTGAAGGTGCTGGTAGAGGCAGGAGATAAGGTGAAGAAGGGCCAGCCTGTGGCGATCATCGAGGCCATGAAGATGGAGACCAACGTGATCTCCCCTAAGGACGGAGAGATCGAGAAGGTCTATATCAAGGCCGGTGAGCAGGTGAAGGCCGGTCAGCTGGTCGCCATACTGAAAAACGAGGACGAGTAGTCCGGAGGATCCGGCAGGCATAGCCTGAGGAGCTGTGTAAACTGGAAAAGTCGAGGGGCAGGCTGTCCGGCGGCGGAAAGGCGCCGCCGGGGAGCCGCCCCTTTTGTGTGCGGACACTTGCGACGATGCGCCGGGCGAGACTTTTATCGGAAAGAGGAACTATATGAAAAGCAGGACCGATGAGCTTTACGAGCTGATGCTGGAACGGGGATATCCTGAGGACTTCTCAAGGTTGATCTGCTCCGAGATGAACACCGACTTCACGGCGGACAGGATGATGAGCTACGTATTCGGCGAAAAGCACCGGCTGGAGGACGTGGCCGATGAGATGCTGGCGATCGCGGATCTCAGAGACCGCCTGGTCGACAAGCACGTCACAGAGCACGCCCAGGCCTCTATCAATGAGCTGTACAGGGATATCAATGATGATGAAGTTAGTGATGATGAACAGTAACATCCGACACTTCGGCGGATCCTGGCAGGCAGTATAAACTTGCTGCTGGCAAGAGAAAAAATGAGATATTTGTACTTTCAATAATACAATTCCGCAAAGTAAAATATTGCAATTCCCGATCTTGCTCTATCCTGTTGAAGGTTGGAGCGGCCAGTTGCTACAATCAACTTGTCAAAAATACTACCGATTTCTTTTGATGAGTAGAAGGAGAACGATCATGAAGAGAAAGACATCAATTCTCGCACTGGTTGTAGCGATCCTATTCACGCTGGGCATGTTCAGCAGTGTATTCGCTGCCACAGCACCAAGGTCATCCCAGGATGGAAACGAGCTGCAGGTAGAGAAGGCCACCATCGACTACATGAATCAGGCCAAGGAAGGAAAGTACAAGACTGTTTCCACACCTACCGTGAAGAAGTGGGTCGACAACGGCGACAAGATGGTGATCATCGACACCATGCCTGCAGACTTCTATGCCGGCCAGCACGAGCCTGGTGCCATCAACGTAACATTCCCTATGACACAGAAGGAAGTTACCAAGGACATGCAGAAGGACCTGATCAAGGCAGTTGGCAAGAACAAGAACAAGAAGATCGTGGTTTACTGCGGATTCGTTGAGTGCCCGCGTTCCCACTATGCAGCAAAGTATCTGGTAAAGAAGGGATACAAGAAGGTTTACCGTCAGGCAGGCGGTATCGGCGCATGGATGGATGCTGGATACGAGACAGAGGCATCCCCTGCAGCATAGAGAACATAGACAATACAGTGATGAAGAGAGACCGGCATCACCGGCTGTCCTCTGAACTGTGAACTATGAAGAAGACCGGCAGACATTTTCGATCGGAGATGTCTGCCGGTATTTTTGTCGTGGCGAGTGCTTTAAGGGAAAGAAAAAAGGAGACGGCATCTGCCGTCTCCCCATCGAACTCAGCGATCTTCTTATTCGTAGATCTTGTAGTCTCCGTTCTTCATGGCTCTGTCAACGCCTGCAGCCAGTGCAGCCATCTCCTCCTCGCCAGGGTATCTCATGATAGGAGCGATCTTGCTCACATAGGAGCTGATCTCGTCGCAGAATCTCTCGCTGTAAGCCATTCCGCCTGTGTAAGCGATGGCATCTACATCGTAGTGGAGAACTGCAGCCATTGCGCCGATGTCCTTAGCCAGCTGGTAAGCGATGGCTCTGAACGCGCCCAGGCACTCCTTGTCTCCCTCGTCGAATGCCTTCTGCTCAACGGTACGGAAGTCCTTAGTTCCTGTGTAGGAGAACACTCCGGCCTCGTGACCGATGATCCTCTTCACTTCCTCCTTGGACTTTCCGGAGAAGCACATGTTTACAAGGGCGTTTGCTGGCAGGCTTCCGCCTCTGTCCATTCCCATCGCACCGTCGTCCTTTACGTTGTTCACGTCAACGACCTTGCCCTTCTTGTGGGCCGCAACGGAAACTCCGCCGCCAAGGTGAACTACGATGAGGTTGAGCTCCTCGTAAGGCTTGCCGATGTCGTGAGCCGCCTTGCGGGCAACGGCCTTCTGGTTCAGGGCGTGGAAGAAGCTCTGTCTCTCCATTCCCTTCAGTCCGGAGTAGCGTGCAACGTCGTCCAGCTCGTCAACGCTTACAGGGTCAACGAAGAATGCAGGGATGCCGACCTTGTCTCCCAGCTCCTTTGCCAGGTAGGAACCCAGGTTCGCGGCGTGCTCCCCGAAAACAGGGTGGTGGATGTCGTAGATAACTGCATCAGTTACCTTATATGTTCCGGAAGGGATGTGCTTCAGCATTCCTCCTCTTCCGCATGTGGCGTCGAAGTCCTCCAGCTTGTAGCCGTTCTCCTCTAGCGTCTTCATGATGACGTCGCGGCGGAAAGGCATCTGGTCAGGGATACGCTCGTACTTGTCCATCTCTGCGGCGTCGTGGTCGATGCCTGTGCGGAATACTTCCTTGTCGTCCTCGTATACCGCTATCTTCGTGGAAGTAGCTCCCGGATTGATGATAAGATATCTCATACTTAGAATTTCTCCTTTCACTTGGAAAAAAATTCAGTCGCCGCGGCGCAGGTTCAGGCGGGCTCTTTAAGGTGCCCGGGCCTGGGGAAATATCCGCGGACTGATTCACACGTCACTCATTATAGCACCCCGAATCGTTAAAAAGGAACCAAAATACACGCTAAAGACAAAATGCACGAAATACAGGAAATGCACGATGTGCATCGGAGAACCACAACATATGGCGGGAAAAAACATCCCTTCACGTGATACAATGTACAGCAGAAAACGATAAAACAGGAAGTATAAGAAACACAAATGAAGGCAGCAGAAAGAAAGAAATTAAACAAAAAGATACTAGTGGTGATCATTGTTGCCGCAGTGCTCATATTGGCACTGGTGCTCGCGGGAACGAGGATCAGGAAGGAGAATTTCACTGTGGAAAAGGGATGGGGCACCGTTGCGGTGGCTCACGGCCTGAAGGAGCAGGGGATAATAAGGAGCGAGACGTGCTTCAAGGCCTTTGCGACGGTAGCGGGCGCCGGCGGCGACTGGAAGTACGGGACGTACACCATCGACAGATCCGGTTACTTTTCCCTGGTGAAAAAGCTCACCACGGCGGAGCCACAGGGCGTCAAGGTGACCATACCGGAAGGCTACCAGGCGAAGCAGATAGGCTCGCTCCTCGAGAAAAAGGGCATATGCACCAGGGAGGCATTCCTGGACGCCTGTGTGAACCACACTTTCGACTATTCGTTCCTGAAGGGACTGCCGATAAGCTCGCGGATAAGCGGCCTGGAAGGCTATCTTTTTCCGGACACCTACTACTTCCCGAAGAACACCGACCCGGATGTGGTGATCAGCGCCATGCTGAGCCGCTTCGACCAGAAGGTGAACACAGCGAAGATCCGGAAGAAGGCAAAGGCCCGCGGCCTCACCCTCGATCAGATGGTGATCCTTGCATCGATGGTGGAGAGCGAAGCCACAACGACTTCTGACAGGAAAAAGGTAGCATCTGTTTTCATGAACCGGCTGAAAGAACCGGGGACACATCTCGGGAGCTGCGTCACCGTTGAGTACGCCATGGGAGTCAAGAAAACCATCATCTCATACGAGGACACACAGTACGATTCCCCGTACAACACCTACCTGAACCCGGGCCTGCCCTACGGGCCGATCTGCTGCCCGGGCATGGACAGCATCAACGCGGTGCTGGATCACAAGGACACGGACTACTATTATTTCCAGTCTGACAAGTACGGAAAGCTGCACTTCGCTTCTACGTATGAGGAACACCTCGCAATACAGAAAAAGCTCCAGGCCAACTGGAAGACCGGGGAAGCGAAAACCATTTAGATGAGATGTCGGTTTTAAGGAAGATCGCACGATAACAGGAGAGAAATTTTCATGAAAAAACCGGAACTTCTTGCACCGGCCGGGGGCATTCCCCAGCTGATCGCCGCGGTGGAGAACGGGGCGGATGCGGTGTACCTGGGAGGAGATCTTTTCAACGCCAGGATGAACGCGTCCAACTTCAGCATAGACGAGATCAGGAGGGCAGCGGTCTTCGCCCACAAGAGGGATGTGGACATACACGTGACCATGAACACCTTGCTGAAGGACGAGGAGCTTCTTCCTGCACTGAAATATGCGGGGAAACTGTACGAGGCGGGCGTGGACGCCCTTATCGTCCAGGACATGGGGCTGGTGAGGCTCCTCAGGAAACACCTGCCGGGAATGACACTTCACATGTCCACCCAGTGCACGGCCTCCGACGTGAGGACCGTGAGGGCTGCCGGGGACATGGGCTTTTCCAGGGTGGTGCTGGCCAGGGAGCTTTCCCTTGATGAGATCCGTGAGATGTGCAGGCAGGACGTGGAGATAGAGGTGTTCGTCCACGGTGCCCTGTGCATCTGTTACTCGGGGCAGTGCCAGCTCAGCAGATACTTCGGCACCAGGAGCGGCAATCGCGGGACCTGCGCCCAGCCGTGCAGACTGTGGTACCGGACTTTTTCTGAGGATGGAACAAGAGATGATCGCGCGCCGGGCCATCCCCTGAGCCCCAGGGATATGTGCCTGGTGGACCACATGGCGGAGCTGATCGATGCCGGCGTCACATCCTTCAAGATCGAGGGCCGCATGAAATCTCCTGAGTACGTGGCTCAGGTGGTGAGGGTGTACAGAAAGTACATCGACCAGGTGCTGGCAGGAGGGGACGGGATGGTCTCTTCGCGGGACCGCATGGATCTGTCGCAGATCTTCAACAGGGGCAGGTTCACAGACGCCTATCTCAGGGGTGACTCGGGAAAGGACCTCATGTCCGGCACGATCCCCAAGAACCAGGGAATCCTCATCGGAAATGTGGCCGGCAGGGGGAAGGGAGATCTCGTAGATATTTCCCTGAAAAAAGAGATGGACGTGGTCGCACAGAATGGGAGCCGCAGTAGCGGCAGACGGGTGACGTGGCCTCTTACGACGGGAGACGGTGTGGAGATTCGCAGTTCTCATGACGGAGAAAATAAAGACGTGGATAACGGAGCCGTTCCGGGTGGCATCATAAGCTACTGCCGTCTGGCGGGAGACCTGGTGCGCATAGGAGATATAAAGGACAAGAGGAACAGTATCCGGATCGGAGATCCTGTGTACAGGACATCCTCAGTCCTCCAGATGAGGGAGCTTGAGGAGAGCTTCCGCGGAAAGACTCTGGAGGAAGGAAAATTCCAGCGGAAGGCAGACGTCGAACTGTTCGTGACGGAGAAGTGCGGTATGCTGAAGCTGACGGCTGTGCATCAGAGGGGAAACCAGGCGGAGGCTGAGGCCGGGCCCTTTGAAAACTCCCGCAAAGGCGGTCCGGATCTGCGGGCAAGGGGTGAAAAGGCCTTTTCCAAGACCGGAGGCACCCCATACAACATCAGAAAGATCCACTGGCTGGCCGGTGAAAACTACGATATCCCCATGTCTCGGCTCAACGCTCTCAGAAGAGAGGTACTGGAGAGGCTGGACGAAACATTCATTCAGGACAGGCCGGCGATGATGGATACAGGTCTCAGGGAGCCTGAACTCTCCTGTGACGAAAGCACTCCTCGGGTGCTGGAACTTTATTACCTGGACTGGGAGACATTTTCCCGCGACGGCAGAGAACATGTGACAGCATCGGGAAATAAATACGGGATCCCCGTCCGCTGCCTGGTACCCCTTGTGGAATTTTACAGAAATCACGGTGAAACTGCCGGAGACATCACGGTGATCCCGTATATTTCCAATGTTTCCAGGGGTCGGGAAAACGAGTACATCGAGGAGCACCTGGACGGCATCCTGGAGCTCTGCGGAAAAACAGGGGTGTGCATCGGTTCCATCGGCTGGCTGCAGGTGTTTAGAGACACAGGTGTGACCGTGTATGGGGACTACGGCCTGAACGCATACAACTCATCTGCGGTCAGAGCGCTTAAAGAACTCGGCATGGAGGACATCGCCCCTGGCCTCGAGTCCGCGGAAAAAAGCTGGGGTGCATATCCTCTGATGACCCTCGAACACAGGCCTGACGGGATCTTTATGGAAAAGGGAGGCCACGGCGGGGAGAGGTTGAGGATATTCTCCAGGAGCTGCAGCGATCAGACGCTCATGATCCCGGATCTGGACGAGCTCGGTTTCCCGGAACTCGAGGAGCTGCAGGTACGCGGATGTGACGTGGCAAGGATATACGTTCCGCCGCTGAGATAGGGCATCCCTGACGGAGGCCGCAGAAGTAACACTGAAGGGTGTTTGTTTTTTTTCAATTGAAAAACCACGGAAGCATCTGTAGAATTACATAAATAGGCATAGGCATTTTATATATTTTTATACAAAAAACGGAGGATCAAATGATCACCACTGAACACCTTAAGATAAGAAAGGCATCCTTTGCGGACTGCGATGATTTTGCGAGATGGGAATCCCGTGAGAACGTCATCGAGCATTTCTGCATCGACGGCAAGCGGGACCTGGACACCGTGATAGACCAGTTCCATCAGGTCACCCACGACAAGACCAGAATGTGGCTGACCATCCTGGACAAGAACACCAGGCAGGCCATCGGGAGAGTAGGGATCACCGACATCGATGAGCTCAACGATTCCATGGATCTCACCATAATATATATAGCTGACGAATCAATGAGGGGCAAAGGCCTTGGCAGCGAGGCCATTCAGGCGGTGCTGGAGCTGGCGTTCACCAGGTTCGGGATGCACCGTGTATCGCTCAATTATTTCCTGGACGACAGCCTCGGCGAGCACCTGTACTCGAAACTGGGGTTCAGGAAGGAAGGCATCATGGTCAAGGCGGGCAAGCAGAACGGAGAGTACCACGACCTGCAGCTCATGGCCATCCTGAAGGAGGAGTGGGAGGCGCTCCATCCGGAAAAGGCACAGCAGGAGGACTAGACATGTTTGCATTCAACCACTTTAACTTTAATGTGAAAGATCTGGACAAGAGCCTGGAATTCTACGATAAGGCCCTGGGGCTGAAGCCCGTGAAGGTGAAGGACAACGACGACTTCACACTGACGTTCCTGGGTGATGGAAAGACCGGCTTCCGCCTGGAGCTCACGTATCTCAAGGACAGGACCGAGGCGTATGACCTCGGAGAGGTGGAGTACCACCTGGCCTTTACAGCAGATGACATGGAAGCCGCTCACGATCTTCACGAGAAGATGGGCTGCATCTGCTTCGAGAATCCGGATATGGGCATCTATTTCATCGAGGACCCGGACGGGTACTGGATCGAGATAGTCCCTGACGGTGAGTACATGGCGGAGCACACGAAATGAAGCTGACGTATATTTACCATAGCGGCTTTTTCCTGGAGATGGAGAGAGTTGATCTCTTGTTTGACTACTACCAGGGCGAGCTCCCGGATCGCGACCGCGAACGCCCGCTGGTGGTATTCGCGAGCCACCGCCACCCGGACCACTTTTCAAGGAAGATATTCAAGCTTGCCGATGACTACAGCCGCGTGTATTACGTCCTGTCGGACGACATCAGCAAAAGCCAGGTGCCGCCGGCCTTGAGAGAACGGTGTTTCTTCGTCGGGCCCCACGAGGACGTGAGGCCGGAGATCCCGGGGGTAGACATGAGAATCCGCACACTCGAGTCCAACGACGAGGGCGTTGCCTTTATCGTCGAGACCGAGGGAAAGAAGATCTACCACGCAGGTGATCTCAACAACTGGTGGTGGGACGACGGCACGCCCGAGGACAGGGATCTGGAGGCCAGATACAGGGCCGAGCTGCAGCGGATAGATGGAGAGAACTTCGATGTCGCCTTCGTTCCGGTGGATCCGAGGATAACCGGATGGTGGAAGGGAATGGAGGACTTTCTTGACCACTGCAGCGGAGATGTGCTGGTGCCGATACACGGCTTCGGGGACCACTCGATGCCCGCCAGGCTGAGGAGCCGCATGGAACGTAAAGGAAATGAAGAGAATAAAAAAAAGCTGCTGGATGTGGAACATCCAGGGCAGCAGTGGGAGCTGTGAGAGGCTCCCTTTTTTGTTATACCATATTAGATTCAGACGAACACCGCCTGGACCAGGAACATGTAGAGGGCCGTTCCCAGGGCCATGGACAGCCCGTAGAACAGGTGGCGTGATCCTACGGCAATGGCCGTGATAAAGGCCGCAGCGGGGTTGAAGGACGAAATGAGTATTCCCGTCAGAAGGAACTCCATGGAGCCGGTGTAGACCACAGCCGCCGTTAGAACAGGTAAAAACGAGGGCATACCCTTGGAGACCATCAGGACTCCGTAGGTGATGCCCAGGAAGACATATCCTGCCATAACGGGTATCGTGAGTGGAAAAGCATGTTTTAGTGCATTGCTTCGTGTGTTCATCGGCATGTCACTCTGCCGTCAGCCGACATACGGCCTCTTCTTCGTCTTTTACGAAAAAGTGGTCATGGCCGTTGTTGGATTCGTAAATAAAGTCGTGGAGAGGCTTGCTGGTGTATCTTGAAAAATCACCGTATACGGCTATTTTGAAACCGTAGTTTATAAGCTTCTGAAGTATCTCTCCCGCCAGACCGGTGCTGAGCACGAAAAAGTCATCGCAGATCAGCTCCTTAGCGATGGCCACCAGGTTTGTGGAATACTGGTAGTCGACGCTGACCATGAGATCCAGCGCCGACCGGACATCAGTTATCATCCTCTCATCGCTGCCGCCGCGGATGACGGCTGCAGTTTTACCGTTTTTCTCGATCGTTTCGATGTTCATAATATTTTATCTCTGTCCCCGATACTATCATTCCCAGATCGTACAGATATATCATCTAGTGTTTCTTTCCGAATTTTGCCAGCAGCTTGGCGTTGGCGTCGGCAAGGGTGGCCGACCCCTCGTCGGATCTTCCATTTCTACGGCTGTTGCCGCCGTTGCCGCGACCGCCGCTGTTCCTTTTTCCGGAGCCCCTGTTCTGGCCGCTGCCCTGTCCTCTGGACCTGTTTTTCCTCTCGGCGTCGCGCTGAGTGAGCTCGTCCGGGGAGAGCAGGCTGAGGCCGACGCGCTCCTTCTCCTTGTCGATCTCAACGACCCACACCTTGATCACGTCCCCCACGGACAGTATCGTCGATGGATCATCGACCCTCTGGCGGCTCATGCGGGTGATGTGAACGAGACCATCAGAATGGAGACCGAT
The DNA here is from genome assembly GCF_900155555.1 of Mobilibacterium timonense. Lineage (GTDB taxonomy): Bacteria > Bacillota > Clostridia > Peptostreptococcales > Anaerovoracaceae > Allobaileyella > Allobaileyella timonense. The sequence goes on along the minus strand of NZ_FUHN01000007.1, from coordinate 567,178 downwards.
GTCCACGAAGGCGCCGAAGGCCACCACGTTCCTCACGGTACCGTAAAGCTCGTCACCGATCTGGAGATCGTCGATCTCCAGGACGTCGCTCTTGAGAAGTGCACCGTCGAACTGGTCTCTGTAGTCCCTGAGAGGCGTGCGGATGGCGTCCTCGATGTCCTTGAGGGTGTAGCTGTCGATGCCGAGTCCGCTCACTGCGTCCTCCGGGAAGACCGCGTCCTCCTGACCCAGGCTATCGATACCGCAGACCTTCATGACTTTGCGGGCGTCGTCGTAGCTCTCCGGGTGGATTGAAGTCTGATCCAGCGGCTCATCGCCGCCGGTGATACGGAGGAAGCCGGCACACTGGGTAAATGCCTTCGGGCCCAGCTTCTTTACCTTGAGGAGCTGCTTCCTGTTGGTAAATGCTCCGTTTTCGTTTCTGTAGTTCACTATCTCCTGGGCGATCCCGGCGTTCAGTCCGGAGATATGCTTCAGGAGGGCAGGAGAAGCTGTGTTCAGATCAGCGCCGACCCTGTTGACCACCTTCATGGTGGCCTCATCGAGCCTTTCCGTCAGGGCTTTCTCAGGAAGGTCGTGCTGGTACTGTCCGACGCCTATAGATCTTGGATCGATCTTGATCAGTTCAGGCAGCGGGTCCAGGAGGCGTCGCCCGATGCTCACGGCAGACCTCTCTTCCACAGGCATGTCAGGAAACTCTTTTCTGGCGTCCTCCTGAGCACTCCACACGGAAGCACCAGCCTCGGAGACGATGGCATAGCTCAGGTCGAGGTCGTTTTCTCTGATCAGACCAGCTACCAGGCTCTCGCTCTCCCGGGAGGCGGTGCCGTTTCCGATGGCCACGATCTTCACATCATATTTCTTGATGAGCTGGAGCAGCCTTTCCTTGCTTGCCTCCAGGCCGCCCTTGCCCTTGAACGGGAAAATCTTGTCGACGGTGAGCATCTTGCCGGTCTCGTCCAGCACCGCCAGTTTGCATCCGTTCGCATATCCCGGGTCGAAGGCCAGGACCACGCGCCCCTTGATCGGCGGCTGGGACAGGAGGCTCTCGAGATTGGAGGAGAACACCTCGATGGAGCTGGCGCATGCCCTGTCCGTAAGGTCTCTTCTGATCTCGTTCTCTATGCTCGGAAAAAGCAATCTCTTGCAGCCGTCTGCCGCGGCCCGGGAGATTTCCACAACGGAAGAGATGGTATCAGCATCTCCCGGGAAGGCAGGGAGCTCCAGGGCGTCAGGTGTGTACTTTCCGAGAAGTGATTCGCATGCCTTCAGCGCCAGGGCATCCCTGTCATATGAGAAGGAGGCGGTGATGACCTTTTCCTTTTCAGCCCTGTTGATGGCCATGATCCTGTGGTCCGCAAGGGATCTCACAGGCTCCGTGCGGTCGTAGTACATCTCGTATGTTTTCTTAGGGTCTTCGGCATCCTTTTTCTTCGCTGTGACCAGGGAGCCATGTCTGTTGATGTGCTCCTTGAAGCTCCATCGAAGCCTGGCGTCGTCGGATACCTGTTCGGCGATGATGTCCTCGGCTCCCTGGAGAGCTTCCTGCCAGCTCCCGACCTCGTCGCTTATGAACTCCTCAGCCTTGGTCCTGACATCTCCATCTCTGCTCTCAGACAGATCCAGGAGCCACTGTGCCAGTGGCTGGAGACCCTTCTTGATGTCCATGCCGGCCCTTGTCTTCTTCTTTTCCTTATATGGTCTGTACAGATCCTCGACCTGAGACAGCTTCGTGCATGCCCTGATATCAGCCTCGATCTCCGGAGTGAGCTTTCCCTGCTGGCTGATGATCTCTATCACCGCATCCTTGCGCTCCTGGAGGCTGATGCCGTACTTGTACTGCTTTTCCACGAAGAGGATCTGCTCCTCGTCCATGCCCTTAGTCGCCTCCTTCCGGTATCTTGCGATGAAGGGAACAGTGTTGCCCTCTTCCAGGAGAGCTAGTGTGTTCTCAACTGATGACCCGGGAACCTTGAGTTCCGCCGCTATTTCTCTGATCAGATCGTTGTTCATATGACCTCGTTATCGTTGTTATCACGCGGAAGATCCGCTTGCATTATTGGATAAAATGAGACCCGTGATGACACGGGTGACATTTATTTTATATGCTCACGTGGTATCTTGCAAATGGCAATATTGTATAATAATTTCATGAACTTGGCGGCCGAAGATGGTCGTAAAATAGTTTTTTGAAAAGACGAGAAGGAGATTCCATTGGGCTTATATAAGTTGTTAGACGAATTAAATATTTCATATAAGGAAGTTGTCCATCCAGCTGTCTATACCATAAGCGAGGCGGAGCAACTCCACATAGGTCTTCCAGGAACGGAAGTGAAAAACCTGTTCCTCAGGGATAAGAAGGGCAAGGGGAAATATTATCTGTACTGTCTTCCCGCACACAAAAGGGCAGACCTTAAGGGCCTGCGTAGTAAGATCGGAAGCGGCGCTCTCACTTTTGCAAGTGAAGGAGACCTCTATGAAAAAATGGGGCTGACGCCCGGATCTGTTACGCCTTTGGGGCTGATCAACAACACAGAACGCGACATAGTTCTCCTTATCGATAGAGAACTTGATGGGGAAATAGTCCTTGTACATCCAAATATCAACACAAAAACGATGTCGATCACCATGGACGATATACTGCGGGTCGCTAGATATATTGGTGTAAAGATAATATTCGTTTAAGGTGTGATAGCGTCTTCAAATGAAAATCGTCTAATAAAGTTATTCGGATCGTGCCATATTCTCGAAGTAAGCGATCGGGCTGGTGTTGTGTTCCCTTAGAGCTGCCTTGAATTCACAAGCATTCCTGTTCCTGAGGCAGCTGACAAGTTCCTTGTGGTCGGATATTGATTTCTGCCTGAAGGTGATGTCCTTCTGGTATGCTGATACGAACATATCGAGCTGGACCTGAGTGTTTGCTGCAAACTTCTGTAGTGTGACATTTGGACAGGCCTGAATAAGGCGGTTATGAAATTCCACAGACAGATGGGAAAACCTGGTATGATCCTCTTCAGAAACTGTCGCTATCTGATCGGATATTATTTCGTCGAGATCCGTACAAAGTGCATCGACATCAGAGTCTTCAGAAGAGAGGAAGAGATCCATCATTCCTTCTAGGAGCACAGTATTGGCTGTTGCGATCTCGCGGACTTTTGATGGGTCCAGAACGGAAACGCGCGGGCCAGCGTTGTATTTCATTTCTACATAGCCGCTTTGAGCAAGTCTGTTTATAGTTTCTCTCATAGGAGTTCGGCTTACTCCAAACTCTTCAGAAAGGGCTTCGATGTTTAATCGGTCTCCAGGAGACAGCTCCCCATTCTGTATTTTTCCTATTATAAGATCATATATCTGATCTACCAGTGAATTCCTTACAACTTTTGTTCTGCCAGAGGGCATATAGTATCTCCTCGCTATCTCTGATTAACGGATTATTCACATATCTATTGTTTAGAGATGATAACAGAGAAAAAAAAATAAATCAACAATACGTATTGCATGTAATATGTGATATGTGGTAATATCCACTCGACAAAACATATTACATGTAATACGTGATGCATGAAATGCGTAGTTGGCCAAATCTGAAAGATGAAGATGTATTTCAGGAGGAATATTATGGACGATAGAAGCTTATTCACACCTCTTAAGGAAGAAGGCCTGACCACCCTCAAGATCCGTTATGACTGGAGAACGGGAAAGGATTATATGTGGGCGGCAAAAGAATGGGACCCGGATATCAAATGGAGTGACTACAACAGGAAGTTTTATCAGGAAAGCCTGCTGACTGATGATGACATTCGCCTGAATGATAAGGAAACCAGGGAGCTTTTTGCAGAATATGGCCTTTCTGATTACCTCGAGGAAGTGCTGGATCTCCTGAGAAATGGAAGGTATTTCGGCCTTGATTGTCTGTACAATTCTCAAAAGGACTGGAGATTTATTGCAAACATTCACACATATATTATGGGAATGGAAAACTTTGAACAGTGCATTTACACCGGCGGGATCAGGAGACATCCTAAAGAGGATGCTGAGATCGATGTGCTGATAGACGGACTTAATCTCGCCAGAGCAGAGACTCATAAGCACATTGCAGCAGGATTGCATTACGGCGGCGGAAAAATTGCGGTTCATGCTGAACAAATCGATCTGAATAACAAAGATGAGCTGGGATTCATAGCATTTGCCCTTAACAGAGTGAGATTTTTCACTGGTCCGGATATGAATTACCCAGTGGAGCTTGCAGATGCCCTTCATGAATACACGAGATATATTAATGGTGGACTTAAAAACAATCCGCTTGGTGCATCTGGTGTGCCAACGGCGTGGGGTGTAGAGCATGCATTAAGAGAGGCAGTAAAGGTGAAATTCGGTCAGACGGACCTGAGGGGGTTAAAAGTGGCCGTAATGGGACTTGGTGCCGTAGGTTATCCGCAGGCAGAATACCTTCTGGAGGATGGCGCGGATCTGATCGTAAATGATCTCGATCCGGAACGGTATGAGAAGTTAAAGGCAGCGCATCCTGATGCGAATATTGAATTCACAGACGACATTCTCAACACTGAAGCCGATATCCTCTGCCCATGTGCTATAGGAGGCTTTTTAACTGAAGATGTGATCAACGGCCTCAAGGTCAAGATGGTGTTTGGAGCAGCAAACAACCAGCTTGCAGCTAAAACGATAGAGGAGGAGATCGCGCTGTCAAAGAAACTGGCTGCAAGGGGGATACTGTACGAAGAGTGCTGGGTACACAACATTGGCGGAGTGATGTCCGGAGCAGAGATGCATATGCACGAAGACAAAGCAGATAAGCAGGCTCTGATGGATAAGGTAGCTGTAAAGTGCGCTGAAATGACTCGTGTAAACCTGAAGGAAGCCAGTGAGCTGGGTATCACACCTACGGAAAATGCATACAGGTCTGTTGAAGCGAAAATATATGGAGAATAGTGATGCATCCCTTTGAAGGTGATTCCAGGAGAAAGGAGGTAGCGCTATGGAGGATAAATCGCGAGACAGTTTTGGGTCAAGGTTGGGATTTATCGTTTCAACCATAGGGTTTTCAGTAGGAGTAGGGACACTGTGGAGATTTCCGTATGTATGCGGAACATATGGAGGAGGTTTGTACCTTCTGACATATGCTCTATTCATGATCGTCATAGGAATTCCACTCTTCACGGCCGAAGTTTCGCTGGGAATGGCATCAAGACAGACTCCTGTAAAAGCATATCAGAAGCTTTCGGGAAAAAAGCCGTGGGGGATCGTAGGACTGTTTAACATGCTCTGCATCGTGATGGTAGCAGGGTATACCGTGCCGGTCTACGGATGGGTCATTCATTACATTTACGCTACGCCGATGGGTGTATTCAAGGGAATGAACTCAGGACAGATCGCTGAGTATTTCGGCACGTTCAGCAGCAATCACACGCTTGTCATAGCACTTATTCTTGTGAACTGTGTTCTGACGATGCTTGTTGTGAAAAATAATCTGCAGGATGGAATTGAGAAAATTGGAAAAGTATTGCTGCCTTCCCTCGTGGTCATCATGGTTGCTATAGTGATCATGGGCCTGAGGCTGCCTGGAGCATCGGATGGTTTAAAGTTCCTGTTCAGCCTGGATGCAGCAAATTTCAGCGGTGAGTCGATTCTATCTGCACTCGGACAGACATTCTTTTCTCTGGGAATTGCCATGGCTGTTGCTTTAACATTCGGAAGTTATCAAAAAGAGGGAGACCTGAATGCGCTCAAGAATTCTACTATAGTTTCCTGTGCAGTGATCTTTGTGGCGATCCTTGCGGGAATGATGATCTTCCCATTGACATCGGCGTTTGGTCTGGATGTACAGGCCGGGCCTGGACTGACGTTTATCGTGATGCCGAATGTGTTCAATGCGTTGCCAGGAGGTCTCTTCTGGGGGACTCTGTTCTATATCGCCTTCTTTATAGCTGCTTTCTCCTCGGGTATTGCAGGATGGCAGGCGATAATAGGATTCCTGATGGATCAGTTTGGATTTGGAAGAATGAAAGCGATGTTCACAACATTCCTGCTCGTCCTTGTGATTGGAATACCAGCTACGCTTTCAGATACTTTGTTCAATTTTTTCGACATGATCACGAATAATATTTTTCTGACAGCAGGCGCATTCTTTATGTCGATCTTTGTCGGATGGATATGGGGGATAGATAATTTTGCGGATACGATTGGAATCAGCAAAGGATCTGGAATGGTCAAAACGCTTGGATTTATCATAAAATTTGTCGCACCGTTGATCATAGTAGTATTTTCACTATCGCTCTTCGGACTGCTGTAAACTAGTGCTTCAACAACAACTGCGGCAAAATTGATAAATGGTGATTATGGTCAGACGACGGGTTCGAAGTCATGAACTTTGCCCCGTCGTTTTTTGTGTAGCTCGTACCATTTGTTTACACAGGCAAAGTTATAATCCTATACATCGGGTGCGATTTAAGTTAAAATATATACATTGTCGTGCATTTAAATGAGGTGACTGGTGATTAGGTGGATCTTTCTGGGATGCGTTTCCTTCCTGATGTTCGTGGCTTATGACATCAATCAGACAAGGAATAACCGCAGGGCGCTGAGGCTTCTTTTCCCGGCGGGGATCTTGCTCCTCGCTCTTTCCTCGGTAAAAACAGCCGCTTCGGACGCGGCTTTTCCGGGCCCGCATGCGGCATCGGCAGCGTGGCTGGCAGGGGCGGCCGCCTCGGCGTGGCTGCTGATATATTCGCTGTTCTTCGCCATTCCCGCCCACGAAGCATACGTGGAGGGGTCGGCCCAGAAGCTTTGTACCACAGGAGTCTACGGTGCATGCCGCCACCCCGGAGTATGGGGATTTGCGGGAGTATATTTTTTCCTGGCACTCTTCCTCGGATCCCGGCACCTCATGACCGGCGGAACGATATTCACCCTGTGCAATATCGGATACTCCTGGTTCCAGGATGAATATATTTTTCCAAAGGTCTTCGATGATTATTCGGATTACAGGAACTCTGTCCGCTTCCTGATCCCGGCAGGGAAGAAGGGACGGGACAAGATACGGAGAAAGTGATGAAGAGGGGAACTGGATCTTCACGCATGAGATACGCGGACAAGCTGGAGCACCAGCACGAGCTGGATCTGTGGGGGGAGTACTGCGGATTCCTCAGCCTGAGTCCCGAGAAATTCAACAGGATACAGGAACGCCTCATGGAGGAGCAGATCAGAGTCTGGTCTGAGAGCGGCCTGGGGCAGAGGATACTCAAGGGCAAGAAGCCACGCAGCATCCGGGAATTCCGGGAGATGGTCCCACTCACCAGATATGAAGACTATGCGGATGTTCTGCTCAACAGGCGCGTGGACATGCTTCCGGCTCCGCCGGTGATCTGGCTGGAGACCACATGGGAAGGCGGCCGCCATCCGGTGAAGACCGCGCCGTACACCCAGGATATGATCGAGGCGCTCAATAATAACATGCTGGCCATAGTGACACTGGCATCATCCAGCGAACCGAATGAGTCCCTGCTGCGGAACGGGGACAGAATGCTTTTCGGTCTGGCCCCGCTGCCGTACGTCACGGGGCTTTTTCCCCACGTGCTGGAAAAGGAGATAGACTTCAGGTTCCTTCCGCCCGTCCGCCAGGCTAATGCAATGAGCTTCGGACAGAGAAATAAGGAGGGATTCAAGATGGGGCTTGAGACTGGCATCGACGGATTCTTCGGGATGACCAGCGTCATCGCGTACATGACGGAGCAGTTCATAAACTCGGCGTCCGGAGAGAAGAAAGGCACGAGCTCCGGTAAGATGCGCAGGGTATCTCCGCGCATGGCTCTCAGATTTCTCAAGGCGAAGAGGACCTGTGAAAAAGAGGGGCGCCATATGGTGCCGGGGGACGTGTTCAGCCTGAAGACGCTGGTTTGCGCCGGTACCGATACGAGATGCTACAAGGATTTCCTCGGCGAGGCCTGGGGGATAACGCCCCACGAGATCTTCGCGGGCACCGAGATGTCACTGCTCTGCACCGAGACAAATTCGCATGACGGGATGGTTTTTTTCCCGGACAGCTGCTTCCCTGAATTCATCCCTGAGGAGGAGTCCCTGCGTTCGCAGAGAGATCCGTCGTATCAGCCCAGGACACTGCTCCTCAGCGAGCTTCAGGACGGACACGACTACGAGCTGGTGATAACCAGCCTGAAGGGTGGAGCCTTCGCCAGATACAGAGTGGGGGACATGTTCAGGTGCGTCCATCTCAACGGGGACAGCACCACCGGGCTCCCTCTGGTGCAATATGTGGACAGGATAAACAATGTCATCGATATAGCCGGATTCACGAGGATAACGGAAAATTCCATAAACGATGCGATCCGCCTCTCAAGGCTCCCGATAACCAGCTGCACTGCGGCCAAGGAATGGGAAAAGGGGAGAAGGCCGTATCTCCACCTGTACCTCGAGATAGACCCGGAGTCGGTGGATTCGGCTGCCGTGAGCGTACAGGTCCTCAGGGAACACCTGAAGGTCTACTTCAAATTCATGGATACAGACTATGACGATCTCGAGAAGATGCTGGGGATAGATCCGCTGAGGATCACCGTGCTGAAGTGCGGTTCGTTCCAGCACTGCCGGGAGGAGCTGGGCGAGGACATACCGGCGATAAACCCGGGAAAATACGTTATCAACAAGCTGATGTCCTACGGAACGATCCAGAGGAGATAATTAAATGACCGCAGTTCCTTATATTTGGATCCCCGGCATAGCAGTACTGTTTTACCTCTATCTGCTGATAGCCTTCTGTTCTGCAAAAAAGAACTCCATGATCCGCGCGTTCATGCGGTACCTCATAGTTCTCATCATGTGGACCGGAGGCTCGACTCTCATGCGTCTGAGCTTCTGGCCGGGCTATGTGTTCTGGTACCAGATCTCGTTTCTCACGCTCCTGGCCCTTCCATGGTCCGTCTACGACTTCGTCACGCACTACCTGGGTGCAAGACTGGACAGGACCGGAAAATACATTTACGGTGCCATGGTGGTCTACCTCATCCTGGCTTTCAGGCAGGTATTCCTGGCGGTGCCGGAAAAGATGGTGACCCCGGGCGGCCGCACGATCTTCCACTACGAAGCCGACTGGCGGATAGCGATCCCGGTGTTGGTCACGGTGCTGATACTCGGGTATGTGACGCTGCTGCTCCTGAGATCACTCCGAGAGCAGCGCAAACGGCACAAGAGGGATTACTACACCTCGGAGATAATACTGATCTTGTCAGGTTGCGTCGTGATGGTGCTGGGCAACGTCCTTTCGGTGATGCCGGGGAACATTTTCCCGTTCGACACCCTGGCCGGGATAGTGAATGCAGTACTGCTGTTTGCAGCCCTGGCCAAGCGGAGAGCCTTCAGGCTCACCACACTGTATTCATCCACCGTGATCATGTTCGGCACTGTCTGCCTGTCCACGGTCATAATGTCCATCGTCGTAGGCTCGATCAAGGACGAGATGGATCATTTCATACCCGATGACAGGATATCGCTGGCGGTCACTGGCATCGTGTTCACGATCATCGTATTCCTCGTCTCGCTGGCGGCATACTGCGCCATAAGACGCATCACCTTGCGGAAGGAGCAGGCAAGCAACGACCGTTTCAGAGAATTCAGCCAGGACATTTCCAGGAGCCTGGATGTCCAGAAGATAATGGACCAGACATACGGGATCCTGCGTGATACCATAAAGGCCTCTCAGGTCTCATTCTTCATCCTGGACAGGGACTCCGGCAGATACGTGCTGGACTACGCCTCCAATCCACTGGATAAAAGAGACCTCTGCATAGAGGGGGACGCTCCATACATCGACTACATCGCAAAGGGCGACACATGCCTGATGTTCAGCGATTTCAAGCGCTCGGTGGCCTACAGGTCCATGTGGTCAGAGGAGAAGACCATGCTTGAGTCCCTGGGCGTAGAGTGCATCACGGCGCTTCGGAACAACGATGAGCTCATCGGCATCCTCCTCATAGGAAAAAAGACCGGCGGCGGTGCCTACTCTTACGATGACATGGTCATGATCGGTTCCGTTCAGTCTGTTGCAAGCATCGCCCTTAACAACGCCATTCTATACGGAGAGGCTGAGCGGCGCGCAGATCTGGATCCTCAGCTTGACATGTTCAACAGGGCGGCCTTCCTGAGAAAAATGGAAGAGGAGATCAGGAATTCCGGCGGTGACCAGCTTTCATATCTTGTGATCGATGTGGACGATCTTCGCCTGTACAACGAACTATACGGCACGGCCGAGGGGGACAGGGTCCTTGCGAGGCTGGCCGGCATTATTAAAAACACCATTCCCCGCGGCGTATTCTGCGGCAGGGTATCCGACAAGGAATTCGGCATCTGCATGCCACACCGCAGTCAGATGGAGGCCTTGCGCCTGGCTGAGAACATCAGGAGCCAGATGGACAGGACAAGCCTCGATGACGACGGCATCAAGCGGAAGAACGTGACGTTCACGGCTGGCATCTGCTCAATGCCGTACGGCGCAACCACAATGAAGGAACTCCAGACCAACGTGAGCATGGAGATCCACCACGGAAAGCGCCTCGGGAAAAACCGCATAATGACCTACCACACCGGCGACATAGATCCTTCCCAGGAGATCAGCCTCAGGAAGAGCGCAAGCACCGGAGAGGAGAGAGAGACCGCGGCAGATGCTCCCGTGACCGACAAGATCGGCTACACCAGGGAGTACGAGGAGGTAGCTCCTACTATCTACGCCCTTACTGCTGCTATCGACGCAAAGGACCACTTCACCTTCAGCCACAGCAGGAACGTGGCGATCTGCGCCACGCTGCTGGCGAGGCGCCTGGGCGTTTCCAGGGAACATCAGGAGCTGATCTACGAGGCGGGCCTCCTCCATGACATAGGGAAAATTGCCATCCCGGAGCGTATACTCACCAAGCCGGGCAAGCTCACAGATGACGAGTACGCCGTGATGAAGACCCACGTGAACCACTCCATAGAGATCATCCGCCACCTGCCGAACCTGGATTACCTGATCCCTGCGGTAGTCGGCCACCATGAGAGATGGGATGGCAGAGGGTATCCTAACGGTCTCGCGGGAACGGACATCTCGGTCGGTGCCAGATGCCTGGCGATCGCGGACGCCTTCGACGCCATGATCTCCAGGCGGTCCTACAAGGATCCTCTTCCGATCGAGTATGCGGCTCAGGAGATCCTCAGGAATGCCGGTTCCCAGTTCGACCCTGATCTCGCCAGGACATTCGTGGAGCTGATCAACGAGGGCGTGGTGCACAGAGACATGGAAGACCTCGTCTAGAAAAAAAGAAGATCTTATTCGGCGGCAGCCGGCGACGGCCCTGCGGCCGTTTTTTTGTGATCTTTAGTGTAAAAAAACCACCGGCTAAGCCGGTGGAGTAAGAAGCTTTAGCTTCAAGAAAAAACCTCCTGTGATATCATGAATGAGGCTTCCAACCGCACTCATGTAACAAAGGAGGAATAAATCGATGGGTAATATTACCAAAACCGACATCAATAGTTTAACACATTCGAAGTGGCGGTGTCAGTATCACGTAGTGTTTGCGCCGAAGTACAGGAGACAAATTATCTACGGAAAAATAAAAGAGGATATTGGCAAGATACTTAGGCAGTTGTGTGATCAGAAAGGCATAGAAATAATAGAAGCGGAGTTGTGCCCTGATCATGTACACATGCTGATATCAATTCCGCCAAAATACAGCGTATCGCAAGTGATGGGATATCTGAAGGGAAAAAGCTCACTGATGATATTCGACAGACATGCGAATATGAAATATCGGTATGGGAACAGGCATTTCTGGTGCCGTGGCTATTATGTCGATACAGTTGGCAGAAACAAAAAGGCAATCGCAGAATACATACGAAACCAACTGCAAGAAGATATCGCAAATGATCAATTAACATTGAAGGAGTACATAGACCCGTTCACGGGTAGCAAGAATACGAAGGCATAATAAAAAGCGCCCTTAGGCGCAGCCGGAAAATAGAGATGCGGTTGGCAGTCTATTTCGGTGCGTCTTAAGACGCCTGCAAGTAACAGGCCCTTTTAGGGCAAGGACAAACCACCAGTTCAACTGGTGGTTATGATTGGNNNTTTTTGTGATCTTTAGTGTAAAAAAACCACCGGCTAAGCCGGTGGAGTAAGAAGCTTTAGCTTCAAGAAAAAACCTCCTGTGATATCATGAATGAGGCTTCCAACCGCACTCATGTAACAAAGGAGGAATAAATCGATGGGTAATATTACCAAAACCGACATCAATAGTTTAACACATTCGAAGTGGCGGTGTCAGTATCACGTAGTGTTTGCGCCGAAGTACAGGAGACAAATTATCTACGGAAAAATAAAAGAGGATATTGGCAAGATACTTAGGCAGTTGTGTGATCAGAAAGGCATAGAAATAATAGAAGCGGAGTTGTGCCCTGATCATGTACACATGCTGATATCAATTCCGCCAAAATACAGCGTATCGCAAGTGATGGGATATCTGAAGGGAAAAAGCTCACTGATGATATTCGACAGACATGCGAATATGAAATATCGGTATGGGAACAGGCATTTCTGGTGCCGTGGCTATTATGTCGATACAGTTGGCAGAAACAAAAAGGCAATCGCAGAATACATACGAAACCAACTGCAAGAAGATATCGCAAATGATCAATTAACATTGAAGGAGTACATAGACCCGTTCACGGGTAGCAAGAATACGAAGGCATAATAAAAAGCGCCCTTAGGCGCAGCCGGAAAATAGAGATGCGGTTGGCAGTCTATTTCGGTGCGTCTTAAGACGCCTGCAAGTAACAGGCCCTTTTAGGGCAAGGACAAACCACCAGTTCAACTGGTGGTTATGATTGTGCGCCAGGATGCCCGGCGGGGCCCGCCTGCGTTTATTTATGTGGGGACGCAGTCCGGCCGAGACCTCGGGACGCTGCGCATAATGAAACTCTTTTTTGCATTAAAACAACCAAATTTTATGCCATAAAATTAACAAAATTGGTTAATTTTGTAGAAATGCACGAAAAACCGTTGACAGCTATACATTGTATTTGGTATAGTACAATCCGTTGCGACAAAAAGGAGGTAGAAATGCTGCAGGGTATCGAGACTGTCAATTCATATGTAAACGGATTCATATGGGGCATACCCGCGATGATATGCATCATTGGGGTGGGCCTTTACCTGAGCTTCGGGACGGGGTTCATCCAGCTCCGGAAGTTCGGATTCGCCATGAAGCACATAGTTGGAAGGGCCTTCGAGAAGACTCAGGCGAAGGATGGCGCAATGACGCCGTTTCAGGCTATGTGCACGGCCCTTGCCGGGACCGTGGGAACGGGGAACATCGCCGGAGTTGCGGGCGCCATCGCTCTAGGCGGCCCGGGAGCGGTCTTCTGGATGTGGCTGTCGGCTCTGCTCGGCATGTGCACGAAGTTTTCCGAGGTCACCCTGGCCGTCCGCTTCAGGGAAAAGAACTCCAAGGGCGACTGGGTCGGAGGCCCGATGTACTACATCAAGAACGGCCTCTCGAGGAAATGGTACTTCCTCGCCGTTCTCTTTTCCGTATTCGGAGGCATCGCGGTGTTCGGGACGGGCAACGCCACCCAGGTGAACACCATCGTCACGGCTCTCGACGCGGCTCTCGTAAACTACAACGCGATCGGTCAGGGATCCCTCGGGACGTTCAACTTCATAATGGGGATCGTGATCGCCATATGCCTCGCACTGGTGCTCCTGGGAGGAGTAAAGAGGATAGGAAGGTTCACGGAAAAGCTGGTGCCATTTATGGCTCTCCTGTACATAGTGCTGGGGCTGGGCGTTGTCATCATAAACGGGAAGAACGTGCCGGGAGTGTTCGTCTCTATATTCGAGGGGGCATTCGCTCCAAAGGCAGTGACAGGCGGAGTCATCGGCTCTCTCTTCATCAGCATGAGGAGGGGAGTGTCGAGGGGCATCTTCTCCAACGAGGCCGGCCTCGGTACCGGGTCCATCGCTCACGCCACGGCGGACACCAAGGAGCCGGTGGAGCAGGGCCTCTTCGGGATCTTCGAGGTGTTCACCGACACCATAATAATCTGCACGCTCACCGCTCTTATCATCCTGTGCAGCGGGATCACCGTACCTTACGGAGAGGCGGCAGGCGCGGATCTGACCATCGCGGGTCTCACCGCATCCTACGGAAAGTGGGTATCCATCTTCACGGCCGCGGCCCTGATCTGCTTCGCCTTTTCCACGACCATCGGCTGGGGGCTCTACGGCTCGCGCTGCGCCGAGTTCCTCTTCGGCACGAAGATAATCAAGCCGTTCATGGTGGTGTATTCACTGGTAGCCATACTGGGTGCCACCGTTGACCTCGGACTGCTGTGGGATATCTCCGACACCTTTAACGGGCTCATGGTCATCCCTAACCTCATAGCCGTGTTCATGCTCTCCGGCGTGGTGTTCCAGGAGACGAAGGACTACTTCAAGAGACACGGAAAAGAACGATCATAAAAAACGGTGCCGGCCAATTGCTGGCGCGGCACCGGATCGTCTACTGGCGCGGGGCGGATGAGGAACTTTTTCGGGAGACCTTTGCTTCGAAAAGACCGTGTCTGTTGCAATACGCGAAGACTCTTTTTACACGTGACCCTGAGAACCTGGCCTCTGCCGTCCCCTCTGGGTAGAGTTTCACGAGCTGCACGCCATGGTCGGAAAGTGCGGCTATAAAAGATATATAGTGGTCTTTGGTCATCGGGTGATCCAAGGTCACATAAAGCTCGTATCCGTCGCTCTCAACGCTGATGCCGTGGCCGTCGTCTGGCGCCTCGGCTTCGAGAGGGGGCAGGGTGATGCCGCAGCAGCTGACCACCGCCTCACCGGAGCTGTGGACGATGTTGCCGCAGACAGGGCAGACGTAGAATTTCGTCCTCAACATGTTTGAGGACTTGTTTTTGTTTGTGACGTCTTCTCCCGCAAAAAGTTCGATGGTAGAGATGCCAAGTGCGGCGGCCAGCGGCTCCAGCAGGGTGACGTCCGGGAAGCCTTTTCCCGTCTCCCACTTGCTTATAGCCTTACTGCTGACAAATAATTTTTCCGCCAGCTCCTCCTGTGTCATATGCCTTTCTTCCCTGAGCCGTCTGATCACGGCACCTGTAACGTACTTATCCATTTTTCTCTATTCCTTCCGTTATCTGTATATAAAATATCACCGGCGTGGATCGCAGTTGTTGAACGGCGGTGTCGCACGCTTTTTCCTGCTCTTGGATCATCAACGGCAAAGCTATTTTACCGGCAGTACCGGATCACCACAACCTACGGAACGTGGACAAAAATTTTTTTAAAAAATTAGCACTCAGCGCTTGACAGTGCTAACAAAAAGGACTATAACATACTTGCAAGCAAGGAGGGGATCCAGAGAGGGGATCCTGAGGAAGGATGTTGGAGCAACTCCCGGTGGGAGCAAAAAACCGGTCCGTCCGGTAGAAATAAAGATAAAATTTACAAGGAGGCTATATTATGTTGTATCCAAGTGTATTCAGTAATGATTTTGCAGATGACTTTTTCAACGATTTCTTTGCAGCACCTATGAAGCGTGTAACATACGGAAGCAACAGCATGCGCACCGACATCAAGGAACTGGACGATTCCTACGAGCTGGATGTTCAGCTTCCTGGCTACAATAAAGAGGACGTTGAAGTAGAGATCAAGAACGGTTACCTGACCGTAAGAGCTAACCACACAGAGAACACCGAGGACAAGGAAGACGGCAAGTACATCCGCAAGGAGTGCTACACAGGTTCGTGCGAGAGGAGTTATTACGTAGGTGACAAGCTGACATCCGATGATGTGAAGGCAAACTTCAGCAACGGCGTGCTGCAGCTGACAGTTCCAAAGGAAGACAAACTGCCGGAGAGAGAACAGAAGCAGCTGGTACAGATCGAAGGCTAGTCGGAGCAGGGGAGCGATCCCCCGAAGCAGAAACGGTGGATTTAAAGAGGGAGCAGGCGATGACCGCCTGCTCCCTTTTGTCGTCAACGGGGACGTTTCTCACTGGAAAACTTTGGCACGCTTGACGCACTTTCCCGCATCGCCGTCGATCACTTTTCCAGCTCTGAGCACTCGATCGCCTCGCCATCCTTGCCTCCGTGGATCTTCGGGCATGACGAGAGAAAATCGTTCACATGATGGCATAGGGCATCGTAGGTTTCGTTGCTGATGTCGTGCTCCAGCTTGCAGGCGTCGTCCTGAGCGACCTCCGGTGTTACACCCAGCATGATGAGGAACCTGGAGATCATCTTGTGTCTGTCATATATTTTTCTGGCGATCTCCATGCCGGAATCCGTGAGGGTGATCAGTCCGTCAGAGCCCATCTCGATGTAGCCGTTTTCCCTCAGACGTTTGGTGGCGTAAGACACGCTCGGCTTGGTGACACCCATGTGATGAGCGATATCTATGGAGCGGATGTATCCGTGCTCTTCCTTCAGTATGAGCATCGTCTCCAGATAGTCTTCAGATGATTTGCGTATTTCCATTTATAATTCAGATCCCTTCTCGTAATGGAATTGTTGATAAGTCTTTTCAAGTGCCACCATATCACAGAGGTGATATTTTTACAACAATATGAAAGCGGACCCCGAAGGGCCCGCCTCATCTGTAAACACCCTATAAGGATGGCTGACTACTTGAAATATCTGTCGTGCAGTGCCTTGAAGGCCTTGCCGTGTCTAGCCTCGTCTCTTGCCATCTCGTGTACTGTGTCGTGGATAGCGTCCAGGTTAGCAGCCTTGGCTCTCTTTGCCAGGTCTGTCTTGCCAGCTGTGGCGCCGTTCTCGGCATCGATCCTCATCTCCAGGTTCTTCTTTGTGCTGTCTGTGAGGACCTCACCCAGGAGCTCTGCGAACTTGGAAGCGTGCTCAGCCTCCTCGTAAGCGGCCTTCTCATAGTACATACCGATCTCAGGATATCCCTCTCTGAAGGCAACTCTTGCCATTGCCAGGTACATACCTACCTCGGAGCACTCACCGTTGAAGTTTGCTCTCAGATCCTCCATGATGTCCTCGCTGGAGCCCTGTGCAACTCCCAGTACGTGCTCGGATGCCCATGTCATCTCGCCTTCCTGCTTTGTGAACTTCTCAGCAGGAGCCTTGCAAACCGGGCATTCCTTTGGTGGCTCGTCTCCCTCATGAACGTAACCGCATACTGAACATACCCATTTAGCCATAATTGTCACCTCTGATCTTTCTGCTCTGTCGAGCTAAAATACTATAGCCCTTTATCGGCTAATTGAATTATAGACCAATATATCATCAATTGCTTCACAAATCCGTATTAATTTTCCTATATTTAGTGGCGTGCAATTGATTTACCTAACTGTACCATAATGGTAGAATAAGTACAACCTGTTTTTGAAATTTTTTTGCCATGAAAATAGAAAGCATGTATAATTTTTTCAGCGGCATCCCTGCGATGCTATTTTTTATATCAAGAGGAAAAAAGTTTTGCCGGCAGTAGATAGGGAGGCGGCTGTATGAAGATGGAACTGGCTGCGACGGCTGCCTTCGGACTGGAGGCGGTGGTCAGGCGTGAACTGGAAGGCATGGGCCTGAAGGTCATAAAAACAGAAGACGGACGGATCACCTTCCTCGGAGACGAAAGGGCGATAGTCCGGAGCAACCTGTGGCTCAGGTCTGGAGACCGTGTATACATCAAGCTCGGGGAATTCAGAGCGGTGACATTCGAGGAACTCTTCCAGCAGATCAAGGCCATACCCTGGGAACAGTACATATCACCGGACGGTGCCTTTCCGGTGGAAGGGACTTCGGTCAAGTCCGTACTCCACAGTGTTCCCGCATGCCAGAGCATAATAAAGAAGGCAGTGGTGGAAAAGCTCTCACTGACTTACGCCAGAGCCCGCCTGCCCGAGGACGGAGCGCAGTACCGCATCCGCTTTTCCATCCTGAAGGACCGCGTTACCGTCCTCATGGACACCAGCGGTCCGGCTCTGCACAAGCGGGGGTACAGGGTGGCGAACGTGGCGGCTCCCATGAAGGAGACCCTGGCTGCAGCACTGATCCAGCTCTGCTACTGGCGTGGAGATGACAGGCTCCTGGTCGACACCTGCTGCGGCTCAGGGACGATACTTATCGAGGCTGCGCTCTGGGCGAGGAACATCGCTCCCGGGCTGAACAGGGAGTTCGCCTTTCAGAGCTGGGACATGATCCCAGAGGAGCTCTGGAAGGAGGAAAAAGCAAGAGCTTACAGTGCCATCGACTACGATAAGGAGCTGCGCCTTCAGGGATTCGATATCAGCGGCCAGGCGCTGAAGGCCGCGGCGGCAAATGCGGAGGAGGCGGGGGTGGACGAGGACATCCACCTGTACAGGATGGACATGAAGGAATTCGCCCCGAGGGAAAACAACGGCATCATCGTCACCAATCCGCCCTATGGCAGAAGGATAGGCGGCGACGAGGAGTTAGACAGCATCTACGGTCACCTGGCGGAGATACTGGATGAGGATCCGAGCTGGTCACTTTTCCTGATAACCGCGGCTAAGGACGTGGAGGAAAAGTATTTTCACAGGAAGGCGGACCGCCGGCGCAAGCTGTACAACGGTCAGATCATGACCCAGTATTATCAGTTCCACGGCAGAAAGCCGGAATAAGGTGGTATAATTTTCAAGTGATTTGAATAAAAACAGGTATATGGGCTGCGGAAGGAGGATGTCCAATGGACTACATCAGCGAATACAGATCAAAACTCAGGACCCCGGATGAGGCTGTTAAGGTGGTCAGGAGCGGGGACTGGGTGGACTACAGCGCCAACTACGGATTCCCTCAGCTGCTGGACCAGGCTCTGGCGAAGAGGAAGGACGAGCTGGAGGACGTTAAGATAAGAGGGCTTCTGAGCAATGGACCGATCCACGTCGTGGAGGATGATCCCGAGAGAGAGCACTTTACGTATAATGCGTGGCATATGGTGAGCTACGAGAGAAAACTCTGCGACAGGGGACTTTGCAGCTTTATTCCAATGCTGTTCAGAAATCTGCCTGAATATTATGAGAGATACCTTACGGTGAACGTCGCCATGATGGCAGTGCCGCCGATGGATCGCCACGGGTACTTCTCTTTTTCCATAAACAACGCCTGCGCAAGGGCGGTGATGGACGTGGCCGACGTGATCATACTTGAGGTCAACGAACACCTGCCGGTGGTCCAGGGCTTCGACAACTGCATACACATCTCCGAGGTGGACATGGTGGTGGAGGGAGAGCACGAGCCGCTGCTCGAGATACCGCCGAGCGTGCCGGGCGAGCTGGACAAGAAGATCGCTTCCATGATCGTCCCGAAAATAAGGAACGGTTCCACGATACAGCTCGGTGTAGGCGCCATGCCTGACGCAATCGGAGGGATGATCGCCGAATCGGACCTGAAGGACCTGGGAGCGCATTCAGAGCTGCTGGTTAATTCTTTCTACAATATGTATAAGGCCGGCAAGCTGAACAACTCGAAGAAGTCCGTGTTCAGGGGCAAGTCGGTGTTCGGCCTCGGATACGGAAACAAGGAACTCTACGACTGGATGGATGACAACCCGTCCATGTGCACAGCGCCAATGTCATACGTCAACGACCCGAAGGTGATCGCTGATATCGATAATTTCGTTTCCATCAACAGCTGCATTTCGGTCGACCTCTACGGACAGATAAGCGCCGAGAGCGCCGGACACAGGCAGATAAGCGGGACTGGCGGGCAGCTGGACTTCCTGACGGGGGCTTTCGACAACCCGACCTCGCAGAGCTTCATCTGCATGACCTCCACCTTCACCGACAAGAAGGGCGTGGTCCACTCCAGGATCGTGCCAACTCTGCCGGGAGACATCGTGACTGATCCGAGGAGCCAGGCCATGACCATCGTCACCGAGTACGGCATGGCGGAGCTGGCTGGCCTCTCAGTGTGGGAGAGGGCGGAGGCGCTGATCTCAATTGCCCATCCTGATTTCAGGGATGAGCTGATCGCCGGGGCTCAGGAGCTGAAGCTCTGGAGGAAATCCAACAAGTAACCGGGAGACACATGGAGTATTACTATATCATAATCGGGGCCAGGTTCATTCTCGCCGTGGCCCTGGCCGTTTTGATGGGGAGCGGCAGCGTAGTTGTGTTCAACCACCTGCCGGCTCAGTGGTTCAAGGACGATGGAAAGCTTCCCGAGGACATCCAGCAGAGACAGAGGGTGCCCGGGAGCCCGTGGAAATTCGTTTTCACGGGGATCCTGGGAGTGTGCGGCCTGTACATGGCGGCGATGGACACCCTGCAGTACGAGCTGGCTGTCCTTTTTGCACTGTTCATAGTCCTCGAGATGGCCATCGCCGACTGGAAGTACATGGTGGTGCCAGACCAGCTGAACATACTGCTGGCGGTGTCGGCCCTTGGATTCATAGGGATGAACGAAAAGTGGTGGGAGCCTCTCACGGGGGCGGGCGCTGGGCTGGCCCTGGGCGTCGCTCTCCTCGCGCTTGGGTACCTCGTTTTTCACAGAGAGGCCATAGGCGGGGCGGATCTGAAATTCCTGGCGGCCATGGGCCTTGTGGCAGGACGCTCCGGGATCCTGTGGATCTTCGTCCTCACCACTCTCGCGGGGGCAGTACACGGCCTGTATCTCGTGGCTTTCCGCGGCGTGAGCCTCAGGGAACACAAGCCGATGCTCCCGTATGCGTTCGTGGGGACGGCTTTTTATTTCGTATTGCTGAAAGACTATCTGGAGGTGCTTTCATTATGATAAATATCGGATGCCATCTTTCTGTTTCATCGGGGTACCTTGCCATGGGGAAGACCATGGAGGACCTGGGCGGTGATACCTTTGCCTTCTTCACCAGGAATCCAAGGGGCGGCAGCGCCAAGGCGGTGGACGTGGAGGACATGGAAGGTCTGATGGAGTTCCTCGGGGAAAATTCTTTTGGCAGGCTCGTGGCTCACGCACCCTATACCATGAATCTCTGCTCCGATAAAGACCGCACCAGGGAGTTCGCCGAGGAGTGCTTCAGGGATGACCTAGCGAAGATGGAGCTTCTGCCGGGGAATTATTTCAACTTTCATCCCGGAAATTTCCTGAAGCAGGACAAAGATGAATGCATCGCCAGGATCGCGGAGGTGCTCAACAGGTACATGAGGCCCGATCAGAAGACCGTGGTGCTCCTTGAGACCATGGCGGGAAAGGGCACGGAGATAGGACGGAACTTCCAGGATCTGGAACAGATCATAGAGGCGGTGGAGCCGGATCTGAGGGACAGGCTGGGCATCTGTCTCGACACGTGCCACATCTGGGACGGAGGTTACGACATCATCGGAGATCTGGACGGCGTGCTCAGAGAGCTTGACGATGTTATCGGGCTCGAAAAAGTAAAGGCCGTTCACCTGAACGACTCTCTCAACGGTCTGGGAGCCAGGAAAGACAGGCACGCCAGGCTGGGAGAGGGCGAGATCGGGGCGGAGGCCCTGAAGGCTGTGGCCACACATCCGATGCTGCAGGGAAGACCGTTCATCCTCGAGACGCCTAACGACATGGATGGATACCGCCGGGAGATAGCCATGGTAAAGAGCTGGATGGTCCAGTAGCAGGTAAACGAGGACGGACCAGCCGTATGAGATACGATCATGTAGTAAAAGGAAATTTTATAAGCAGGCCAAACCGCTTCATCGCTCACGTGGACATCGGCGGAGAGGACACCGTGGTCCACGTGAAGAACACCGGACGTTGCCGGGAGCTTCTGGAGCCGGGAAATACGGTTTTTCTGGATCACGTTCCATCGAGCACAAGGAAGACCGAATACGATCTTGTGGGAGTGTGCCGAAGAGACGGCCGCCTCCTGAATATGGACAGCCAGGCGCCCAACAAGGTTGTGGGAGAGTGGCTGGAAGGCCTTGGATATTTCGACGAGATAACTCCGGAATATTCGGTGGACGACTCCCGCATCGACTTTCACATGGTGAAAGACGGCGAAGAGTTTTTCATGGAGGTAAAAGGCTGCACTCTGATAAAGGGCGATATCGGGTACTTCCCGGACGCGCCGACGATCAGGGGAGTAAAGCACATCCACGAGCTGATCCGGCTGGCAGAACAGGGCCATCACTGTTACATAGCCTTTGTGATCCAGACCGAAGGTGTGTACGAAGTGAGGCCTAACGTGGAGACCCAGCCGGAATTCGGGAAAGCCCTGGATGAAGCGGCCAGGGCGGGAGTAAAGAAGATCGACTTGCCTTGTATAGTGACAGAAGACAGCCTGGAGGTGGATCCGGGGATCACGATAGAGTAATCATGGTGGGGCTGCCGCATTTTGCTTTTTGAAATGCGGCAGCCCCGCTTTTCGTTTGATCTGGAACGGGAAAGATGCACGCAGCGTGTGCATCAACGCCTGCTAACCATTTGTATTGTCAAAATAACTAAATTGCTAGATAAGATATTGTATATTAAATGAAAACACTTGACTTTTTGCTCAAAGTGACTACACTATTAAAAAAAGATGTTGTCACATTCCGGCGTTGAAAAGGGGAGCATGGAAACATGCAATGAGGGATACTGCCGGTACAAAGAGGGGAGAGACTGATCATGAACGATATATTATCTGAAGAGATGGAAGAGGTGTACGATAGTGGACTCAGTCTTCGTGACGGAAATACCGGAAGTGCCACTGCAGATGGATCCGCAAGGTTCAATTCCAGGATAGGATATATCATGGTCGCAGCTGGTGCTGCTGTAGGACTGGGAAACATATGGAAGTTCCCGTATCTGGTATACGGCGACGGTGGAGGTACGTTCCTGGTGATGTACCTGATCGTCGCGGTTCTGCTGGCGAGACCTCAGGTGGCCATTGAATCGGCTATAGGCCGTCACGGCAGGTCTAACCCTGTGGACGCCTTTGGAAAAATAAACTCCAAATGGAAGTTCGTAGGAGTCATCAACGTGCTCTGCACGGTCATGATATGCTTCTATTACATGATAGTAAGCGGATACATCCTGAAATATACGGTAGCGTTCTTCACCGGCGCCGACTTTGGAACGGACAAAGCGGCATATTACTTCAACTTCATCTCGCGGCCTCTGGAACCGCTGATCTACGGGGCTATCATACTGACATTTACGGTTTTCGTTCTGACAAAGGGGCTGACGGGCAAGGTGGAGTCGTTTTGCAAATTCATGATGCCGGCTCTGATGGTCCTCCTGGCAGTATGCGGTGTCTGGGCTTTCATGACATCAGATGATCCGCTGCTGGGTCTGAAGTTTTACTTTGTTCCATCCATGGACAAGTTGAACTTCGGGACGTTTGCTGACGCATGCATGCAGGTCCTCTTTTCTGTAGGCATCGGCTGGGCTATTTTCACCACTCTCGGTGCCAGTGTCGGAGACGACCATGACCTAAGGGCAGATGCGGCTCAGATATCCTTCTTTGATACTTTTGTCGCAGTCCTTGCGGGGTTTGCAATAATCCCTGCGGTCGTTGGATCGGGATCTAAAATGACATCCGGACCTTCTCTGATCTTCGAGGCCATGACCACCATCTTTGCCAAGCTGCCGGGAGGCAATATTATAGGCGGTATGTTTTTCCTGGCCGTACTGTTTGCGGTCCTCTCGTCTGCCTTTACATTTGTGGAGATACCTGCCAGGACCCTTTCGGAAAAAGTCCATATCTCTCACACGAAGGCCTGCGTCGCGGTGGGGATAGTCCTGTACATCGGTGGGATCTTCTGCTCGCTTTCACAGGGGAGCGGACTGCTCAGCGGAATAAGGATACCTTGGATTTACGCCAGTGAAGGCCTGGTATACTACAACATATACAACTGGGTGGACACGTTTACCGGGTATGTGCTTCTTCCTCTTGGCACATTCCTGACGGCTGTATTCGCCACCAGGGTATGGGGCTACAACAGCCTGGAAAAAGAACTCATGAAGGGCGGAGGTAAGTCGATCAGCACATTCGACAAGGTCACCATGGGAATCATCGACCCGATCATCGCCATCATCATCATGGCGCACGCCTTCGGCGTAGATGTAGCCCTTGGCCTTGCATAGTCAGGCGAATCTTTATGCCGCAAAAAATGTCACAGTTCAGAACAGATGTCGCTGCACTTGAATAAAAATGTGGCGGCATCTTTCAGTGTTACTGGAAATCATTATATCAGCTCACAGCGGTGCGTATACGATACACAAAATACACCTTATTAAGTCAATAAATTGTTGTCACTTACAATCATACCGACACACATAACCACCATAATCACGCCTCAGAGTCATAAAAAAATCTCTACAAATCAAACATCTCCAATTGACATCACCAAATCCACCGCATAAAATCCAATTAAAACAGAATATTTATCATCATGGCGAATCAAAACTGACACGTTTTTTGTTTCTATAAATAAATTCATCGAAAGGAGGTAAACGATGGATAAGGCATGGATTTACAGGAACAAGAAGGAGGGACCGAGATGAGAAATAGAAGAGGCAGAAGGCCGATAGCAGTCATCATGGCGGTGGCCCTTGCGGTGATCCTGAGCCTTCCTTCGCTGGGCACGATCAGTGCCTTTGCAGACGAGAGCTCTCAGACTTCGAGCCAGACTGAACAGAGCGGGACTGATCAGTCCGGATCGAGCGGATCTGGAAGCTCCGGCACCGCTGCAACTTCAGGCTCTGGCGTTTCCGGCAGCTCAAGCTCCGACAAGAGCGGTACGACCGCGAGCACAACAGACGAAGAGACCACAGGTCAGGATGTTTCTGGCAGCGGGACTGAGGACAATACCGGCACCGCTGCTAAGAACGGTGGGACCGCGGACTACGATGAGAGCGACATAGGAGAGCTGAAGCTGGTGTACGGCAACTCCTCACTTCCAGATGATGACGCATTTGTGCTACTCATTTTCGGAGACGGCTTCACCAGCAGCCAGCAGACGGACTTTTACAAAGAAGCCACGAACACGGCGGATTATATCATGGAGACATCTCCATATGACGAGTTCAAGGATGAGATCAAGATCTACGCTCTGGGGACCGCATCAAAGGACAGCGGAGCAAAGGGCGCAAAGGCGCAGACAAAGGAAGAGGCTGACGCCGACACCACAGACACGTTCTTTGGCACCAGGTACTGGCTGTACGGGATGCAGAGGCTTCTGGGCCTCGAGGACGACAGCGAGGGAGTACAGCTGGTGAAGACCCTTCAGCAGAAGTACCTTCCTGACGCCGACTTCAGCATGATGATCGTCAACTCAGACGTTTACGGCGGCAGTGGTGGTGACATCTGCGTTGCATCCCTCAACAGCAAAGCCCGTGAGATCATGATGCACGAGATGGGACACACGGTCGGAGGCCTGGCAGACGAGTACTGGGCCGGTGCAAGCTATGCCGATGAGACCAAGCCGAACATGACTCAGGAGTCGGATCCGGCCAAGGTGAAGTGGTCCAGGTTCGTCGGGAAAAACGGTGTAGGTGTGTACGAGTACACCGACGGAGGCGACGGCTGGTATCACCCGAGCCAGAGCTGCAAGATGCAGTACCTCGGAAAAGAATACGGATTCTGCGAGGTGTGCAAGGAAGAGCTGAGGAAGAGCATAAGTCAGAAGAGCAACGTCACGAAGCTGTTTTTCCAGACATACGCAGATGAGTTCCACGAATCTGATGCCGGAACGGATATGAGCCAGTACTTCATCATCCGAAAGGGGAAAAACGAGACCACGGGGGACAAGCTGGGGAGCGCCCTCAAGCTGACCTACAAGGACTCCAACGGCAACACCGTCGACGGCATCCCGTCAAAGCAGGGCACATATACCGTAACGGCTGCTTTTTCCGGAAACGACACTTACGACGCGGCGACTCAGACCGGAACTTACACCATCGGGCCTGCAGACATCGTCACAGTCACCGCTGAGGATAAGGTGTACGACGGGCAGCCTGAGGACGTGAGCATAGCCGTAAACTATGACAAAGAATATACAGCGAAGCTGCATTTTACAGGAAAGATCCCGTATACCGACAGCGCCACAGAGAGCTACGACAGCGATCAGGCCCCGACGAAGCCGGGCAAATACACGGTAACGGCGACCGCCTATGACAAGGAAACAGGAGACATCATAGGAGAGAAGGCCAGGGATTTCCAGATCAGTTTCAAGACTACGCAGCTCATGAACAACGACGATCCGAATACCTATTGGGGCGCTGCTTCCTACTACAACAACAAGCAGATCGTGATAACGGGAGAGGGTTTCACCGCGGATCAGCAGGATGAATTCGAGGAGCTGGCGAAGGAATACACTGACTACATCCTGAGCACGGAGCCTTACAAGGAGGCGAAGGTATACTTCGATTTCACCACGGTGGAAGCAGAATCTAACGAGTCGGGGATCGGCCTCGAAGGCGTGGGAGCGAGGGATACGTACTTCCAGCTCACCAGGGACAGCCTCAGCAAGGTCGTGCCGAACACCCAGGCGACAGATGCGGCCAAGTACATCGGCGGAAAGGTGGTCACCGCCTACTACAAGAACGTGATCGTCATAGTAAATGACGACAGCGTGAAGGAGGGGGCGGAGGACGGAAGAGTGATCTACGTCGGCAAGGGCGAGAACAGCAAGAAATACGCTTCCAGAGTCCTGCTGAACAAGCTCACCGGGAAGACCGCCGACTACCAGGCCACGACAGACGAGGAAAAGGCCGCACAGCGCCTGGCACTGCTGAACAACATCTATATGGAGTGGTGGGGCGGACATTACGCCACCATCGTCAGCAGGGCCTACGATGAGAAATTCGTGGAGAACGGCACCTCCTATGACTTGGCTCCTTATTTCCACGTATATGTGGGCGATAAGGAAGTGCCTCAGGACAAGGTGAGGCTGATCCTCACGTACTACAGCGATAACAACGGCCAGGTGGGAGAGAAGCTGGATTCGGCACCTTCCGAAGCCGGCACGTATCACGTGAGAGCCGAGATCCTGCCGCCGGACGGACAGAATTACTCTGAGGTCGTAGTAGACGCAAATACTACGTATTACATACCTCCGGCAAGAGGATGGACGACATACACCATCCAGCCGGCTGAAAGCACTGGCGGCAACGGCAGCGGTACTACCACGGTGAAGACCACGAAGACCACTAAGACGGTTACCGTAAAAGGCGTGAGGACCGGCGACGAAGGACGCCTGATGATCTACGCCGCCGTGCTGATCTGCGCGGCAGCGGCCTGCGCCGGGATGATCCGCAGGAGGAACAGGATCCGCAGAAACGGATAGTGAACTTAATGAGATGACGGTCGCGGACTGACGCAACACCGTGACCACAATAAAACTCCGGAGGAGTCTGCCTCGGTTGGCAGTCTTCCGGAGTTTTTTTGCGGAAAAAAGTGATCTGACTTGAATGTTTACGGTTCTCTGTATTTCTCCATGGTGGCGGAGAAGAGCTCCTTAGTGGAAGGCGGCGTGAAGCTGATGGCGTTTGCACCCGCCGCGATGGTAGCGGCTATTGATTCCTCCGTCTTTCCGCCAGTGGCTATGATAGGGACCTTCTTGTTTTCCTTCCTTATCTTCTTCACTATCTCGATGGTGTTGGCACCACCTGCCACGTTGATGATAGAAGCCCCGGCCCTCAGGCGGGCATCGATGTCCGTCGAGGCCTTCGTGACCGTTACTATCACAGGAATGTCGACTGACAGCGCTACGCTTCGCAGGTTGAGATTCGAGATAGGCGCATTCAGGACCACTCCCATGGCTCCCTGGGATTCCACGTCCTTTGCGAGACCAACCGTGCGGAGGCCCTTGGTGGTGCCGCCGCCGACCCCGCAGAAGACCGGGATGTAGGAGCTGCGGATTATGGCACCGCTTATCGTAGGCTGAGGGGTGAAAGGGTATACCGCCAGCACCGCGTCGGCATCGCAGTTACGAATTATGGCTATATCAGTGGTGAAGATCAGGCTCTTGATGCGCCGGCCGTTTATGATGATGCCGCTGGCGGAATAGATGGCCTTGGGCATGCGCACCAGGTTGTGCCGGAGCCTGCTGGTGAATTCGGGGACCATCTCCCGGTCGTACAGCTCATCGGCCTTCGGACCCTGTCCATTCTGACCGGCGGCGGCAGACGCCTCTTCGGCCGGATCCTGGGGCATCGGCGAAGCCGTGCCAACTGTGTTTACAACTGGAGCGGGATCAATACCCTGACTCTCTCCCGAAGGAGCAGCGACATGGGTATCCCTCTCTTTTTCCATTTCGATTTCCTTTTCCATCACACGTCCTCCGGATCACCATGATCCAAATGAATGAAATTACTTTTTTTGCGGTCAGATTCTAACACCATTTATGAACGATGGTCAATATTTATGAAGATGAAAAAAAGATCACAGTGCATTATGACCGGGAACTTTACATCCATATATGTTAGAATACTGTCAATTGGTCAGAAAGAGTTAGTTTTAGGACTTCCGAGAGGATGGGAGGGCGGAAATGGAGTTTCAGTCTATTCGCAGTGTCACGGTCTCTCAGATGTTTGAGGATCAGATCCTGGAGATGATACTATCCGGGGAGCTCAGCCCGGGGACGAGGCTGCCGTCGGAGAGCGAGCTGGCGAAATATACGGGTATCAGCAAGAGCGCCGTGAACATGGGTATGAAGTCTCTGGAAAAGAAGGGCTTCCTCAAGATCACCCCGCGGCAGAAGATCGAAGTGGCGGATTATTACGAGACAGGAAACCTGGATACGCTGGTCACGATCCTCAGGTCCCAGGGGAACGAGTTGGACATAAAGATCATCAAGTCTATCCTGATCTTCAGAGAGGCCATTGAGAGCAAATCCATACAGCTGCTGGCGGAGAACCACACCGACGAGGATATCGCGGTGCTGGACAGGATCGCAGATGACATCCTGAAGAGGATGGTGGAGGGGGACAGCACGATAGAGGAATACGCTGAGATGCTCTTCAGATATCACAGGAAGGTGGCGGTCCTCAGCGGAGACATAGTACTTCCGATGATCTACAACGCTTTTCATGATGTATCCATACCGCTGTGGGTCGAGTGGATCAAGCTCTGCGGGATGGACAGGGCTGTCAATGTGCTGAAGAAATTCACCCGGCTCATAGACGACGGTGACACTGATGGCGCCATGGAGGCATACAGGAGAGGAGAAGAGCTTTTCCGGCAGGGCATGGAGATGGAAAATGAAAAAAGTGAATAGCGCCTTGCGCTATTCGTATAGGAGGGCGGCATATAGCGAAATGTGATGCCGCTCGTTTTTTTATTATCAACTCTCTGATTAAATCAGAATCAACGAAATAACTGGAAAATACGGCTTTATTTTTCGTGTGTTCGATTGAAAACAATTTTAGCCTCGATTATGCTTCAGATATGACTAGTCGGATGTGCATCTG
Source organism: Mobilibacterium timonense (assembly GCF_900155555.1). Taxonomy (GTDB): domain Bacteria; phylum Bacillota; class Clostridia; order Peptostreptococcales; family Anaerovoracaceae; genus Allobaileyella; species Allobaileyella timonense. The sequence continues at coordinate 537,784 of NZ_FUHN01000007.1, read as the reverse complement.
TATTTATGAATGTGATTTTTCTAACGTAATTTGAAAAATCTGTTGAAATGGAGAGTGCTATGGACAGAGCAACTGAAGAGAAAAACCGGCAGTACGAGGGCATGATGAAAAAAGTCCCTGATTTTGTCAACGATGACGGACCGATCAGGCAGCCTGTAGCAAAGCTGGCAAAGCTGCTTACCAACGATGTGAAGAAACATCTGGGATTGTCACCGATCACCAAGGAGGACTATGAATACTGGGGCCTGGCTGCGATAGCAACAGATGAGGAAGCAGAACTCGCCTGCAAGATGGGAGTGAGGATCCCAAAGACCTTCGAGCAGCTTAAACAGCTTTCGGGAAAGAACGACGAAGACCTGAAGAAGATGCTGGATCACATGACGTGGACGGGACTTCTGGAGTACAACTGGGAAAATCTCGATGGCAAGAATCCTGATCACGAGAAGAGGTGGAACCTTCCTGTGCTGATCCCGGGCGTCGGCGAGTTCACGAACATGAACCACGCTCTTATGCAGGAACATCCTGAAATGGGCAGTTTCTTCGAGCAGATGGCAAGGGTGGCCCTGGGACCTATCTCCCACATGGTACCTGAAGGGGGCGGCGGCATCGGGATGCACGTGATCCCGGTGGAAAAGGCCATCGACATGGAGAACGAGTCGGTGTCCGTGGAGCACATTTCGTACTGGCTCGATAAATACGAAGGAAAGTATGCCGCCAGCCCTTGCTCGTGCAGGATGTCGAGGAGCACTTATGACGACAACTGCGGGGACGATCCTGAAAACTGGTGTATAGCTCTCGGTGACCTGGCCGACTACGTGGTAGAGCAGGACAAGGGCGGCACTTATGTCACAAAGGAGGAGGCTCTCCGCATAATCGAGAAGGCCGAGAAGAACGGCTTCGTCCATCAGATCACAAATATCGACGGCGAGGAAAAGATTTTCGCCATCTGCAACTGCAACAGCAACGTCTGCTACGGACTCAGATCATCTCAGCTGTTCAACACGCCGAACCTTTCCAGATCTGCCTATGTAGCAAGAGTAGACAAAGAAAAATGCGTTGCCTGCGGCCGATGCGTGGAGAAATGTCCGGCGGGAGCCGTGAAACTTGGACAGAAGCTGTGCAGAGAAGACGGATCGGAAGTGAAGTATCCTATGAGATCCCTTCCTTCACTGGAGAAGTGGGGCAAGGACAAATGGGACTACGACTACAGGAACACCAACAGGATCAACTGCTATGACACGGGCACATCACCGTGCAAGACCGCATGTCCTGCCCACATCGCCGTACAGGGATATCTGAAGCTGGCGGCCCAGGGAAAATATACAGAGGCCCTCGAGCTGATCAAGAGAGAGAACCCTTTCCCTGCTGTATGCGGCAGAGTCTGCAACAGGAGATGCGAGGATGCCTGCACCAGGGGCACCATCGACGAGGCGGTTGCCATAGACGAGGTGAAGCGCTTCATCGCTCAGAAGGATCTGGATGCGGCGACGAGGTTCATCCCGGAAAAAATCGTTCCGAAGGTATACGGCGAGTTCGACGAGAAGATCGCCATCATTGGCGGAGGTCCTGCAGGACTTTCCTGTGCTTACTACCTGGCGGTAACTGGATACCATCCGGTGGTATTCGAGAAGGAATCCAGAGTCGGCGGAATGATGATGAACGGCATCCCTAACTTCCGTCTTGAAAAGGACGTAGTTCAGGCAGAGATAGACATCCTCAAGGAGCTGGGAGTGGAGTTCCGCTGCGGCATCGAGGTCGGAACGGACGTGACCATTCCTGAGCTGAAGGAACAGGGATTCAAGGCGTTTTACCTTGCCATCGGCCTCCAGTCCGGCGGAAAGCTGGGCATCCCTGGAGACGATGCAGAAGGCGTACAGGCCGGCATCGACTTCATCAGGAAGGTGAATCTGGACGGAACAGGCACGCTCAAGGGGAGAGTAGTCGTCATCGGCGGAGGAAATATCGGCTGTGACGTGGCCAGGGCAGCTGTAAGGTGTGGTGCAGATAGCGTCGACATGTACTGCCTCGAGTCCTATGAAGATATGCCTTGCGGTCCTGAAGACAGAGGAGAGACAGAGAGAGACGGAGTTACCATCCACGCAGGATGGGGCCAGACCGAGATCGTCAAGGAAGACGGAAAGTGCAAGGCCATCAAGTTCGTTAAATGCCTCTCTGTAAAGAACGAAGAAGGACGCTTCGATCCTAAGTTCGACAAAAGCCAGGAGATCGTGGCAGACGCAGATGTCGTCCTGTATTGCATCGGTCAGAAGATCCAGTGGAAGGACATGCTGAAGGGAACGAAGGCCGAGTTCAACAGGAACGGAACTGTCATCGTAGATCCTTTGACCTGCGAGACTGCTGAGGACGGAGTATTCGCCGGCGGAGATGCGGTGACCGGACAGAAGTTCGTCATTGACGCGATTGCCGCAGGCAAGGAAGGCGCTGTATCTATCCACAGATACGTAAGGCCTCACACGACCCTGACCATCGGAAGAGACAGGAGAGAGTTCATCGAGCTGGATAAGAAGGACATCAAGGTCGATGGGGATACCTTCGACAATACACCTCGCCAGAGACCTGGCTACAATGACGCCCTCAGGAGAACGTTCAGAGACGACAGGACGGGATTCACAGAAGAGCAGATCAAGAAGGAAACGGCGAGATGCCTCGGCTGCGGAGCTTCCATCGTAGATACCAACAGATGCCTGGGTTGCGGAGTTTGCACGACCAGATGCGCCTTCGATGCCATCCACCTGTACAGAGAGAATCCGAACTGCTCCAGAATGGAAAAATGTGAGGATTCCAAGAAGCTGGCTATCAAGAACGGGCTGAAGCAGGCCATTAAGGTGAAATTCCACAGGTAATGACCGAGGGGGTAACAAGTATGCATGAGCTGGGAGTGGTTTTCAACGTAATAGACAGAGCCAGGGAAGTGGCCATAGAGAATAAGGCAGACCAGATCGACTCTGTAACACTTCTCATCGGACAGGTATCTACGGTCATTCCGAGTTACCTTAAAGACTGCTGGAAATGGGCTGTCAAGAAGGAAAGCATGATGAAAAATGCCGAGCTGAAAGTCCTCACGGTTCATGCCATCAACCATTGTGATGACTGCGGAGAGGATTACGACGCCATCCCCCATGGCAAGACCTGCCCGAAGTGCGGCAGTTCCAACACATGGCTCCTTCAGGGCAATGAGTTCATAATCGATGAGATCGAGATCTCAGACAGCGAAAGTTAATGATCGAGGTAGATGGTGATGAAAAACGTAAGAGTTATAGAACTGAAGGAAAGCGTGTTCGCAAGCAATGACCAGGAGGCCGAAAAGGTAAGACGGCAGCTCAAGGAAGACAGGACGTTTCTTATGAACCTGATGTCTTCCCCGGGAAGCGGCAAAACGACCACATTGTGCAGGACCATCAAGGACCTTAAAGATTCCTATTCCATCGGAGTGATGGAGGCCGACATCGACGGAGACGTGGATGCAAGAACAATTGCAGACACGGGAGTGTCCAGCATTCAGCTCCACACGGGAGGAATGTGCCACCTGGATGCGGGGATGACCAGACAGGGCCTGGATGAGATCGGGGCTTCTGAGCTTGACCTGGTGGTTCTGGAAAATGTTGGGAATCTCGTGTGCCCGGCGGAGTTCGACACAGGTGCTGTTAAAAATGTGGCGATCCTGTCGGTCCCTGAAGGCCATGACAAGCCGCTGAAATATCCTCTGATGTTCCAGGTGTGCCAGGCAATGATCATCAACAAGATAGATGTCCTGCCTTACTTCGATTTCGACATGAAGAAGGTCGAAGAGTTTGCCCGGGAAAGAAACCCGGAGATCCAGATCTTCCCTGTATCCGCCAAGACCGGCGAGGGATTCGAAGCCTGGGAATCCTGGCTCAGAGAGCAGGTCGACCAGTGGAATGGCCGCTGATACCGGAAGTTATCCCGAGAAGTAATTGCGATCAGACGATCGAGGAGGAAAAGATATGGCATGTTTTGTAGTACCTGCGGCAGAGGCCGTTGTGGTAAAGGTTATAGAGAAGGCACAGAGCAAAAAGGAAAAGGAGCTGAAGCTTGATAGTGCAGGGGATGCGGCCGTGTCGCACGAGTCCGCAGAGTGTAAAATTCCTTTTTCCAAAAAGCTCCGCTGGCTCACACGCCTGCTGATCGGAGGTTCCGTGCTCCTGGCCTTTGAGCACGTATGGCACGGAGAGGTGGAGCCGTGGTTCCCGTTCCTGACGGCTGCCGCAACGCCTGAGACCACAAGCGTCATGCTCAGGGAGATGGCGACTACAGGCATTGGTATGGCGGTGATCGTCACCCTTGTGTGGGCTGCGATGTGCAAGCTGGCCGACAGGAGCGTTAAAAAGCTAGAAGAGGGGAAAGAGATATTATGACTCTGCTGATCACGGTTTTCGCGGCGGTGATAAGCACCGCCGGATGGTACAGGGGGATGCCCGATGACAAGATGAAGACCGGCATCCTCTGCTGGATGTACTGGGGCGCATCCTTGATGTGGCTCGTGGACGCTGTGGTGGAATACATGGAGCTCAGATCCGCCTACTTCACGCCGGCGCCTGCCGACATGCTCAACGATGCGTTCCTCGGGCTCTCGGTGGTCGCGCTCGGATTGGTGATCTGGGTGGTGAGGCTGCTGATCCTCGATCCTAAGGGAGTGATCGCCGGGATGCTGACGAAGGACAGCACGCGCGGCCGCAGAGATCGTGCACACGGCGAAGGCCGCTAAGGTCCGGTGACCTGGCTGATATTACAGTGAAAGAATTGATTTGAAGACGATGGCCGGCGGATATCCGCCGGCCGTTGTCGTTTTTTGTGATCTTTAGTGTAAAAAAACCACCGGCTAAGCCGGTGGAGTAAGAAGCTTTAGCTTCAAGAAAAAACCTCCTGTGATATCATGAATGAGGCTTCCAACCGCACTCATGTAACAAAGGAGGAATAAATCGATGGGTAATATTACCAAAACCGACATCAATAGTTTAACACATTCGAAGTGGCGGTGTCAGTATCACGTAGTGTTTGCGCCGAAGTACAGGAGACAAATTATCTACGGAAAAATAAAAGAGGATATTGGCAAGATACTTAGGCAGTTGTGTGATCAGAAAGGCATAGAAATAATAGAAGCGGAGTTGTGCCCTGATCATGTACACATGCTGATATCAATTCCGCCAAAATACAGCGTATCGCAAGTGATGGGATATCTGAAGGGAAAAAGCTCACTGATGATATTCGACAGACATGCGAATATGAAATATCGGTATGGGAACAGGCATTTCTGGTGCCGTGGCTATTATGTCGATACAGTTGGCAGAAACAAAAAGGCAATCGCAGAATACATACGAAACCAACTGCAAGAAGATATCGCAAATGATCAATTAACATTGAAGGAGTACATAGACCCGTTCACGGGTAGCAAGAATACGAAGGCATAATAAAAAGCGCCCTTAGGCGCAGCCGGAAAATAGAGATGCGGTTGGCAGTCTATTTCGGTGCGTCTTAAGACGCCTGCAAGTAACAGGCCCTTTTAGGGCAAGGACAAACCACCAGTTCAACTGGTGGTTATGANTTGTGATCTTTAGTGTAAAAAAACCACCGGCTAAGCCGGTGGAGTAAGAAGCTTTAGCTTCAAGAAAAAACCTCCTGTGATATCATGAATGAGGCTTCCAACCGCACTCATGTAACAAAGGAGGAATAAATCGATGGGTAATATTACCAAAACCGACATCAATAGTTTAACACATTCGAAGTGGCGGTGTCAGTATCACGTAGTGTTTGCGCCGAAGTACAGGAGACAAATTATCTACGGAAAAATAAAAGAGGATATTGGCAAGATACTTAGGCAGTTGTGTGATCAGAAAGGCATAGAAATAATAGAAGCGGAGTTGTGCCCTGATCATGTACACATGCTGATATCAATTCCGCCAAAATACAGCGTATCGCAAGTGATGGGATATCTGAAGGGAAAAAGCTCACTGATGATATTCGACAGACATGCGAATATGAAATATCGGTATGGGAACAGGCATTTCTGGTGCCGTGGCTATTATGTCGATACAGTTGGCAGAAACAAAAAGGCAATCGCAGAATACATACGAAACCAACTGCAAGAAGATATCGCAAATGATCAATTAACATTGAAGGAGTACATAGACCCGTTCACGGGTAGCAAGAATACGAAGGCATAATAAAAAGCGCCCTTAGGCGCAGCCGGAAAATAGAGATGCGGTTGGCAGTCTATTTCGGTGCGTCTTAAGACGCCTGCAAGTAACAGGCCCTTTTAGGGCAAGGACAAACCACCAGTTCAACTGGTGGTTATGATTCGTCGTGTGGGACAACGAGATGCGAAGCAATATAAAAGGCCGGATCCCCGTGCATGGGAAGTCGGCCTTGATATCGGATACGTGATCTACTGTATTATCTGCTGTTTCTTCCCGGCGTCTTCGAGGCCTTTATGAACAGGAAAATACCCAATACGAACATTATGGATATCATTCCGACGCCCTTGTTAACGCTGCCGGTGAACTGGGACACGACGCTGACGATGGTGGTGCCGAGGATGGCGGCGCCTTTTCCGCAGATGTCATAGAGCCCGAAGAACTCCCCGGTCTGGTCGCTCGGGACTATTTTAGTGAAGTAGGATCTGGACAGCGCCTGAATGCCGCCCTGGAACATTCCGACCCACACCGCCAGCATCCAGAACTGCCACTGGTGAGCCAGGAAGAAGGCGAAGATGGAGATGCCCAGGTATGAGAGGATACATACGAGAATCAGCTTTTCTACATTGTGTTTCTGGGACAGAACGCCGAACAGGATGGCGCACGGGAAAGCCACGAACTGGGTGAGGAGCAGGGCCAGGAGAAGGCCGGTGCTGTTCAGCCCCAGGGCCTTGCCATATGCCGTGGCCATGTCGATGATCGTGTAGACACCGTCGATGTAGAAGAAGAAGGAAAGCAGGAAGATGAAGACCTTCTTTTCTTTGCGGGCGTTCATTATCGTCCTGCCGATGCGCCGGAAACTCTCGGAAAAAGGATGCTCCACCTTTTCCACGTAGTTCTTCTGCTCGTATGTCCTGAGCAGCGGGATGGTTGACACGAGCCACCAAAGGCCCGTGATGACGAAGGCGATGGCCATGGCCCTTTCAGAGGAAAGCCCCAGGGAGCCGGCCTTGAGCACCAGCACGAGACATGCGATGAACGGGATGCAGCTACCGATGTAGCCCCAGGCATAGCCGCTGGAGGAGATGCGGTCCATGCGTTCCTCGGTGGTGACGTCGATGAGCATAGAGTCGTAAAAAACAAGGCTGGAGCTGTAGGCCGTCCGGGCGATGGCGAAGAGCACCAGGAACATCAGCCAGCTCTTCGGGAGGCCCAGGAAAAAGCAGCAGATCACTCCGAAGATGACGGAGGTCAGGAAGACGGGCTTTTTGAAGCCGCGATTGTCTGAGATCGTGCCGAACACCGGACCGATGAAGACCACCAGAAGTGTGGAAATGGAGATCGCGTATCCCCAGTAGGCCAGATAGTCTGCGGAACTTAGGCCGCCTGCGCCAGCCAGGGCGTCGAAGTAGATCGGGATGAGTGTGGACACCATCATTGTAAAGGCTGAATTACCTACGTCGTAGAGCACCCAGTTGCGCTCGAGCTTCGTAAATTTTCTTTTCATTTTCAATTTCTCCCCTCAAATACCATATTGCTATTCTACATTAGTAAATGTAAAAACAGTATTAATTTTCGTGCAAAAACATGGAAATGTGCTTTTTTTCAAACTCTATGTTTTTAGTGGAATTGGAATTGATATTACTCAATCGCTAGGGTATAGTTTTTACAGATAGAGAAGCAGTTTGAGCTGTGGACTTACCCGTGTTTCGATCAGGGATCCTCAGGAAACGAACCTCCGGAAAGCTGAACGATACCTATTTTTACGAAGGAGTGAACGAGGATTTATGCTTATTAACAGAGAGACTGATTATGCATTCAGGCTGATAAGGAACATGTCTGAAGAAAAACCGACCAGCATCAGCAGCATAGTAGGTGACGAGCACATCACCGCGCCGATCGCCTACAAGGTGGCCAGAAAGCTTGAGCAGGGAGGCTTGCTCAAGAGCGTGCGCGGCAATGCCGGCGGGTACATGCTGACGCGGAGTCTGAGCGATATAACGCTGTATGACATTTTTGTAGTCATGGAGAAGGATCCGTACGTGAACATGTGCCTCAAGGAAGACCACGTATGTCTTAACAACACCAAGGACAAGCAGTGCAAGATCAACAGGGAGCTGAGGAGGATCCAGGCTGTCCTGAAGGAGGAGATGAGCAAACCTCTCTCCGACATTCTGGCCGATGACGAGGACTGATCTGGAAAAAAGAGTATCCGGTCCGCGGACCGGTGCGGCGGATCGGGGCAGTAATGTCCGAAGATGATCTGTAGAATAATGTCGAACAGGACGAAATGTGGATTGTTCTATATTTTGTCCTGTTTTTTTGTGCTATGAAACTTAATAGCTATTGACGGAATGCAATATTGAGTTTATGATTAGACAATAAAAACAAATAATAATTTTGTTGATAATAACAAAAGGAGATATGGATATGGCTAAGAAAAACTTGGACTGGGACAACATGCCTTTTGCATACCAGCCGACAGACTACAGATTTGTTTCATGTTATAAGGATGGACAGTGGGACAGCGGCCAGATGAGCACCGATCCTAACGTGACTCTGAACGAGTGCGCTCAGGTCCTCCAGTACTGCCAGCAGGTCTTCGAGGGACTTAAGGCCTACGAGACAGTCGACGGAAGGACCGTGGTATTCCGCCCTGACATGAACGCCGAGAGAATGTACAACTCCGCAGAGAGGATGATGATGGCTCCTTTCCCTAAGGATCGCTTTGTTCAGGCGTGCAAGGACGTTGCAAGGATGAACAGGGACTGGATCGGACCGTACGGAACGGGATGTTCTCTCTACCTGAGACCATACATGTTCGGAATGAACCCGGAGATCGCCGTTGAGCCTGCATCTGAATTCATGTTCAGAGTCATCGCCATGCCTGTAGGCAACTACTTCAAGGGCGGCGTGAAGCCTATCGTTGTAAGATTCGCAGATTACGACAGAGCGGCTCCTAGAGGGACAGGCCACATCAAGGCCGGACTGAACTACGCCATGTCCATGTATCCTCTTATGGAGGCGCACAAGGAAGGCTACAGCGAGAACTTCTTCCTGGATCCGGGCACAAGGACCAAGCTGGAGGAGACCGGCGGAGCTAACATCCTTCTCGTTACGAAGGACGGCAAGCTGGTCACTCCGAAGTCGGATTCCATCCTTCCGTCCATCACCAGAAGATCCCTGCTGTACATCGCAGAGCACATGCTGGGCATGGAAGTGGAGCAGAGAGAGGTCTACAAGGAAGAGCTGCCTGATTTCGCCGAGGTCGGCGTGTGCGGCACCGCGGCAGTCATCTCCCCTGTGGGAAGGATCGACGACCACGGCAAGACCCTGGAAGTTCCAACCGGAATGGAAGAGGGCGGCCCTGTCCTCATGAAGCTGAGACAGACCCTGGTAGACATCCAGATGGGCAAGATCGAAGGCCCTGAAGGCTGGGTAGTAGACGTGGATAAATAAACGCCATATCCGTATTCCCTTTTCAAAGAAAATACAGTTGCACGGTGGGAGCCTTGCGGTTCCTGCCGTTTTTTTAAACTCGAGACTTAAGAGGACGAAATGACAGACTTTTTAACAGCTTTTTCCAATTTCATGTGGGGCACCTGGATGACGGTGCTGATACTGGGCCTCGGTATCTTCCTTTCAATAAGGTTCCGGTTCATGTACAACTTCCGCAGGATACCGTATCACTTCCGGCAGACTTATGGAAAGATGTTCAGGAAGGGCGAGGGCGCCGGCACCGTGTCGGGCTTCGCCGCGGCATGCACAGCGATGGCGAACACCATCGGCGTCGGCAACATCGGGGGCGTGGCTACGGCCATAGTAGCCGGAGGCCCGGGGGCGGTCTTCTGGATGTGGGTCTCCGGACTTTTCGGGATGTCCATAAAAGCCTGCGAGATCATCCTTGGTCAGCGCTATCGCGTCCGCTACAAGAAGTCCATGGACGAGTTCCTGTGCGACAGGTCCTTCGTCATGCGGAACGCCCTGGGTTGGAAAAAAGGGGCTTTCATCCTCGCCATCTGCTGCTTCGTCCTGGGTCCGTGGACCTGCAGCGTGCAGACGGAGTCCGTCACCGGCGCCCTGAAGCAGGCCTTTGATCTGGATCCGAAGATCGCCGTCTCGGTCCTGGGGGTCACCTGCTTCATAACCATATTCGGCGGGCTCAAGCGGATCTCGGGGATCATGGAAAAGGTGGTACCTTTCATGGCACTGCTCTACATCCTCGGCGGTGTCGGGATCCTGCTCACACACATCACCCAGGTGCCGGAAGTCTTCTGGCTCATCGTAAAAAGCGCTTTCACTCCGATGGCGGGGGTCGGCGGCTTTGCGGGTGCAACGGTGCGCGACGCCATCAGATACGGAGTTGCCCGCGGCCTGTATTCCAACGATGCGGGGACGGGATACGGCATGATCGCCCACGCCAGCGCGAAGACCGATCACCCCGTGCGCCAGTCGTCCTGGGGCTGGGGAGAGGTCTTTCTGGACACGATCGTGGTCTGCTCGGTGACGGCCCTGTCACTGATACTCACGAATGTCTACACCGACTATCCGGGCGTGGATTCCGCTTCCCTGACCACCGTGGCGTTCACCGTGAGCTACGGCAGGATCGGAGGCTGGTTCCTGGCACTCGCAATAACCGTTTTTGCCTGGACGACTATAATCGGCATGTACTACAGCTGCGAAAAATCCGTTAACTACGTTTTCGGGGATACCGGTGTCAACAAGGTGGCCACGAAGATCTACATGATATACTACATGATCCCTTGTGTGGTCTTATACAACATCGAGGCAGCTCAGCTCTGGGCCATGACCGATATCCTTACCGGATGCTACGTGATAATAACAGTGCTGTTCATCGCACTGAAGCAGAAGGAGATCATGAGGCTTTTCAGAGACTTCTGGTACAGGTTCCTGCCGGCGAAGGAGGCCGGGGAGGAAGTGGCGCCGGTGGTGTATCCGGTGGAAGAGTGATGGCGTTAAGAGAATGATGAGAATGTAGAGAATAAAGGAGTGACCATAATGGCTGGAAAAATACAGAATCTTCTCAGTGAGACAGGCAGGTTCGTCATCGACGGCTCCATGTCCAGCGCTCTCGAGGAGATGGGCTGCGATCTGAACGACAGCCTCTGGACGGCAAAGATGCTGCTGGAGAGCCCCGAGATGATAAAGGAAGTGCACAAATACTATTTTCGTGCCGGAGCCGACTGCGGGATAACCTGTACTTACCAGGCGACGGTGGATGGCTTCATGAGAAAGGGACTCAGCCGGAAGGCTGCCGAAGACACCATTCGAAACGCCGTAAGACTTTTCCTGGAGGCCCGTGATGAATGGTGGAACGAGGAAGAACACCCGGACAGGGCGTATCCGCTCTGCCTTGGATCAGTAGGCCCTTACGGCGCCTGTCTGGCGGACGGCAGCGAATACCGTGGCAACTACGGGATAAGCCGCGACGAGCTGAAGGATTTTCACGAGACACAGATCCGGCTGGTCCACGAGGGCGGCGCAGACGTGATCCTGTGCGAGACCGTGCCATCTCTCGAGGAGGCCCTCATTCAATCGGAGATCTGCGAGGAAAAGGGCCTGGAGTACTGGATCAGCTTCAGCTGCCAGGACGGGCACAGGACGTGCGAAGGGCAGGAGATTGGCGACTGCGCTGAGGCCCTGAGGGACAGGCCGCACCTCCAGATGATCGGCGTGAATTGCACCATGCCTCAGTACGTGGAGTCCCTGATCCGTGAGATGGTTGAAAAAGGCGACAGGCCTGTCGCCGCCTACCCGAACAACGGAAGCGTCTACGACCCGGTGACGAAGACCTGGCGAGCCCCGGAGGCCTGGCAGGGATTCTACAACTACGCTTTGAGCTATTACAGGGCGGGGGCCGCAGCCGTGGGAGGATGCTGCACCACGCTGGCACCGGAGGTCAGCGCGGCGAGAAGGGCGAGGGACTATTTCCTCGCTGTCAGGCCGAAGCAGGCTTCGATGTTCGATCTTCCTTTGCCTGTAAAAGTCTGGAAGTAGATGATCTTCTCCGCCTGAGGATCCATGTCTCCCGGCGGCAGAAGCTCGCTCTTGTGGATCTCCATGTCCGAGCCGAGCGGGGCCTCATGTTTGTAGTGGAAGTTCATGGACGTGATGTCCCAGCTGCGCGGGTCTGGAACGTAGTTGTAAAGGACATCTGCGTACATGGCGTTGTTCATGTGGCCGTTGATGTCGGTGTCGTTGTAGGCCACGTGATGGATCCCGGCTTTTGACATCTCGACGTCCTTTGGTATCTTGAAGCGGGTCGGGATGTCCAGCTCCTGCTTTTCGCCCCATGCGTAGTTGGATATGTCGTACTCGGACCTCTTTACCAGAGTCTTGCTGTCGGTATCGATGAGCGCCCAGTTGCTGAATGCGGTGATGGCCAGCTCGTCTCCACGGTAGACGTCGAAGGATCTTGGAAAATTGGCCGCCCGGTCGTCGCTCGTCCAGGTGCGGACGGTTACGTCGTCGTATTTGTGCAGCTGTCTGTGGATCTGGATGCACATCCGGCTCACAACATAAGCCTTATGCAGCTTCGTGTACATGTCCACGTAATCCATGTCCTGGACCTTGAGCTGGAACTCCGCGGTCTCCTGCAGATACTGCAGGATGACGGTGGGCTTCAGGCCGCCGGTAGTGTTGGTCTCAAAAGACCTGATCTGGTATTCCCTTGGGAATTTTCCGTTTTTCATAAAAAATCCTTCCTCTCAGGCGCGTTGGTCACGTCATCCGTGTCAGCCGCGTCTTCCGTGTTGCCTACATGATCAGTCCGCCGTTTACTCCGATGACCTGACCGGTCAAGAATCCGGACTGGTCAGAAGCCAGAAACTTCATGACCTTCACCACATCGGCCGGCTTTCCGATCCGGGAAAGCGGCGTGTCGTAGATTATGACGTCCTGAGCTTCCTTTGATACCTCTGCGTTCATGTCGGTGTCTATGAGCCCCGGACAGATGCAGTTCACACGGATGCCGGAAGGGCCGACCTCTTTTGCAAGCGCCTTCGTTAAACCGATGAGTCCGGCTTTTGCCGTTGAATACGGAACCTCGCAGGACGCTCCAACCTGTCCCCACATGGAAGACACTATGATGATGCTCCCTTTTTTCCTGCTGATCATGCCCGGGAGAACCTCTCTGATGCAACGGTAGACTCCGTTCAGGTTGGTCTCGATCATGTTACTCCAGCGGTCCTCGTCGAAGTCCGTGAAGAGCCCGAAGTCCGAGATCCCCGCGTTGCATATCAGCACGTCCAGCTCGTCCTCAAAAAACTCGTTCGCTACGTCCATAGCTGCCTTCACGGAAGGGGAGCTGGCGACGTTGCATTTGATGTTCAGGGCTCCGGTGGCCTTGCTCAGCTCCAGAGCCTTCTGGCTGGAGCTCTTGTAGAGGAATGCGACGCTGCTTCCCTCCGCGGCGAACTCCCTTACTGCCTCGGCCCCGATACCTCGGGAACCGCCGGTGATAAGAACTTTTTTGCTTTTCCTGGATGCCTTCATCTTCACTCCATTCTATCGTCTATGTACAGTAATATACTGTACATTAATAATCTTGTCTCCGAAATGATCTGTGGCGGAAAACTTCCGTGACGAATATATTATCATCTGCCGCCGGAGGTGTCCAATGAAGTACACGGTAGGAAAAAGATGATCTGCTTGACCAGTCTTTGGAAAGGTGATTGCATATGGCTTATCAATGCAAGGATGATTGGAAAGAACTGTTTGCGGCAAGGATACTGAGCCGTGGATATGATTACTATCTTGATGGAAGAGTATGGAATCTCCAGGTTAGTAATGTAGAAGTTTCTGCAACAGTAGACGGGACCGAAGAGTATTGTGTGACAATCAAACTGGCTGACGGCAGGATAGAGGATATGGATTGCGATTGTCCATATGCTGCTGACGGCAACTATTGCAAGCATGAGGCAGCTGTACTATATGCTCTGGCCAAAGAGTCAGAGGACGTAGAAGAAGGATCTTGCAAGGGGCAGGATCCAGATGCCGGGCACCCAGATTGCGGTGATGCTCAAGATGATGAGAAGAAGAAAAAACCTTTCGGTGTGAGCGAACTTGAGGCTGAGGAAGAGGAACTGAGGCAGTGCATTTCGCGCATGTCAGTGGATGAAATGCGTGAAATGCTTTTTAAACTTGCGTCTGATGACGAATCTCTAAGAAACAGGATCGCTGCAATGTATTCGAAAACGATCGATGAGAAAATGATCCTCAAGATGAAAAACATGGTAGATGAAATCGTATATGAGCACAGTGACCAGTCCGGATTTATCTACTGGAATCACGCATCTGATTTTGTCAGTGACCTGATCGGGTTCCTCCACAATGATGTTTCGCCGCTGATCGACCGGGGGATGCTGGAAGAAGCCTTTGATCTGACATGCTATGTGTTTATCACCATTGGCAATGCGGAGGTAGATGATGATGGCGATATAGCTTACGGAGCTGATGAATGCTGTGAATTCTGGGGAAAGATAGTATCAGGAGCATCAGATCTGCAGCAGGAGAATATGTATGACTGGTTCTGCAGACAGATAGGCAGCGGTAGTGTGCATGATTACATGGAGGACTATCTGGACGACTTCCGTATGACGGGGTTCTACTCGAAACCGATCCTGGAAGGGCGGCTCGAGGAACTCGACGGGATCATTTGTAACGAGATGGAAGAATACAAGAAGAACAAGAACATCTGGAAGACACAGACCCTTGTCAGAGATCTCAACAATCGGATTGATACGATGATCGAGCTGGAAGTGCCGGATGACGAGGTGCTCTCATATACGGAAAGGTATACTTTTCTTCCAGCGATCCTCATCAGATACGCTGAGGCTGTCTATAAGACCCGCGACATTGACTGTGCGGCAGGACTTCTCCAAAAGGGAAAAATCAGAGATGCTGCCAACTCCTCTGCAGTCAGTGCCTACAGCCGTGAGCTTATCGAGTTTTATGCCGGGCAGGATATGAAGAAGGAGTTGCTTGATGAACTATCGTATCAAGTGCTTAACTGTTACCAGGAAAATCTGCGTTATATTGACCGTCTCAGGAATATCATTTCCGATGAAGAATGGACGGTGATGCGGGAAGAAATTCTTGGATCAGAGTCGTGCAGGTCGGTCAGATTTGATCTTATGCATGAGGAGAAACTGTACGACAGGCTCGTGAAGGAGATACTCACAACCGGAAGTATAGATGTACTTGAGCGATATGAGAAGGATCTGAGACCGGCGTATTCGCATGAGATAAGAGATATGTATGCAGATCATGCTCGTAATATGATTAAAAATGTATCTGACAGGAAGCAGTACCGTTACGTAGTTGCTTATCTGCGTAAAATAACCCGGTATGACGGAGGAAAAGCGCTGGCAGATTCTATTGCTGAGTCGTGGAAACAGGAATACAAGAGGCGTCCGGCTCTTATAGACGAGATCAGGAAAGCAGGCTTCTGACGGTGTTTGTGAGATGAATACATTCTAGGTAGTAAATCCATAGTGTTAGACATTTCAGCTTTCAAAATAGACGACGTTACAAAATGTGAAAACTCTGTATAAAATGCTTGCGCCAATGTTTGATCTATGTTAAACTAGCATGCGTTCGACGGGAAGCGCATTCTAGTTCGAACGTAATAGCCGTGATGCGGAGGATTGACCGAGCGGCTAAGGAGCTTGATTGGAAATCAAGTAAGGTGTAACAGCCCCGTGGGTTCGAGTCCCATGTCCTCCGCCAATTATCTTGCCCCGAGATGATGGTCTCGGGGTTTTTTGTGTTTGCGATGTACATTTGATCTATGGCACCGATCATCGCGAGCTGGCGACTGGCCGGCTTTATTTTTATGAAAGAACTGTCCTCAAATGAGGCTTATAGGACAAAAACGTGTTAAGAATGTTTGTTAGCAGTTATATGGTTACCCCGAGATTTGAGAGCATTGTTATCTCGCCGTAGCCGATCAAAAAAACATGAGTTTTTTACGGCGAGATAGCTTTATTGATTAAATCCCGTGGTAGATCACAGGCATGATTCTTACGATTGCTGTTTCTGTACATCTTGTTCTGATGATTTTTATTGCATCCATGGCGGACAGTTTCATGTGCTTTGCAAGCATCACTACCATGATTACCACGGGAATTCGGAAACCCCATTTCCCGCCGTAACAGCATGCGGAAAAATCTTGTACGTCTCAACGATTTTTTTGATATTTGAAATCTAGTGGTAAGCTATGGTAATTATTACGAATCCCGGGGTAATATCCGACGCTTCTGATATCGACTATCTCGCCATGGGGTGATTCTGCTATCAAATGTGACTATTGAACGTGATCTCTATAAAAAGAGGAAGATCCCTCTCTCCACAGGAATAAATAAACACGTTTTTTGTCCTGTAAGCCGGTATGCTTTACGACTCACAACACGAGTCCGATGAAGGTTCTTAAACGGAATAGACATTCCATTGATTTCTTGTCAAATGATAATAAGATAATTACATGGAAGACAAATGGAAACTACTCACCGGAGAATCTATATCGAGCTGGTATGATCCAGCATCTGCCATTCAATGTGGAATCAACAGATTTTATCGGTATATTCGGGGGAGAAGATGACTAAGCAACTGATATTCTGCGTTGAAAGTGACAGCAGGGCAAAGGAGGCATCCATGAAAGACACTCACGAATTGGTAAAAGAATACTACAGCAGCGCCAGCACCGAGAACGACGGCCAGCTTGCCACGTCGGTCTGCTGCTGTTCATCCCACGGGATGAGCCGGCAGGTCAAGGAGATCTCCGCGCAGCTTCCGGATGAGATCCTCACGAAATACTACGGCTGTGGCTCGCCTCTGCCAGACGTGCTGGAGGGCTGCACCGTGCTGGATCTCGGCTGCGGCACCGGCCGCGACTGCTACGTGGCGGCAAAGCTCGTCGGGCCATCCGGCCGCGTGATCGGCGTGGACATGAACGACGATCAGCTCGCCATCGCTGAAAAATACCACAAGGAGATGGCTACCCGGTGGGGCTTCGACAATGTGGAGTTTCGAAAAGGCTATATCGAGGACCTCAAGAGCGCGGGCATCCCGGACGGATCGGTGGACGTGGTGATCTCGAACTGCGTGATCAACCTCGCCGACGAAAAGCAGAAGGTGTTCAGCGAGATCTGGCGCGTTCTGAAGAACGGCGGGGAGCTGTACTTCAGCGATATTTTTGCAGACAGAAGAGTGCCTGACGAAATAAACCACGATCCAGTGCTCCTCGGCGAGTGCCTGGGAGGCAGCATGTACGTAGAGGACTTCCGGCGCATGCTGTACAAGGCAGGGTGGAACGATTACCGCGTGGTGTCCTGCACCGACGTACCGATCAACAACAGGGAGATCGAGGAAAAGGTCGGCAACATCGGCTACACTTCCGACACCATCAGGGCCGTGAAGCTGCCGGACCTCATCGAGGATGCGGCTGAGAATTACGGTCAGTTCATCCGCTACGACGGAGGCATCCCAGAGCACGAGCACAGCTGGTCACTGGACATGAACCACACCTTCATCAAGGACCTTCCGGTATCTGTTTCCGGAAACACCTGCGCCATGATACAGCACACCCGCTTCAGTAGATTCTTCACGGTGTTCGGCGACCGCAGCCATCACTTCGGATGGTTCGAGGAGCCAGAAGCCTGCTGCAGCGACGACGGCGGATCCGAGGGATGCTGCTAGCCAGGAAAGGTATTACTCTGTTCAGGAAGGTGATAATAATATGAAAACTTTTGAATACACATGCAAGGCGACACTTGGACTGCACGCAAGGCCATCAGCCATACTTGCCACCGAATGCACTAAACCTTCTATTTAGCTATTATGAACATTGTTGCACTGCTTCGGAGTTGTATGAGTTTGTATGGTTAAGTTTTATGAACGGCAAAGGTTAATTCTTTTGGAAAACATGAATTTGGTCGTTAGTTTATATTAACCCAATAAGCATATTAGCACGGTGAGAATTAATACAAGAAAAGGAAAAGAGAGAATCGAGAGCATTGAACGTTGTGTGTGAAAGAGAAGTAATGAACAATGATGCTCAGAAATAATATTATTGACGAATGCATAAGTCCTGATTTACGTCACAAAACCCTTTCTTTTGCTCCACCTTTTTTTCCCGTGGGATGTTAGACTTTTCTTAAGAATTACTGCTCCACTTTGGTGAGCAATTGGCATGCACTGGAATGCATTTCAGGGGAAGGGGGACTGTTATGGCAGATCTGAGGTTTATTGAGACGGTGGACGGGATCCACGCAGACGACGGGTCCGGCGAGCGTCTGGGGGAGATAACTTTTGAAAATCTCGGGAACGGGATCTACAACATCAACCACACGTGGGTGTCTGACAAGCTCCGGGGACAGGGTGTCGCCGGGCAGCTCGTGGAGAGGGCGGTGGACAGGATCCACGAGAATGGGGGCACGGTGATGGCCACCTGCTCCTACGCCAAGGGCTGGCTGGAACGCCATCCTGACAAGGCATAGACGAACTTTTTCCAGAGACTATTCCGGAAAAAGTACTCTTATAAAAAACATCCCGGCTCCCGAGAGTTTCCGGCGGTCTTCGGACCGGGCGGAAAAGCCGAGGGCGGGGTTATTTTTTTTGCCCGTTTGGTGACAAACCAGGGGAGTTAACATGAATACGTTAGAGATAGCCAGCTTTTATGTTTATCTCTAAAAGACGCCAGAAGTTAATAACCCTGTTTTGCATACTCATCTACCTGTGCCTTAATTAGTGGGTCTTTTTCAGGTATATATTCGGTATTGGTCATCAGGTCAGCTTCTGAAAAACCTGCACGGGGAAGAATTGTTATGGCTATGCTATCCAGAACGTCGTTTGGATCATACTTAGCAGTATCATAGTTTATTCTATAGTAGAAATATGCGATAAACTTATGAGGTTCAGGAATAACGTGATCCTGACCGCCAAACCACCAGAATAGATTTGCAAAATTCATTGCAGATTCTGCTGACGTGCAGTTGCTGTAAAGGAAATTCAGCCAACTGTTAAATGTGTCTGGCCAGCCGTACTTGGTGATCTGCTCTGAAACAGCATCCAACAAAGCATCTTCCTGCTCATCGGATAGTTCGTCATCATACGATCTATCAAATAGATAATCTGTATCTTTGGTTATTCTATCTTCTATCATTTTTTCTTCCTCCATTTAGAATCCCTTGAAAAGAGGTTGGGATTTTTGTTGCATAATTGCTGGAGCGCCTTATCCACTTTTTCGAGGGACTTGATGTTCGGCTTATAATGACCGCTGCTAATGTCGACGGAATAGATTTTTCCCTTACGGAAATCTATCATTCCTGCACATTGGACCTCAGGATTCTTTCCACCAATAAGGGTAGGGTGTGGAGCGCGTTTTTGTGCGTTGTTTGGGTTTGACCGCTTACCGAAAATGATATTTCCAGTCTTGTCCATTACATAAGTCATTTTTCCTTCGGCTCGGTGACCTTCGATCTCTATTCGATTTTCTGAAACCGAAGATTCAAGATATACAGCTGTTGGATTCTTGAAGTATCCACTGTTGCCGCTATAAATATCCCTGTCTTTTTTATCCTTTCGAAGCTGACTGCATACAACCTTGTATGTATTTGCATATGGTTGAGAGCTACCGCTGGTACCTGAATAATTGCCTCCGATTCCGCTGCCCATTATACATCACCTCTATGCCTGATTCTTGTCCAGTCATCAAATTGAACAAATCTTGTGCAGTGCAGGTACTCGTTAAAAACAGATGCTGGCATCGGTCCGTACACCAAAACGACATGAGGTTCCAAACATTTCAACATTGCTTCAAGACCTGCCTTAAATTGGTCTTTGTCATCTTTATGCCGGATACACCCATATGTTCCGACTGCAACGATGCTGTTTTTCTCTATACCAGAGAAGGCAACGGCTTCCGGAAGCACATTTGTCGTATATGTTGCTTCGGTTCCCCAACGTATCTGAGGTATGACATAAAGACCTCGTCGCTGGTAATAACTGCCAATTGCGCGATTACGATAGACATTGATGATCTGTACACTTAATGGAGCATCTCTATACAGAGAACAATCAGGTGAAATAAAGGCTTTAAATCTCCGGAAATCGTCAACAAATTTCTCTGGTGAAATAAGTACTTCAGAAAATCTGATATCCATCTCGTAAAAGCCAATGGCAGTATTGTAGTCTGTGAATTTGTTTCGTTCAGAAAAGGGCACTATTGAAGAAGGAATAACTATTTGTTCAGGTTTTTCGATTACAGGGATATCAAATAAGCCGTCAAATCTTGCGCCGGCCACAAGCTCCGGATCACATCCGTCGTCCATAATTGCTTTGCGCTTCATTTTGAACCTCCATTTACTTCGTTTATCTACACTTCAAGTATGAAGAAAATGGCGAGACGATATAATTCCGAGTTGGTTGTATTATTTTGTATGAGTGGTATATAAAGACTGTTATATGCGAAGGAATTCGCTATGACGAATAATGACGCTTATCATAAAAAGTTAAACTTGTGTATAATATCAATAGAGATATTGTTTAAATACGAAAGTATAAGGGAACTGCAATGAGTGATGCAAACTTAATTGGGAATAATATAAGATCTGCTAGAAAGAACAAGAATTGGGCACAAACAGATTTGGCAAGAGCAACTGGTATAGCAAATACGGTTATAAGTGCATATGAGAGAGGTAAAAAAGCACCAGGGCTTGAAACTCTTGCAATTATTGCAAGTGCTTTGGAAGTTTCTTTGGATCAATTGTACTATGGCGATGAAAATGAAGCCTTTATCAACAAAGCAACTGATGTTGGGACAAAAGTGGTGAATAGTATATACATGTTGTGGATATTGGGCGTAATCGGACATGGAAACAAACTTACCAGGATGGTTAATGAAAATAAAATGGTATTTAATACCCCCTATGATGCAACAATCAAACGTCTAATCAATGCATTAGAAGAGTATGCGAGTAGAAAAGAAACATTTGCCGATCCGGATGTATATCTGGATCAGTTAAAGAAATCATGCGCTAAAGAAATCAATAACTCATTAGATCTTTTGAGCAAAATAGCGCCAAAAAATTTTGGATAGGATCGGTATGTGATGGGCATAAGGAAGACTAGCAAGTATCTAAGACGGAGATTAGCTTGCCAAAGAGTAGCGGGGTTGTTTTTTTGCCCGTTTGGTGACAAACTAGTGAAGTTGGCATAAATTCATTCGCTAAGGGTTGGGAAAAACTAAAGAAAGTTGAGGGAAGAAAGACAGATGAGTGTTCCGGTATGGCTGTGCATTCCTTTCATAGGCATGTTGGCATGTGTCGCGCTGATGCCTGTGCTGAAGCCTGAGTGGTGGGGGGCGCACCAGCCTGTTGTTGTGGCGGCCTGGTCAGTACTGGTGGTCGTCCTCTATGCCGTGGTATACGGGCCGGCGGCCTCCGCACACATGACGGTGAGCTGCTTTATCGACGACTATCTGACGTTCATAGTGCTGCTTTTTGGGCTGTACTGCGCGTCGGGAAACATATCTTTTGAGGGCGACCTTGCGGGATCGCCGCAGGTGAATGTGGCGCTGCTGGCCATCGGGACCATCCTGGCCAGCCTGATAGGCACCACTGGAGCCAGCATGCTCATGGTCCGCCCGGTGATCAAGATGAACTCCTGGCGCCGGGAACGTGCGCACATCATGATATTCTTTATTTTCCTGGTATCTAACATGGGCGGATGCCTGACTCCTGTGGGCGACCCGCCGCTTCTCATGGGCTTCATGAACGGAGTGCTGTTCACCTGGAGCTTCCACCTGCTGCCGATACTGATCCTGAATTTGGTAATATTGCTGACGGTGTTTTACAGGATCGACAGGAAATACTATCTTCAGGACGTGGCTCAGGGGTACCGCCCGGACATCAGCGAGCGTGGCACGAAGCTCAAGCTGGACGGCGGACACAATCTGCTGTTCTTCGTGATGATCGTATTTGGCGTAGTTCTGAGCGGCGTACTCCCGGGGATGGCTGCGTTCCAGGACGGCAGCGGAAACGTGAAGGGTATCCATATAATGGGGGATATCGTCCTTTCGTGGCCTGATCTCATTGAGATCGGCATCATACTGCTGGCGGCATGGCTTTCCTTCAGGACCACGGACGTGTCCGTCAGGAGGAACAACCACATGACGTGGGGAGCTATCAAGGAAGTAGCTGTTCTGTTCATCGGGATTTTCCTGACCATGCAGCCCGCACTTCAGCTCTTGAAGAGCAGGGGCGCGGAGCTCGGTCTGGACACACCTGCCCAGATGTTCTGGTCCACGGGACTCCTGTCAAGTTTTCTGGACAACACCCCGACATACCTGGTGTTCTCCACCACCGCAGGTTCGCTTGATTTTTCCTCGGGCTTACATACGGCCCTTGGCGTCATCCCGCCACAGATGCTCATGGCCATATCCGCAGGAGCGGTTTTCATGGGGGCGATGACATATATTGGAAATGCGCCTAATTTCATGGTGAAATCTCTGTCCGATGAGAACGGCGTGCGCATGCCGTCTTTCTTCGGGTACATGAAGTGGTCCATCCTGGTGCTTATCCCGGTATTTCTCCTGGACACGATAGTGTTTTTCCTGTAGGAGGTGGCACTGATGAGTGAAAAAGACAGAAACGACGAGATACTGCAGTTCGCCAACGACGTGTACGACCTGGATGTAAGGGTCTACAAGGCAGTTGGATCCAAGTTGGGCCGAGTTTTCACCGAAGACCGGCGCATGAATGTGCAGGCCGTGGCCGATGCTCTGAGCGAGGGCAGAGAGCACATCGTCAGGAGCGAGGTCGCTCTGATCGGAAACATGGCCAGAACGCTGCCGGAGGAGGACCTGCGCAGCGAGA
Organism: Mobilibacterium timonense; assembly: GCF_900155555.1. Lineage (GTDB taxonomy): Bacteria > Bacillota > Clostridia > Peptostreptococcales > Anaerovoracaceae > Allobaileyella > Allobaileyella timonense. The sequence continues at coordinate 514,716 of NZ_FUHN01000007.1, read as the reverse complement.
TCATGACTTCCTATGGGCAGCTGGTCGAGAGGATGGAGAGCCTGATCCAGGGCAGCAGGGACAGGGGTGTGTGCAACGTCCACAAGGCGGAGCTGAATGAGCTCAATCTCCGTGAGAGATTCGGGAAAAAGGACCACCTCGTGATCTGCATCTCCCGGTCCTACGGCTGCGGCGGAGGCTACATAGGATTCAAGCTTGCGGATGCCTTCCACGGCGATTATTACGATGCGGAAATATTGTCTGCGATGCTTAAAAGATGGGAAAAATCGGAGAATGCGGAAGAATCGGAGAGTGGGGAAGAATCTGAAAATGAAACCAGGCTCCGCAGAAAGGAGCTGGCCTACCGTTGGCAGGATTCCAGTTTAAAGACAAATCCGGGACTGGCCTATGTCGAGAAGCACCCTTCGCTGAAGGAGCGCATACACAGGATAAACAAGTACCACGGACTACCGACGAGAGATGCCCTGTTTTTTTATCAGACGGATCTCATCCTCGACCTGGCAAAGCGGAAAAACTTCGTGATAATGGGACGGTGCGCCGACCAGATCCTGACAAATCACAACGTTCCTCACGTTAGCATTTATCTCACAGCCCCGGAGGAGCAGCGGATCCAGCGCGTCATGAACATCAACCACGTGGACCACAGGACTGCAAAAAAACAGCTCCGCGAGGTCGACCGCGCCCACGCATCTTACTACAAGTATTTTACGGGAAAAGAGTGGGGCGATGCGAAGAACTACGACCTCTGCATCAACACCTCGATCTTTGGGGTGCAGGGCACCATCGATTTCGTGCTCCGTGCGATGGGTAAGGACGTGGATGGCGACTTCATGAGGGCCACTCCTTACGGAACAGTGAAGACACCGGCGGTCGCCCACTGGAAGTCCCCGATAAACCCGGAACTCGGGGATGTGACGATGATCGAGGGGGACTCGTTCAAGAAAAAAAGGCGCCGCGAGGCACGGGCTGATGGTGCATGCGAAGGATAAAAAATAGAGGAGGACTCTGATATGCTTGAAAACCTTCCGTTCTGGTCCCACCTCACCGATGACCAGCAGCAGTACCTCAAACGGTCCGCCGGCCTCCGCGAGTACAAAAAGGGCCAGCAGCTCTACGACAGCAGCGACGAGTGCCTCGGCATGATCATGGTGGAGTCCGGTACTATCCGCACTTACATCGTGTCGCCCGAAGGGCGCGAGATCACACTGTTCAAGCTGGGCGAGGGCGATAGCTGCGTCCTGTCGGTGGCATGCGTACTTTCGGAGATCCGTTTCGAGACGCAGATCATGGCGGCAGAGGACGCGCGCCTACGCATCGTGCCGACGGGAGCCTTCGACAGGCTTTTCCGGGAAAACGTCTACGTACGGGAGTTCGCCTACGAGACTGCGACCCGCAGGTTCTCTGCGGTGATGCACGTGATGCAGCAGATGATCTTTGCCGGGCTGGATCAGCGGCTTGCGGGGTTTCTTCTGGAAAAGTACAAAGAATCGGGATGCCCTGAGATCATCATGACTCAGGAGGAGATAGCAGGCGAGATCAATTCTGCAAGGGAAGTTGTGGCACGTGCAGTCAGGCAGTTTGCCAGGGACGGACTGGTGTCCACTGGAAGAGGCCGGATCAGGATACTGGATCCACGTGGACTTCGGCAGCTGGCTGAGACCGGACGGTGAGGCGAGAGTTCAGGTGCTGCTTCCATGATATACGCAGGAACGTCCTATATCATGGAAAACGAATAGGCACGGTTCCACGGAATAAACCGAAACGCTCTATATCATGGAAAACGAAGGGGCACGATTCCACGGAATAAACCGAAACGCCCCATATCGTGGAAAAAGAAGGATCACGGTTCCACGGAATAAACCGAAGCGCCCTATATCATGGAAAACGAAGGAAAATAACCACTTATGGGACCTGGTCACAGAACCGGGTCCGTTTTTTTATTATCATGGTTCCGCAGATATCGAAAGAGTCTCGGACAGCGGTAGGATCCCGGCCACCGGGCTCGGGATCCCTTGGATCAGCCCACAGACTCACGGCCACGGAAATCCCCGGGCCGGAACCCTACGAACCCTGGGCCCTATCCCGGCTACCACTGCTCCAGCCTTTCCACTAATATTCGGAGGTGCATCATGAACAGCATGAACAGCAAGAGTAAAAAAGTCGTTATCATAGGCGGAGTCGCTGGCGGGGCGGCATGTGCCGCAAGGCTGCGGCGGCTCGACGAGAGGGCGGAGATAGTCATCCTCGAAAAAGGCCCGTATATCTCCTTCGCCAATTGCGGCCTGCCGTATTACCTGGGCGGGACCGTGGCCGGCAGGGAGTCGCTCCTGGTCCAGAGCCCGGAGGCGATGAAGAGCAAATTCAACATAGACGTCCGCATCAACAGCGCCGTCACGAGCATCGACAGAAACACCAGGACCGTGACGGTGCAGACGAAGGACGGCACCACATACACAGAGTCATACGACAAGCTGGTCATGTCCACGGGGTCATCGCCTGTGAAGCCGCCGATCCCGGGCATAGACTCCCCGAGGATCCACACACTGTGGAGCATCCCGGATGCAGACGAGGTGTATGAGACTCTCAAGAAGAGCCGGACTGCCGCAGTGATCGGCGGGGGATTCGTGGGCCTCGAGGTGGTGGAGAACCTGAAAAAGGCAGGTCTCAAGGTCGTGCTCATCGAGGCCGCGGATCAGGTGATGACTCCCCTTGATCCGGAGATGGCGGAGATGATCCATCAGGAAATAAAAAACAGCGGGACAGAACTTATTCTGTCAGATGGCGTGGATCATTTCGATGAAAAAGAGGATCACCTGGATATCGTCCTCAAAAGCGGCAGGGTGGTGGCTGCAGAAACGGTAGTCCTTTCCATAGGAGTGAAGCCTAACAGCCAGCTGGCGAAAGATGCCGGTCTGGAGCTCAACGAAAGAGGTTACGTGAAGGTCAACGAACACATGGAGACCTCGGATCCGGATATTTACGCTGCCGGAGATATTGTTGAGACTTACAGCATCATCACAGGAGACAGACAGCCTGCACCCCTTGCAAGCCCTGCAGCAAAGGAAGGCCGGATCATCGCCGACAGAATAGCGGGGAGGGATTCGAAATACGCAGGCTTCAACGGCACTTCAATCGCAAGGGTATTCCACATGGTGGCAGCTTCCACCGGCCTGAACGAGAAGGAATTGAAAAGAAGAGGAGCGGAAAAGGGAAAAGACTACGAGACTGTGGTGCTGACCCAGAATTCCCACGTGGGATTTTATCCGGGATCGGCGCCAATGCTCATCAAGCTGATCTTCAAGATCCCTTCCGGAAAGGTGCTGGGCGCCCAGATCGTGGGAGCCGACGGAGCTGATAAGCGGATCGACGTCATCTCTACCGTGATCAGATTTGGCGGAACCGTAGAGGACCTGAAAAATCTGGAGCTGGCCTACGCGCCGCCATTTTCCGCCGCCAAGGATCCGGTAAATATGGCAGGCTTCGTTGCCGAAAACTTCCTTACCGGGCTGGTCAGGTTCAGCGGCTATGAGATGCCTGAAGATGCAGTGGTACTTGATGTCCGGGAGGATCCGGAGCTGCTGGCCTATTCCATTCCGGGGGCTCGTCACATTCCACTCACCCAGCTCAGAGATAGAATTGGAGAGCTGGATGTGAACCAGCACTACGTTGCTATGTGTTCAGTGGGGGTCCGGTCGTACACCGCCGCCAGGATCCTCATGCAGAGCGGATTTTCCAATGTGGAGGTATTCCCGGGAGGCACCAATCTCTATAGGGCTCTGGAGAGCCGTTCGGGTCAGGAGTCTGATGGCAGCTGCGTTCCCGGAGCGGAGATCACGGGTCTTTTCCAGGAAAAGGAATGTGACGCAGGAGCGGGCGATCCCGTTCCCGCAGTCAAGTTGAACTGCTGCGGCATGCAGTGCCCGGGGCCGCTCATGAAAGTCAACGATATGGTGAAGACCATGGAGAATGGCAAAAAGCTGGCGGTTACCGCCTCTGATCCCGGCTTCGTGAGGGATATCAAAGCCTGGGCCAGGAAAACTGGAAATTCCGTGATATCCAGCGGGGAGAACGATGAGGGGTATTATGCGCTTATACAGAAGGGCCTTGCTGGAGCCACGGATGGAACATCCGCCGCCGGTGCCGCTGCGTCGGCCGCAAAAGACGGACAGACCATAATAGTTTTTTCCGGAGACTTCGACAAAGTGATGGCCGCCTTCATCATCGCCAACGGCGCCGCAGCCATGGGCAAGAAAGTTACGATGTTTTTCACCTTCTGGGGACTCACCGCACTGCTGAAACCTGATAAGACGGTGAAAAAATCCGGCATGGAAAAGATGTTCGGCGCCATGCTCCCGAGAGGCGTGGATGAGCTGGGCCTGTCCAGGATGAACATGGGCGGTATGGGCGGCAAGATGATGAAGAAGATCATGGCTGAGAAAAACGTAAACTCCTTGGATCAACTCATTAAGGAGGCTGTCAGACAGGGGGTCACCATGATGGCGTGCACCATGAGCATGGATGTCATGGGAATAAAAAAGGAAGAGCTCATTGATGGAGTCGACCTGGCGGGCGTCGGCACCTATCTGGGCGCCGCGGAGGACGCCAGCAGCAACCTGTTTATCTAAGTGATCTGCTTGCCACGGAAAAAAGGAGATGCGTGAATCCCGTGGCATTTCTGCCGCAAAAGTTCCACGTTGCCGCAGACGACTGCTACGCTGCCTCGTATAGCTATATCTGCGTCAACTATTCAGTGAATCGCTTTTGGAAGTTACCCAGAACAGTGACGTTCTCGTCCAGGATCACGAAGGCGTGCGGATCTATCTTCGCCACTATATCCTGGAGGTGTCCGGCCTCGTATTTCGAGATGACGGTGACCAGGACGTGGGAGTCGTCGTTGGTGTATGCTCCGGTGCCCTCCCACCTGGTGACGCCCCTGTGGAGCTCGTTCATTATGGCGGCCGACATTCCGGTCTCCTTGGTGAATATTATCGCCTGGATCTTGATGTTCTGGACGTGGACTCTGTTGATGGCCAGGCCGGTGATGATGGCGAACACGATGGAATAGAGCACTGTGGTGATGTCGTACATGAAAAGGCAGAACACGTAGACCGTGACGCTCACGATGATGCCCACGGTGCCCACCTTGAAGTTCGGGTGCGTTTTGGCGAGGCACACGCCCAGAAGGTCCTGGCCTCCCTGGGAGCTTCCTGCGCGGAGCACCATGCCGGCGCCCACGCCAGAGCCAAGCCCTCCGAAGAAAGCCGCCAGCATCCTGTCCTCGATGATCGGGTGCACCGGGATCGGGATGATGGAAAGGAAGGCGGAAGCCATGCCGATGGAGATCAGCGTGGTGAGACAGAACTTTTTGCCCATGATTTTATAAGCGTAAAAGAAAAACGGTACGTTTATGAGGAAGTAGACCACTCCGAAGATGTCGAACCCGGTAGGGACGGGCATGTGGAGGATCTGGATCAGGACCGTCCTGATGAGCTGGGCTATACCGGTGAATCCTCCGCTGTAGAGGTGGAGCGGCATTATGGCCAGGTTGTTTCCGCAGGCGTAGAAGAGATTTCCCGCCACTACAAGGATGATCTTTTCCCAGGTGCGCCTGCTGATCGCTGTCTCGTGCATTGTGTCTTTACCCCTTTATCTGAAAGAATGATCGCATCTGCTCCGGTTCGTCCCGGACAGAACACGATTCATGATAGCACAATTTACCCGTGGGTTTAAGGGCGGGCCCTCCACCGGCACTCCACCCGCTCTACCACGGGATAACAAATTTAAGAAACAACAAATAGAATGATTTTTCCGAAACGGACACCATATGTGGTGCCCGTTTCGCTTTTTTCCGGATTTTGGAAAAAAATTGCGGAATATCGTGGGCGGCAAAGTGGAGGGACGGGAGCGATAGGGGAGTATTTGCGTTGAAAAGTGGTGGGTGGTGGGTTAAAATGGTGGCACTAATAATCAGTAAGTGTGGGAAAGTGTGTTTTTTCGGTTCTGTTTTCGGCTTATCGGGAGGGACGCATGTTCACTGGAACATATGAAAACTCAATAGACGGCAAGAACCGGATGATCGTTCCCGCCAAATACCGTAACCAGCTGGGTGGCACCTGCATGCTGGCCGCCGGATTCGACAAGTGCCTTTACATCTACTCCATGGAGGACTGGCAGGTACTGGTGGACAAGATAAGCAAGCTCCGCCAGACCGACAGAGACGTCCGCCGGTTCATCAGGCAGTTCTTCTCCAATGCAGAGGAGTGCAGCCTGGATTCTCAGGGCAGGATCCACATCCCGCAGAACCTTATCAAGTACGCAGGGATAAAGAAGGATCTCATCACGCTGGGAGCACTGGACAAGATCGAGGTGTGGAGCCGTGAGGTATACAACGATCCTGAGGATGAGAACCTCATGGACAACGACGATTTCGTAAAGAAGCTTGAGGCCTACGACCTGTAGAGAGGAGTGCACACATGGAATTTCAGCATGTTCCCGTCCTGTTCGACGAGGCGATGGAAGCGCTCAACATCAGGCCGGGAGGAACATATATCGATGGTACCACCGGTGGAGGCGGCCATTCGGCCGGGATATGCGAAAGGCTGGATGGAAATGGTCTTCTCATAGCGGTGGACAGAGACACGGATGCACTTGACGCATCCCGTAAGAGACTGGAGGGGTTCACCTGTGAGAAGAGATTCCTCCACACGAACTACAGCGATCTGGAGACGCTCAGGGAGGCCTGCGGACCTGCCGGTGCAGACGGCATACTCCTGGACCTTGGGGTGTCTTCGTTCCAGCTGGATAACCCGGAAAGAGGCTTTTCCTATATGCACGACGCCCCTCTTGACATGAGAATGGACGAGGACGACAGTCTGACGGCCTACGACGTGGTCAACGGATACAGCCAGCGGGAGATAGAGAGAGTGATCAGGGAATACGGCGAGGAAAGATGGGCCTCCCGGATAGCCCAGTTCATAGTGAGAAAAAGGGAAGAGGCGCCGATACAGACCACCTGGGAGCTGGTGGACGTGATCAAGGCGGCGATCCCCGCAAAGGCCAGGAGGGAAGGACCTCACCCGGCGAAGAGGACGTTTCAGGCAATACGCATCGAGGTGAACGGGGAGCTGGATCACGTGAAGCGTGCGGCCGAGTCGCTGCCGGATATTCTGGCGCCAGGTGGGAGGCTGGCGATAATAACCTTCCACTCTCTGGAGGACAGGATAGTGAAGCAGGCTTTTCACAAGAGACTGGATCCGTGCACCTGTCCGAAGAACATACCTGTCTGTGTATGTGGAAAAAAACCAGACGTCAGGAAAGTTACCGGAAAACCGATCGTTCCTTCCGGCGAAGAGCTGGAGAGGAACCCCAGATCGAGGAGCGCGAAGCTCCGGGTCATAGAAAAGCTGGATGCAGCCAGCCGGGGGGAGTAAAATGACAGCAGCAGGAGCAACAAGACAATTGGGAAAGGTATCATCCGATACTTCGTCCAGGATGAGGACCGGGGCGAGAACGGGAGCCAGAAGGATCTCGAAGAAAGAGGCCCTCAGAAGGTATCAGGGATTCATGCTCATAGTGGGCGTGGCCATGATATGCCTCCTCATTGTGTTCATGGCTGCCTTTGCTGCCAACCTGAGAAGAGAAAACACTCAGCTGCAGAAGGACAACGAATATCTTCAGGCTGAGATAGATTCCCTGAATGATCAGATAGGCGAGGCTACCAACGTTGATCAGATCGAGAAAGTGGCCACTGAAGAATACGGCATGGTGCATCCGGATTCTCAGAACTGCATTGCTATCAGCTCGCAGAAAAACACCAACTCGGATCTGGCCGCCACCATCAAGGACGAGGCGTACAGCTAGGATCGATTCCGCAGGTGCCACTGATCCCCGAGGGTTAGTGGCCCTTTTTTCGTAATACAGAGGAGAGCGATGGCGAACTACACCGACGATGAGATAAAGAAGATAATAGAAAAGAGAAAAAAGAGGAGCGCGAGGTCGAAGCTGCGGCGGTCGAAGACCGTCAGCTTTTCCAACAGGCAGAGGCTCTCCGTGATATTCGCCCTCATGGCGGTGGTCATGTCATTCCTCATCTTCAAGACGGCCTGGTGGCAGGTGGTCAGGGCGGATGACCTTCAGGTGAAGGCCGCGGAGATGCAGACCACAGACACGTCCCTTGATCCTGTGCGGGGGAACATATACGATTCGAACATGAAGGCCCTCGCCCAGACAGTCACGGAATACCAGCTCTACGGATACACCAACGAGCTGTACAGGGCCGACGGCCTCAGCAAGAGCAAGAGAGACAGCAACATCCAGAAGCTGGCGGAGATCACCGGCAAGGATGCTTCCGATATTGAGAAGGCGCTGAAGGGCAAGGACAATCCGGCACTTTTGGCGGACGGCCTTAAGCAGTCTCAGATCAAGAAGGCCCAGAAGGAATTCGGCAGTGCCGTGGTCGTCAGAACCAAGGTCACGAGATCCTATCCGAACGGCGCATTTGCCGCTCAGCTCCTGGGAGGAGTCAACAGCGACAACAGCGGCCTGATGGGCCTTGAGTACCAGTACAACTCCACACTTGCAGGGGTGAAGGGAAGGATCATAAGGAGCACAGACAGCCAGGGCAATCCTCTGGCTACTGCCAGCAGCAAGTACTACGAGACCAAGGATGGAGACAGCCTGGTCACCAGCATCGACGAGGTGATACAGCACTACGTAGAGGACGCGCTGGCACAGGGCATGGAGGACACGGGCGCGGACTCAATTTCCTGCATCGTCATGAATCCAAGGACCGGCGACGTTCTGGCGATGGCCAGCACGCCGAACTACGACCCGAACAACCCTTACAGACCTTCCAGCGATGAGGATTACAACAGCTTCAAGGTCATGAGCACCAGCGAGCAGAGCGACTACCTGAGCCGCATGTGGACCAACTCCATAGTCAGCGGCGTGTATGAGCCAGGTTCCACATTCAAGCTCATTACAGCGGCGGCTGCCCTAGACACTGGATCGGCCACCACAAGCTCCAGGTACTACTGCAACGGAGCCATAGATGTTGACGGTACGACGCTCCACTGCTGGAGCTCTGCGGGACACGGAAGCCAGGACCTCAAGGAGGCCGTTGGAAATTCCTGCAACCCGGCGTTGGCCACAGTTGCCATGAACCTGGGGGCCCAGAAATTCTACAGATACATAGATCTTTTCGGCTTCAACCAGAAGACCAACATCGATCTTCCGGGAGAGGGAACGGCCATCATCAAGAACGCCAACAGCCTCTCAAAAGTAGATCTGGCGACAACTGGATATGGGCAGGGCATCGCAGTTACGCCGATCCAGCTTCTGACCGCCATAAACGCTCTCGGAAACGACGGAGTACTCATGCAGCCAAAGGTGGTCCAGAAGATCGTGGACTCCAATGGAAAAACAGTGAAATCCTTCTCTGATGTGGCGGTCCGCCAGGTGGTGGCAAAAGAGACCGCAGATCAGATGAGAGAGATAATGGAATACTACGTCAGCGACGGGGGCGGCACCAGCGCCTACATCCCCGGCTACAGGGTAGGAGGAAAAACCGGAACTGCCAACATCGCTGAGAACGGCGGTTACTCCGACGACAAGGTCACATCCTTCGTCGCCATGGCCCCTATGGACGATCCTCAGATCTCCGTGCTGGTACTGGTGAGGAGGCCTACCAAGGGCGAGTTCGGTGCCGACACCGCAGGCCCTATCATCAAGAACATCCTCGAGAAGACCCTCGTCTACAAGGGCGTTGAGAGAAAGTACAACAGCAAGGAAGAGGCTTCCATGGCCCAGAGCGAGGTGACCGTGCCAGACGTTACCAACACCGACAGCCAGGAGGCCATCAAGAAGCTCCAGGGACAGGGGCTCAGCGTGAAGTCAGTGCCGTCTGGCCAGGAGAGCACCTCCTTCAGCGTGGTCGACCAGTATCCTAAGGCCGGCACCAAGGTGGTGAAGGGCTCCACGGTATACCTCTACAGTAAGTAAACTAAATCATCACAGATCCATTTCCATCTGAAAGGAGAAGGCATGAGACCCGTAACCATCGATTATATTGCAGCAGGAACAGAGGGACGCATCTGGGCGAGAGCGGAAGGCGGTATGTATGACACAGTCGACAACGTCGCCATAGACAACAGGAACGTCCGGGAAAACGGTTTGTTCTTTGCGATCATAGGTGAGCGGGTGGACGCTCACAGATTCCTTCCGGACGTGGTGGAAAGGGGCTGCCACACCGTGGTGGTCTCCGACCGGGAGTGGGCTGACAAGATGAAGGAGGCCGGGGATGTAAACGTCATCCTTGTGGAAGACACGACCAGGGCCATCATGAGGCTGGCAAAGAAATACATGGAAGACTGGCCTGAGCTCAGGCGCGTCGCCGTGACGGGTTCCGTCGGAAAGACCAGCACAAAGGAGTTCGTTTACAGCGTTCTGTCTTCTAAATACAAAACGGGAAAGACCCCGGGGAACCTGAACAGCGAGTACGGCATTCCTCTCACCGTGTTCGGACTCGATCCGGATACCGAGATAGCCGTGATAGAGATAGGCCTGGGATACGGAGCTGACATGGAAGACCTGGTGGACATGGTGAAGCCGGAGGCCGCCATCGTCACCACGATAGGAAGCGCTCACATGAGGGTGTTCGGAACCAGGGAAAAGCTGGCTGAGGCCAAGCTGGCCATCACAACAGGCTTCGGCCGTAACGGCCAGAAAGGCGTTCTGGTGGTGAACAGCGACTGTCACGAGCTGGAGCCGCAGTGGATCAGACAGCACACAAAGGGCGATTTCGACATAGTTACCATCGGCACAGGAAACCGGTGTGATTACCGCATCTCCGGAATTTGCGATGAGGGGATAGATGGTGTAAAATGCACGCTGGAGTTTGGTGCCCGCGAGGGGAGAGAGACCGGCGGGAGGCTCGAGATGAAGCTTCCTGTGATAGGAGCCCACAACAGCTGGAACGCAGCGCTCGCAATAGCTCTTGGTGCCAGGCTCGGAATAAGTGAAGAAGACGGAATAGAGGCACTCAAAAACGTATATTCCAACGACAACAGGCTGGATGTGTCGGAGACACAAAAATACACAGTGATCAACGACACGTACAACGCCAGCCCGGAGTCCATGAAGGCCGCCCTCGACATCCTTTCCAGGAGCAAAAGGAAAGGAAGGTCCGTGGCGGTGTTCGGAGACATGCTGGAGCTTGGAGCCGACTCGGCTGCCCTCCACAGGTCTGTCGGAGAATATTCTCTGGAGACGGGCCTGGACGTCCTGGTGACTGTGGGAGAGCTGGCGGCGGACATCACAGAGGGAGCCCGTGAGAAGTCTGAGGATGGGAAGAAGGCTCCGGTCATTATCAGCTATGAGAACAGGGCTGAGGCGGAAAAGGATCTGCCGTCCAGACTTCAGGAAGGCGATCTGGTGATCGTGAAGGCATCCCGCGGAATGGCTCTGGAAGAGCTGGTGAAGGTCCTTGTGGAAGAAGGAGACAGGTAGCAGGTGCCTCGTTTGACGTCTGAAAGAAATTTGAGTTTAAGGAAAGAACATTCATGAACAGAGGATCCCTGATACCGTATTTTGTTATAGCCATGCTTGTCACGGCCGTGCTGACATATTTCCTGATACCGTATTTCCACAGGAAGCAGTTCGGTCAGTACATAAGGGAGGAAGGCCCGCAGGCCCACAAGAGCAAGGCCGGCACACCTACCATGGGTGGGATAGCCATTGTTGCCGGGATAATTGTTGGGGTGATCCTGGCTTTCGGAAGAAATCCCGACGGCATGGTGATAATACTCACCATGGTCGGCTTCGGGCTGATAGGATTCCTGGACGACTTTGAGAAGATAGCGAAGAAGAACAATCTGGGTCTCAATCCGAGGCAGAAGATAATCCTTCAGCTGGTGTTCGGCGCGGCCATTGCATTTTACATGATGTTTGCCGGACAGGTCGGAACATCTGTTTTCATCCCGTTTGCAAAAGTATGGGTGGACCTCGGATATCTCTTCATTCCGTTCGTGATCTTTGTGGAGATCGCCATGTCCAATGCCGTGAACCTGACTGACGGCCTGGACGGACTTGCGTCTTCAGTGACCATAATAGTGGGCATCGGGATGACAGCCATCGGACTGAGCGCCGGAAACGGCGTGCTCGCAAGCTCGGGGATGATCATCGCCGGCGCTCTCGCAGGATTCCTGATATTCAACAGGCATCCAGCAAAGATATTCATGGGCGATACCGGTTCCATGGCTCTCGGAGGAGTGCTCTCGGCTGTCACCATAGTTACAGGAACGGAGTTCATCCTTCCCGTGCTGGGGCTGATCTACGTCCTTGAGGCGCTGTCCGTCATCATTCAGGTGACGTATTTCAGAAAAACAGGAGGAAAGAGATTTTTCAGAATGGCACCTCTTCACCATCACTTTGAGCTCGGGGGAATGAATGAAGTCAGAGTCGTACTTCTGTTCTCCACGTTTACGGCTCTGTGCTGTGTGATCGGATACTATTCCGTTATATAGAAGAACGATATAGATGTGAGATCGCTGTGACCGGCAGCAGGAGGGTGTGAAATGGAAGGCAAAGATGTGAGAACTGCAATACCTGAGGATTTTGCGGAGAAGAACAGAGAAGCAGTAAGAGGAAAAAAGATCCTGGTGGTAGGAATGGGCAGGTCCGGAGTCGCGGCCACGAAAGCCCTTCACAGCCTGGGAGCAGAGATCACATGCCAGGATTCCAAGACCAGGGATAAGGTGGATCCGAAGCTGGTGACCTGGCTGGAGAAAAACGGGATCCCGTACATTTTCGGATGCGATCCGGAGAACATAGGCGAATACAGCACCATCGTCCTCAGCCCGGGCGTGGCCACCGACCTGCAGTTCCTGCAGACGGCCAGAGATATGGGCATCGAGGTGATAGGAGAACTGGAGATGGCATACCGCATCTCCCGCGGCACCTTCGTCGGCATCACCGGAACGAACGGAAAGACCACTACCACCACCCTGGTCGGCAACATTTTCAAAGAAGCAGGGAGGAACACGGCGGTCGTGGGCAACATCGGAGTGGCGGTTATGTCCGTAGCTCTCGAGTCTGCGCCGGACGAGTGGCTTATAGCGGAGGTGAGCAGTTTCCAGCTGGAGACCACGGAGACATTCAGGCCGGCCATATCCGCCATACTGAACCTCACCCCGGACCACCTGAACAGGCATAAGACCCTGGAGCGCTACGGCGAGGCCAAGGCAAACGTGTTCAGGAACCAGACCGAGGACGACGTCCTGGTCATCAACAAGGGGAATCAGGCCTGCTACGAGCTGGCCGAAAAATACGACTGCAGGGCGGAGCTCTTTCCGTTCAGCAGAACTGAAAAACTTGAAAAGGGCGCATACGTTTCAGGCGGCAGGATCGTGATCGCCGACAGAGACGGAAGCATCCACGACATCTGCGGTGTGGACGAGCTGAATATAATAGGCGACCACAACGTGGAAAACGCGCTGGCTGCAGCCGCCATAGCGTTCTGCGCCGGGATAGACGATGAGATCATTGGAAAGACGATCCGTGAGTTCCCGGGAGTGGAGCACAGGATCGAGTACTGCGGACAGGTGGATGGAGTAAAGTTCTACAACGACTCCAAGGGGACCAATACAGACGCCGCCATCATCGCCCTGAACGCACTGAAGGACAACATCATCCTCATCGCCGGGGGAGACGGCAAGGCCCAGGACTTCACCGAGTTCGCTCAGCACCTTCCGGGAAAGGTAAAGCACCTGATCCTCATGGGAAGGGACGGCGGTATCATCGGAGAGGCCGCGGAGAAGGCGGGATTCTCCAGCATATTCTACGAAAAGGATATGAACGATTGCGTGAAGAAAGCGGTGTCCCTGGCGGAAAAGGGAGACAAGGTCCTCCTGTCCCCGGCCTGCGCCAGCTGGGACATGTACGATAACTATGAGCAGAGAGGAAAGCACTTCAAAGATTGCGTCGAGCAGCTCCTGAAGTAGATCGCCCTCGCTGAGAAAGCATTCTGGTGACGATGGCAAGGAAGTCCGAAGAAAAAAAGAAAAAAAGAAAAAGGAATGAAGCGGCGGAGAACGGCTCCGGGGAGAACGTGGAAAAGAGGCGCAAGAGGCACCTTCCGGATCCCAGGGAGTATCTGTCGGAGTCCACCATCAGGATGCTGTCCGTATACGACTACATCATAGTGCTCCTGGTCACAGGCCTGGTGCTCTTCGGAGTGGTGATGGTGTTCAGCGCCGGGTACTATTCCACGGTGAACCTGAGCAAGCCTGACCCGTACTACTACCTGAAAAAACAGGCGGGATTTGCAGCCGCCGGGTTCGTCCTGATGTTCTTCATGGCCAGGTGGGACTATCACAAGATGGCTAGGTACAACAGGATCTACCTCATGGTGACAGTGATGATGCTGGCACTGGTGCTGACGCCTGTGGGAACGAGCGTGAATGGTGCCACCCGGTGGATCTACATCGGACCGATCGGCATCACCCCGAGTGAGCTCACCAAGCTGGCGATGATCATATTCACGGCCGTTTTCCTGTCGAAGGACCCGACCAGGGCCACGGACCTCAGGCACGGCATACTGCCGCTACTTGCTCTGACACTGGTGCAGGCGGCAATGATCGTGAAACAGCCTAACCTGTCCACGGCCATAGTGATACTGGTGATCGTGGTCGGCATGCTCCTCGTGGGAGGACTGAACTGGGGATACATCGGAGCCGTTATCGGAGCGGGAGTCGCAGGAGTGATATTCATCCTGACATTCCTGCCGGACAGCCACTGGTACTCGAGGATCACCAACTTCATCGATCCTTTTAAAAACAGTCAGGGAGAGGGATACCAGGTGTCCCAGTCTCTCATAGCCCTCGGCAACGGAGGCCTGAAGGGCCTCGGGCTGGGGAACAGTATAACGAAAAACCTCTACCTGCCGGAGCCCCAGAATGACTTCATCCTGGCGGTCATCGGAGAGGAGCTGGGCTTCGTTGGCATCTTTTTGCTGATGGTCGCCTATCTCTTCCTGATAAAAAGGTGCTTCGTGGTGGCGGCCAACGCTCCCGATAAGCTGGGCATGTTCCTGGCTTCGGGCGTGGGCATAATGCTGGGAGTGCAGGTGCTCATGAATATCGCCGTCGTTACGGCATCCATGCCGGCCACGGGAGTGACGCTCCCGTTCGTCAGCTACGGAGGTACCTCCATACTCGTGTTCATGGCGGCAATGGGTATAGTATTGAATATTTCCAGAAAGGAAGATCTGAGATGAAGATAGTGCTCACAGGAGGTGGGACCGGCGGACACATCTACCCGGCTCTGGCCATCGGAGATAAGTTCATTGAAAAGGATCCGTCCACGCAGATCCTGTATATAGGCGCGTACGGCGGCATGGAGGAGAGGATCGTTCCGGCTCACGGTTTCGACCTCAAGCTGGTCAGGGCCAAGGGCATAGACAGGAGCAATCCGATGAAGCTGTTCCAGACAGCGTGGAACACCGAGATAGGATACCGCAAGGCTCTGAGCATAATGAAGAAGTTCAGGCCGGACATGGTGATCAGCACCGGAAGCTTCATCAGCGCTCCGGTGGTCCTGGCGGCACACAAACTGGGAGTGAGGATATACATACACGAGCAGAACGCTTTTCCTGGGGTCGCCAACAAGCAGCTCTCTAAATTCGCAAACATCGTGTTCCTCGGATTCGAGGCCGGCGGCATGTATTTCAAGGATCACGATAAGCTGGTCTACAGCGGCAATCCGGTGAGAAAAGCCTTTTACGATCTGGATCGAACACAGTGCAGAAAAGAACTCGGCATCCCTGAGGATGACTTTGTCATTACGGTCTTCGGCGGAAGTCTGGGCGCTGCTACCCTCAACGATATCGGAGTCGAATGCGTCAGGGAGTACGCCGGGAAGAGCGGGACGAGCGTCATCTTCGGAACGGGCAGAAATTACTACTCTTCCGTGGTAAGAAAGCTCGACGCTCTCAGGATCAAAGATCATGACAACATACGGGTGACCCCGTACATAGACAACATGCCCGCGGTGCTCGGAGCTTCGAGCATCGTGATCTCCAGATCCGGTGCTCTGAGCGCGGCGGAGATAATGACGGCGGGGCGTGCGGCGATATTCATCCCGTCTCCAAACGTGACAGGCGACCATCAGTACTACAATGCAAAGGCTGTAGCTGACGAGGGCGGAGCGGTCATCGTCCGTGAGGACGGCGATTCCTGTGTGAGGGTGGTAAACACCCTCGCTCAGCTCATGAGAGAGCCTGAGACGCTGGAGGAGATGGAGCAGGGAAGCCGCAGAGTGGCACCCCTCAATGCCACGGATATAATTTACGATAATATCATGAGTGATATCAGGGGATAGTCCCTGAACACAGTGTGAACGGGAGCGGTACATGACCCCTGAGGAACAGGTTGCTGAAAACATGAAAAAAAGGGAGGATCAGCGTGCGAAGAGGAAGCGGACCCCCGCTTCAAGAGCCAGGCGAATAGCGATCATCGCCGCACTGGCCGCCCTCGTGGCTTTTTCCCTCTCGGGCTTTTTCACGACGAAGAGCATCGAAGTCAACGGCAACACATACTTCACCGACACCGAGATCATCGAGATGGCCCACGCAGAGACAGGGCGGAACCTAATTTACAACCCGGGTATAAGGCAGATCAAGGATTATCTACTGCAGAACCCGTACATCCAGTCGGTGGAGGTACACAGGAAACTTCCGGGAACGCTGATCATCACCGTGAAAGAGAGGACGCAGATAGCGGCGATCCAGTACGGAGACGAATATCTGGTCATAGACCGCAACGGAATCCTTCTCAGGAAGACTGAAACACCGCCGAAGGTGACGATGCTGACGGGCATCAAGATCAAAAAGGCAACACTTGGAGAGCCTCTGGAGGCGAAAAATGCCAGTGTGTTCAAGGATGCGCTGGCCCTTCTTGGAAAGATGGACGACGGAGGCATCTACTTCATTAGGATCGAGATGTCGGAGATGTACATAAGATGCTACGTATATGAGAGCCTGGTCGTCTCCGGAGCCATAAAGGAAGTGGAAAGCTCCATCGACGACGGGCATATACAGCAGATACTGGAGAAATTATTTGCGAAAAACATCAAAAGGGGAACGATAGCGATCAGTGAAGACGGATACGCTTCCTTTACCCCGGATGTCTGATCATACAGTGTAAAGAAATGTTGGGTAAGCGTTGAAAAGGCGTTGAAAAAAGAAACAATTTCGTGCAATAACACAATTATTATGCTATATTAACATATATGTAACTACAGACTAGGAGGAGCTCTATGATGGAATTCGTTTCTGACTTTGTCGAAGACCAGGACAATGCAGCAATTATAAAGGTAGTAGGCGTAGGTGGCGGCGGATGCAACGCAGTTGATCGAATGGTCGACACAGACATGCAGGGCGTCACTTTCATAGCAGTTAATACTGATAAACAGGCTCTGGCCAAGTGCAAGGCAGAGGTGAAGATACAGATCGGTGAGAAGATCACCGGAGGCAGGGGCGCTGGAGCGAACCCTGAGATCGGACAGAGAGCAGCAGAGGAGACACTTGAGGAGATCACGAGCTATCTTCAGGATGCCGACATGGTATTCATCACGGCTGGAATGGGCGGCGGCACAGGAACAGGTGCGGCTCCTATCATCGCAAAGGCTGCCATGGACTGCGGAGCGCTGACTGTCGCCGTCGTTACAAAGCCTTTTTCCTTCGAGGGAAAGAAGCGCTGGAACAGAGCGGCAAAGGGCATTCAGTACCTGCAGAACTTTGTTGACTCCCTTGTCGTTATCCCTAATGACAAGCTGATCGACTCGAGCGAGAAGAACACAACGATGATGGAGGCCTTTGCTATGGCAGACGACGTTCTGCGCAAGGGCGTACAGGGCATCTCCGACCTCATCTCCCAGTACGGCATCGTGAACGTGGACTTTGCCGATGTCAGGACCGTCATGGAAGGCAGAGGCATCGCTCACATGGGCGTTGGTGTCGGGACCGGAGAGAACAAGATCGAGGACGCTGTCAGGAATGCGGTCGAGAGCCCGCTGCTGGAGACCAAGATCGACGGAGCCAAGTCCATCCTGCTCTACGTATCCGGCGGAATGGACCTCGGAATGCTGGACATCAGCAAGATCGCCGAGAAGGTGCAGGCAGAGGCGGATCCGGATGCCAATATCATATTCGGAGCTACGGTCAGCGAGGATATGAACGACACCGTATCCATCACCCTCATCGCTACGGATTTTACCATGGGCGGACTCGTTGACGAGATCCCTGAGAAGGCCAAGGCGAAGCCTGCAAGGAAGCCTGGAAAGCCTATCGAGACTGCGGACGGACTCCACGGAACAGAGATGGATCTTTCTTCCCTTCTGGGAAGTGAGGATCCGGATGCGTCGTCAAACTTCGACGTTCCTGATTTCCTGAAGTAGAGCTGCGGCGTTTTAGTACACGGAAACAAGAAGGAAAGTATCAATGAGCCTGAGCATACAGTCTGACAAGAACGACAGAATAAAGGAAGTGGTCAGGCTCAAGAGAAAGAAATACAGAGACCGGCAGGGGCTCTTCCTCATAGAGGGTGCCAACCTGGTGACTGAAGCGCTGCAGCAGGACTGGGAGGCCGAGTATTTTCTGGTGTCTGACGGGGGTCACATGAGTGATCTCAGGGAGATGCTGGATCGGGCCGTCCCGGAGAAGACCTTTGTGGTTCCAGAGCGGTTGATGGAAAAAGTCAGCGACGCTCAGAGCGGAGCGGGAGTCGTCGGGGTGATACGCAAGCCCGTATGGGATCTGAACCGGTTTGTAAGCTCTGGAGAAGGCCTGCGCAATGTCCTGGTGCTGGACAGGATCCAGGATCCCGGAAACTTAGGCACCATGGTAAGAACTGCGGCAGCGGCCGGATACGCCGGCATCATAGCCCTGAAGGGGACGGCTGACGTCTTTTCCCTGAAGGTCCTGAGATCCACTGCGGGAATGATCTTTCAGATCCCCTTCTTCACGGTGGATTCCGAGGATGAAGTCCTGGATGCAGTCAGGAAAAGCGGGCGGAGATTAGTGGTGACGGATCCCAGGAGAGGGGTCCCCTATTATGACGCCGACCTTAAGCGGGGCGCGGCGCTGGTCATAGGAAACGAGGGCCGGGGCATCTCTCCGGGTCTCATGGATATGGCAGATGTGAGAGTCACCATTCCGATGGCTGATGGCGTCGAGTCACTCAATGCGGGGATCTCGGCGGCGATACTTATGTATGAGGCGGTAAGAGGCTGATGGAACAGCGGCTTCGATACATGTGATATTACTTTTAGATAGGAGCAGTGTATGGAAAGAAACAGAGCAGAGGTTGTGATCTGCGGCAATACGTATGTTCTTTCGGGTGAAAAGAGCGAGGAAAAGATCAAGGAGATCGGCAAGTACGTGGATGACGAGATCCGTCATACCAGCAAGATCCTGAACAGCAATCCAAATTACAAGTGTGCCGTTCTCGCTGCGATCAACCTGGCCGAGAAGCTCATGGACAACAGCGACTTGCTGCTCAAGGTTCAGACCGAAAACCACCAGCTTGACAACGACGTAAAGCACTACATCTCATTGTGGGAGAATGCCAAGAAGCAGGTCACGGACCTCAAGGAGAAGATCGGAAACGACAATGACAAGGCCGTCCAGGACAGCGAGCGCTACAAGGCTCTCGAGGCCAAGTGCAGCGACCTGGAGAACGCATATTTCGACCTTCAGAGAGAGAACGTCAGCCTGAGAAACGAAATGAGAAATCTCCAGAAGCTGAAGGGTACTGATGAAGAGTAAGACTCTGAGACTGCTGGACTACAACAGAATAATCGAAATGCTGTCCGGAATGGCGGGCTCTGAGCTCGGCCGCAAGAGGATAGCCACACTGGATATCCACACGGATGTACGTTCAGTGAAGGAAGCCTTAACGGAAACAACGGAAGCTGTTTCCGTTATTGTGTATAAAGGGTCAATTCCGGTCGGGGAGTTCGGCGACATAAGCCAGCTCCTGTCTGCGGCCAGAAAGGGCAGGACCCTGTCCATGAGGGAGCTTCTGCAGGTGCGCAGAAGCGTCGCAGGAGCGAGGGAGGTAAAGGCCTTCCTCTCCAAAGATGTCCCTGAGATCCCGGTGATCTCGGAGATATCGGATCTTCTGGAGCCACAGCCGGGCCTGGAGTCGGAGATAAACAGGTGCATCCTTTCGGAGGATGAGATCGCCGACAATGCGTCTCCGGAACTCAAGAGGATCCGGAGAGAGATCCGCAACAAAAATGAGGCGATAAAGAGCAGATTGTACAAATACACCAGCTCCAGGACTCTCCAGAAAAATCTCCAGGATTCTATAGTCACGGTGCGGAACGGCAGATATGTGGTGCCGGTGAAGAGAGAGTACGCATCTTCGGTACCGGGCCTCGTCCACGACCAGTCGCAGAGCGGCTCAACACTTTTCATAGAGCCTCAGGAGATCGTCAACATGAACAATCAGCTGAAGGAGCTGGAGCTGGCCGAGGAGGCCGAGATCCAGAGGATCCTTCAGAAGCTGACCGATCAGGTCTCTGAGCATTTCCACGAGCTGAACAACAATCAGAATCTCCTGACGGAGCTGGATGTGATAAACGCCAAGGGCAGGTTGTCCGTAGCGATGGACGCCTGTGAGCCTGAGGTCACCGCCACAGGAGGACTCTATATCCACAGAGGAAGACACCCGCTCATCGATCCTGAAAAGGTGGTCCCTATCGATGTCTCCCTGGGCAGACCATCGGGCGACGGGGGCGCATCAAATGAGGAAGGGTACAGCACTCTGCTCATAACCGGACCTAATACCGGAGGAAAGACCGTGACTCTCAAGACCATCGGTCTTTTCATTCTCATGTCTCAGACGGGGCTCCACATCCCGTGCCTGGCGGACAGCCGTATCCCGGTGCTCCGGAACGTCTTCGCAGACATCGGAGACGAGCAGAGCATCGAGCAGAGCCTGAGCACTTTTTCTTCTCACATGAAAAACATCTCGGAGATCATCACCGAGGCCGGGCCTGACACACTGGCTCTGCTGGATGAGCTCGGTTCAGGCACCGACCCGTCAGAGGGAGCCGCGCTTGCAATATCCCTCATCGAGGAGCTGCGGGGCAAGGGCGTTATGGTTGCCGCCACCACACATTACACGGAACTTAAGAAATATGCTCTTTCGACCCCCGGTGTGGAGAACGCTTCCATGGAGTTCGACGTGGAGACCCTTTCGCCGACCTACAGGCTGAGAGTGGGACTTCCAGGCAGATCAAACGCCTTCGAGATCTCCAGGAAGCTCGGACTTAAGGAATCCGTGATCGCCAGGGCCTCGGAGCTGCTGGACGAGAACCAGCTGAACTTCGAGGATGCCGTCTCCAAAGTGGAGGCAGGCAGGGCGGAGGCCGAAGAGCAGATCGCCCAGGCGAAGAGGATCCGGGAGAGAGCGGAGGAGAAACTCCAGGAGGCCTCGAAGGAGGCCGAGGAGACCCGCCTTTCCAGGGAAAAGATCCTCGAGGATGCGCGGAGGCAGGCGGCCGCCATCATCAGGGACGCCCAGGATCAGGTGGAGGAGGTGAGCAGAGAACTCAAGGCCTCCAGAGACGCTGACAAGGGACACCGGACCGCAGCCGTTGCAGACAGCAGGCGGAAGCTCAGAGAGGCCGCGAAGAAGCAGGACTCTCATACAGCTCCGAAGAAGAGGGAAAAGGGTGCCAGGGCCGAGGACCTGAAGGTCGGCAGCCTCGTGAAAGTCATGACCCTCCAGCAGAGGGGCGAGGTGGAGACGCCTCCCGACGCAAAGGGCGATGTGACCGTCCGCATAGGTTCCCTGAAGATGAACGTGAACGCAAGGGATCTTGTTGTCCTGAAGAATGAACCTCAGGGCAACAAGGAGAGGCAGAGGCGGAAGTCCTATGCCAGGATCGCCGCCGGGAAGGCCAGGACGGTGAAGCCCGAGCTCAACGTGATCGGCAAAAACCTGGACGACGCATCCATAGAAGTGGCAAAATATATAGATGACGCTTATCTGTCGGGATTGACGACCGTAAACATCATACACGGAAGAGGTAAGGGCATCCTTCAGCAGGGCCTGAGGGATCAGCTCAGAAGAAACAAGTTTGTGAAGGGTATAAAGCCTGCTCCTTACAATCAGGGAGGAGAAGGCGTTACCGTTGTGGAGCTTAAGAAAAAGTAATTTCTGCAGTGGTGGAGAAAGGTGTGTGATCTATGTTTATCGTGAGCAGGTGCCTGATCGGCATAAATTGCAAGTACGACGGGGGCAACAACGTGAAGCCCGACGTCGTTCGTTTCTGTGAGGAGCACAGCTGTGTTTCCGTGTGCCCTGAGGCCCAGGGAGGCCTGAAATCTCCCCGCGAGCCGGCAGAGCAGGTGGATGGCCGTGTCATCGATAAGTCGGGAAAGGACGTTACCGAGTTTTTCCAGAGGGGAGCTGAAGAGGCCCTCAGGCTGGCCATGGACACAGCGGAGAGGAAGGGAGAGGTCATAGAGGGAGCTATCCTCAAGGCCTACAGCCCGTCCTGCGGCTGCGGATACATCTATGACGGGACCTTTACCGGAAGGAGAGTTTCGGGAAACGGCATTTTCACAAAGATGCTCAAGGATATGGGCATTCCCGTGGCCACCGAGAACAACTTCAAAGAGGTCTTTGTAAGAAAATAAGACACCATACAGATATAACACTTTTTGATTGGAGAGGGATTCATGATCGATTTTAAGAAGAAGATAGCGCAGGAGATCAATGATCCGTCCTTCGGACTCACCGACGAGGAGATCGCAGGACTTATTGAGATACCGGGAGACACCAGCCACGGAGATTTCGCGTTTCCGTGCTTCAGGCTGGCCAAAGTATTGAGAAAGGCACCTCCGCTCATAGCAAAGGACGTGGCAGAAAGGATCTCCGGCTCTTCTCTCTTCCAGAAAGTCGAGCCTGTAAACGCGTACGTGAACATGTTCATGAACAAGGAACTGGTGGCAGCTGATGTGGTAAATGCTGTCCTCACCCAGGGCAGGGACTACGGACGTTCGGATATCGGAAAGGGAAGGACAGTGATCGTGGAGTATTCTTCTCCTAATATCGCGAAGCCTTTCCACATCGGCCACATCAGGAGTACCGTTATCGGAAACGCCATCTACAAGCTCTATGATGAGATGGGCTATAACGTGGTGAGGATAAACCACCTGGGAGATTACGGCACGCAGTTCGGTAAGATGATCGTAGCCTACAGGCTCTGGGGAGACCCGGATGAGCTGGCTAAGGACCCGATCAAGACCCTGCTGGGGTATTACACCAGGTTCCATAGAGAGGCGGAAAAGGATCCTTCGCTCGACGACAAGGCCAGGGAGGCCTTTGCGAAGCTCGAGGCCGGCGACGAGGAGGAAGTCGCTCTGTGGCAGAAGTTCAGAGAGCTCTCCCTCAAGGAGTTCAGCAGGGTCTACGAGATGCTGGGGATCACCTTCGATTCCTATGCCGGTGAGAGCTTCTATTCAGATAAGATGCCTGCGGTCATCGAGGAGCTCAAGGAAAAGGGGCTTCTCCAGGAGTCCAGGGGCGCCCAGATCGTTGATCTGGAGTCAATGGGTATCAGCACTCCGGCGGTCATACAAAAGTCCGACGGCTCCAGTCTCTACGCAACGAGAGACATAGCGGCCGCTATCTACCGCAAAAAGACATACGACTTTTACAAGTGCATCTACGTGGTGGCATCACAGCAGAACCTCCACTTCCAGCAGTGGAAGGCAGTCCTTCAGCTAATGGGATACGACTGGCAGAAGGACTGTGTTCATGTACCATTCGGACTGGTCAGCCTGCCTGAGGGCACCATGTCCACGAGAAACGGAAGGGTCGTGTTCCTGGAGGACGTGCTGAACACCGCCGTGGAGAAGACCAGGGATATCATCGCCGAAAAGAACACCGAGGGCATAGATGTGGACCAGGTGGCAAAGCAGGTCGGCATAGGAGCCGTGATATTCCAGGAGCTTTCCAACAACAGGATCAAGGATTACGTCTTTGACTGGGACAACGTGACTAACTTCGACGGAGAGACGGGCCCGTATGTACAGTACACACACGCCAGGGCATGCAGCGTGCTGAGAAAGGCCTCCAGGGGAGACCTGGAAAAGCTGAAGGACGTGCAGGATCTGGACTTCAGGTACATAACCTCGGAAAGCGGTTATCAGCTCATCAAGGACCTGTACAGAGTGCCTGAGGTGATCATGGATGCCGGAGAGAAGTATGAGCCTTCTATCCTCACGAGACATCTGGTGGACATTGCACAGAGCTTCAACAAGTTCTATCACGACGAACACATTCTGGTCGATGACGAGAAGGAAAAACTGGCGAAGCTGGCCCTTGTCAGCGCCTCCAGGACCGTGATAGCAAACTGCCTGGGCCTCCTGGGTATCCAGGCTCCTGAAAGGATGTAATAACAGAGATGAGACTTCTTCTTACTACTATTCAGAGCGGATGCATTCACAACAAGCTCGCGCTGAAAAACATGTACAGCGCAGTCGCCGACTCTCCCGCAGATGTTTCTGTAAAGGAATATCCCGAGGAGATGACAGTGGGGGAGATGTACGACGACATAGTCCGTGGCGGATACGACCTGGTCTATTTCCACACCAACATGCGCATATCCTCCAGAATCGACAGCCTGGCGGAGCTGGTGAAAAAGGCTGTGCCGGTGGTGAACATCATAGTGGGGGGCATGGAGGTGTCCTTCGGAACGAGAAGGTACATGGAGGAGCACCCTGAGGTGGACTTCGTGTTCAGAGGCGAGGGAGAGATGATCCTCTTTTCCTTCGTGAAGACGCTCCTCACATACCAGTTCGATTTCGCCAACATCAGGGGGCTGGCCTACAGGGACAACGGGACGATATTCGTCAACGAGTTCCCGGAACCTGTGGATTTCGACAACATCCCTTTTCCATACGAAAGAGAAGAGCTCTCCAGCAGAGACGAAGTCTATTATCAGTCCTTCCGTGGGAACCCTGACCGGTGTGCCTATTCTCAGGTGCTGCCGGACAGGACGATAAGGACACTGCCGCTCGGCAGGGTGTGCTCCGAGCTGAGGTATTTTCTCATCAAGGAGGTAAAGTCTGTAACGTTCATAGAAAAGTGGTTCAACTACGACGTGGACAGGGCCTACAAGATCTGGGACTACCTGATCAGCAACGACAACGGCGTGACCACGTTCGTTTTCGATATCAACGGTGACTATCTGGACGACGAGACCATCAGGCTGCTCTCCGGAGCGAGGGAGGGGCTCTTCGAGTTCAACATGGATATCGAGAGCACCAACGCCGAGGCGCTTGATGCGGTGGGGAGAAAGGCGAACATCTATCAGCTGATGTACAACGTGAGCAAGCTTCTCCAGACAAGCAAGGTGAGGATAAATTCATATATCACCGCGGGACTGCCGTACGATACGCCGCAGCACTTCGAGAGGACGTTCAACAAGGCGTACGGCCTGGGAACGGCCACTCTCAACATCCGCATCCTTAGGCTCAGAAAGGGGACACTTCTGAGGGAGGAGGCCGACCGGTTCGGCTACGTGTACAGCACGAGGCCGCCTTACCAGGTGATCGCCAACGATTTCATGACAGCACCTGAGCTGATCAGGATCAAGGACGTGGCGAAGATCACCGGGCTTTACACCGGGACCGACGCGTTCTCCCAGTCGCTGGACCGGATCTTCCGGGATACCGGCGCAAGGCCGTACTCCTTTTTCTCGGAGCTGGCCGACTATGTGCAGCGTAACGGTCTCACGAAAAAGACCGGCCGCATGGACGATCTTTACCGCATACTGTATGCATTCGCCCAGCGGCAGTACGACAGCAGCAACGAGACTCTGCGCCTCCAGGTCCTCATGGACGTTATCCACGACGACATGGAGAAGAGCATGAGCCCGGAAGAAGTAAAGAAGTTCGACAGAAAAGGATGGGAACTGTAGATGACGGAGATCGTGAAGCTTAAGGACCTTCAGGGGGAAAAAGAGAAGTCCGTCGGACGCGGTGCTGACGGCGGCTCGGAGCCGGGCGGCAGGACTCCGAAGCAGGATGAGCCGAAGGACCGGGTGGCGAAATACCTCAGAAAGCTCAACGAGGGGACTCTCTTCGATGAGTTGAACGACGAGATGCTGGACCGCCTGGGGATGGCCGAAGTCCTGAAGGGAGTGCCCGTTCCCGTGGATGCAGGAGAAGGGCAGGAGCTGACCACCAGGACCATCGCAGTGAACATGGGCCGCGTCCTGGGGGGAGACCCGGATTTTCCATTCAGGGCACAGTATCTTGAATACATAAAGAGGATCTTCGGAGATCAGGCGGTGAAGGCCATGATTGGAGAAGGCGTAAAGAGGTCGTCTGCAGGGAATTACGAGGCGGGAGCCATGTTTTTCAGGACGGCTCTTCTCATGGACCCTCAGAACAGAGACGCACTTTATTACTATGGCAGGGCGCTTACGGATGCCTATTCACTGGAGAATGACGACGAGAATTATGTCGGATCATTCAAGGCCGAGGCGATCGATATCTTCGAGCTCCTTACCATGATCCACCAGGACTTCGATATGGGATACTACTTTCTGGGATATTCATATGCCAACCTGGGCCTGTACAAAAAAGCCCAGCTCACATGGCAGACCTTCCTGGAGCTGTCCTCGTCCCGCACGGACAAGGATGGAGAGGACATGAGGGAGGAGATCAGCGAAAGGCTTGAATCCCTCGAGGAGCCGGTGAAGATAGAGGCTGCCGTGAACGATATCCTGAGAGGGGACTTCCAGAACGGCAGAGACGTTCTGCTTGGTTACACGGAGGGACCTTACAGCCAGTGGTGGCCTCTCTGGTATTACCTGGCACAGGCCGAGACGGCTCTTGGCAGCGCCGAGGAGGCGATCCAGGACTACAAGACCGCGCTCCGGTATTCTCCGAGCAACATTCAGATCATGGAGGAGCTCATCCAGGTCTACGAGGCCGTCGGACTGAACGACAGCGCGGAGAAATACAGAAAAAAGATCGAGATCGTAAAGGATAACATGGCCGCAGAGGAGTAGCTCCGCGGCCGTGTAAAAATATTTTGCAATTATTGTAAAAAAACGTTGACACACCCCTGCTCAAAGTGTATACTAATGAAGTCGCGAAAACGGGACAGGATTTTCCGAGGTAGCTCAATGGCAGAGCAACCGGCTGTTAACCGGTAGGTTGTGGGTTCGAGCCCCACCCTCGGAGCCATTTAATTTCTTCTGCCGGAATGGCGGAATTGGCAGACGCCTGGGACTTAAAATCCCATGAGATTTTATCTCGTACCGGTTCGAGCCCGGTTTCCGGCACCAATACAGACAATTTGATATCGCGGGGTAGAGCAGTTGGTAGCTCGTCGGGCTCATAACCCGGAGGCCGGAGGTTCAAGTCCTCCCCCCGCAACCAATGATCATGACCCTGCAAGCACTGAGAAATCAAGGCTTGCAGGGTCTTTCGTTTCACCATGACCAGAAAGGATCAATGATGAGTCGATCACGCCGCACATCTTCAATGCTTCTTTTCGGATGCCTCGCCTTTGTGCTGGGTGCTTTTTCCGGCGCCTGCGTCTGGCTGGTAATAGACATCATGAGGGTAGTTATAGAGCTGCTGTGGACCAGGCTGCCGGGAATAGTTCCGGGCGGATCGACTATATGGTACAGAATGCTGGTCTGCGCTGCAGGCGGGGCTCTGATAGGGCTGTGGCACGGGAAGCATGGAGACCTGCCTGACTCCATGGAGCAGGTCCTTGGGAAGGTGAAAAGAGACGGCTATTATCCATATGATCACCTGGGCGTCGTGGCTGTATCGGCACTTCTGCCGCTCTTTTTCGGAGGTGCTGTCGGACCAGAGGCGGGCCTGTCAGGTATCATCGCGGGGCTGGTGTCCTGGGTAAACGCTACGATGAGGCGCAAGGGCTTTGAAGTAAAAGGAATGGAGGAGGCAGGCCTCGGTGCTGTGATGTGCGCTCTTTTCGGTGCGCCGCTGTTCATTTTCGCAGACGAGATCGAGTCAGCTTTCGGTATTGGTGCTGCAGGAAAAACGGATAGGATCGGCGCCGGTAGTACAGATCCTGTCGCGGAGACAGAGACAGACGTAAGGGGAAAGGGAAAAAGGCTGGTGTCAAAGAAGACCAGGTTTTTCCTTTATGCCATGAGCCTCTTCGGTGCCCTGCTGGTGATGAAGGTGTTCAATGAATTGACGGGAGAGTCGGGAGGCCTTCCGAGATTTTCCGCGGATCCCGGTCTGCACCTCGGGGAGTGGAAGTGGTTCATACCTCTGGTCCTGATCGGTGTCGTCGGCGGACTCGCCTTTAGTTCGTTTGACAGGGTATCGTCCTGGATGGCGGAGAGGATCGGAGACCGGCGTGTGATATCGGGAATAGCGGCGGGCATCATCCTGACATGTGTGAGCTGGCTGGTTCCGATGACGATGTTTTCCGGGGAAGATCAGCTTGAGGAGCTCATGAAAGGATGGACGGCCATGGGACCGGCTATCCTGCTGGCTATGGGGATCTCCAAGCTCTTCCTGACTAACGTGTGTATGAGCCTCGGGTGGCGTGGAGGAAAGATATTCCCGATCATATTCGGAGGCTCGGCCATCGGGTTTGCGGCGGCCGGGATCACGGGAGCAAGTCCTTTGTTTGCGGTGGCGGTAGTGGTGGCTGCTCTGTACGGGAACGTGAGCAAAAAGCCCCTGGTGGTAGTTGCCGTGCTCATGCTGTGTTTTCCGGTATCATACATCGTTCCAGTGGCTGCCGGCGCATATTCCGGAGCCCTGCTCACTGGAGGAAAGAAGATTTTTTCAAAGAAGGACTGAACATGTTTTACCTGATAAGAGAAAAACTGGAAAAAGTATCCTTTGATCAGCTTTTCGCCACGGACGAGCAGTTTGTGGCTGTGCTCACCACGGGCCAGTGGAACGAGATGAAGGATGAGTTCGATCTGGGGATCGATTTCGATCCGACCGCCGTATCCCCGTACATCACAGAGGCGAAGGAAAACTACGATTCCATAACCGGTGCTTTCAGCATCCCGGACAGGACCAACCTGGACAACGAGGATCTCAGGTTCACCTTTGCACTAGACGAAAAGGGGATCGTTCTGATAGACGACAGCCATCAGGTGAACAGGATCATCGAGTCCATGAGGCTGGTGAAGCGCTGGCGGTTCCCGAGCCTGGAGAGGTTCATATACGACCTGCTGGATCACTTCATCCACAACGATGCCCTGATAATGGAGACCTACGAGGACGAGCTGGACGAGATGGAGAGAAAGATCCTGAACGATGACATGGTGGCTGACGAGAAGCGGCTCAGCAAGATACGGAGCGACCTCCGGGACCTGCGCATACACTACGAGCAGCTCATCGACCTGGGAGAGTTTTTCCAGGAGAACGAAAACCATTTCTTCAAGAGCGACAACATCCGCTACTTCAAGCTCTTCACCGACAGGATCCAAAAGCTCAAGGACATGTCGGTTTCCCTCAGAGACTACACGGTCAACATCAAAGAGCTTTATGTGACCCACCTGGAAATCAGGGAGAACAGGATCATGACCATACTCACGGTCGTCACCACGCTCTTCATGCCGCTTTCTCTCATCACCAGCTGGTACGGCATGAACTTCAAGTACATGCCGGAGCTGGGATTCAGATATTCCTATCCGGTGATGATCTGCGCAAGCGCGGTGCTTCTCATCCTGGAGATCAGGTATTTTATAAAGAAAAAATGGCTTTAGTCTATCCCATTGACAAAACGAGAAATCAGAGAATATAATCATCTTAATTCCTAGGGGATTTAAGGGAATTAGGACGCCCGGGGCGGGGCGCGCGACCATTGAAGCAATAAGAAAAAGAGTGATGTATATGGGATTTTTTAAAGACTTGAACGAGAACTACGAGGTCATCAAGGAGCGTGATCCGGCCATCCATTCAAAGGCCGAGGTCCTTTTGTATCCTTATTTTCAGGCCCTCAGATCCTACAGGAGGGCTCATAAGCTCTATCTGAAGGGGCATTTCTTCTGGGCCAGGTTCATCTCCCAGAGGGCTGCAAGGAAGACTGGGATCGAGATCCATCCTGGTGCCACCATTGGAAAAGGATTTTTCATCGATCATGGTCACGGGGTCGTGATCGGAGAAACTGCGGAGATCGGAGACAACGTGAGCATGTATCACGGAGTTACTCTTGGCGGCACTGGCAAGGAGAGCGGCAAGAGGCACCCTACAGTGGGAAACAACGTGACGATCTGCGCCGGGGCGACGGTCCTCGGTCCGATCACCATAGGCGATAACGCGGTCGTGGGAGCCGAGAGCTTTGTTCTCAAGGATGTACCTGCGGATACCACCGTTGTCGGAGCTCCTGCACGGATAGTGAAGAGGCGCACAGGGGACAGCATAATATCCTACGACGAACACGGGAACATCAAGAAGATACAGGAGCACGCAGGGAACCGCACCTATGAGAGGTGTGCCGTGACCAACAAGATCGTGGAGAAGAAGGACAGGAACGGAGGAGAATGTCCCCTCAAAGGCCAGAAGCTCCACGAGGAGTGCAGCAACTGCCTGGTGAACAAGCCCGAAGAAGAGGAAAAGGGAAAGCCTGCGTGGCTCACGGACCGGAAGGCCGAGTAGGAAGTTTTTTCAACGGGGCATGGCGGTGGTGCGGTATCACTATAGCCTTGCGGGTGGAAAAGCGCGCAAAGGACATATAATAACGATGCAATAAAAGAGAGCAGCAGTCATCTCCATCTGGTGGAGAACTGCTGCTCGTTTTTATTGCCCCGCCAGCCGCGGCTCAGCCGGCGTTCTCTTTTTTCCGGAAAAACCTACAGCTCGATCAGGTCGTGAGTGAAGTCTGTCATGTTCTCGAAGCCGTCCTCGGTGATCAGGATCTGATCCTCGATCCTCACACCGCCCCAGCCAGGGATGTAAAGACCAGGCTCTATGGTGCGGACGTTGTTCACAGGGAAAGGTGTCTCGTCGGTGATGCTGTCGAAAGGTCCCTCGTGTACGAAGAGGCCGATGCCGTGACCGATGTTGTTGTACTCATATCCCTTGTAAGGAGTGCCTTCCAGAGGCTTCAGGGACTCGAGATAGATGTCCTTGCCCAGCGTTCCGGCCTTTGTGATCTTGTTGCAGGCGTCAAACATCTGCTGCACGAGCCCGTATACCGTCCGCTGCTCCTCGGTGGCCTGACCTACAACTACAGTACGGGTCATGTCTGACATGTAGCCGTTGACCTGGCATCCGAAGTCCATGAGGACGAAATCGCCGTACTGGACTGCCTTTTCGCTCGGAACTCCGTGGAGCAGGGACGTTCTGGCTCCGGAGATGAGGATGTTTCCGTAAGGCATGGTGTCGGCGCCTTCCTGTACCATGTAAAGGGACAGCATGGCAGCCAGCTCCTTTTCGGTAATGCCGACGCGGATGTCCTCGAGAAGCCTCTCCAGTGCTCTGCAGCTGATCTGGCATGCGGCTCTCTGGTATGCGATCTCCTGCGGAGTCTTTATCATTCTCATGTCTGCAATGACGCCCTGAGTAGGGATCTTTTCCACCTTGACCGTGCTGTCCATGACCATGTATGAGTCATAAGTGAAGGCGTCAGCTTCGAAGGCAACGTTCTTGCATCCGTTTTCAGAGAGCAGGTGCTGAACTGCATCGCTGACTGTCTTGCCGGGGAGCCTCCAGATGAATACTTCGCACTCAGGACACTCGATCGCCGCATCCTCTGAGTATCTGAGGTCGGTGATAAAGTATATCTTCCCCTCTTTTGTGAAAAGCAGGTGCTGTGCCCCGTCGCTGGCGGTGAAGTTCGTGACGTAGCGGACGTTCGTAGGGTTGGAGATCAGAAAAGCATCGTAGCCCTGCTGCTCCATGTACTTCAGCACTTTCTCTTCATTCGGTTTAATAGCCATTGCAATTCCTCCTTTGCAAACAACAAACCAATCCCTGTTCCAGTTATTACGGTGGCAGGTCAAAGAAAATACAGACCATCTTTTAGACCGCGGTCTATGACAATTATATATCAATATGCGCAACAGTCAACACCGGCGGAACAGATCCGTTACAGAAAGATCGAAATTCCGTGAAACTTTGTATTCATAAGGTTTATAGCGTTTAACTCATTGACTTTACACCACCGGGCGAATAGTATTGATTTAAATTGAGTGACTGCTCATTTTGGCTCATCCGAATCTGAAATAGAATATTTAAGGAGGAATGACATGGCCTATAACGGTTTTGCGATCGATGAATATCTGGATGTGGAAGAGGTCATCAGCAAGCTGGACGCCCTGAGGGACGGCCCCATCTACTCCATAAGGCCGGAATACCTGGCAGAGTACGAAGAAGAGTATTTCAACAAGAAGTGTCTTAAGTCGAAGGAGATGATCGACGAGGCGAAGACCATCATCCCGGGAGGCGTTCAGCACAACCTGGCGTTCAACTATCCTTTCCCGATAGTGATCACGAAGGCTTCCGGAGCGAAGCTGTACGACATCGACGGAAACGAGTACTACGACCTGCTGCAGGCGGGGGGACCGACAGTGCTGGGAAGCAACCCGGTGGAGGTCAGGGAGAAGGTCATCGAGCTCCTGAACACCTGCGGACCTTCCACTGGACTTTTCCACGAGTACGAGTACAAGCTGGCGAAGAAGATCAGCGACCTGGTGCCGTCGGTGGACATGTTCAGGATGCTAGGGTCCGGTACCGAGGCGGACATGGTGGCCGCCAGGATCGCGAGACTCTACACTGGTAAGAAGAACATCCTCAAGATGGGAGGCGCCTACCACGGATGGTCCGATCAGCTTGCCTACGGGATCAGGATACCAGGAACAAAGGGACTCCAGTCGAGGGGCATCCCTAATTACATCTTCAGGCACACGGACGAGTTCTTCCCGGGAGATCTTGAGGATCTGGAGCGTAAGCTCAAGAAGAACAAGCTGGATGGCGGCACTGCCGCGGTGTACATAGAGCCTATCGGGCCAGAGAGCGGAACGAGGCCTGTCACCAAGGACTTCGTCAAGGGATGCGAGTACCTGGCCCACAAGTACGGGGCGCTCCTCATCGCAGACGAGGTGGTCTCCGGCTTCAGGATCGGCCTCAGCGGGGCGCAGGGATATTACGGCATCAATCCTGACCTCACGGTATTTGGAAAAGTTATCGCAGGAGGTTATCCGGGCGCCGGCGGCATAGGCGGAAGAAGAGACGTGATGGCCCACATGGGAGCAGGGCTGGATTCCTCCGGAAAGAAGGTCAAGAAGGCCCTCTGCGGAGGCACCATGGCGGCGACTCCTATCTCCTGCGTGGCCGGATATTATACGATCTGCGAGATAGAGAGGACTCACGCGATCGAGCAGGCAGGAAGGATGGCCGACAGGCTGGTAGCCGGGATAAATAAGTCCATCGAAAAGTATCACCTGCCGTTCGTCTGCTTCAATCAGGGTTCCGTATGCCACCTGGACAACGCCGGGACCATGCACTACTTCATCGACTGGAGCAAGCCGTGGACGCTGCCTAAGGTCCTCAAGGAGACCGGCGCGCGCCAGAAGGAGATGGAGCACATGGGTGCGGCCTACATGGCAGAGGGCATCATAACGCTGGCAGGCACGAGACTGTACACCAGCGCTGCGTACGACGAAGAGATGATCGACGACGTTATCGCCAGATTCGACAGAGTCCTTTCAAAATGCGGAAAGCTGTAGACGGAGGCGGATATTATGGGATCAGATTTTACGAGACTGGATTTTAACGGCGGCATTGAGCTGCTCGATCACGACGTCATACCCAGCAGGGTGGACGACGCCAGAGAACAGGTGCTGAAGGCCTGCAGGATGCTGGTGGACCAGGGCCTGGTGGCCAGGACCTGGGGGAACGTGAGCGTCAGGATATCCGACGACCTCTTCGCCATCACCCCGAGCGGCAGGGATTACGGCACGCTTACTCCTGACCAGATCGTTGTGGTGAATGCCGCAGACGGCACGTGGTTCGGAGACATCAAGCCGTCCAGCGAGAAATTCCTTCACAGCTACATATATCTGGACCGTCCGGAGGTGAACGTGATAGTCCACACACACCAGTTCTACGCTTCTGCTGTAAGCGTGCTGGGCCTCGACGTGGAAAACACTGGCGATGTCAGCCAGGAGGCAGCGGCGGTCATGGGGGACACCGTTCCCTGCGCGGAGTACGCCATGTCCTCCACAGAGAAGCTGGCGGAAAAGGTGAGAGCCGCCTTTTCCCAGAACCCCGATGCAAAGGCGCTCCTCATGAAGAACCACGGCGCGGTATGCCTGGGAGAAGACGTGGAGTCGGCCTTCAGGTGCACGAAGCTCCTGGAGGATGTCTCGGAGGAGGTCTATTCCCAGTACTGCCTGGGAGACGTGGCCGCTCAGCAGGTGGAGGACGACAAGGTGTATTTCCTGGGAGATCCGTCCACACCGAGATGGGCGAGGAGGATCATGACCGACGATAAGAAGTGCGTCGTTGTCTCCAGAAAGCCTTACACCGTCAAGATGAGCCGTCTGGGGAAGGAAATGGGATCCTATATCGACGATCTGGCTCAGATCGGCGGAACTTCCATCAAATGCGTACTCCCGACAGGAAAGGTTTCCGAGCTAAAGGATGCCATAAGGCGACGTGATGCGGTCCTGGTGAAGGGTCGCGGTGCCATTTGCCGCGGGGCCGACCAGGACGAGGCGGAGGCTCTTGCCACCGTAATGGAAAAGGGGTGTGCCGCCGCGCATCTGGCTGAGAGTTTCGGCGGGGTCAAACCGGTGAAGCCTCAGGCTGCGCTAGCCGAGAGGACGGTCTACGTGACTAAGTATTCAAAGCTCAGAAAGAAGTGAAAGGCGTTGAGGGGAAATGTATATTCTGGCGTACGATGTTGGGACCACGGGAGTGAAGACGTGCCTGTTCTCTGTCGAAGAGGGGATAAGGCTCATGGCGAGCTCCACCAGGGGGTACGGGCTGTACACCCTTGAAAACGGGGGAGTGGAGCAGGACGCCGAAGAGTGGTGGAGCGCCATGTGCAGTGCCACCAGAGAGGTGATGGAAAAGAGCGGTGCCGATCCTGCGGAGGTCAGCGGTATCTCCTTCTGTTCTCAGATGCAGGGTCTGGTCCTGGTTGACAGGGATGGAGTTCCCGTACACAGGCCTATGAGCTACATGGATCAGAGAGGAGAAGATGAACTGAAGGCCTGCTTCGGCCGCGGTATCAAGGTAGAGGGAGCGAATGTCTTCAAGCTCCTGAAGAGCCTGAGGATCTGCAAGGCGGCTTCTCTGAGTGCGAAGGATCCGGTTTGGAAGTACAAGTGGATCGAGAGAAACGAGCCGGATAATTTCACCAGGGCTTACAAGTGGCTCGACGTGAAAGAATATCTCATCGCCAGGTGCACGGGGAACTTCATCATGACCAGGGATTCGGCCTTCGCCACGATGCTTTACGACACGAGGCCGGGGCGAGAGGGCTGGAGCAGGGAACTCTGCGACCTGTACGGGGTCAACATGGATCACCTGCCTGAAATAATCGGGTCGAGCGATCTAGCCGGCACGCTCAGAGAAGGACCGGCGGAAGAGCTGGGCCTTGCCTGCGGCACGAAGGTCTTCGGCGGAGGAGGGGATGCACCTCTCACCGCCATAGGCTCAGGTGCCATCAGGCCGGGAGAGACCCACATCTACATCGGAACCTCGGGATGGGTGTCCACGGTGGTGGACAGCCAGATACTGGACGTGTCCCACATGATCGCCTCCATAGTCGGGGCGCAGCAGGGCAGGTTCAACTACTTCGCCGAGATGGAGACTGCCGGTAAGTGCCTGGAGTGGGTGAAAAATCACCTGGCTCTGGACGAGATCGGCATTTTCCTGGAGAAGAAGGACATAACCTGCGGCTTCGAGAAGAAGTATTCCAGCCTCTACGACTACCTCATGGAGACGGTCGAGAAGGCTGAGCCCGGGGCCGGGGGCACAATCTTTACGCCGTGGCTACACGGCAACAGGTGCCCGTTCGAAGACCCGGGAGCGGCCGGGATGTTTTTCAACATAAGGCTGGAGACCGGAAAGACGGAGCTGATCCGCTCCGTAGTGGAGGGCATATGCTACCACCAGCGGTGGATGCTGGAGTGCCAGGAAAAGAAAGTGAAGGTCAGCGATATCGTCCGCTTCGTAGGAGGCGGTGCCCTGTCAGATGTGACGGGGCAGATGATGGCAGACATCACGAAGCGCAGGATCGAGATCGTGGAGGATCCGCAGAACGTGGGAGCCATAGGGGCCGCGGCTGTGGCTGCGGTGGGCCTCGGGATCATCGATGATCTGGATCAGATAAAAGGCCTCATAAGAGTAAGATCATCCTTTGATCCCGATGAGAAAAAGGCCGGTGCATATGACAGGAATTACAGCGTTTTCAAGAGGCTGTACGAGTCGAACAAGGACAACTTCAGGACCATGAACAGCTGACCGGGGGCCTTATAGATGCAGAAGAGAGTTTCAGAGGAAAAGCTTCAGAGGCTGAGGAAGACCGGTATCGAAGAATTCGCCCGGAAAGGCCTTGAAAATGCCAACATCAACGATATAGCCAGGAAGGCCGGGATCAGCGTTGGCACCTTATACAACTATTTCGGGACGAAGGAAGATTTCTTTGTGGCATGCCTTGAGACGGCCGTTGACGACCTGGAGGCGGCCCTGCATGAGGCGTCTGAGGGAGATGTGCCACTGCTGGAGAGGGCTGACAAGATCATCAGATCTCTTCAGGTCTATTCCAGGGAACACCCGGAGGTGAACAGGCTGTACAACCAGATCACATCTTCCACCGATCCCGGGCTGGCTGCAAGGCTTGCGGCCAGGATAGAGTCTGTGAGCTCCGAGACGTACAGGAAGACGATCCAGGATGCCGCTGACAGGGGAGAGATAAGGAGCGACGAGGACATTAGGTATCTTTCCTTTTTCTTCGATGACCTGATGACAACGCTGCAGTTTTCGTATTCCTGTCCATATTACAGGGAGAGGCTCAGAATATTCTGCGGCGATGAGGCGCTGGAAGACGATGAACTCATGCGGGACCAGCTGCTCAGCTTTCTGAACGCGGCGTTTTCTCCGCACTCAGACAGAACATAAAAGTAAAAATATCGCTGAATCACGGACTGTCCGGACATCTTCGCCCGGGCGGTCTTTTTCTTTTGCAACGGTAAGGCATAAGGCTTTATAATATTAAGAAGTGTGCGCCGAAAGGCTGTTGTGAAGAAGTAGTAAGGATCGGTAATGGCTATGGCTATGGCAAAGAATGTTGTAAGGTCGATAGACGGGGTGTCATACGAAGAGTGGTTCGGCCGTGAGCCGGGCTCTGCCAGCGAATTCGGGGATCTGCTGCGAAGCTTCTCCGAGGCGCTGAGAGGAGAGTGGCTCACCGCCGTGCGTGGGAACAGCGAACAGGGCTTCTGTTCACTGTTCTTCGAAAAAACAGGTCTTGCTGTGTGGTTCGGAGGAGGGGACCGGTGCAAGTTGCGCCACAGTTCCCAGGACAGCTTTGGAAAAGACGAGAACTTCATAGAGCAGTGCCGGCAGGTATTCGGGAAGTCTCTGCTGGCCATCTATCCGGGTGGGAGAAATGCCTCCAGGTCGATAATTTTCCTGTTCGGCGACAAGATGATGGACTCGGAGCACAGGAAGAAAAGGCACGAGACCACAAAGGCGGTCTCCCTCAGACTCTCGTACAACGAAAAAGAAAAGCGATTCGTCTTTACGGTGGATACGGTGGATGTGCGGGACGGCGTTTACGGTGTCATGAGCACCGAGAAGATCCCCATGACCCAGGACAGCTACAAGCAGAGAGTCAGGAACTTCCAGGACGGCCAGATGTACGAAGGGCTGGTGGACGTGGCAGGCAAGGTGAAGATCCCTCCGGTGTACA
Source organism: Mobilibacterium timonense (assembly GCF_900155555.1). GTDB lineage: Bacteria > Bacillota > Clostridia > Peptostreptococcales > Anaerovoracaceae > Allobaileyella > Allobaileyella timonense. Next base: position 476,761 of record NZ_FUHN01000007.1, on the reverse strand, counting down.
GGTACATACACCTGGCCGACTTCACCAGGGAACTGTATCAGGTGTCGGTCATGAGCGGTGACGGCCAGCTGCTTGTGGGCGCCTGCGCCGCCGACGGGAGGCTCCTCATCCCGTGCCAGTACAGGGATCTCTACTGTCTCAAGGTGGGATATGCCATGGTGATGGATCAGAACAACCACTTCTGGGTCATCGACTACGACGACAACGCGATCTTCGGCCCGAGCATCTACGGAGTGGACATTTACGGCAACACGGATAAATATCTTTTTTACATAGAATACTGGGAAGACGTCGGATTCGAGTGCATGGGGATCTACGACGTGGCGTCGAAGACAATGACTGCACCGGCGGAGTATTCATATATAAAGTATCGGGACGATGGTATGTTCGACGTGGTCGTTGCCCGGGACAGGAGGAGAGCGGTGGTTGACAGGTTCGGAAACGAACAGGACCTGCTGTTTTCCCAGAGAAATTTCAAGAAACGGTAGGTCTGTGACGCATCTGCACTCATTTCCTTTCCACAAAGAACACCAAATACTAAATTCCTGTGTTATACTAGGAATTACATTTTGAGAAAAATCAGGATCGGGAGGTCGAGTTGAAATGATGGTTTCCACAAAGGGCCGGTATGCGCTCATCGTGATGATGGATCTGGCCAACAACGAGGGCGACGGAGTGATATCACTCAGCGACATCGCGGAGAGACAGAATCTGTCCATGAAATACCTTGAAATAGTGGTATCCATGCTGAACAAGGGAGGTCTGCTCAAGAGTCTGAGAGGAAAGAACGGCGGGTACAGACTGGCGAGAAAGCCCGAGGAATACAATATCGGAGAGATACTCGAGATAACCGAGGGGAGTCTTGCGCCTGTAGAATGTCTGAAAAACGATCACGTATCCTGCGAGAAGGCGGCATCCTGCGGTATCCTGCCTCTGTGGCTGGGGCTGGACATGGTTATAGACAACTATCTTGAGAACATAACCCTTCGCGATATCATAGACGGAAACATGGACAGGATCCTTCCAAAGGGGATAACCATGGCGGATTACAAGGAGTCCTGCCGGGCGAAGAGGCGCGCCGCGGAGGAGAAAATGCAAGGTGAAATATAAACTTTACCTGAACGTAAAGAATGTACAGATTATTGCACAACCTCTATTGAATAATTCCTATTGACACGCTAGGAATTAAGTGCTAATTTATCCCATGGAAAGAAAAACGAAAGAAACTCAATGGGGTTCCCAGACGATCAGCCTCGCATCTTACAGAAGGGCGGGCTATTGATAAACAGGAGGAGAACATGAGAGTATATGCAGACAATGCAGCCACTACGTACATGAGCGAGACTTCTATGAAGGTCATGGTGGACTGCCTGAAAAATGCCAACGGCAACCCTAACAGCCTGCATTCTGAAGGACAGGCTACCAAAGAAGTCCTCGAGGATGCCAGAGCCAAGGTGGCGAAGGCCATCAATGCAGCAAATCCGAACGAGATCTACTTCACTTCCGGCGGAAGCGAGTCGGACAACCAGGCTCTGATCTCCGCGGCCAGAGGACTGAAGAGCAAGGGTAAGAACCATCTGATAACCATGAGCATCGAACACGATGCCATTCTGAATACCATGAAGAAGCTGAAGAAGGAAGGGTTCGACGTGACCATTCTGGATCCTCAGCCTGACGGGATCATCTCCGTTGACGACATAGAGAAGGCGATCAGGCCTGACACAGCGCTGGTGTCCATCATGTTCGCAAACAACGAGATCGGCTCCATCCAGCCTGTGGCTGAGATCGGAAAACTCTGCCACGAGAAGGGAGTACTTTTCCATACAGACGCTGTACAGGCGGCCGCCCACCTGCCTATCGATGTACAGGCCATGAACATCGATATGCTGTCGATGTCCGGTCACAAGTTCCACGGCCCTAAGGGTGTGGGAGCTCTGTATGCCAGAAAGGGTGTGAAGCTGCTGAACATCGTCGAGGGAGGTGCTCAGGAGAGAGGAAAGAGAGCCGGCACATCCAACACACCTGCGGCTGCTGCCATGGCTGCTGCCCTGGAGGAGGGTGTCGCCAACATGGAGGCCAACACGGCAAAGACTGTCGCCCTGAGAGACAGGCTCATCGAGGGTCTTGCGGATATTCCGCATTCAAGGCTCAACGGTCACAGGACGAAGAGGCTGCCGGGCAACGTGAACTATTCATTCGAGGGAGCAGAAGGAGAGTCTCTGCTGCTTGCACTGGATATGTATGGAATAGAGTGCTCATCCGGGTCGGCGTGCTCCAGCCAGTCCCTTGAGCCGAGCCACGTGCTCATGGGCATCGGACTTCCGGTAGAGGCCGCACACGGATCACTGAGATTCAGCCTGGCCGAGGACAACACCGAGGAGCAGGTAGACTATATTATCGAGAAGGTACATCAGGTAGTAGCTCAGTTCAGAGAGATCAGTCCTTTCTGGGACGAACTGGAGAGAGGAGTCAGGAAACATGTTATATAGTGAAAAAGTAATGGATCACTTCGAGCATCCGAGAAACGTAGGAGAGATAGAGAATGCCGACGGAGTAGGCGAGGTTGGAAACCCTGTCTGCGGAGACATCATGAGGATGTACCTCAAGATCGATGACGGCATCATCACGGATTGCAAGTTCAAGACATTTGGCTGCGGTTCAGCCATCGCCACAAGTTCCATGGCGACGGAGATGATCAAGGGGAAGACGGTAAAGGAGGCGCTGGAGCTGTCCAACAAGGCTGTTGTAGAGGCACTGGACGGATTGCCTACACACAAGATCCACTGCTCGGTACTGGCCGAGGAAGCCATCAAGGCAGCGCTGGTGGATTACTACAAGAAGAACGACATGGAGCTGCCTCCGGAGATCAAGGACTTCAAGCCTGATGAGGAGAGCGACCTGTAGTTCGGGAATGATCTGAGGATATTGCGGAGTCTGCCGGATGATGAGGCGGCCTCCGCATTTTTTCTGGACACATATGGAGACTTGTGACGTCGTTTGCCGTCACATTGATGCATAAATAACCACAAATATGAAATTTATACTATAAAATTCGGCGTTTCAATTGACAATTTGTTATGCCGGGGGTAAAATTCCGATTGTGTTTTATTTTTTTCACCAACAAATGAAACCTCAGGGTATTAGGACAGGAGGACATAATGAGCACGGGTACGGTTAAATGGTTCAACAACAGCAAGGGCTATGGATTCATCGAGAACGGAGAAGGGGGCGCAGATGTGTTCGTTCACTATTCTGCCATCCAGTGCGATGGATTCAAATCTCTGAAGGATGGGGACAAGGTCACATTCGACATCGAGGACGATCCTAAGAATCCTACCAAGAAGAGAGCTGTGAACGTTACCGTCGTAGAGTAACTCACAGCAGCCTGAAAGTTAAAATCATGATCAGGTATAGACGGCCGCCCGAACGGGTGGCTTTTTTCATTATTAATACACAATTACCTGCCGACAGATGGTAAAATGTTTCGTAGATTCGGGTAAAGATAAGAGATCACGGAGGATATAAATGTTTTTCAGAGGCGGAAAGATCTACACAGACAAACACTTCGAAGACAACATCCTTTTCGATACGGAGCGCGGCTTGGCTGGCGGCTTTATTGATATTTCACAACATGACAGGGTTATCGACATTGATAACTCTTTTATTTTGCCATCCTTCTGCGACGTCCACGTTCACTTCAGGGAGCCGGGACAGGAGTACAAGGAGACGATGCTCACGGGATCGAGAGCTGCGGCGAGGGGAGGATACACAGACGTATGCACCATGCCGAACCTGAAACCGGCCCCGTCGGACCTGAGAGGCCTTAAAGCAGAGACTGACGCGATCGATGGAATACCGGAAGAGGAGCGGATCCACATCCACCCTTACGGGACGATCACGGGCGACCAGTCCGGCACAGGAGAGCTATCGCGCATGGAGGAGCTGGCCCCTCATGTAGTGGCATTCTCCGATGACGGAAGAGGCGTTCAGGACGAGGGACTGATGAGGGCGGCGATGGAAGAGGCACATGCCCTTGGAAAAATAATAGTCGCTCACTGCGAGGATGAAGCGCTTCTGGCTCAGGGAAAGGTCAGAGAAAGTGAATGGCGGCAGATCGAGAGGGACATAAAACTTGCGGATGAGACGGGAGCGTCCTATCACGTGTGCCACATATCCACCAGAGAGAGCGTGGAGGTCATAAGAGAAGGAAAAAAGAGCGGAGTAGACGTGACATGCGAGACTGCGCCACACTATCTGCTCCTGGACAGCGAAACTGTGAATGAGAGGATCGCGGCAGCGCCGGAGCTCGGAGGACGGTACAAGATGAACCCGCCGATAAAAGATCCGGAGGACAGGAGGCAGCTCATCATCGGGATTCTTGATGGCACCGTGGACATGATCGCCACAGATCACGCGCCGCACAGCGAAGAGGAAAAGAGCAGGGGGTTCCTGAAGAGCATGAACGGCATCACGGGACTTGAGTGCGCCTTTCCTGCTCTGTACACCGGTCTTGTGAGAGAGAAGATCATCACGCTGGAGAAGCTGGTGGAGCTCATGTGCATAAACCCTAGAAGTCGGTTCAACATCCCGCAGGACAACAGCTGGACTCTTGCAGAACTGGAGAAGCCGTTCGCCCTGGATAGCCGGAAATTCTTTTCCAAGGGAAAATGTACGCCATTCGACGGTCAGGAACTTTACGGACGGGTGCTGATGACCATCTGCGGAGGCAGGGTCGTATATCGGGACCCGGACATCAGATAGAGATCAGAAATACACAGGAGGGAAAGAGATGCGTAATACGAAGAGCACTATCCTGGAGAATGTTGAGATAGCTCCTGGCATATACTCCATGATGATAGAGACAGAGGGGAGTCGCTTCAGCCATCCCGGGCAGTTTGCCATGGTGCAGGTCCCTGAGAAGTTTCTGAGGAGGCCCATTTCTGTCTGCAGGTTCGACGGTGACCGGTATACCCTCGTGTACAGGGTCGTCGGAGACGGCACCAGGATCATGAGCCGCATGGAGTCCGGTGATGAGCTTGATGTGCTCACGGGACTCGGGAACGGCTATGACGTTGGCGTTTTACCGCAGGACGTATATATCATCGGTGGAGGCATCGGGATCCCTCCGATGCTGGGCCTTGTGAGGGCACTCACCATGGAAGGCAAGAGCTGTAAGGTAATACTCGGATACAATTCAGAGAAGGAAATATTCCTCCTGGATCAGTTCAGGGATCTGTGCGACGACGTTACGGTAATGACGGCTGACGGCAGTTCTGGAAAAAAGGGCTTCGTAACAGATGCCTTCGATGTCGCGGATGTGGCCTGTGCCTGTGGTCCGCTGGCCATGCTGAAGGCACTGGACCCTAAGGTAAAAGACGGGTTCTTCAGCCTGGAGGCAAGAATGGGCTGCGGTTTCGGAGCATGCATGGGCTGTTCCGTGAAGACCGTTGACGGTAGCAGGAGAGTCTGTAAGGAAGGGCCGGTGTTCCGGAAGGATGAGCTTCTGTGGGATCAGCTGGTGTGATGCCGTAGCCTGAAGGATGAACAGCGAGAAAGAGATCGGAGGAGACTAGACAGGAGATGGATATGAGACCTGACATGAAGGTGGATCTGGCGGGGACCGAGCTTCATAACCCGGTCATGCCTGCCAGCGGAACGTTCGGATACGGGCAGGAATACAAGGATTATTTTGACCTGAGCATCCTGGGAGCGCTGGTGACCAAAAGCGTGACCTGGGAACCGAGATATGGAAATCCGCTGCCGCGGATCGCGGAGTGCAGCCAGGGTATGATGAATTCCATAGGCCTCCAGAACCCTGGTATAGAGCACTACCTGGAAGAGGACCTTCCGATGTTGAGAGAGATCTACTACGGACCGGTGATCTCGAACATCAGCGGGTCCTCGCCGGAAGAATACGGCAGGCTTGCCAGGGCCATAGACGGCCAGGAGCAGGTGGTCGCCTTAGAAGTGAATATAAGCTGCCCGAACGTCAAAGACGGAGGCGCAGCGTTCGGTGCCGACCCTGAGATCAGCAGGAGGATAACCGAAGAGGTTAAGAAAAACACCAGTCTTCCGGTGTTCATGAAGCTGACGCCGAATGTCACAGACATAGCGTCGATAGCCAGGGCGTGTGAGGAGGGCGGTGCAGACGGCATCAGCCTTATCAACAATTTCAAGGCCCTCAAGATCGACCTGAAGGCCAGGAAGCCCGTTACAGCCATGAAATACGCCGGACTTTCCGGGCCCGCTATCAAGCCGATAGCCCTTCGCATGGTGAACGAGGCCTTCCATGCAGTGGATATACCGGTCATAGGAATAGGCGGCATTTCAAATGCTGATGACGTGCTCGAGATGATAATGGCTGGAGCCACCGCCGTACAGGTGGGATCGGCAAACCTGGTGGACCCGTGGACCTGCCCGGATATAATAAAGGAACTTCCGAAGCGCATGGAAGAGCTTGGCATTGAGAGTCTGGATGAGATCAGAGGAGTGATTTAGAACATGAGAGACTATAACGACATTATGATCGCACTTGATTTTCCGGGAGGTGAGGAGGCGCTTAACTTCCTCGACCGTATGGAGATCAAGGGAGAAAAGCCATTCGTCAAGGTCGGCATGGAGCTGTTTTACGCCTGTGGCCCTGACATCATAAGGGAGATCAAGGCGAGGGGATACAGGATATTCCTCGATCTTAAGCTCCACGACATCCCGAACACCGTGGGCAGTGCCATGAGAGTGCTGGCTGGCCTCGGGGTGGACATGGTGAACGTCCACGCCGCAGGAGGCAGAAAAATGATGGAGGCTGCCAGGAAGGGCCTGGACGAGGGCTGGGTCCAGGCAGGGGCTCCGGGGAAAAAGCCGTATCTCATCGCCGTGACCATGCTCACGTCGATAGACAAGGACACCATGAACGGCCAGCTCCTTATACCTGGAGAGGTTGAGGAGACCGTGGTCAGCTATGCGAGAAACGCCAGAGAAGCGGGCCTGGACGGCGTGGTATGCTCCCCTATGGAGGCCGGGACAATACACCGGTCGGTTGGAGAGGACTTCCTCACCGTGACTCCTGGCATCAGATTGCCGGGAGATTCGAAGGGCGACCAGAAGCGGGTCACCACGCCTGGAGATGCCAGAAAGGGCGGCAGCGATTTCATGGTCATAGGCAGGAGCATCACAAGGGCGGAGGATCCTTCTTCTGCCTACGAGAGGTGTCTCCGGTAAAAAAGATTTTCACATATGCCGGGTTTCCGGCTGACGAGAGAAGTTTTCGTGTTCTGGGAGGAGGCAACAGATTTGGTAAGAGACGAAAATAAGGAAAGAGAGATAGCCAGAGGGCTTCTCAAGATAAAGGCGGTATTCCTGAGGCCAGATGAACCGTTCACCTGGGCCAGCGGAATAAAGAGCCCTATCTACTGCGACAACAGGCTGATCCTCACCGCTCCGGAGGTGAGGAACGTGGTGGAAAACGAGATGGCAGAGACCATACGGGAATTCTATCCACAGTGTGAAAAACTCATGGGCACCGCCACCGCAGGCATCGCTCATGCGGCCATAGCAGCGCATATCCTTGGGATGCCGATGGGATACGTGAGGAGCAGCTCAAAGTCCCACGGAAGAAACAATCGTATAGAGGGAGAACTGAAGAGCGGGGACAAGGTAGTGGTTATTGAAGACCTTTTTTCTACTGGAGGCTCTTCCATCGAGGCTGTGAAGGCACTCAGAGAAGCAGGTGCCGATGTTCTCGGCATCGTAAGCATATTTACCTATAACACAAACAAAGCAGAGGTCAATTTCAGGGAGGCCGGAGTGGATCACAGGAGCCTGTGCACCATCGAGACTCTCATAGATGAAGCCGAGAAGGAAGACTACATCAGGACAGGGGAAGGAGAGAAGATAATCAAATGGCTAAGAGAGATCTGATCAACATCACCGACCTTTCCACAGAAGAAGTGGACGAGATGCTGGATCTTGCCGACAGGATAACGGCTGAACCGGAGAAGTACCAGGATGCCTGCGCCCACAAAAAGCTGGCTACCCTGTTCTATGAACCGTCTACCAGGACGAGGCTCAGCTTCGAGTCGGCAATGTACAAACTCGGGGGAAACGTCATCGGCTTTTCCGATGCAAATTCCACATCTGTTTCAAAAGGAGAGAGCGTCCACGACACCATGAAGGTCATCTCCTGCTTCGCCGATATCATCGCCGTGAGGCATCCTAAGGAAGGAGCCGCCTACGTCGCGGCCCACAGCTGCGACATCCCCGTGATAAACGCGGGAGACGGAAGCCATTTTCACCCTTCACAGACCCTCGCCGATCTTCTCACCATCAGAAGGGAGAAGGGCAGGCTGGATTCGATAAAGATAGGGTTCTGCGGAGACCTCAAGTTCGGGCGGACCGTCCACTCTCTCATAGACGCCCTCCTGAGATACGAGAACGTGGAGTTCTGGCTCATCTCACCGGAGGAGCTGACACTGCCAGGATACATCAAGGAGAAGATGACCGGGGCAGGGGCCGTGTGGCACGAGACCAGGAGCCTCGAGGACTCCATCCCGGAGCTGGACGTGCTCTACATGACGAGGGTCCAGAAGGAGAGATTCTTCAACGAGGAGGACTACATACGGCTGAAGAACACCTATGTGCTTGACAGGGAAAAACTGTCCGCCGCTCCTGAGGACATGATCGTCATGCATCCTCTGCCAAGGGTGAACGAGATCGAGGTGAGCGTGGATGACGACCCGCGGGCGAAGTATTTTGAACAGGTGAAAAACGGCAAGGACGTGAGGAAGGCGCTCATCCTCACACTGCTTAAGTGGAAGGAGGACTAGATGAACGTAGATGGAGTGAATACCGGGATCGTTCTTGACCACATCCATGCAGGAAAGTCCATGGTCATATACAAGCTGCTCGGACTGGACCGTCTCGACTGCACAGTGGCCGTTATCCAGAATGTGAAGAGCGCGAAGTACGGCAGAAAGGACATCATCAAGATCGATAAGATCATTGATCTGGACTTCGACGCCATAGGCTTCGTAGACCCTAACATAACGGTGAACATAGTAAAAGAAGGGAAACTGGCCAGAAAAAGCCACGTCTCCCTTCCTGATGAGCTGACCGATGTTCTCAGGTGCAGGAACCCGAGGTGTATAACGTCTTCCGAGACCGATCTTCCTCAGCGCTTCAAGCTGGTGGATCCGGAAAAAAGACTTTATCGCTGTGTGTACTGTGACGCCATGGCAAGTGAAAAACATCTGTTTTAGACGCGTGCCGAGGTGTCGCGCCGCAGCGTCACGGCCTGTATTTGTCCAGGAGATCCTGGTAACTGCTCACATTGTCGTTCTTGATTATCTTGTACGACTTGTCGATGCCGGTCGCCAGGGCCTGGGCAATTTTTTTTGACTTGTTATCGATCGCCTTGTTGTCCGACTTGTCTGTCATGAATCCCAGCTCTACGAGGCAGGACGGCATGGTCGGTATCTCGTTTTCGTAGTAGTCGTCGTTCGGATCCGGGAGAGTTCCGGATTTTACTGCCCTTGCGCTCATGGTGCCAGATGCCTTCAGTTCCTTTAGTATCTCGGATCCCAGGAGCCTGCTGTCGTCAGGGTCGGAGGAGCTTATCCACACCTCTGCGCCAGAAGCCGTGGCTGCTGCCTCGGAACCAGCGTCTCCGGTGTTTCTGTGTATGGAGACGAACAGATCGGCCTTCTTCCTGTTTGCCATCTTTCCGCGCTCTTCGCGGTCCACGCTCTTGTCAGTGGTGCGGCTCATGTAGACTGTATAACCCTTTTTCTCCAGAGCCTTTTTAGTCAGCAGCGCGATCTTGAGCGTGTCGTCCTTTTCGTTCCTTCCTGAAGTCTGAGCCCCCGGATCGCTTCCGCCGTGTCCCGGATCCAGGAATATGACTCCGCCGTTCTTCACCGCGGCCGTTTCTGATGCGCCTGAAGAAGATGATGATGTGGTACCCGAGCTTCCAGTCCTTTCGGATATGTAATCTGCGGTGACCTTTATCAGGATCCCGGCAAGGAGAGCAAAGAGGATGAGTACGATCAGCAGCATGATCAGGTTTATCTGCCTGCGCCTTCTCTTCTGCCTGCGCAGTTTAGCCTTCTTCTGCTCGACTATTATCTGGATTATTTCGTCGTCGGTGTATTGCAAATCGGTCTACCTTTATAAGCAAATATGAGTAACAAATCAAAGAAATGAGATCCCAAAAGATCTTCGCGTATTATGTTACCCTAAATGAAATCTCATGTAAATATTGGCTCCCGGCGCAAAAGGCCGCAAAAGGACTGCTTGCTCGATTGTCAGGGCGGAGTTAAGGTGATAGAATCATTATGTATTTTTATGCGCAATTCATTGAAGAGGTGAATATACATGTATGCATTGACTGCCAAGGGCATGCGTTACATCGATAAATACACGATAGATCTGGGAGTACCGTCGCCTGTGCTGATGGAAAATGCTTCCAAGGCCGTGGTAGAACTCATCCAGAAGAGATTTCCTGAAAAGAGCACCAGGATACTCGTCCTCTGCGGATCCGGAAACAACGGAGGTGACGGGGTGTGCGCGGCCAGGTGGCTGAAGCACCTGGGGTATGACGTCCTCCTGTATTTTGCAGGAAATCCCGACAGGACATCTGAGGAGTTCCTGAGGCAGATGAATATATATACAAGGACCTTCCCGGATGCGTTCATAGGCGGACTTGAAGGTGACGAGGAGGATGCGGCCGCACTGGAAGCAAAATATGACGTCATACTGGACAGCATTTTCGGGACAGGTCTGAGCAGGCGTCTCGGATACAACTTCATAAAATTCATCGAATACATAAACGGCAAGGACGCTTACAAGATATCCGTAGACATACCTTCAGGGCTGAACGCAACGACCGGGCAGAACATGGATGCCCTTTTCCTGGCAGATGAGACCGTGACCTTCGGGAGCTACAAAATAGGCATGCTCATGGGAGAGGGAAGAGCCTGCTGCGGAAAAGTGACAGTGGCGGACATCGGCCTGGTACCGTCGGCGTATGACGAGGTGCCGGACAAGCTCGTGGTATGCGACAACGCTTTTTTCCGGGAAAACTACAACAGGGCCATACTTCCGCGTCCTGAGAAGTCTCACAAGGGGACATTCGGCACAGTGGGGATCGTTGTAGGTCAGGGCAGCATGATGGGGGCCAGTATCCTGGCTGCGAAGTCCGCCTACAGAGCCGGGTGCGGCCTGGTGAAGATCCTGTGCCCGAGAAAGTTCATGGGATACTTCAACATCTCCATCCCTGAGGCGGTGGTGGTGCCATACAAGCCTGAAAACGGTCCGGATGCGCTGGAGCACTTCCTCAAGGAGGTCGGGGTGGTGGTCATAGGTCCCGGCCTGGCAGAAAACGACTACGGCAGAGGTCTTCTCGATGTGGTGTTCAGGAACTCTACTCCTGCCGTCGTGGACGCCGGAGCGCTGAACCTGATATCCAGAAACGCCAGGTCATTCAGAATGAGACGCTGCGAGTGCGTGATCACTCCTCACATAGGCGAGCTTGCACGGCTGTGCGGTGAAGATATCGCCGTGGTGGAAAAAAATATCATAGGATTTGTAAAAAGATTTTCCGAGAAGTACCACGTCAGCATGGTGGCGAAGAACGATGTTTCAATCCTTTCCCTGATCAGGGGAAACGCTCAGCAGCTCTTCGTGAACACCATCGGAAATTCCGGACTTGCCACCGCCGGATCGGGAGACGTGCTCTCGGGGGCTATCGCTTCACTGGCGGCCCAGGGGAACAGCTTGAATAACAGTCTCCTTTTCGGAGTGATGCTCCACGGCAGAGCCGCAGAACGGTTCGCCAGGACCAAGAACGGGGAGAGGAAGATGATGGCAGGTGATATCGCTGACAATCTCTTCTGACCCTGAAGACTGAGATAGAACAGCGTGTCGGTAATAAAAACTTGTATTGGTTTTTTACTGATGCTATAATACAAAACGTTATGGGCGTAAGTTCCAAGCATCACTCTATATATGACAGGAGGTGAATATCAATATGGCACAGGTCGTTGTTAGAGAGAACGAAAGCTTAGAGAGCGCTCTGAAGAGATTCAAGAGAAGCTGCGCGCGTGACGGCGTCATGGCTGAGCTCAGGAAGAGAGAGCACTACGAGAAGCCAAGCGTTAAGCGCAAGAAGAAGTCTGAAGCAGCCAGAAAGAAGGCAAGAAAGTATTAATTCCCGGGGAGTTGATGGAATTGAGTCTGAAAGAACAGCTTTTAGCAGATTACAAGACAGCGATGAAGGAGCACGACGTCACCTCCAAGGAGACTGTGAACCTCATCAGAGCGGCCATTAAGCAGCACGAGATCGACCAGAGGGTGACTCTGGAGGATGACGCTGACATTATCCCGATCATCAAGAAGCAGCTGAAGATGCGTACCGACGCGCTCGCCGACTTCGAGAAGGCGGGACGCCAGGATCTGCTTGACAGCTACAACAGGGAGATAGAGATCCTTAAGAAATATCTTCCTGAGGAGATGTCCGAGGAGCAGATCAGAGAGGCTGTTGAGAAGATCGCCGCCGACAGCGGCATCGAGAGATCCATGAAGAGCATGGGCACACTCATGAAGACGGCCATGGCAGAGCTTAAGGGCAAGGCTGACGGATCCCTTGTTTCAAAGGTGGTCAAGAGCTATCTGTCTGGTAAATAAACAGAACGAAACAGACTTTGGAAGGCAGGGCTGAGGCCCTGCCTTTTATCGTTGTTCTGTTCCCCCGTAAAGGTTATAATCAGCAGTAGGAAAAATCGAATTACAGAGGTGAAAATGAAGGAAGACAACAGATCGGTCAGAATGCTGCTGGATCAGGATGTTGACAGGACGGAGCTCTTCGGCAACATGGATGCCAACATGAAGAAGGTGGAGAAGAGCACCGGGACCAGCGTGATCCTGCGGGATGATGACCTGATAATCAGGGGCAGGGATCCGGAACACGCGGAGAGGATAATAAAGGGGATGGTAGATGCCCTGCACCACAACAGGAAGCTGGATCCACAGCGGCTCGGCTACATCATGGACATGGAGTCGATGGGACAGACCGTGGACAACACCACATCCTCGAAGGACATAATATGCTACACGTGCCAGGGCAAGCCGCTAAGACCTAAGACCAGCGGCCAGAAGCACTATGTGGACATGATCAGGAAGAACGACATGGTATTCGGCGTAGGCCCGGCCGGTACGGGAAAGACGTATCTCGCCTGTGCCATGGCCGTCACGGCACTGAAGGACAAGGACGTTGAGAGGATAATACTGGCAAGACCGGCAATAGAGGCAGGAGAGAGCCTGGGATTCCTGCCGGGAGATCTCCAGGAGAAGGTCGACCCATATCTCAGGCCTCTGTACGATGCTCTCTTCGAGATAATGGGAAGGGAGACCGCATCAAGATATAAGGAAAAAGGAACTATCGAGGTGGTCCCTCTGGCGTACATGAGAGGGCGGACCCTTGACAACTCGTTCATAATCCTGGACGAGGCGCAGAATACGACCAGGGAGCAGATGAAAATGTTCCTCACCAGGATGGGCTTTAACTCCAAAGTGGTGATAACAGGAGACGTGACTCAGATAGACCTGCCAAAAGGCAAGGGGTCCGGCCTGCTGGAAGCGGAAAAGGTACTGAAGGGCATCGATGGCATAGCCTTCTGCAGACTTGCCGAGGTGGACGTGGTCCGTCACCCTCTGGTGAAGGAGATCATCAGGGCCTACAGCCAGTACGGCGAAAAACACAGATAACGGATCAAAGCTGATATCCGGAGAATGGAGGCGGAGAAATGATCATCATATACGGGGACGAGCACGGACATCTGACGGATGAGATGACCGCGCTGCTGGACACTGCAGCTGAAAAAGTTGTCAGAGACGAGCTCTCACCTCTTCTCAGCTGTGACGATATGGCTCTGGCCGAGACCGGAGAGATCCCTCTTGAGGTGGGAGTGACGATCGTCTCGGCACAGGAGATCAGAGAGATAAACAGGGACATGAGAAACGTGGACGCTGTTACCGACGTGCTTTCATTCCCTCAATACGAAGACAAGTATGAGGTCATCGAGGCCCTTCAGAATGCCGATGACGACGTGGATGACCAGGGCGAGCAAAGGAACATCCCGCTGGGCGACGTGGTGATATGCTGGACCAGGGTTGAGGAGCAGGCTCAGGAGTACGGCCACAGCTGGGAGCGTGAGCTGGCATATCTCTTCGTCCACAGTATGCTCCATCTGCTGGGCTACGATCACATGGAAGAGGATGAGAAGCGCATAATGCGCCGCCATGAAGAGGTGATCATGACCGGCATAGGACTCCCTCAGGAAAAGAGCGCCTTCGCCCGTTACAGGGATCTTTTCATGAAGGCTTCTCAGGCCTGCAGCAGCGCCTATGCGCCATACTCAGGGTTCAGAGTGGGGGCTGCCCTCCTGGCGTCATCGGGCAAGGTGTACACAGGGGTGAACGTGGAAAATGCATCCTACGGATGCTCGATATGCGCCGAGCGCACTGCTGCGGTGAAGGCGGTCTCTGAAGGCGAGAGGAGCTTTGCCGCCATCGCTGTGGCGTCTGACAGGGGCGTTGCGGAACCGTGCGGGATATGCCGCCAGTTCCTGGCGGAATTTTCCATCAACATGTACGTGATCACGGGAAAGACCCCTGAGCATCTGAAAGTGAGGACGCTCGGGCAGATACTGCCGGAGGCCTTCGTCCTGACGGAAGAAGATCGCGGCAGCAAATAATAAACGACAGGGTATCAGGAAAGACGATAATAGAAAGACTGTAATAGAAAGACGGTAATAGATGAGATCAGGATTTATCGGTATAATCGGAAGGCCTAATGTAGGAAAGTCGACGCTCCTCAACAGGATACTGGGGGAGAAGATAGCCATAACATCGGCTAAGCCCCAGACGACGAGGAACAGGATCACGGGAATATACACCGATATGGCCGCAGATGAGGGCCGGGGCGTTCAGATGGTTTTCCTGGATACTCCGGGGATACATAAACCCAAGAACAAGCTGGGGAGCGCCATCAACGAAACGGCGGTCAACACATACAAGGGAGTGGATGTCATCCTCCTCCTGGCAGACGGGAGCAAGGAGATGTCCAGGGGAGACCATTATCTGCTGGAGATGCTCAAGGAGTCTGATACTCCGAAACTCCTGGCCATCAACAAGATGGACCTCATGAAACCTGAGGATTACCTGAAGCTTTACAATTCATACATGGAGACGGGTCTCTTTGACGATGTATATGGGGTCTCCGCGCTGAAGGGTACCGGGGTGCCCGAGCTCCTCGACCGCCTGAAGGAATATATGCCGGAGGGACCGATGTTTTTTCCGGAGGACATGGTCACCAGTGACCCGGAGAGGTTCCTCGTCAGCGAGATCATCCGGGAAAAGCTTCTGACGTATCTTGATCAGGAGGTGCCTCACGGGGTATTCGTGGAGATAGAGTCCTTTAAGGAAGAGGAGGACCTCACAAGCATCAGCGCCGTGATCTACTGTGAAAAGAAGTCTCACAAGAGCATCATCATCGGAAAGGGCGGAAGGAAGCTCAAGGGGATCGGAAAGAGCGCAAGAATGGAGATCCAGGAGCTCCTGGGCACCAAGGTGTATCTCGAGCTATGGGTGAAGGTGAAGGAGAACTGGCGCGACTCAGACAGGATGATAAGGAACCTGGGATACAAGGACGAGTAAAATGCTAATTGATACAGAAGGCATCGTACTCAGGCAGCAGAAGATCCCCGGCAACAGGCGGATGCTCACCCTTTTCACGAAAAGATACGGACGCATTTCGGCAGGAACGTCTATCAACGAGAAGGGAAAGGGAAAATCGGCACTTGCCCTCAGACCTTTTACATACGCGGAATATGAGATCTTCAAAAACCGGGGATATTATAATATCAATTACGCCACGGTCAAGCGCAGCTATTACGGGATAGGAGAAGATCTGGACAGGTACTTTGCGGCGTCGAAAGTCCTGGAATACCTCGATCAGGTCCTTCAGGAGGAAAAGGCCGAGCCGCGGCTCTTCGACCTGGTGCTTGAATTCATGGACGCACTTCAGGATGCAGAAGGAGACTGCACCATGATGCTCTATGCGTTCATAGTGAAGACATTTCCGCTGATGGGTATAAGACCGGAGCTGCGTCACTGCGCAAACTGCGGTAAGCCAGTGGAAAAGGACGGGCCGCACCACTTTTCCATAGATGCGGGAGGGATTCTGTGCGAAGATTGTTTCCGGATGGAACAAAGAGGCGAGGAGGCCGGAGAAAATGCTTCTGCGAGGGGAAGAAGAGGCCGGCGGGAATTGCTTTTCACCGTTGATTTTGATATAGTTGGTGTGCTGCAGTACTTCGGGGAAAAGCCCTTCAGAGTCTTCGACAGAGTGAGCCTGAAGCCGGAGTACAGAGAGCAGATAAGGCGCATCATATCTATATACGTAAGCTATTACCTGAATATAGATATTCTTGATGAGAAAGCACTTATTTAAACAGCGTTTTATGCAGGAGGTGCATCATGGAGATCACACTTGAGAAGATTGAGCTGGTTAAGGACAGAACAGGAGTGACCTACAGAGAGGCTAAGGAGGCCCTTGAGGCCGCCGATGGAAGCGTCGTAGACGCGATCATCAACATCGAAGAGTCCTCAGAACATACACAGGAAGAGCCTAAGGCGGGATTCAAGGACGGACTGAAGAACAACGAGCTGTTCGACAAGATCAAGGAGACAGCCAACAAGGGCAACATGTCAAGGATCGTGGTAAAGAAGGGTGACGAGGTGCTCCTCAACTTCCCTCTCACAGTAAGCATCCTGGGCGCCGTAGTTGCACCTTGGGGAGTCATCTTCGGGCTTATTGCCGCAGTGGGATTCAACTGCAGGATCGAGTTCGTCAACGACAAGGGCGAGGCGACCGACATCAACGGAAAGGTGATCGAGGGCTATGGCAAGGCCAGAGCAAAGGGCCAGGAGTACAAGACCATGGCGGACGACCAGCTGGACAGGATCAGAGACACCGACATCTACTCCAACATCAGGGAGAAAGGTGGAGACGCTCTGAACAAGATCAAGGAGACTGACGTTTACAGCGACATCAGAGAGAGGGGCGAAGATACTCTTAACAAGATCAAGGATGTTGATCTGAAGGACAATCTGGACTCCATCAGGGCAAAGGGGGAGGAGATCTTCAGTAAAGTAAAGGGAGATCAGTCCCAGCAGGAGGATCCTGTGGTAAAGGCTTCTGATGACGCCCAGGATGTTGAACCTGCCGCTGAAGAACCGGCTACGGAGGTGGATCAGGTCCTCGATGAGGTCGAGCAGGAACTTTCCGATACACCGGAAGAGAATTAAATCGTGACACTTTGCGGATCCGGCAGATTTTTCTGCCGGAATTCGCTATGTAAGAACAGAGGACGAATTTCGTCCCCAATGTATTTCAAAAGGATAATTTTTTTATGGCAGACAACAAGAAAAAGGGAAATCAGGACGGCGTGGACATGAACACCCTCATCGCTCTCTGCAAGGGCAGAGGGTATATTTTTCAGGGTTCGGAGATCTACGGCGGACTGGCTAACACGTGGGACTACGGGCCACTGGGCGTGGAGTTCAAGAACAACATCAAGAAAGCCTGGTGGAAGAAGTTCGTTCAGCAGAGCCCTTACAATGTAGGACTCGATGCGGCTATACTCATGAACCCGGAGACCTGGGTCGCTTCGGGACACGTGGGCAACTTCTCGGATCCACTGGTGGACTGCAGAGCCTGCAAGTCCCGGTTCAGGGCGGATAAGCTCATTGAGGAGTACATCCAGGAGAACGGTCTTGAGCCGATAGTGGTCGAGGGCATGAGCAACGATGAGCTTTCGGCCTATATAGAGGAGCATCAGATCAAGTGCCCTGAGTGCGGGAAGCACGATTTCACTCCGATCAGGAGATTCAATCTGATGTTCAAGACATTTCAGGGCGTGACAGAGGATTCATCTGCAGAGATATACCTCAGGCCTGAGACTGCACAGGGTATATTCGTAAACTTCAAGAACGTTCAGAGGTCTGCGAGAAAGAAGATACCTTTCGGGATCGCTCAGATCGGAAAGTCATTCAGAAACGAGATAACTCCAGGAAACTTCACCTTCAGGACGAGGGAATTCGAGCAGATGGAGCTGGAATTCTTCTGCAAGCCGGGAACTGACCTCGAGTGGTTCGACTACTGGAAGAAGTATTCGACCGACTTCCTGAGCTCTCTTGGGATGAACATGGACAACATCAGGGTGAGAGATCACGAACAGGCTGAGCTGGCCCATTACGCTGCAGCCGTATCCGACCTGGAGTACAAGTTCCCGTTCGGATGGGGAGAGCTGTGGGGCGTTGCAGACAGAACTGACTACGACCTCAGGAGCCACATGGATCACTCTGGAGAGGACATGACATATCTTGATCCGGAGACGAACGAGAGATACGTTCCTTATTGCATAGAGCCGTCTCTCGGCGCCGACAGAGTGGCTCTGGCCTTCCTTCTTGATGCCTATCACGAGGAGACCGTGACCGACGCAAAGGGCAAGGAAGACAAAAGGGTTGTGCTGAGGCTCCATCCGGCTCTGGCGCCGTACAAAGTGGCAGTACTGCCTCTTTCAAACAAGCTCAAGGACGATGCGTTCAAGGTGTATGAGGAGATGAGCAAGTACTTCAGCACCGATTACGATACTTCGGGATCCATCGGAAAGAGATACAGAAGAGAGGACGAGATCGGAACGCCTTTCTGCATCTGCGTGGACTTCCAGACGCCTGAAGACAATACTGTCACTATTCGTCATAGAGACACAATGGAACAGATCCGCCTGCCTCTGGATGACGTTAGGGAATATATTGAGGAAAAGCTGATTTTCTAATCAAGGAGATGAAACATGGAGAAATTTGTTTACTCTTTCAACGAAGGCTCCAAGGACATGAGAAGCCTTCTGGGCGGCAAGGGAGCCGGCCTTGCAGAAATGACAAAGATCGGTCTGCCCGTTCCTTTTGGTTTCACTGTTACAACTGACGCCTGCAAGTACTACAACGACAACGGCGGACAGCTCAGCGACGGAATGATCCAGGAGATATATGAGCACCTGGCAGAGCTGGAGCAGGTATCAGGAAAGAAATTCGGAAGCACAGAAAACCCGCTTCTGGTATCCGTAAGATCAGGAGCTCCAATATCCATGCCTGGAATGATGGACACGATCCTGAACCTGGGACTCAATGACGACGCTGTAAAGGGACTTGCAGCTCGTACAAATAACGAGAGATTTGCATACGACAGCTACAGAAGGTTCATCCAGATGTTCGGCGATGTCGTTATGGAGATCGAGAAGGCCAAGTTCGACGAGGTCTTTGATGGCCAGAAGAAGGCGGTTGGAGCTGAGTACGACGTTGACCTGACGACTGATGACCTCAAGAAGATCATTGCAGGATACAAGGAAGTAGTTAGAAAAGAGCTGGGAAGAGAGTTCCCTCAGGATCCTAAGGATCAGCTGATGGAGGCTGTTAAGGCCGTTTTCAGATCCTGGAATAACGACAGGGCCATCCTGTACAGACAGCTGAACGACATCCCGTCATCTCTGGGAACGGCTGTAAACGTACAGCTCATGGTATTCGGAAACATGGGAAGCACATCCGGCACAGGAGTTGCGTTCACCCGCAGCCCTGTTAACGGAGAGAACAGAATCTTCGGAGAGTTCCTCGTGAACGCTCAGGGCGAGGATGTTGTTGCTGGTATCAGGACGCCTCAGCCTATCGACGAGATGAAGGAAGCTTTCCCGGAGGTATATGCGAAGTTCGCAGAGATCGCAAAGATCCTGGAGAACCATTACCTTGACATGCAGGACATGGAGTTCACAGTAGAGGACAACAAGCTGTTCATGCTCCAGACCAGAAATGGAAAGAGAACTGCCGCTGCAGCTGTTAAGATCGCAGTGGACATGGTCTCCGAGGGCCTTATCGACAAGGAGACCGCGATCATGAGGATAGAGCCTGACCAGATCAATCAGCTCCTCCACCCTGCGTTCGACGCAGATGACCTCAAGAAGTTCGAGCCTGTTGCAAAGGGACTTGCCGCTTCTCCGGGAGCCGCAACAGGAGAGATCAGATTCAGCGCTGAGGATGCAGCTGCCGCCGCAGAGGAAGGAAAGAAGATCATACTGGTAAGAGAAGAGACTTCTCCGGAAGACCTTGCCGGAATGGTCGCTGCTCAGGGCATCTTGACAGCAAGAGGCGGAATGACTTCCCACGCCGCAGTAGTGGCAAGAGGAATGGGCAAGTGCTGTGTTACGGGCTGCAATGCGATCACGGTAAATGCTGCTGAAAAGACAATGGAGATCGCCGGTGTCAAGTACGGAGAAGGAGAGAATATCTCCATCAACGGAACAGACGGAAACGTTTACATCGGATCCATCAAAACTGTTGCTCCAGAGCTGTCCGGAGACTTCGGCACCATCATGAAGTGGGCTGATGAGATCAGAACACTTGGTGTCAGAACGAATGCCGACAACCCTAGAGATGCAAAGCAGGCTGCTGATTTCGGAGCCGAGGGCATCGGTCTCTGCAGAACAGAGCACATGTTCTTTGAGGATGAGAGGATCCCTAAGATCAGAAGGATGATCCTCGCCGATACAAAGGAAGAGAGAAGAGAGGCACTGGCTGGACTCCTGCCATATCAGAAGGCCGACTTCAAGGGAATCTACAAGGTGATGGGCGAGAGACCTGTCACGATCAGACTGCTGGATCCGCCGCTCCACGAGTTCCTGCCTCACACAGAAGCAGAGATGAGACAGCTGTCGGAGCAGTTCAACATCCCTTATGAGAAGATCGTAAACAAGACTATCGAGCTCCACGAGTTCAACCCGATGCTGGGACACAGAGGCTGCAGACTTGCGGTGACATATCCTGAGATCGCAGAGATGCAGACAGAGGCTATCATCACGGCGGCTCTCGAAGTCAAGAAGGAGACCGGACTGAACATCAAGCCTGAGATCATGGTACCGCTGGTAGGCATAGCAAACGAGCTCAAGGTGGTGAAGAAGGTCATCGATGAGACCGCAGAGAAGTGCTTCGCCGAGGCTGGTGAGAAGCTGGACTACCTGGTTGGAACGATGATCGAGATCCCGAGGGCTACACTGATCGCCGACGAGATCGCAGAGGACGCTGCATTCTTCTCCTTCGGAACGAACGACCTCACTCAGATGGGATTCGGATTCTCCAGAGACGATACAGGCAAGATCATCAAGGAGTACATAGCTAAGGGCGTTCTGGACAACGATCCGTTCCAGACATTTGACCAGCACGGACTCGGAAAGCTGATGAAGATGGCTGTAGAGGATGGAAAGAAGACACGTCCTGACATCCACCTTGGTATCTGCGGCGAGCACGGCGGAGATCCTGCGACCATCGACTTCTGCCAGAGAGTAGGACTGAACTACGTATCCTGTTCTCCATTCAGAGTTCCGATCGCAAGGCTGTCCGCAGCACAGGCTGCCATCAGGAACAAGTAGTTCTGACGAAAAGAGTGCGATAACAGAATAAGACTGAATGTCTAGCTCCCTCCGGAGAACATCTGCAGCAAAGCGGGTGTTCCCGGAGGGAACTTTAATTGTATACAATAATGCGAGTATACTTTGAGTTTCCTTCGTGTATATGTGTTAGAATTCTCACCGTAAGGCTTCGGGCCTGTATACAATCGTTACTCTTGAATGCAATATCAAAAAGAGGATCATGGACGCTTTTTATAAATTCGAAGGAAAATTCCGAACTCTGGCCAATCTGATGTGGATCGTGGTGGGAAACATCATCTATGCTATTAGCATCAATACCCTGATAACCCCGATGAACCTGTATAATGGCGGGTTTCTGGGAACTGCCCAGCTCATCAGATACTTCCTGGCCAATGGCCTGGGTGTCGACTTACCCGCCAACTTCGACATCACCGGTATAATCTACTTTTTCATGAACTGCCCGCTTTTCATCTATGCTTACAGGAGCGTTGGCCTGAGATTTTCCATAAAATCTCTCCTTTCTATAGGAATCTCCTCCCTGGCTCTCACAATAGTACCGGTCCCGGCAAAACCGATTTTCCAGGACTATCTCTCCGCCTGCGTCGTAGCCGGCGTCATTGGCGGCGTTGGATCCGGGATGATACTAAGGGGCGGAAGCTCCACCGGAGGTACTGACATCATAGGAGTGTGCATGTCAAAGACCCATCCGAACCTGAGTGTGGGGACCGTGAACATCATCTTCAACGCACTGGTCTATCTCACGTGCTTTTTCGTCTTTAATGTACAGATCGCGATCTACTCGTTTATTTACACCACGATACGTTCAACATTCATGGACAGGATGCACACCCAGAACATCAACATCAAGGCAATAATAGTGACCAAGAAGGAAGGCATCGCCGAGACCGTAAACAGGGAGATGGGAAGAGGCGTGACCGCATGGGATGGCATGGGGACATACACCGGAGACGACATGCACGTGATGATGGTGGCCATCACCAAGTACGAGCTGCCGCAGCTGAAGGAGATCGTTGAGGGCATCGATCCCCACGCGTTCATGACGGTCGACGAAGGCGAGACCGTGGTAGGAAACTTCAAGAAGCACCTGGCTTAGAGGCGGGGAGCGAGAAAAAGGAGGCGTACATGATCTTTCCTGTGTTCCCGAAAAAGGGAGATTTGATCGGCGTTTGTGCACCAAGCAGCGGAGTGGGCCACAAGATGGAGTCTTTTGACCGTTCGCTGGACTGCCTGAAGGCACAGGGATATAAGATACTGGAGACAGGCAGCGTGAGAAATGAAGACGACAGGTCTGCGGACGCCGAGACCAGGGGTCGGGAATTCGATCAGCTCATGGCGGACAGAAGGGTCAGGGCGGTCATCTCCGCTTCCGGGGGCGATTACAACATCGAGATGCTTCCGTATATAGATAGCGAGCTCGTCAGGGAAAATCCGAAGTGGATCGTCGGCGCCAGCGACCCCACCAACATATTGTATTATGTGACCACGAAACTGGACATCGCCACCATGTACGGGTTCAACGCCGGGACGTTCGACTGGGTTCCGATCCACCAGTTCCAGAAGAACGCCATCAGCATCCTGAAGGGAGATATTATCACTCAGGAGTCCTTTTCCATGTATCAGGGGGCCAGGACTTTCGGCGACGATGTGGATCTCGACACCCCGGTGAGATGGAGACTCCTTCTCCCTGAGAGCACCCGGAAAAAAGGGAGTGGTATTCTATCACGTGGCGGCAGCCCCATGGCTGAGTCAGAGAGCCGGTTTTCCGTCACAGGCCGCCTGATCGGTGGCTGCAGTGACTGCATATTGAATCTCCTGGGAACACCATACGACGGCACCGGGGATTTCTTAAAAAGATACGGAGATGAACCTGTCATCTGGTACCTCGACGATTTTGCGATGGACGCACCATCTCTCCTCAGGTTCATCATACAGATGGAGTACTGCGGGTACATGAAAAACGCCGCCGCCATAGTGATAGGCAGGGTGATGTTCCAGGGACTGTCTGAAGATCAGGACTACCTGGACGAGCTGGCGGGAGGCCTCAGGATACCGGTGATCTTCAACGCCGACATCGGCCACGTGAAGCCGGCATTCACCCTGATAAACGAGGCGACCGGGACATTCACATTCGAAAATGGAAAAGGAAGTCTTGCGATGAAGCTTTGATCGAGCTGCCGCTTCAAAGATATGAGCTGAGAGAATCCAGGATGCCGGAGGGTGAGTTTTCTTCTACGTGGAGAAAGTGTACCGGATCCTGGATGTCCCTGAGATAGTGGGCATCGGAACTTGTAAGAATGTGGCATCGCTGGAGATACGGGAATCTCTCACGGAGCTCCTGGATCTTATCCGGAGTCTGGATCTCCACCGCGGTGAATTCGGAGTCGTCGGGAAGCATTCCAAGGTTGCTGAGAACGCTGGTGGTGGACTTGTTTATGTGCGCGGGGACCATCAGTCCGTGGAATCCCTTCAGCAATTTAAAAACGTCATCAAAAGAGATCTGGCTGGCCGTGTGGAGCAGCCTTTTTTCTTTGCCTGTAATATTGTCGTCAGCGTCCATGATGAGCTGCTCACCGAAGAATTCGGGACGGTTCTCTATGTACATGGAGTGTTCCGCCACGTAGCCACTGAAATCCATAGCATCGTCAAGACTCCGGAAGTAGCACAGCACGTGGACTTCTTCGGATGTTGTGAGTTCCATGCCTGGCACGGCGGTGATCCCGTATGCCTCTGCCAGAGACATCACTGCAGGAAGGTTGAGACAGCTGTTGTGATCGGTTACGGCGATAGCATCAAGACCGGCCACGACAGCCATGCCCACAATGTTCCCGGGAGTGCTCTCATCGCTTCCACATGGGGACAGGCAGGAGTGTATGTGTAGATCGTAGCTTATTCTCTGCATATCAGATCGTGTACTGCAAGGGCTGTTTCAAAGATACCATCCTCGCTCCTGAGGACGGTGATGCCGGCTTCGGCGGCCTTGTTCGTGAATTCATCGGTGACCTGCGTGTTCAGCGCCAGGATAACGCATGCTGCGTCCGTAAGTGAAGCGACTGCAAGGGTGTTGATGTTCGACATTACGGTGACCCAGGCGCAGTCCGGCGGGAGATTTCCCATGGCGATGCTGAGGAGATCACAGCATTCTACCGAGCTGACGGAAATATCCATGCCGGAGCCCAGATTGATGACCTCCAGACCAAGGTTTTCTGTTATGCTTCTGACGTTCATGTCTTTCACCTCTGACCTTGTATTCTAACAGCGCATTACGTGCTTCTGAAAGGGAAAATTGCGTTAATAAAAAGACAGCGAAAGCGCTGCCTGTGGTGATACTCTAGTCCTCTAAGTTGATCCTCATCCTGAGTGTGGTTCCTACCCCGAGCTCAGTCTCGATGGAGAGATCATCTGTGTTGTTCTTGATGTTAGGCAGCCCCATGCCGGCCCCGAAGCCCAGAGCCTGTACCTGGGCAGGGGCAGTACTGTATCCTACCTGCATCGCCTTGTCTATGTCCGGTATACCGGGGCCCTGATCCTTCAGTATGAGATCGATGTGGTCCGTGCAGATGTAAGCGTCGATGACACCACCGTTAGCGTGGATGACCATGTTGATCTCACCCTCATACATAGAAATAGAGACCCGGCGGATAGTCTTTCTGTCAACACCCAGGTCCATAAGCTTCTTCTTGAAATTGCTGCTGGCTTCGCCTGCTGTGGTGAAATCATCCCCCGATACGTTGTATGTCAGGTGGATGCACTGCTGGTGATCACACATCCTAGTTAGTTCCTTTCAGTCCGTTCGAATAGAGAAGACCACAGGTGACATACATTGAGTACGGGGACTGAAGAATGGTTATCCCAAGGGAATTGGCCAGTGCCACTATCTCCGGCTCAGGCTTGTTCTTTCCTATGAAAATGACACATGAGATCCCCATCAGGTCAGCGGTCCTAAGGACCTGAGGGTTGTAAAGTGCCGTTATGAGTATGGATTTGTCATTTGCATAAGCAAGAACGTGGCTCATCATGTCAGATGAAAACGCGCTGTTCAGCTCGATGTCCAGGTTACTAGTCTTGGTTAGAATACGACCGTCCAGGAGCCTCTGGATCTCTCGCAAAGTCATACAGACCTCCCTATCCCCCAAATGAGAAAAAATATCTTGCGTGATTATTTTATCATGGTATGAAATAAATATAAAGACGCAATCAGTTCGATAAATTAAGGATCTTTATGCATTTCATGCATATTCCAGAGAAATGGCAGCACACCCTGAAGCCATTCATTTATCAAGGGATTGACACTATTTAAACGACCATCATGGTTGAAATGCATCGTGCACGACAGTATAATTATCAAGAAAGGTGATATTCAATTAAGGAGGTATGAACCCATGAAAGTTTCAAATGTTCCTTTCAAGGGCACCCGCGAGCAGGAAGTCAGGCTCAACAAGGTGATCGAGTCCCACAAGGACGAGAAGGGCGCTCTGATGCCTATCATGCAGGAAGCCCAGGAGATCTACGGATATCTTCCGTATGAAGTCCAGAAGATGATCTCAGATGGTACAGGCATTCCGATCGAGAAGATCTACGGAGTTGCTACTTTCTACGCTCAGTTTACCATGTCCCCTAAGGGAGAGAACGAGGTCTCAGTCTGTCTCGGGACCGCGTGCTACGTTAAAGGCGCCGCCGCCATCCTGGATGCGCTGGAAGAGGAGCTGGGCATCAAGGACGGTGAGTGCACCAGCGACAGGAAGTTCTCACTGGATACATGCCGCTGTGTGGGTGCGTGCGGACTTGCTCCTGTCTTCATAGTGAACGGAGAGGTTTACGGCAAGGCTACTCCTGACAAGGTCCACGAGATAATCCAGAAGTATAGATAAGGCCAGGATCAGATGCTGACAGAGATCTCCCTGAACGTGATCGACATAGCAAGAAATTCCACCAGGGCAGGAGCATCCCTGGTGCAGATATCAATAGATCTGGATACCCGTAAAAAAACCCTGAGACTGACGATTGCTGACGACGGGTCCGGCATGAGCCCGCAGCAGCTTGCGAAAGTAGAAGATCCTTTTTTTACCTCCAGAACGACACGGAAAGTGGGTCTGGGTATACCATTTCTTAAGCAGGAAGCAGAGTGTACAGGCGGCACGTTCAGCATTAAGTCTGAAGAGGGGAAAGGGACAGTGGTAGAAGCTCTTTTTCACAGGGATCACATAGACTGCATGCCCCTCGGAGACATCAACTCAAGCATTTGCATGCTGGTAACCACATCTGAAAACAAGGATGTGGATTTTGTTTATACCTATGAAGTGGACGGACGGAGCTTCAAGCTGGACACCAGAGAGGTCAGAGAGATACTTGATGGTGTACCGCTGAGCGACCCGAAAGTGTCAGAGTTCATCAGATCTTACCTTATCGAAAACCAGGAGGCCGTAGATAGGGGAGAAAGCATGGAGGAATAAGTAATGAAATCATTGGCAGAGCTCAAGGCTATCCGTGAGAGCATGCAGGGCCAGATAGGTCTTCGCTCCGAGGACGACGATACCACCAAGATCGTAGTGGGAATGGCCACATGCGGGATCGCGGCAGGCGCAAGACCAGTGTTGAACGAGCTGGTTAAGGATGTTAATGAAAAGGGCCTTAAGAACGTAGTTGTAGAGCAGACGGGGTGCATAGGAATGTGCGAATACGAGCCTATCGTCGAGGTGTTCGAGCCTGGAAAAGACAAGGTGACTTACGTGCGCATGACTGCAGACAAGGCAGACGAAGTCATCGAAAAGCACATCATCGGCGGGAAGCCTATCGCCGACTTCACCCTGAGCAAGGTTGATATTTAGGAGGTCTTGAGATGTTTCATACATATGTTTTGGTCTGCGGCGGAACAGGCTGTGATTCGAACCACAGTGGTGAAGTTATCGAGACCTTCAAGAGTAAGATAAAAGAGGCAGGCCTTGAGGACGAAGTCCAGGTGGTAGCTACCGGATGTCAGGGCCTGTGCGCAAAGGGACCTATCGTCGTAGTTCACCCTGGTGCTGTTTACTATCAGGAGATCACCCCTGCAAAAGCAGCCGTAATCGTGGATGAGCACATCGTCAAGGGCCGTGTCGTGGACAAGTACCGCCTCACCGAGGAGACTGCAGACGAGAGCGGTTCCCTTTCCATCAACGACAGCAACTTCTACAAGCAGCAGGTGCGTATAGCCCTGAGAAACTGCGGACTCATCAACCCTGAGGACATCAGGGAGTACATCGGTACCGGCGGTTACGAGGCCCTGGGCAAGGTCCTCACGGAGATGACACCGGACGAGGTCATCCAGGTCATCCTGGATTCCGGCCTGAGAGGCAGAGGCGGCGCAGGGTTCCCTACCGGAAAGAAGTGGAAGTTCGCTTCCGGAAACAGAGGAAAAGTACAGAAGTACGTCTGTTGTAATGCCGACGAGGGCGACCCTGGTGCATTCATGGACAGATCTGTTCTCGAGGGAGACCCTCATTCAGTGCTGGAGGCCATGGCCATCGCCGGATACGCCATCGGTGCTGATCAGGGATATATCTATGTAAGGGCAGAGTATCCTATCGCAGTAAAGAGACTGAAGATCGCCATTAAGCAGGCCGAGGAATACGGACTGCTGGGAGACAACATCTTCGATTCCGGATTCAACTTCAGGATAGAGCTGAGGCTGGGCGCAGGAGCCTTTGTATGCGGAGAAGAGACCGCGCTCATGACATCCATCGAGGGCAACAGAGGTGAGCCTCACCCGCGTCCTCCGTTCCCTGCAGTAAAAGGACTTTTCCAGAGCCCTACTATACTGAACAACGTTGAGACTTATGCCAACATCCCTGAGATCATCAACAAGGGAGCGGAATGGTTCTCCAGCATGGGCACCGAGACTTCCAAGGGAACCAAGGTGTTCGCTCTGGGAGGAAAGGTCAACAACACAGGACTTGTGGAGATCCCTATGGGAACTACGCTGAGAGAGGTCATTGAGGACATCGGAGGCGGAGTCGCAAACGGCAAGAAGTTCAAGGCGGCCCAGACCGGTGGACCTTCCGGCGGCTGCATCCCTTACACTTACTATGATATTCCTATCGATTACGAGAACCTGAAGAGCATCGGATGCATGATGGGATCCGGCGGACTCATCGTAATGGATGAGGATACCTGTATGGTCGATATCGCAAAGTTCTTCCTGGAGTTCACAGTAAGCGAGTCCTGCGGAAAATGTACAGCCTGCAGGATAGGTACCAGGAGAATGCTGGAGATCCTGACCAAGATCACAGAGGGCAAGGGCGAAATGGAAGACCTGGACAAGCTGGAGTACCTGGCTAAGTACGTTCAGGCGAACTCCCTCTGCGGACTGGGACAGACGGCGCCAAACCCTGTCCTGTCGACGCTGCGCTACTTCAGAGATGAGTACGTCGCACATATCAAGGAGAAGAGATGCCCGGCCGGTGTCTGCAAGGCTCTCCTGAGATACGAGATCGATCCTGACAAGTGCAAGGGCTGCACGCTCTGTGCGAGAAACTGCCCGGTGAACGCGATTTCAGGAGAGGTCAAGAAGCCGCACGTTATCAACACTGCAGTATGTATCAAATGCGGTGCCTGCATGGACAACTGCCGCTTTGGTGCGATCACACGGAAGTAGTGGGAGGTTATCATGGGAGATATAAGAGTAACTATAGATAACATTGAGGTCACGGTTCCGGAGGGTACTACTCTCTACCAGGCAGCCCATGCCGCCGGAGTCGATATCCCTACACTCTGTTATCTTAAAGATGTAAATGAGATCGGTGCCTGCAGAATGTGTCTTTGCGAGGTAGAGGGAGCCAGGGGCCTGGTGACTTCCTGCGTATACCCTTGCACAGACGGAATGGTGGCACATACCCACACTGAGAAGGTGATCCAGTCCAGAAAGACCACTCTCCAGCTTCTTCTCTCCGACCACGACCAGGACTGCCTGGCCTGCGGGAGAAGCGGAAGCTGCGAGCTTCAGGAGATGTGCACCAGATATGGAGTGGAGAAGAGCCACTACTATGACGGCAAGCAGAACCATTACGAGATCGATGACAGCTCTGCATCTATCGTCAGGAACAACAATAAGTGCATCCTCTGCCGCCGCTGCGTTGGCGCCTGCGAGAACCTCCAGGGGATCTCAGCCATCGGCACGAACGAGAGGGGATTCGACACGTACATCGGAGGAGCATTCGGTATGCCTCTTTCCGAGACCAGCTGCGTGAACTGCGGTCAATGTATCGTCGCATGTCCTACGGGGGCTCTCTATGAAAAAGATTCCATCGCGGATGTCAAGAGGGCTATCGAGGATCCGGACAAGGTCGTAATAGTTCAGGCTGCACCTTCCACGAGAGTCGGACTGGCAGAGTGCTTCGGATATCCTATCGGAACTGAGTGCGAGGGCAAGATGTCCGCTGCGCTCCACAGACTGGGATTTGACAAGGTGTTCGACACCAACTTCTCTGCCGACCTCACCATCGTTGAAGAGGCAAACGAGCTGATCGAGAGAGTGACGAACGGCGGAGTGCTCCCTATGTTCACATCCTGCTCACCGGGATGGGTGAAGTACTGCGAGCACTACTATCCGGACCTGCTCCCTCACATGTCTTCCTGCAAATCGCCTCAGCAGATGTTCGGTGCGGTAACGAAGACATATTATGCCGAGAAGATGGGTATTCCTGTGGACAAGATCGTTTCTGTCTCCGTAATGCCTTGCACTGCCAAGAAGTTCGAGGTGGGAAGAGACGACCAGGCAGCAGCAGGATATCCTGACGTGGATTACGCCCTGACAACGAGAGAGCTTGGAAGGATGATCAACGAGGCGGGCATCGATTTCATGAGTCTGCCGGATGAGCCTTACGACAACCCTCTGGGCGAGTACACAGGCGCAGGAGTCATCTTCGGAGCCACGGGCGGCGTTATGGAGGCTGCTTTGAGAACGGCCGTTGAGAAGATAACGGGCGAGGAGCTGAAGCAGCTCGATTTCAAGGACGTAAGAGGAGTAGAGGGCATCAAGGAGGCTTCTTATGACCTGAACGGGACCGTGATAAAGGTCGCCGTAGCTTCCGGACTGGCAAACGCCAGAAAGGTGCTGGACATGGTAAGAGCGGGCGAGGGAGACTATACCTTCATCGAGATCATGGCATGCCCTGGCGGCTGCGTAAACGGCGGAGGTCAGCCTCACGTTGCATCGAAGATCAGAAATTTCAACGATGTGAGAAAGCTGAGAGCAAAAGGCCTCTACGAGCTGGATGAGAACAAGCCGATCAGAAAGTCTCACGAGAACCCGGTGATCATTCAGATGTACAACGAGTACTTCGGAGAACCGGGAAGCGAGAAGGCACATCACGCGCTTCATACCTCCTATGTAAAGAGGAGGATCAACCAGTAGCTTCTGTGCTATCACCCGCAGAAGTACGCATTACGAAAAGGACTGCCGCCAGGCGGCGGTCCTTTTTTGCGGAATGACGAGCTATGTGGTAGAATCTCTATCGTTGATCTGATATCATTTGGCGGAGCAGTGCTTCGCCAGTTTTTACAGGAGGGAAATGATGAAGGAAAGGAATGCTTGGACCGGATATTCTGCGGAAGAACTCAAGGCTGTGGACGATCTCGGTGCGGGATATATAGATTTTCTTAACAACGGCAAGACAGAGCGCGAGTGCGCGGATCAGATCGTCAAGATGGCAGAGGCAGAGGGCTACAGAGATCTGGAAGAGGTCATCAGGAACGGAGAGAAGCTGGGAAAGGGCAGCAGGGTCTATTCGGTGAACATGAACAAGTCAGTTGTCCTCTTCAATATAGGAGATGACATCGTAAGGGACGGCCTGAACATCCTCGGAGCCCATATCGACTGCCCGAGACTGGACGTGAAGCAGAATCCTCTTTACGAGTCCGATGAGTATGCATACCTCAACACTCAGTATTACGGCGGCATCAAGAAGTACCATTGGGTGACCATGCCTCTGGCGATCCACGGCGTGGTGGCAAAGAAAGATGGCACAGTGGTTAAGGTGACCATCGGAGAAGATCCTGCTGATCCGGTGTTCTTCATCAGTGATCTCCTCATCCACCTGGCTCAGGATCAGATGGAAAAGAAGGCATCGAAGGTCATAGATGGCGAGGCTCTGGACGTGATCATGGGGACGATCCCTGTAGACGGCGATCAGAAGGATGCGGTAAAGCAGAACGTCCTCAGGCTCCTGAAAGAGAAATACGACATAGAAGAAGACGATTTCTGGTCCGCGGAGCTGGAGATCGTGCCGGCTGGAAGCGCCAGAGAGGCCGGCCTGGACAGATCCATGATCCTGGGATTCGGACAGGACGACAGATGCTGTGCCTATACATCGGCAACTGCTATGCTGAAGGTGAAGTCTCCTGCCAAGACCGCATGCGGCCTGTTTGTGGACAAGGAGGAGATCGGGAGCGTAGGCGCCACAGGCATGAGGTCTGAATTCTTCGAAAACGCCCTGAGGGAAGTCCTGGACAGGATGGGCATCTATTCTGAGCTGAATCTCAAGAGGGTGCTGAGCCGGAGCAGGATGCTGTCATCGGATGTGAGCGCCGCGTATGATCCGCTTTACGCGGACAAATTCGACAAGGCGAATGCAGCCCAGTTCGGAAGGGGCATCGTCTTCAACAAGTACACCGGAAGCAGGGGAAAGGGCGGCTCAAATGACGCGAATGCCGAGTACCTTGGGAGACTGAGAAGGATCTTCAGCGACAACAACGTCATGTTCCAGTCCGCGGAGCTCGGAAAAGTCGATGTCGGTGGCGGCGGTACCATCGCGTACATCATGGCCCTCTACAACATGGAAGTGGTGGACAGCGGCATCGCGGTCCTCAGCATGCACGCACCATGGGAGGCAGTGAGCAAGTCGGATCTGTACGAGGCGGAAAAAGGATATATGGCTTTCCTCAGGGAAGCGTAGTATCCGGGACAGGAGCATAGTTTGAAAGCAGCTTTAATGACGATACTGGTATCCATGCTGCCGGTAATAGAGCTGAGGGGCGGCATACCTTATGGTGTTGTTGCCGGCCTCAGCGTGAAGAGCGCCCTGGTGTGCGCTCTCATCGGCAATGTGATACCTGTACCTTTTCTCATCATGTTCACGACAAAAGTCTTCTCGTGGCTGAGAAAGAAGAGCGAGAAGCTCAACAACTTCGTCACCAGGATGGAGAACAAGGCCCTCAGCAAGAAGGACGTGATAGACAAGTACGAGTTCCTCGGTTTGGTGATACTGGTGGCCATACCGCTTCCCGGCACAGGCGCATGGACGGGATGCCTGGTGGCCGCGGTGCTGGAGATGGACTGGAAAAAGGCATTTCTTGCGGTCTGCCTTGGTGTGGTGATCGCGGGGCTGATAGTGTCCTTCATCACCTACGGCGCGGAGATGTTCATCTGAGATACCATCAGGTAAAGCATCAGAGAGGGCTCAGAGCAGAAACACAGAAAAACATATAAAAAGACACACGAAGAGAGGGTCATCCGCACGATATGCGGGTGACCCTCTTCTTGACGTTGCATGTTCTGTTGGTAATATGCGGAAGCCGTAGCCTGAATATATTCCGGTTATACGCTCCGTCCCATGAAGTTGAGCGCCAGGCGTTTACTGAGAGGCTTGTCCTCCTTCATGCATTCCAGAAGGTTTTCCATCTCATGTACGCAAGGTCCTACCGTATTCTCAAGTCTCTCTTCAAGTGCTTTGCTGCTTTCCTTCGTGTATGAGGTCATCTGGTCTCTCACGATCATGTCTGCGTGATCTCTGGCGGAAGGTATCCTGGACATGACCTTGAATGCTCTCCTGCGGAATCCATCGTCAGGGGAGGCCATAAGATCAAGTATCCTTTTCATGGATACGATGCTCTCCTGCATTCTCGTGGAGCCGGCCGAGTGATAAAGAGGGGAAATGATCTCACCAAGATCGCTGTTAGTCGGTATCATAACGCCCAGGTCGAGACCTTTCGGATCCTTTCCGTCTTTCTCTATAAGTGTGGTATCGAACTCTCTTTCGACCAGTGCATGGGTTATGCCTTCCTTTGCCATGTATCTTGATACCAGTGGATGACATGCTGAATCCAGCATGTAGTGACACATGAACCCCAGAAGATATGCACATCTCGCATTACAGGGCTCTTCGTGCTGGTAGACAAGGGCCCGGGCGAAGAAAAATCTTCCAGATCTGTCGTGGATCGAATTTCCTTCGTTGTTGATGTCGTTGGGAAACCATGGTTTGTAGAAGGCTAGTGGATCCGGCCCCTGGAAACCGAGCAGATAAGCATCCACAGAATCACCGTCTCTGTTTATTATTTCCCTGATATCCTCAGGAAGTTTTCTGGTGACTTTTGATCCGAACACGTAATGTGCGTA
Organism: Mobilibacterium timonense; assembly: GCF_900155555.1. Lineage (GTDB taxonomy): Bacteria > Bacillota > Clostridia > Peptostreptococcales > Anaerovoracaceae > Allobaileyella > Allobaileyella timonense. The sequence goes on along the minus strand of NZ_FUHN01000007.1, from coordinate 442,843 downwards.
ATGAGCTGGCATAGTGCCTCCTTACAGGGCGGTTCTCAGGAGCAGAAATCGCTTACCGGAATGGCTCCGGTGCAGGGGCTCCTGACAAACGGTCAGTTGATGTATCTGAAAACTCCCTTGACCTTGCCCACTATTCTTATCTCCTGTGTGTTGTCGACTATGATGGGATCCATGGAATCGTTTTCAGGCTGGAGCCTGATGTGTCCGTTCTCTCTGTAAAATGTCTTGACCGTGGTCTCCTGATCGAATTCTCCTGCGATCTGAGCCACAACGATCTCTCCGTTACGCGGCGCCGGATCCTCGTTGACTATGAGGTAGTCCCCATCGTTGATCCCGGCGTTGATCATACTGTTTCCATGTACCACTAACATGAAGTTGTTACCGCTCCCGATGAACCTGGATGGAACAGGGAAAGTGTCCTCCACGTTCTGTGAAGCAAGTATCGGGGTGCCCGCCGCAACGCGTCCGATGACCGGAAGCTCGACCACATCCGCGGGCTGAACATCAGTCTTTTTCCCGGAATTCTGCGACTGGGCGGAAGATCTGGACTCTCTGGAGCGATTCTTTTCCTTATCTACTATCATGAGGGCTCTCGGCTTGCTCGGGTCCTTACGGACGAGTCCTGCCGCCTCCAGAGCCTTGATATCACTGTAAACTGTAGAAGTTGATCTTATGTTCAGGGCTGTGCATATCTCTCGCACCGTCGGAGGAAAACCCTTGTTCTGCACGGTCTTCTTCATGTACTTGAGTATTGCCTTCTGCCGCTCTTCACATTTCTTCATCTGTATTCCTCCCTGTGGATAGTCTTCTCCGTTTTTAAACGGAGAGATCAGAAGGTTGATCCTTCTGGAAGTATACAGCACGGAAGGAGATTAATCAAGAACGCATGTTCAGATTTTAAAGAGATCTACAGGATCAGATCGTTGATATTGAGCTGTTCGCCGTAGTCGTTCCAGTCGTCGTAGATAAAGCCTGTCTGACGGATGATGATGTCTCCGATGCGGCCGTTTATCTTGCTGTAAGGAAGAGTCTTGTGATAAGTGATCCTGCTGTCTTTGTATGAGAAAACGAATCCCGTGCGGAACAGTTCTTTTTCAAGCTGGCCTTCGTACCTGCAGATAGACTCTATCAGGTGGAAAAGATCGTCATCCTCCGTCTTGAAGACGTTGTCAAGCGTGAGCTTCGAATAGTTTGCCCTCAGCTGGACCTCGTGGCCGTTGAAGCGGTCGAGGAACGCCCTCAGCTTTTCCCTGGTGGTATCGTCGAACACGACGCAGTTGATCCTGTGCCGTACATTCAGCATGGAAAAGATGTCATCGGAGCACTCTTTGACGTAGTGCTTCAGATGGCGGCTCACGTTCACGCAGGAGATCTTGTCGGCGTTCCTGTTCAGGAATGCTGCCACGACTTCCTCTGTGTTGGTCTCGTTGGTAGGAAGGGTGGTGTTGATGTAGATATGATGGGATGGCTTGATGTGATCCAGTATGCTCTGAAGAGCGTTGAGATCAGCCAGCGGTTCACCTCCGGTCAGGACGACGTCGTTCTCTGGAAAGATCCTGTCCATTATATCGAGGGCGTCATAGCACCTCTTGATGCTGAAGCTGGATGTGTCCCTGTACTCTTTCTTGTTGACACAGAAAGGGCAGCTGTTGTTGCAGTCGTACGGTGCGAACATCGTCACAGTTGGTCCCTTCGTCCTGGACAGGGGGGGCAGGACTGTTTCTCTTGTTCCGGAAACATCGGAGTTATTTATATCCATGTTTGCCATTATAGTTATCTCCTTAGTGTGCCGGCCCTTTGAAGGCCTTGCTGTTTAACTGTCTCAGTATATCACCGTGATCAATATTTTGTCTACGAATGATATTATTCAGACAATCGTGCATGTAAAACAAAGAAAAACCAGGAGCGGATAAATCTTTTGTTGGCATATGAGTTAGTGTATAATCAAACTGATGAATTTTTGTGATTTTTAGCAAATTTGATCTTGACGGATTGTGATGATCCGCCGAAAACTCATTGACCGTTATTGTCCCGCAACTGACTGGAATAGCGAGATGAATAAGTTTTTTTCTGACAAGAGGTTAAAGTCAAATCCTTTTCTGAACTGGCTTGAGTTGTTTATTATCCTGTCCGTTATGTGGTTTGTGATGTCACAGATATTTCACGAGGTGAAGTTTCTGGTGTTCGGTATCGGTTCCAGCATCGTCATCTCTTATTTCTGCCTGAATTCTCTGACAATGGACGGGCTCAAGTCCGAAAACAGATATTTTCTTCTCCACATCAACGTTATCAAATTCATTTCATATTTTATCTGGCTCATGGGTCAGATAATTATAAGTTCTCTTGACGTGGCTAAGGTGATCTTCTCCGACCGGAGCGCTATCGAACAGAAGATAATCTGGTTCAAGGCGGATTACGACAACCCCGCCGCAAGGGCTCTGCTGGCCAACTCCATAACCCTGACGCCGGGCACCGTTACCATGGACATTTACGATAACGGCATCTACACTGTCCACGCTCTGACCGACAGTGCGGCTGAGGGGCTGCTGGAGGGAAGCATGCAGAGAAAGGTGGCAGACGTTTTCAGGGAGACCATCGACTACAGAGTGGTGAACATCCAGGAAGAGTCACTCGAGCAGAGAGAGAGGGAGAGAAGGATACAGCTGGTGAGGAAAAAATACAGAAGAAGTGAATACAGTATCAGGAGGATGACAAGATGATGACACATTTTTTCTCGTGGATCCTGATAGCGCTGGTGTGCGTGGTGATCGCCATGCTGGTTTTCATGCTTTCAGGCAAACTGGTCTACGATAAGATGAACTCCATGTTCGTGATGAATACCAATATCGTCTTCATGATCCTGATTTTCGGTTTCATAGACGGCAGAATGGCCATGTACATCGACATCGCCCTGAGCTACAGCATACTCGGCTTTGTCACGACCGTTATTCTCGCAAAATACATAGGAGGCAGAAGATGAGCCCGTCACATGTTGCAGCTGTGATCTTCATCAGCGCAGGCACCGTATTTTTGATCATATCTGCCTTTGGTGTTGTGATATTTCCGGATTTTTACAGCAGGCTGCATGCCTCTGGTATCGGTGAGACTCTTGGCGCCATGCTCATGACCATCGGAATGATGTTCATGACAGGTCTTACGCTTATGTCTCTGAAAATACTGATAGTCTTTTTGATACTTCTGATCGCTAATCCTCTGGGAACGAATATGATCATGCTGGCGGCGGTGAGGAAAAAGGATTTCCTGGACTATAACGAACAGGAACCGGCAGATCAGTATCCGACGGATGCCGTATCCGGGAATGGTGGAAACGTGGGATCAGATGAAGATGAAAATGACAATGACGATAAAGAGGACGATGAAGAGAATGACGGAAGGGAGGAGCCATGCATTCGCTGATATTGGAAGCCGTTCTGCTGATGGCGCTCATCGCTATCACGCTGGTGGTCATCTTCGATAAAGACCTGCTGGCAGCAGTCGTCACATACTGCGCGTTCAGCTTTATCACCATGTTCCTCTATATAGTGATGGGTGCCCCTGACGTTGCCTTCACTGAAGCGGTCATCGGCGTGATCTCCACCATCTACTTCGTGATCTCACTGAGGAACATCGACAGGAGGTGCAAGTGATGGCAAAGAAAATAAAGAATGCGATCCCTGTAGTTATCATCGCAATAGTTCTGGCCGCAGCATTCGCCCGGTTCGATTTTCTTCCTTCCATAGGAGATCCGGACGCTCCAGCCCATACGAGGACGTCCGACTACTATATCGAGCACGCAGTGAAGGATACAAACTCACCTAATTACGTTACGGCTGTGATCGTGGATTACAGGGCTTTCGATACCATGCTGGAGACTACGGTAATGTTCCTCGCCGGCCTCGGGGTGGTGATACTGCTCGCCAGCAGACCTGATCCGAAGGCAAGGATCATCAAGCCGCGCAAATTCACGGAAAACAGGGAGCACCTCGGTGCGCCCGCATATCAATCCATAAACAAGGACGTGATGATAAAGATCATAGAGCCGCTTATCCTCATATATGCTGTATATGTTCTGTTCCATGGAGAGGTGAGCCTGGGAGGAGGATTTCAGGCAGGTGCTCTCATAGGAATGGTATACATTATCGATACGATGGTCTCACCTGGGACGATATCGCTGATCAGGCTCCCGAAGGAAAGATCCGTTGCGCTGGCAGGCGCCGGGACGTTTATCTACACACTCACCGGGATACTCACTCTTGTTGGGGGTGGTGTATTCCTGGAATACGGAAAGCTGCCGTTTTCCATGAGCTTTGAGGAAAAGCATTCCACGGGCATACTGATGGTGGAGGTCGGAGTGACCATCGGCGTAATGGCGACGATCATCACCATCCTGAACGCCATACACGAGAGAGCGAGGTTCGATGATGACAAATAACATGTCCGGTATATCCGTTTTCCTGGCTGATAAGGGAATATATTTTCTGACGGCATTCCTGCTCGTGCTGGGTATATACGGGATGATCACCTGCAAGAACTACATGAAGAAGCTGATCTGCATGAACATCATGCAGGTGGCGGTGATATTCTTTTTCCTGTGCTTCGGACAGAAAAACGGCGGAACTATACCTGTGCAGGTCACAGGACTCATGGGAGCAAGACACTACATTAATCCTCTGCCTCACGGGCTCATGCTCACGGCCATCGTGGTATCCCTGGGCACGACGGGAGTTGGGCTGGCACTGCTCACCAGGATCAAGGAAAAATACGGTTCTATTGAAGAGGACGACATCATCAAGGGGGAGAACAAGTTCTGATGAGCAACATACCTGTATTAATTGTGCTGTTGCCCCTCAGCGCGGCACTTCTCTGCATGGCCCTTTCGCTGATCCACTGGCGCCTGGGAAGAGACGTGGTAATAGCATCTGTGGCAGCATCTCTGGTGCTGTCGGTCATACAACTGAAAGACGTGATAGACCACGGAACTGTCAGTTACGTTTTCGGAAAATACAAGATCCCCTACGGGATCGAATTCAGGATCGACGCTATAAGTGCAGTGATCATAGTGATGATCCTGATCATTGGTTTCATCACACTGCTGTTCAGCATGAGCTTTGAGGTCAGAGACGGAGGAAAAGTCAAGAATTCCGGCGCATACACCATGCTCGCGCTGTTGATAGTTGGAATGGTGGGGATGACATCCACGGGAGACATGTTCAACCTCTATGTCTTCCTGGAGATAACTTCATTGTCAGGCTATTGCCTGATAGCGCTGGGCGGCAGCAGAGGCATCGTGGCGGCCTTCAGATATATGCTGGTGGGCACCATAGCTGCAACCTTTTATCTGCTGGGAGTGGGCATCCTCTATTCTCAGACCGGGACCCTGAACATGGAGGACATGCACTACATGCTCTCAAGAGGCGTCAGCACGGAAGCCCAGGCGGTGGCGCTCGTATTCATCATCGCCGCCTTCGGTGTCAAGATGGCACTGTTCCCGTTCAACGGGTGGCAGCCTTCGGCCTACGCCCACGCGAATGCGGGATCCAGGCCGCTGATAGCAGGCGTGATGGGAAAGATACCTGCATATGCGATGTTCAGGTACATATTCTGCATATACGGCAGTGAGTTCAGGTTCATGGACGAGTTTCTCCTGATCGTGGGGATCTTCTCCTGCTGCGGAATAATATACGGCTCTGTCAGGGCAATGGCTCAGACAGACCTCAGGAAGATGCTTGCCTATTCAAGCGTCGCTCAGATCGGGTACATAACCCTTGGCTTCGCCACAGGTTCGCCTGTGGGGATAGTGGGAGGATTTCTCCATATGCTGGCTCATGCCTTCATGAAGAGCGGACTTTTCTTTGGCACGGGTGCGATAAGACAGAAATACGGTTCCATGAAGATGGAGGATCTTGGGTATATTTATAAGAAAATGCCGCTGACCTCAGGACTCATGGTGGTGGCGGCCCTTTCCATGGTGGGCATTCCACCGCTGGGAGGATTTTTCAGCAAGTGGTACATAGGAATGGGTGCCGCCGGCAGCCATCATCTGGTGTACCTGTTCGTGCTGGTGATCAGTTCGCTTCTCAACGCTGTTTATTTCTTCAAGCTTTTTGAGAAGATGTTCATGGCTCGGGACAAGGAGCTGCCGGACAGGATACCGTCAGAGGTTGCACAGGAGGTACCGTGGAATATGGTGCTGGCTATCGTAGTCTGCTTCCTTGCGATCATCCTCATAGGAGTGTTCAACGTGCCGATAGTCAATGTGCTGATGCCGACTGTGATGGAGGTGGGATCATGATGAACTGGTTTCTTGAAAATCCCGGCCTCCGTCCGGTAATGGCGGTTTTCGTAACAATGGCGGCCTCCGGGCTGATCTTCGTCATGGGAGATCATGTGCGGCAGAACGTCAGGGAGGCAATTACCTTCATTGCTGCGATATTCAACTGTGCCATAGTGATATCCCTTGTGCCTCACGTCCTGGCCGGAGAGAACATGAGAGTATCTCTCTTCCAGATAGCAGAGGGAGTAGATCTGAGCTTTTCACCGGATGCCGCCGGAATGGTGTTCGCCTGCGTATCTTCCACACTTTGGATCCTCACGTCGCTCTATTCCGTGGGGTACATGCGCGGGCACCACGAGAAGCATCAGACGGGCTACTATGCGGCCTTCGCCATGTGCATCTCGGCGGTAATGGGGCTGTGCTTCGCTTCCAATCTCCTTACGTTCTTCATCTTTTTCGAGATCCTGACGGTGGCGACCTATCCATTGGTGGTCCACTACAGAGACGAGGAGGGCAGGAGATCAGGAAGAAAATACCTTGCGTACACGCTTATCAGCGGACAGCTTTTCTTTGCCGGGATAGTCATCCTCTACGTTCTCACCGGGACGCTTGAGTTCAAGGCGGGAGGTTTCGTCTCGCCTGATCTGCTGCCGGGACCAGCCATGCTGACGCTTTTTTTCCTCATGGTGGGGGCAGGGATGGTAAAGGCAGGAGTCATGCCTTTCCACAGCTGGCTGCCAGCAGCGATGGTGGCACCGACGCCTGTCAGTGCGCTGCTCCACGCGGTCGCGGTAGTAAAAGCAGGAGCGTTCGCAACGATAAGAGTGGTGTTTTTCGTGTTCGGTCCTGATGCCGCGAGGGCATGCGGCGGAGCGGAGATACTATCGTATTTTGCGGTGGCCACGATCTGGATATCCTCGTTCATAGCCCTGAGGAAGGATAATCTGAAGGCGAGGCTGGCCTTCTCCACGATCGGACAGCTTTCCTATATCGTGCTGGGGGTCTCCATGCTTTCCCCGTTCGGAGCGGTCGGAGGGCTTTACCATATCGTTGCTCACGCCTTTATGAAGATAACCCTGTTCATGTGCGCCGGTGCGGTGTATGTGACCACGGGAAAAAAGAATATCTCTGAGATGGTGGGGATCGGTCGCAGGATGCCGGTGACCATGACGTGTTTCACCATCGCCTCGGTGGCGGTGGCCGGGTTCCCTCTTTTCGTGGGCTTTGTCAGCAAAGGAAATCTTGTGATGGGAGCGGTGTCCGTTCAGTCTCCACTCTATGCTGCAACTTATATCGCCAGCGGCGTCCTTGCACTGGCATACCTTCTTCCGGTGGTATTCACGGCTTTCAAGAGGGACGTTATCAATATGGAATTCCAGGAAAGGGGAGAGGCTTCTCTTCCGATGCTGGTGCCGATAGTTGTAACTACTGCGGTCGTTTTCATCCTGGGAGTGGCGCCTGATGCAGGGCTCCATCTGTACAGCATGGCTGTATCTGCCGGCCACCAGATCTTCGGAACTATAGGAGTTGGGATATGAAGGAATTTTTCGAATATTTTGCCATAGCCTTCCTGAGTGCAGCCTGCCTGATAGTTCTCAGCAAGATCGTCATGAGCTCCTTCATGAGAAAGGACAAGGACTACTACGAGGCCGGCGAGAGACGGGACGAGGCGGAAATGCTGAAGAACATCGATTACGTGAGAGTCAGAAAGACCGACTACTTCCTGCCGGGAGCGGCGGAGTATCTGTACGGAGACGAAGAGGAAAGCTCTACGGGAAAGGAGGATGATGATGAATAATGTACTGCATCCGGGGCTGATAATGATGGCTTTCGGCATACTCATCTTCATCATGCCGCAGAAGGCCAAAGGCCCACTTTCCATTATCGCCGCAGTCTGCGCAGCTGCCGCGGGACTGACACTGTCTAGATCCGCAAACCTCACGTATCACATAACAGACGATTTTTCCGTAGAGCTCCTGAAGGTCGACAACCTCTCAATGGCATTCCTGTTCGCCTTCTGCATAATATCCATCATTCTGTCTATCTACTCATACAGGCTGACTGATAAGGGAGAGGCGGCGATCGCCACCATGTACGCGGGCAGCGCCATGTCGGTCGTCCTGGCCGGGGACTGCATCAGCTTCATCGTCTTCTGGGAGGCTTCTGCAATAGCATCCACATTTCTCATATACGCGAGGCACACCAGGGAATCGAGCAGGGCGGCGTTCAGGTACATGCTGATCCACGCTCTCGGAGGAAACACTCTCCTTGTGGGACTCCTTCTGAACGTATACCACAACGGCATGGCTATCCGGAACCTGGCACAGGGTCCTCATGATGCCAGCTTCTGGCTCATACTCATAGGGCTGGGGATCAACGCAGCTATACCGCCTATGAACTCATGGCTGACGGACGCGTATTCTGTAGCATCTATGAGCGGGACGGCATATCTCGGATCTTTTACCACAAAGGCAGCCATATACGCCCTGATAAGATTCATGGCCGGAACGGAGATGCTGATCTGGGTCGGCTGTTTCATGGCTATATACGCCGCCTGCATGGCGATAATGGAAAACGATATTGGCAGGCTCCTGTGTTATCACATCGTCAGCCAGCTTGGGATGATGGTGGCTTCTCTCGGTACAGGGAGCACAATGGGCATAGACGGGGCCTCGGCACACGCGGTGGCGAATATAATGTTCAAGGGCGTCCTCCTCATGTGTACCGGCTCGATCGTGTACTGCACCGGGAAAAGGAAGATCACGGAACTCGGCGGTCTGTGGCGGAAGATGCCCGTGACTTCAATGTGCTTCCTGATAGCGTCTCTCGCTATCGCGGGGATGCCGTTTTCCAGTGGATTTGCCAGCAAGGGCCTCATAATGGAATCTCTTGCCCAGGGCGGATACAGGATACCGGCCTTGTTCATAACCGCAGCAGGAGTGGGAACTCTCCTGTCGATCACGCTAAAGATCAACTGGTTCGTGTTCTTTGGTCCGTCTGACCTGGACGTGAAGCAGGTGAGGACCAGATCAATATCCATGGACCTTGCCATGATCACCGGGACCGCAGTCTCTGTGATATTCGGACTGATCCCGAGGACGCTCTACAGGTTCACACAGTATCAGACGAGTTACGATCCGTTCACCATGGCACATGTCATGGAGTATGTGGCGATTTTCGTGGGCGGGTCTGTACCGTTCTTCCTGTATCTGAAGAAGATGAAGCCTCACGACGAGTTTACCATCGACTTCGACTGGTTCTACAGGAAACCGCTGAAGGCGCTTTTCAACTGTATATCCGTGGCGCTCAACGCCGTGGGAGACTGGTGCGACAGGCATTCTCTGAACTTCGTCCACGGACTCAGCGACAGGCTTGCCCATCCGGAAATCATGACAGAGGGATCGCATTTTGCGGTCATCCGTTCGATGTCGTTTGAAAACGAGGACAGGCGGATCGGAACGGTAATTGGTGAAGCAGTGAGTGCGGTGATAATTCTCTGGATAGTTGTTGCATTTATGTAATTCAGGGCTTGACCGCGGCACCTGTACGATGTATCATATTACGGTCAAAGCAGAAGTCATCCGCTTCTCACCTTACCGACTTACGTTGATAGGGTTCTATAGTCCCTGACTTATAGTGCGGATACTTCGTGTATCCGCTTTTTATTTGTTGGAGGTAAGAAAAATTAGCAAGGAAAGACAGATAAACGGTGCTATTCGCGCCAGGCAGGTCAGAGTGATCGACGAGAACGGGGAGATGCGTGGAGTCATGGACACCAGGGATGCGCTTCAGATGGCTGAGGATGCAAAACTGGATCTGGTAAATGTGTCTCCGAATGCTGAGCCGCCGGTATGCAAGATCCTCGACTACGGTAAATACCGTTACGAGCTGCAGAAGAAGGACAAAATTGCTAAAAAGAACCAGAAGACCATGCAGATCAAGGAGATCAGGCTCAGTACCTTCATCGAGGAGCACGATATCCAGGTGAAGGCCAAGACCGCTGCCAAGTTTCTCAAAGAGGGTGACAAGGTCAAGGTGAGCCTCAGGTTCAGAGGACGTGAAAGGGACTACACTTCAAAGGGCTACGATGTGATGAACAGATTCGCAGAAGAGGTGGCCGAAGTTGGAGTGGTAGACAAGAAGCCAAAGTTCGAGGGAAGAAGCCTGACGATGTTTCTGGCCCCAAAGAAGTAGCAGAGAATTTACAGGAGGGAGTTCCAATGGCTAAGAACAAGATGAAGTCTCACAGAGGCGCATGCAAGAGAATGAAGCTGACAGGTTCCGGAAAGATCAAGAGGAACAAGGCATACAAGAGCCATATTCTGACCAAGAAGTCGCCTAAGAGGAAGAGAGGACTGAGGAAGTCTTCGATCCTGACCAGCGCAGATACAAAGCGCATGCTGAGATCAATGGGTAAGTAATCAGGGAGGTAGTTAGATATGGCAAGAGTAAAGAAGGGCGTTAACGCTCACAAGAAGCACAAGAAGGTAATCAAGCAGGCAAAGGGATTCTACGGAAGAAAGAGCAACACTTTCAGAGCAGCTAACCCTGCAGTGATGCGCAGCCTGAGATCTGCGTTCATCGGACGTAAGAACAAGAAGAGAGAGTACAGAAGGCTGTGGATCGCAAGGATCAACGCCGGGGCAAGAGCTAACGGCATCTCCTACAGCCGCCTGATGAACGGTCTGAAGAAGTCCGGCATCGAGATCAACAGGAAGATGCTCTCAGAGATGGCTATCTATGATGCAGAGGGATTCGCAAAGCTCTGCGAGACTGCAAAGGCAGCCATTAACTAGTCATGGAATACTTCGTAAGTCATGTTGGCTATATAGCCATTGCCGCTGGCATCGTCGCTCTTGTGGCGGTCGCGGGATGGTTCTTTTCCATGAAAAACGAAGAGGCTAAGCGGAAGAAAATCGAGGATGCGCTCAGGAAGGCTGATGAGATACAGGCCAGTAAACACGGACATCCTGGTAAATAAGAAAATTCACCGGCAGGGCACGTTCCTTACCGGTGTTTTTTTTCACCGGAGATCGGAAGGCGATTAGCGGATGGCTGTAAGGCAAAAAAGGAAAAAGACCCGGACGAACCGGATCTTTTTTCCCATTTACTACGATTACTTTAAGTTTAGAAAGAACAATCTAGAGTAAGTTTTGTTTATGGGTCACTTCCTCTTGGCACCGTTATAATACCAATCGAATATGTCGTTTCGGTCAAAGATCGGAGACGCGGAAATGTAATGAATGTGCTGAAAAGCGCTGGATAATGTGAAATATAGCCCGAAGGTGAACACTGGGTGTACATCGACCCTCTGCCATTGAAAGGAAGCGCTTTTTTGTGCTAGAATACACGGGATTGTTATTTGACAGAGGAGCAAGTCTTATGAAAAGAAAAACAACGATAAAAGTCCTGACTCTTTCCGTTGCGGCGTTGATGATGCTGATGCTCAGTTCCTGTGGCGGCGCGAAGGTGCCGAAAGATTACAATTATGATCTGAGCGAGTACATCAAGCTGGGGAAGACCAGCGGTATAGAATACGAGAAGACGGAGGCCCAAGTCTCCGACAGCGACGTACAGAGCCAGATCGACCAGGACATAGCGGCCGCTGTGAAGACCAAGAAGGTCAAGGAAGGTACAGTTGCCAGTGACTCCACTGTCAACATAGACTACGTGGGAAAGATCGACGGCAAGAAGTTCAGCGGCGGTTCTGCAAAGAATGTTGAGATCAGCATTGCGGACAACAACTTCATCGACGGGTTCGCGGATTCGATCGTGGGGCACAACGTTGGAGACAAGTACGACGTGGATCTCACCTTCCCGTCAGACTACAGTGATTCTGCTGTCGCGGGGAAGACCGCAACGTTCACCATCACGATCAACAGCTTGACCGTGAAGGAGACTCCTGAGTACAACGATGCTTTTGTAAAGAAGAACACAAAGTACGACACGACAGAGGAGTATGAGGCGGCCATAAGAAAGCAGTTGCAGAAAAAGGCGGATCAGCAGGCAGAGGAGACCGACAAGCAGCAGGTGTTCTCCACCATCCTCAGCACCAGCAAGGTGAAGAAATACCCTGAGAAGGAGCTTGACGACAGGTACAACAAGATCATTGAGTCATACAAAAAGGCGGCAAAGTCCAACGACACCACATTCTCGAAGTACATCAAGAGCTCTACCGGCATGACCGTAAAACAGTTCAAGGCCCAGGCAAAGACGGCGGCGAAGAACATGGTGAAGCAGGAACTGGTGCTCAACGCCCTCGCCGACAAGTACGATATCTCCATCACGTCCAAGGAGTACAATGATTATCTGGACGATCTCCTGAAGACCGCCGGATACAGCAAGGATGAGTTCAAGCAGGCCACCGGCTCCACCATCGAGGAGTATGCAGAGGACAACAACCTGTACGATTCCATGCTCTACGACAAGGTGATGACTAAAGTTATGAAGAAGAGCGTAGCTAAATAATTCGCAAGAACAGGAGACTGCTTAGATGAAGTGCCCATTTTGCAACTTCCCGGATACGAAAGTAGTGGATTCAAGACCCGTTGAGGGTGGGTTTGCCACGAGGAGAAGAAGAGAGTGCGAGAAATGCCACAAGCGCTTTACCACATTTGAGAAGATAGAGGACACTCTTCTTGTGGTGGTCAAGAAGGACGGCAGAAAAGAGAGCTTCGACAGGAACAAGATAATAAACGGCATAATGAAGTCCTGCGAGAAGACAAAGGTGACCTATGACGATGTGGTCAAGATCGCAGACGACATAGAGCGTGGTCTGAACAACACCATGGAAAAGGAGATCGATTCCGAGATGATCGGCGCACTTATCATGGACAGGCTCCGCGAGATCGATCAGGTAGCATATGTGCGATTTGCGTCTGTATACCACAGGTTCACAGATGTTGACACCTTCGTGCAGGAGATCAACAAGCTGCTCCAGGCCGAGAATACCGGCAAGAAAAAGCACGAGAAGTACATTATTGAGTCAGAGGATACGGAGACAGGAGAGGTAGTCCTGTCTGACCCGAGTGACAAGCCTGGTGAAAAAACAGGCGAAAAGGAAACCCGGGAAAAAGAATGAAAGCAGCAGTAATATGAGTAAGTCAAGATTTCGCATAGCCATCGACGGTCCGGGTGGCGCCGGAAAGAGCACGATCTCAAAGATCGTCGCCGCCAGGCTCGGCCTTGAGTATGTTGATACGGGCGCCATGTACAGAGCTATCGGACTGAAGCTGACCGAAGAGGGCGTGAATCCGGAGGATCTGGACGGAGTGGAAAGAGTACTGGGTCATACGAGGATCGAATTCAGCGACGGCCGCATACTTCTGGACGGTCGGGACGTCAGCGGGTCCATCCGCACGCCTGAGGTATCGAAAGCCGCATCTTCTTTTTCCAGGATCCCATGCGTAAGGAAGAAGCTCGGCGACCTTCAGCGGATCATGTCTGAGACCTCGGACGTGGTCATGGACGGCAGGGACATCGGTACAAATGTTATCAAGGATGCTGAATTGAAGATATTCCTCACGGCGGATCCGATGGTGAGGGCTCAAAGACGGTTCAGGGAGCTCCAGGAAAAGGGAAAGGCCGTCGGTGTCACGCTGGAGATGGTGTATCAGGACATATGTCAGAGGGACTACCAGGACACACACAGGGAGTTGAATCCACTGTCGAAGGCCGAGGATGCCGTGGAGATCGACACCTCTCACATGACTATACCTGATGTCACTGACGCCATAGTGCGCCTGGCAGAGGAACGCAGAAAATAACATTTTTTTCCACAGAAAGGGGAACCGGGGATGGGCGAAGGAAAGAGAGCCCTGGCAAAGGTCAGAACTTATACGTACATCGTTTTTTTTATGTATCTCGCCATGCTTTTTCACGATTCTATATCGTCAGCCACAGGGTTTAGCGACAGGAAGCTGGTCTTCGGTCTTGTGGCGCTGGCAGTGATCCAGGTGATCCTGTGTGTTCTGTATGACGTGAAGTATGCGACCACAGTGCCGAGGGGAAAGATGCACAAGGTAGTGATGATGTACTGCGCCAGGCTGCGGCTGTGGCTTCTGGTGCAGATAGTACTGATGATCCTTCAGGTCGCCAATGAGGCGTATCTCGGGAACTATTACCTGGACAAGATCGTATCTGCGACACTCATCGTGCTTACCATGCTCACTCTGAAGACATTGACGATCCTTCAGAGAGGCAACTACCAGGTGCCTGACGGATATGCCGGAGGGGGACAGGACAAAAAGTCCTCGGGCGGCGGTCAGGCTAAGAAAAAGAAAAAGAAGAGATAACTTTGTCACATTTATGTAACAGAGTGTGCTCCGGGTGTTTGCGGCCCGGAGTTTTTATTGTATATAATCCGGCTGTGAGTCCCTGAAAGGAGAACAGCCATGCAGATCAAATCGCTGCCGCCGGAGGAGAGGCCTCAGGAGAAGATGATGTATTACGGAAAGGGAGCCCTCAGTACCGCTGAGCTCATCGCTCTTCTGATACGCACTGGAAGCAGGGAAAAATCGGCCGTACAGCTCGCAGAAGACATAATCTCCTTTTCCGCGGAGTCGTCAGGAGATCTCTACAACGTAGAACCCAGCGAGCTGATGTTCATCGACGGCGTGGGTAAGACTAAGGCCTGTGCGGTGGTAGCTGCCATGGAGCTCATGAGGCGGAGCAGAGAGGAGATAGGAAAGAGCCGGGATTCAGCTTGCAATCCCAGAGAGGTATACCATCTCCTGCGTGAGACGCTGCGCTACGAAAAGAGGGAGCATCTCATCGAGCTCATCATAAACAACAGGTGCCAGGTGGAATCGAGACTTACGATCTCCATAGGTGCTCTGGACAGCACCGCACTGAACCCCAGAGAGGTGCTGAATCCGGCAATAAGGAGAAGTGCGGCGGGGATAATACTGGTCCACAATCACCCGAGTGGAAGCCCGGATCCCAGCGCGGAGGATATTGCAGGCACGGCCAGGATCAAAACCGCAGCAGAACTGGTCGGCATAAGGCTGCTCGATCATATCATCATAGCCGAGTCGGGATATTTCAGCATGAAGGAGCAGGGATATCTCGAGGACAGCGGAGAGGGATAACGGCCGCTGGTATTCGTTGCAGATAACATGAGATAATTACAGACTGTGAATCAGCCGAAAAATATATTAAAATATGCAATACGTTATTTCTTTGAGAAGGATCTGCGTCGATGCAGGCAGTCAGGAGTAGATTTTGAGCAGCGTTGTAATGATAGCTTCAGGTAAAGGGGGAACGGGAAAGTCCACCATTGCGTGCAATCTGGGACTGACCTGGCAGATCCAGGGGGAGAAGACCATCCTGATCGACATGAGCCCTAACGCCCGGTGCCTGGACCTTTATCTCGGTGTGGAGAATTATGCGCTGTTCGATATCAGGGACATTCTCACCGGCGTGTGCAGCACGGACAGGGGTATTCTTACGGCTCCTCATCTCAGCGGGCTTCAGCTGATACCGGGAGCTCAGACAGAATCTGTGCAGTGGCTGCGAAAGGAAACACTTGGAAAACTTGTGGAAGTGCTGAAATACAAATACGACTGGATAATCCTGGACTGTCCTCCGGGTGCAGGGGAGATATTGTCTACGTGTGCCAGCGTATCTGACGGAGGCATTGTGGTCCTCACTCCGGACTGGCCTTCCCTCAGGGCCGCCCAGGCTGCGGAGGAAGTGATGCTGGAAAACCAGGTAATGTCCAGGGGATATATACTGAACAGAGTCATCCGGGATCTGGAAGAGAAAAAGCTGGAACTCGACTACAGGACGGTAGATGAGGCATTGCGGTGCGAGAGCCTTGGAGCTGTCCTGGAGGATCAGAACATCAGAGCTGCGGGGGCGATGGGGATCCCCATCGTGGCAAAACAGGATACTTACATCGCGGAGAACTTCAGGCGTATAGCGAGGGAGATAAGGGCCAGGCTGTATGATGAGGAGTGGTAAGAAAAAAATCATGGCTGCATGTGCGGAGTATGCGGTTTAGACGACGGTCGAAAATTCACATATCGTTCATGTTCCGCCATCAGTACAATTCGCCGATTATCTTTAAAATTATAAAATAACATTCAATAACCACAATAAAAACTGTGACTATACACAAAACGCATGACTTATACCTTGTGTAAAAGCATGTGTTTTTTAATTGACTTTGTGAAATGTATGTGATAACATCTTCACGGTAATAGGGGGAGTAATTTGTAAGTTACAGGAAACGCATTCCGGCTGGAAATGGAACCGGTTGAATTACCCGGGCTGGTTTTGTAACAGGACCGATGGTGCAGTGCCGTTCCCCTGAGGAATTATCACTAAATCTTTTTTTTACTTAGGAGGTAAAAGAGAATGGAACAAACAGCTAAAAAGGGCAGACCATTAGGCTTTTACATCTGCGCCCTCGGATTCACATTCGAGCGTATGGCATTCTATACTGTAAAGTATCTGCTTGCCATCTGGCTGGCAACTGATGTATCTGCAGGTGGTCTCGGTTCCACGAGCGTTGCCGGAGCGACAATGTCCGCACAGTTCGTAGCATGGACATATATCACACCTATCATCGGTGGATATATCGCTGACCACTTTGTAAGCCCAAGACTTTGCGTAGCCCTTGGTATGATCCTCATGGGAATCGGATACCTGGTTGCATGGAAAGCTTCAGGACTTGGAATGGTTTGGGTAATGATCATTCTGGTATCTGTCGGAACAGGACTGTTCAAAGGAAATCTTTCCGGAATCAACGGACAGCTCTTCTCCGATCCTGATGAGCTGAACGCAGCCTTCTCCATCCAGTATTCCTTCGTTAACATCGGTTCATTCATCGGAACGACATTCATCGCCGTAATGGCAGTAGGCGACAACCCTACGATGAGCTTCCAGGGAGTATTCGGACTCTGCGGCATCCTGCTGTTCATCGATGCGCTGCTGTTCGTCATCGGAGGAAGAGCAACACTGGGAGATGCTGGTAAGGCGCCTTTCAAGAAGGATCAGAGAGAGTTCGTTTCTGAGGAGAAGAGAGAGGCAGCAAATCAGCCGCTCACTTCCGGAGACAAGAAGAGAGTCTTCGCTATCATCCTGGTAACACTGTTCTCCGGTGTATTCTGGATGGTATGGTACATGGCATACATGCCTGCTTACTACGTATTTGGCTGGGGCGATGGAAGCGACTTCCAGAATATCGCCGACTGGCACCTGTTCGGTAAGCTGATCCCTACTTCTTACTTCGACTCCATGAACGCTCTGGTTTGCATCATTCTGGGACCAGTTCTGGCCGTTGTATGGAACAAGCTGGCAGCAAAGGGCAAGGACCTGTCCATGTTCAAGAAGACTGGTTTCGGAACCATCCTGGTTGGAGTTTCCTACCTGGTAATGGTACTGGCATACAACCTTGCCGGTGGTCAGAGAGAGGGAACATCCTGCCTGTGGATCTTCCTGGTATCCCTGCTGATGTCCGTTGGTGAGATGGTATTCTCCCCTCTGGGCAACTCCTTCATCAACAAGCTGGCACCTGCTAAGGTTCTGGGTCTGCTCCTGGGCTTCTGGCCTATCGCAGTATTCCTGGCTCAGCAGATCTATCCACGTGTATACGCATACCTGAACACAGTTGCATTCGCAAAGGGCTATGGTATCACCGGCGCGATCGTAATCGCATTCGGAGTTATCATGTGGATCTTCAGCGGCAAGCTGGATGAGCTGGAGACAGCAAAATAAGACATTTGTCTTATACTGTTGAACAGACAATCAAAGAGAGCGCTGCACATTTGTGTGGCGCTTTTTTTCTGCGTTTCGATATGTGGTCGAGTGCCGTACGATAGTTATCACGCTTACAGTTGGGGCTATTCGTTTTATTGACGTAAACGGCGGGATAACGTATAATTAATTGGTTTATTTATGCAATTTAATCACCGTGTATTCACATGAATTCAGCGGAGTTGAACATAACGGGTCCGTATGACTATAGTCTGTTTTGACCTGTTGTTTACCCGTTAAGGTGGTTAGGTCGGATAATATATAGAATCAGAAAAGGAGAACAAGATGACAATATCTGCAATTATTGCCGGACTTGTTGCTCTCGTAGTTGGTCTGTTCGTGGGATATCTGCTGCGCAAATCCATCGGTGAGAAAGAGATCGGAAGTGCTGAGCAGAAGGCCCAGAATATCCTGCTGGACGCTGAGAATTCAGCGGAAAATGTAAAAAAGGAGAAGATCCTGGAAGCAAAGGAGGAGGCTCACAAGCTGAGATCCGATGTTGAGAGGGAGATCCGTGACAGAAGAAACGAGATAAACAAGACCGAAAAGAGAATTCAGGGAAAAGAAGAAAACATCGACCGCAAGCTCAGCGGCATCGAGCGCAGGGAGCAGGAGCTCACCAAGAAAGAGCACTCGATGAACGAAAAGCACAAGGAGATAGATGAATACCTGCAGAAGCAGGTGGCCGAACTTGAGAAGATCTCGGGATACTCCAGGGAAGAGGCCAGGCACCTTCTGCTGGAGGAGATAGAGAAGGATGTCCGCAAGGATGCTTCCGCAATGATCGCTCAGGTGGAGGCAGAGGCCAAGGAGGAGGCAGACAAGAGAGCAAAGAACATAATCACGCTTGCCATTCAGAGATGCGCTGCCGACCAGGTGGCAGAATCCACCGTCTCCGTCGTTCAGCTCCCGAACGACGACATGAAGGGAAGGATCATCGGACGTGAGGGAAGAAACATCAGAGCAATAGAGACCCTCACCGGTGTAGATTTGATCATCGATGATACACCTGAGGCTGTCATACTTTCAGGCTTCGATCCTATCAGGAGGGAGATAGCCAAACTTACGCTCGAGAAGCTCATCGTTGATGGACGTATCCATCCGGCCAGGATCGAGGAGATGGTCCAGAAGTCGACGAAGGAAGTGAACAACATCATCAAGGAGGAGGGCGAGAAGGCCTGCTTCGAGACAGGAGTACACAACCTGAACCCAGAGCTTGTAAAGCTGCTTGGACGTCTGAAATACAGGACTTCGTACGGACAGAACGTGCTCATGCATTCAGTCGAGGTATCACAACTTGCAGGCATCATGGCCAGCGAGCTTGGATTCGATACCCGCCTTGCCAAGAGGGCAGGACTTCTACACGATATAGGAAAGTCCATAGACCACGAGGTCGAAGGTACTCACGTCGAGATAGGAGTTAACATCTGCAAGAAGTACAAGGAGCCATGGAAGGTGATCAACGCCGTAGAGGCTCATCACGGAGATGTGGAAGCCACCACTATGGAAGCCGTGCTCGTTTCTGCAGCTGATGCCCTTAGTGCCGCCAGACCTGGCGCCAGGAGAGAGACTCTCGAGTCCTACATCAAGCGTCTGGAGACTCTGGAAGAGATCGCCAACTCCACGAAGGGCGTTGAAAGATCCTACGCCATCCAGGCAGGACGTGAGATCAGGATCATCGTCAAGCCAAATCAGGTCAAAGACAACGAAGTACCGATGCTGGCAAGGGATGTTGCAAAGAAGATCGAGTCCGAGCTGGAGTATCCTGGTCACATCAAGGTCAATGTCATCAGGGAGACTAGAGCGGTTGACTACGCAAAATAGGCCATTCACAAGCTCTCCTAAGTGCGGGAGGGCTTTTTGTTTACAAGGGAAGGAAGGAAAATCATCTGATGATCTACCTTGATAACAGTTCCACCACCAGACAGTACGATCAGGTCACAGATCTGATGGCAGACATAGCGAGAAATCACTTCGGAAACCCGAGCTCACTTCATGAACTGGGGTTCGACGGATCGGAAATACTTCGCAAAGCCGCGTCTCAGCTCGGATCATGTTTTCCAACAGGTGGAAAAGTGGTGATCACGTCCTGCGGAACGGAGAGCGACAACATGGCGCTCATGTCCGGTACGAGGAAGCTTCGGAGGCGGGGGAACAAAATCATTATCACAGCCGTTGAACATCCTGCCGTCATCCAGACTGCCATGAGGCTCAGAGAGGATGGCTGGGATGTCGCAGAAATAGGCGTGGACAAGAACGGGGTCGCTGATCTTGATCAGCTAAGAGACGAGCTCGACGAGAGCACCGTTCTGGTATCCATGATGACCGTGAACAACGAGACAGGAGCCATCCAGCCGGTGAAGGATGCCTGCGCGATGACGCGTGCATTCGCGGAAAAACACGGCCAGAAGATCCTTTTTCATACGGATGCTGTTCAGGCATTTGGCAAGATCGACCTGAGACGTGAGGACTTCGACCTCATCTCAATAAGCGGACACAAGTTCCACGGACCGAAGGGGATCGGTGCGCTGTATATAAAAAAGGGAATAGACATTCCTCCATTCATCACCGGAGGCGGACAGGAAAGAGGGCTTCGCTCCGGTACTGAGAACGTGCCGGGGATCGCTGGCATGGGCCTGGCGGCGGAGATGTCGTGCGGTGAACTGGAAGAAAATAATAAAAAACTTTCCGAGCTCAATGAATACCTTTATAATGGACTGTCGACGGAGATAAAAGATATCCGGCTGAACGGGCCGTCAGTCACCGGGACCACGCTGGACGAGCCGGGAAGGAGATGTCCGTCGGTCCTCAATATCTCCTTCGAGGGAGTGAGAGGAGAAGTCATACTTCATACGCTTGAGCAGGACCAGATCTTTGTATCGACGGGGTCAGCCTGTCATTCCAACAACGCGGGAGACAGTCACGTCCTGACCGCCATGGGAAGGTCCCACAAGGAGATCGAGGGAGCGGTAAGGTACAGCTTCAGCCATTTCAATACCATCCAGGAGATGGATGTGGTGATCCGGAAGACCGCAGAGGCCGTGGAGAGGTTCCGCAGGCTCGGAAGCTTCAGATAGGAGAGTTTGATTTGAATTTGAACAGTGAAAACAGCAGATTGTACATAGTGAGATGCGGCGAGGTCGCTCTCAAGGGCATGAACAAGCCTTATTTCGAGAGGGTCCTGCTGGAAAGAGTCAGAAATGCCATAGCCTGCTGGGACAATGACTCCCACTGGAACGGCGGACTGATGCTGGTACGCATCGGCGGTGATGTTCCGGTAGATGATGCGGTGAGAAAGCTTTCAAAGGTATTCGGAGTGGCAACTGTCAGCCCGGCCATCAGCGTCGAGAAAGATATGGACGCCATAGGGGAGGCGGCAGCGGCTTTCGTCAGGGATCTTAGAAGAGAAGAAGATATCAGGACCTTCAAAGTCAAGGCCAAGAGGGCAGATAAGTCATTTCCCGTCCAGTCTCCGGAGATCGGTGCGATGGTGGGAGGCTCCATTCTGTCCGGGGTACCGGATATCAGGGTGGACGTTCACGAGCCTGACCTGAAGCTTTTCGTCGACGTGAGAAGAGAGGCTGCATATATCTACAGAGACAAGATCAAGGGCTTCGGAGGGCTTCCTCTTGGTACCAATGGAAAAGGTCTGATCCTGATGTCCGGAGGCATCGACAGCCCGGTGGCTGCGTTCATGATGGCCAAGCGCGGGATGAGGATCGAGGCGATCCACTTCCATTCGTATCCTTATACTAGCAAGAGAGCACAGAGAAAGGTCGAGGACCTCTGCAGAGTTCTAGCCGGGTACATGGGGACCATCACCATGCACGTGATAAACCTTCTCCCTATCCAGGAAGAGATCGTAAAGAACTGCCCTGAGGACGAGACGACTATCCTCGTCAGGCGGTTCATGATGAGGATAGCCGAGGAAGTGGCGAAAAAGACGAAGAACATGATGCTGATCACTGGAGAGGATCTTGGCCAGGTGGCAAGCCAGACTGTTGAGGCACTTGTGGTGACAGACAGCGTCGTGGACATGCCGGTCATGCGCCCCCTCATCGCGATGGACAAGGTGGACATTATGGACAAGGCGAAGGAAATAGGCACATACGACCTTTCCATTCAGCCTTATGAGGACTGCTGTACGGTATTCCTGCCAAAGCATCCGGTGACAAAGCCGAAGCTGGACAGGATACAGAAATCGGAATCAGCACTTGACGTAGAGGGACTCGTCAAGGCGGCTGTCGATTCAGATGAGATCGTGGAGATCAAACCGAGCGAGATCGTGTAGCAGGGTCACGCAGGATAAGGAGTAAAAAGATGGCAGGAAAGAAAAACAGCAACTACCATTACAAGGACGAGCTGAAGAGTGCTGGCTCCGGAGGGACTGCCAGGAAAAAAAAGGCCGGTGACGGCAATAAGGGTGGCAGGAGAGACACACCGAGTCTGCAGAGGGTCCACAACACGAGAAGAAGAGGAGAAAAACAGCCGGCACCAAGCGTACCGGGTCTGATATTTATATTTTTCGCCATCGTATGGCTCCCACTCGTTCAGATGGGCACCGTCCATCTCAAGGGGAACAGCGGACTGATCATCGGCATAGCCGCCCTTGTCGTCGGGGGCATCCTGAGCTCCGTCAAGGCCATGAGGTCATCCATGATCACAGGAGGCAAGGACGGAAAGGGAGATGTTCTGTATTACTTCACAGAGATAGGCACGATCATCGGGTTCGCCGCAGGACTACTGGTCGCCGTACTGGGAGACAAGAGCATGCTGCCATCTCTAGCCGCAGGGGTCGTCGTAGGAGGAGTCTGCGGATGGCTCTTCGGATATACAAGAAGGAAATAGCCACTTCATGGAACTGACAGAATAAAGATGGTATAATTTCACCGTGCAGGCTTTGGACGCCGCAAGGCGCTCTTGATATATATTTTAAGGAGATTATTATGGCAAAGGTTGATTTTTCCAACAAGGAAGATAGAGATAAATACAGACACACCACGTCTCATATCATGGCTCAGGCCGTGAAGAGACTGTGGCCGGAAGCGAAGCTGGCGATCGGCCCCGCCATCGACAACGGATTTTACTATGACTTCGATCTTGATCACAAGTTCACGGATGAAGATCTCCAGGCCATCACCAAGGAGATGAAGAAGATCATCAAGGCCGGATATCCTATCGAGAGATTCGAGCTTTCGAGGGATGAGGCGATCAAGTTCATGGAAGACAGGGATGAGCCGTACAAGGTGGAGCTCATAGGAGACATTCCTGAAGGGGAGACGATCTCCTTCTACAAGCAGGGTGACTTCACGGATCTGTGCGCAGGACCTCACATGGAGTCCACAGGCCAGATCAAGGCATACAAGCTTCAGAGCGTTGCAGGCGCATACTGGAGAGGAGATTCCGATAACAAGATGCTCCAGAGGATCTACGGAACATCCTTCCCGACTCAGGAAGAGCTGAAGGACTACCTGGACAAACTGGAGGAAGCAAAGAAGAGAGACCACAGGAAGATCGGCAAGGAGATGGAGCTCTTTATGGTGTCCGAGGCAGGTCCGGGTTTCCCGTTCTTCCTTCCTAAGGGCATGATCATCAGGAACCAGCTGCAGAGCTTCTGGAAGGAGATTCACTGGAAGGCCGGATATCAGGAGATCCTCACTCCGCTGATCCTGAACGAGGAGCTGTGGAAGACTTCAGGTCACTGGGATCACTACAAGGACAACATGTACTTCACTGAGATAGACGATCAGGAGTACGCCATCAAGCCTATGAACTGCCCTGGTTCCATCCTGGTGTACAAGAACAAGTCCCACTCCTACAGGGAGCTCCCTATCAGATACGCTGAGATGGGACAGGTGCACAGACACGAACTCTCCGGAGCGCTTCATGGACTGATGAGGGTAAGGACCTTTTTCCAGGACGATGCCCACATCTACATGACGCCTGACCAGGTGACCGACGAGCTTGTGAAGGTCATTCAGCTCATCGACAGCTTCTACAAGGTGTTCAACTTCAAGTATCACGTTGAGCTGTCCACCCGTCCGGACGACTTTATGGGCGAGATCTCCGAGTGGGATGCAGCTGAGGACGCTTTGAGAGTGGCCATCGAGTCCATCGGCAAAGAATATGTGGTAAATGAGGGCGATGGTGCATTCTACGGACCTAAGCTGGACTTCCACCTGGAGGATTCCCTCGGGAGGACATGGCAGTGCGGCACCATCCAGCTGGACTTCCAGATGCCTCAGCGCTTCGACATGTCGTACATCGGACCGGACGGAGAAAAGCACAGACCTATCATGATCCACAGAGCCATCATGGGTTCCGTGGAGAGGTTCATCGGAATGCTCACCGAGCACTTCGCGGGCAAGTTCCCGCTCTGGCTGGCGCCTGTACAGGTGAAGCTCATGACCGTAACAGACGCTTCCGATGAGTATGCCGAGCAGGTAAGAGAGAAGTGTGAGGCCGCCGGCCTTAGAGTCGAGACCGACTACAGGAACGAAAAGATCGGATACAAGATCAGAGAGTCCAGAAACGCCAGGGATTCCTACATGTGCGTCATAGGTGAGAAGGAGGCTCAGGACGGAACTCTGTCCGTGAGATCCGGAAAGGCAGGTGACCTCGGATCCATGAGCGTTGACGACTTTATAGCCAAGCTCGTGGAAGAGATCGAAACCAAGGCTCTGTGATCGGGAGAGATATGGAAAACAACAATTCGGATAACATGAACCGCGGCGGCGAGGAACGCCGCGAGGAGCCCCAGGTGGTCTACGGCCGCATAAGGAACCAGGAAAAAAGGCAGTGGATCCCGGTCGGAAAAAAGGGCACCGGAGGTGAGGGAGGCGGTCCCGCTCCGACAGGTGATCCTGCTACCGGCGGGAGATCACGCAAGAAGCCAAAGCTCATAAGCAGAGGGATAGCGTTCCTGCTCTGCTTCCTCCTCTTCCTGGGGGGCCTTTTCATAGGGCGCTTTTCTGTAGACCCGGGGAAGGACAGCAATGGCTACAAGAAGATAAACTACATGAAGGACTACATTGCCGTCCTGGATGTGAACGGTACCATGGGATACAGCTCGGGATTCTATTTCAGCGAGAACACCTACGACCAGTCGTTCCTGCTGGACTCCATCGATCAGCTGGAGAAGGACAGGGACAACAAGGCTCTGGTCCTGAGGATAAACACACCGGGCGGTGAGTCCTACGCCATAGATGAGCTGTACCAGAAGATCCTGGAATACAAGAAGACGGGGAGGCCTGTGTATACTTACATGGAGAGCCAGGCATGTTCAGGCGGGTATTACGTGGCGGCTCCGAGCAACAGAATCTACGCCAACAGGAATGCCTGGACCGGTTCTATAGGCGTCACCATGGGGACGTTCTACGACGTGAGCGGGCTCCTGGATAAGCTGGGCATCAAGACCCAGACCATCACATCAGGGCCTAACAAGGCCATGGGCTCTGCGACCAGCCCTATGACAGATGAACAGAAGGCTATATTCCAGAGCCTGATAGACGATGCATACAGCCAGTTCGTGGATGTCGTGGCCAAGGGAAGGCACATGACCGTGGATCAGGTGAAGGCTCTTGCGGATGGCAGAGTCTATACAGCCGAGCAGGCCAAGAGCAATGGACTCATCGACGAGATATGCACCGAGAAGGAGTTCTACAACAGGATCCGAAGGAACAGCAAGCTGCAGGACTGCGACATCCAGTACATAGCTCAGGAACAGGACAAATCCTTCGTCCAGTCCCTTCTGGGATACTTCGGAGCGGGTGGCCCGTCACTAGTCGGACAGTACCGCCAGGCCATGGAGCTGGTGAACAGCGGCGGATCCTCTTTCCAGGTCATGTACATCTCACAGATCAGGAAATAGGTAACGCAAACATAACACAGGCGTGACGACACAAGTTTTTTTACAGATACGGAAAAGGAGAATTCATATGGCGGTCAAGTACAGAAAAGTGCTCATAAAGCTCAGCGGGGAGGCACTGGCGGGCGATGATAAATTCGGCGTCAACCCTGAGGTCACCCTGGACACTGCGAAGCAGATCAAGGAGATAAGCGATCTGGGAGTGCAGGTCGCCATCGTAGTCGGAGGGGGCAACTTCTTCAGGGGAAGGACAGGCGAAGGCCTTGACAGAGCCACTGCAGACTACATGGGCATGCTGGCCACCGTTATGAATTCTCTGGCACTGCAGGATGTGCTCCTTTCCATCGGATGCGAGGCCAAGGTCATGACTGCCATCGAGATCAGGGACATGGCTGAAGGGTATTCCAGGAGAAAAGCCCTGGACTACCTCAAAGAAGGCAAAGTCGTGATCTTCGGCTGCGGAACGGGAAGTCCTTTTTTCAGCACAGACACCACGGCGGCACTGAGAGCTGCCGAGATCGGAGCTGAAGTGATCCTCCTGGCAAAGAACGTGGACGCGGTCTACTCCGCCGACCCGAAAGAGGATCCGGATGCTCAGAGGTATACGGAGCTGACTTACATGGATATAGTGGAAAAGGAGCTGCGGGTCATGGATCTCACCGCGGCGACCCTCTGCAAGGACAACGGCATCAACCTCTACGTCTTCGGACTCAGAGGGGGGCATAATATGATGAAAGTTATCAACGGTGAGAATATCGGTACTCTTATTCACTGATGGAGGTAAGACAATGGCCAGCAAGAAGACACTGGAAGAAAAGATCGGGGCGACCAAAGAGAACCTGAAGGAGAACCTGAATACGATAAGGGCGGGAAGGGCAAATCCTTCTCTCCTGGACAGGGTCACGGTGGATTATTACGGATCTCCGACTCCGCTCAAGGCACTGGCGAACGTTTCCGTGCCTGATCCGAGGACCCTTCTGATCACACCGTTCGACCCGAAGTCGATCTCGAACATAGAGAAGGGCATCAACGAAGCTAACATCGGCATCAATCCAAGCAACGACGGGAAGGTCATCCGACTGGCAATGCCTACCCTTACAGAGGAGAGGCGCAAGGAACTGACCAAGAGCGTAAAGAAATACGGCGAGGAAGCCAAGGTCGCCATCAGAAACGTCAGAAGAGAAGAAAACGAAGCGCTGAAGAAACAGCAGAAGGACGGAGAGCTCACTGAGGACGATGTGAAGTCCGCCATGAACGATATCCAGAAGACCGTCGACAAGGCCATCAAGGATATCGATGAGATGGTCGCGGCCAAGGACAAGGAAGTAATGGCCGTATAACTGGCTGGGAAGAAAGACAAACGTGGCTGCGGTCACGTTTGCTTTGTTATTGAATGAAGGTGATAAAATGGCTGGAGAAAACAATATTCCGCGTTCTGTTGGCATCATCATGGACGGGAACGGCAGATGGGCAAAGAAGAGAGGCGTTCCGCGCCTCATGGGGCACAATGCCGGAATGGAGGCTATGAAGAGGATAGTGATCGCATCCTCGAACATGGGGATCGAAAACCTTACAGTGTATGCCTTTTCCACGGAAAACTGGAAGAGGAGCACCGAGGAGGTCTCGGGCATCTTCAAGCTCATAGTAAAGTATGTGAGGTCCGAGCTGGCCGAGCTGGTGGAGAACGACGTCCACATCAACATTCTGGGAGACTACAGCATGCTCCCGGACGATTCCGTGAAGAGCATAGACAAGCTCCTCAAGGAGACCGAACACTGCAATGGCATGAACTTCAACATCGCGCTGAATTACGGCGGGAGAGACGAGATCGTCAAGGCAGTGAACGAACTGCTCGCAGACAGAGAGGTCACAAACGGACCAGGGATCAGCAGAGATGTTACCGAGGAAGAGATCAGCGCTCACCTGTACACGGGATCCCTTCACTGTGACATCCCGGATCCGGATCTGGTCATAAGGACCTCCGGGGAAGAGAGGATGTCCAACTTCCTGCTGTGGCAGTCGGCATACAGCGAGCTAATGTTCACAGATACGCTGTGGCCTGACTTTTCAGAGGACGAATACAGAGAGATGCTGAATGAATACACTCACCGCAACAGAAGGTTCGGCGGGAGAGAAAAGGAAGATAAGTAGCAATGAAGACGAGGATAATATCTGGAATATGCATGGTACCCCTGCTCCTGGTTGTATACTTCGGCGGGATCCCGCTGCTCATCGCGGCGGCGCTTGTATCCTACATAGGAGTGACGGAGTTCTTTAACGGATTCAACAACATGGGAATACGCCCGTCCAGGAAGATCGCATACTGCATGATAACCATACTTTACGTTGGTTTCCTGGTGAACGGTCATAACCCTGTGTTCCTCATGGGCTGGATCCTCCTGTCCATCACGGCCTCCCTTCTGTACGGCTGGGACATAGTGAACAGGTCCCCGGAAGATTCCATGGCCACCCTCACAGGCATCGTCTACATCGTTTTCTTTACATATCATATAGTGCTCATCGACCACACTGCGTATTCTGAGCTGGTGTGGCTGGTGCTCATCGCGGCCTTCGGGTCCGACATCATGGCTTACTTCACGGGATACGCCTTCGGAAAACACAAGCTGTGTCCGAACCTGAGCCCTAAGAAGACCATCGAGGGAGCCATAGGAGGAGCGCTCGGCGCAACCGTTTTCGGAGGCCTTTTCGGATATTTCTTCATGCCGGGGCTTTTCCACGAATGCCTGATCATGGGTCTTGTGGGAGGCATCGTCTCCCAGTGCGGAGACCTGACCGCCAGCGCCTTCAAGAGAAAGATGGGCATCAAGGACTACGGTCACCTCATACCAGGTCATGGCGGGATCATGGACAGGTTCGACAGCGTGATCTTCGTTGCTCCATTCATCTATTACAGTATCGTTTTCATCCTTCCATAGACGTGTGGTAGCATTCCACGATATGGAAGGCGCGCCTGACGTGACAGAAAGAACAGACAGACGTGACAGGAAGGCAAGATAGGAAAGAACGTTTATGAAAAAAATACTGATCCTGGGAAGCACCGGGTCCATAGGGACTCAGGCCCTGGACGTGATTAGAAGCAACCCCGACAAGTTCCAGGTGGCCGGCCTTACGTGCAGGTCGAGGATACGGGAGCTGAGAGAACAGATAAGAGAGTTTTCACCTCAGGCGGTCGCCGTGGAGAGAGAAGAGGATGCCATGGCTCTGGAAAAGGAGTTTTCAGGGCTCCAGGTGTACTGCGGCAGCCGGGGGCTGAGAGACATCACCCACGTTGACTGTGACATGATCATCAATTCCCTCATGGGGATAAGCGGCATGGTTCCTACGTATGAGGCCATATCTCAGGGCAGGGACATCGCTCTCGCCAACAAGGAGACACTCGTGGCGGGGGGTGAGATCATAACATCATTCGCTGCGGAAAAAGGAGTCTCCATCATCCCTGTGGACAGCGAACACAGTGCAATATTCCAATGTCTGCAGTCCCGAGGGGGATCCGGTGTAAAGAGGATACTCCTCACGGCGTCAGGAGGTCCGTTCAGGAAATGTTCACGGGAGGAGCTTGAGCAGGTGACTCTTGAGCAGGCGCTCAACCATCCGAAGTGGTCCATGGGTAACAAGATAACCATCGATTCGGCCACCATGATGAACAAAGGCCTTGAGGTCATAGAAGCCAGGTGGCTCTTTGACGTTGACCCTGAGAGGATAGAGATCCACGTCCACCCTGAGAGCATCGTACACTCAATGGTGGAATTCGAGGACACATCTGTGATCGCTCAGATGGGCCTGCCGGACATGAGGCTCCCGATAAGCTATGCCCTGGGATACCCGAAGCGTGTGGACTTCGGAGGGGACAGCCTGGACTTTTTCACGGAAGCCCCGGTGCTCCACTTCGAAAAGCCTCGGAGAGACGTTTTCAAGTGCATCGATATAGCATATTCCTCCATAAAGGAGGGGGGGACGGCTCCGTGCTACATGAACGGGGCGAACGAGGAGCTCGTGCACCACTTCCTTAAGGGCCGCATAGGCTTCCTGGACATACAGAACACCCTTGAGACGCTTATGGATCGGTATCAGGCGGGGAGGGCCTCCTCTGTGGAGGAGCTCCTCGACGTGGACGGCAGAGCGCGAAGGGACGTAAGAGAGGCCTTGGGCCTGTAAGAACGGAAACTATATGGTAATAACGATCATACTTACGGTAATTCTTTTCATGATCCTGGTCATACCCCACGAATTCGGACACATGGTAGCGGCCAAGAAGATGGGCGTGAAAGTGAACGAGTTCGCAGTCGGCATGGGACCCGCTCTGTGGAAGAAGCAGAAGGGGGAGACCCTTTATTCCCTGAGGGCCATTCCTCTTGGGGGATATACCGCTATGGAAGGAGAAGACGAGGAAGGGAACGATGATCCCAGAGCTTTCGGAAATGCCGCGTGGTGGAGGAAGCTGGTCATACTTTTTGCCGGCGCCTTCAACAATATCCTGGTGGCCCTTCTCACGATCATCATCGCTGTGACCATCATGGGCATCCCGACGAATCAGCTGTCCAGCGTGGACAAGTCCGGTCCGGCGTACCAGGCGGGGATCCGCCAGGGAGACGAGATAGTCTCGGTGAACGGTAACGAAGTATCCAGCTGGGGAGATACGGTGACGCAGCTGGAAAAGGCAGATCCCATCGCCCCGGTGAAGATCGTGGTAGACAGAGACGGTGAAGAGAAGAGTTATTCTGTCGCGATGGAAAAGTCTGATGACGGCACGGGCAGGTACATAATAGGCATCCAGGCGGGAAGATCCAGGAACGTCTTCAAGTGTGTATACTACGGAGGCGTTGCGACCTGGGAGCTCAACAAGTCGATGCTGAAGGCCTTCGGACAGCTGTTCAGCGGAAAGCTGACAGCCGACGACGTATCCGGGCCGGTGGGACTGGTGACCATCGTGGACAAGGCCAGAGCAAATGGCATCGTGACCATCCTTTATCTGGTGGCGCTGGTCAGCCTCAACCTGGCCGTGGTAAATCTGCTGCCGCTTCCGGCACTGGATGGTGGACGCATTCTTTTCGTGATAGTGCGGAAGCTGTCCGGCAACAGGATAACGGATGCCATGGAAGGTTATGTGCACCTGGCCGGAATGGCTATACTATTTGCCCTGTTCATATTCATAACTTGGCACGACATAACGAAGCTGCTGTGACGGCTTCTCTCATTTAATGACGGGAGATAGAAATGACTAAACAGGTGAATTGCGGCGGCGTCCTCATCGGAGGAGGAGCGCCGGTCTCAATACAGTCCATGACAAACGTGGACACAAGAGACGAAAAGGCTCTGCTGGCGCAGATCAGAGAGCTTGAAAAGGCGGGCTGTCAGATCGTCAGGGTCACGGTGCCCGACAACGAGGCGGCAGATTCCTTTGCCAGGGTGCGCAGGCAGACCGACATGCCGCTGGTGGCGGACATCCACTTTGACTACAGGATGGCCCTCAGGGCGATAGACGCCGGCGCCGATAAGATAAGGATAAATCCGGGAAACATCGGCGGCAGAGACAAGCTTAAACTGGTCGTGGATGCGGCAAAAAAGAGGAACATCCCGATCCGTGTAGGAGTCAATTCAGGCTCGCTGGAAAAGGACCTTGTGGATAAATATGGCAGGGTCACTGCCCGTGGGCTTGCGGAGAGCGCAGTCAGGACTCTCGGCATGATAGAGGAGATGGATTACGACCAGCTGGTGCTGTCCGTGAAGTCTACGGACGTCAGGATGACCTACGACTGTCACATGCTCCTGAAGGACATGACCGACTATCCACTCCACATCGGCATTACCGAATCTGGTACACCAAGAAATGGCATAATCAAATCGGCGGTAGGCATCGGAGGTCTCCTGCTTGCCGGGATAGGTGACACCATAAGGGTGTCGCTGACCACCGATCCGGTAGAGGAGGTCTACTGTGCCAGGAGGATACTGGAGGCTGCAGGTCTGAGAAAGAGGAGCATCGAGATCGTATCCTGTCCTACCTGTGGTAGAACACAGGTGGACCTCATCGGTCTCGCCAACAGAGCTGAGGACGCTCTGGCACCATTGGCTGCAAAGAGAGAGACTCTGGGGCTGAGGCCTCTCAAGGTCGCCATCATGGGGTGCGTGGTAAACGGCCCTGGAGAGGCTAAGGATGCAGATTACGGCATTGCCGGAGGCAGAGGCCAGGGGCTGATCATCGCCGGGGGAGAGGTCGTCCGCACCCTTCCTGAGAATGAGCTGATCGGTGTTCTGGTAGAAATGATAGAAGAAGACACGAGAAAGGAAAGCGGGAAGTAGTATATGATCAATGATCCATCAGGAGTCCTGGACCCCGAGGTGCTGGCGAAGTCCCAGGGCAGGGCTCCGGAAGATCTGAATTTTCAAATACAGGAAGCGAAGCTGAACAGGCATACGGGAGTCCTGACACTGAGCGTCAGGCTCAATTTTTCTGTGCCCAAATATCTGGAATCCCGGATGAAGAAAGAATACATGAAGGGGATGAAGGATATCGAAGGCCTCGACTTCGAGTGGATCCTGGAGCAGGACAGAACTGTCGTTCAGCGCATCGATGAAAAAAAGAGCGATAACAGCAGTGACTCTTCGGGAGAGAAGTCGCCGGTGATAAAGGGCCGCATGATAAAAGGAAGCCCAATGAGCTATGGCGATGCCTTCGTCCTCACCGACACAGATGAAGAGGTGATTGTGGACGGAGACGTTTTTTCCATGGAGGGAAAAGAGATCTCATACAAGGATCGCAAGGGCGATGCCAAAAAGGGCGTCATCTTCATGATGGAGATCGAGGACCACAACAGAGCCATGGGCGTAAAGAGCTTCATGGATCCGGAAAAGTTTGCGGAAGTAAGCGAGAACCTTTCGGAGGGTGACAGGGTCCGTGTCTCTGGAAAGATCAAGAGCGACAGGTTCGAGCACGAGGCTCTGATGGATGCCAGGAACATCAATGTTATACCAAACGTCTGCAAGGAGGAGAGATACCCTGGTGAAAAACGCCGGGTAGAGCTCCACGTCCACACCAGGATGAGCGATAACGACGGCTTCAATGAGGTGGACAAGCTGGTTGAGCAGGCGGCGGCCTGGGGTCAGCCGGCTGTGGCCATCACGGACCACGGCGTCGTCCAGGCTTTCCCTGATGCGGCAAACACCGCAAAAAAACTTGAAGGTAAGGGAAAGAACATCAAGGTGATCTATGGAATGGAGGGATACCTCTATCCCGACGAGGACGCATGGGACGAAGACGGGAACATAGACATCAAGAAACATAAGACATATCACATCATCCTGCTGGCAAAGAACAAGACCGGCCTCAAGAACCTGTACAAGCTGGTCTCATACTCCCACATCGACTACTTCTACAAGAAGCCGAGGCTTCCCAGATCTGTCCTCAGCAAATACAGAGAGGGCCTGATCATAGGAAGTGCCTGCGAGGCGGGAGAGATATACAAGGCCGTGGAGAACGGCGCAACAGATGAGGAACTGGACAAGCTTGCCGGCTTTTACGATTACCTGGAGATACAGCCGCTTGGAAACAATCAGTTCATGATAGATGAGGGAATAGTTTCATCCAGAGAAGACCTTATCAACAACAATCTGAAGATACTCCATTGTGCGGACAGGCTCGGCAAGCTCACAGTGGCCACAACGGATTCCCACTATCCCACTAAGGAGGCGGCAGTAAACAGAAACATCATAATGGCCGGCATTGGATTCAAGGATACGAATTCCGACAGCCTTTATCTCAGGACCACCCAGGAGATGCTGGATGAGTTTTCATATCTTGGAGACCGTGCGGAAGAGATAGTCATCGACAACACGAATAAGATAGCCGACATGTGCGAGTCGTTCCAGCCGGTGCCTGCCGAAAAGTACCCTCCGCACATCGACGGGGCGGAGGAGACCCTCAAGAACACCTGTTATGAAACAGCGAAGAGCATCTACGGAGATCCCCTGCCGGAGCCGATCCAGGACAGGCTGGACACGGAGTTGAAGTCCATAATCGGCAACGGGTACGCCGTGATGTACGTGGCCGCTCAGATGCTGGTAAAGAAGTCCAACGAGGACGGATACCTTGTAGGAAGCCGTGGTTCCGTTGGATCTTCATTTGCTGCCGCCATGGCGGGGATCACGGAGGTGAATCCCCTGAGACCGCATTACATCTGTCCGGAGTGTAAGTACCTGGAATTCACAGATGACGTTGAGAAATACGATGTTGGTTTCGACATGCCGGACAAGAAATGTCCTCGCTGCGGCCACGAGCTGAACAAAAACGGCCTGAACATCCCTTTTGCCACATTCCTCGGCTTCAAGGGAAACAAGGAGCCTGATATCGACCTGAACTTCGCGGGAGAGTATCAGCCGCAGGCCCACAAGTACGTGGGCGTGATCTTCGGGGAAAAGAACGTGTACAAGGCCGGGACCGTTTCGACCATAGCGGAGAAGACGGCTTACGGTTACGTGAAGCACTACGCCGAGGAGAAGCAGATCCCCATGAGCAAGTACGACATGGACTGGCTCGTGAAGGGGTGCAGCGGGGTGAAGAGGACGACGGGCCAGCACCCGGGAGGTATCATAGTCGTCCCTGACGATCACGAGATCTTCGAGTTCTGTCCGATACAGAAGCCGGCGAATAAGAGGGATGTGGACATCATCACCACACACTTCGACTACCACAAGATAGACAAGAACCTGCTCAAGCTGGATATCCTGGGCCACGATGTGCCCCAGATGATAAAGCACCTGCAGGACATGACGGGAGTGGACCCGCTCAAAATAAAGCTGGACGATCCGGCCACCATAAGCATTTTCACGTCTCTGGACGCACTGAACATCAAGAATCCGGATTACAGGTTCAAGCACGGGACTTTTGCCATTCCAGAGTTCGGGACGAACTTCACCAGGGCCATGCTTGACGACGTACAGCCGAAGACCATCTCGGCCCTGATCAAGATCTCCGGATTCTCTCACGGAACGGACGTGTGGACCAACAACGCCCAGGACATCATAAAGAACAACATCGCAGGGATAGACGAGGTCATCTCCTGCCGTGACGACATCATGAACTACCTGATCAACAAGGGCCTGGACAACAGTGACGCCTTCAGGATCATGGAGGACGTGAGAAAGAACAGGGAACTGAAGGAGGACGAGCTCGAGCTCATGTACAGCCACGGCGTTCCGGAGTGGTACGTGGAATCCTGCAGGACGCTGAAATACCTTTTCCCGAGGGCGCACGCGGCGGCATACGTCATGATGGCGATACGAATGGCCTGGTTCAAGGTGCACTACCCGGCGGCGTTCTACTGCGCATATCTCTCTACGAAGATCGACGACTTCGACATCCAGGCCGCAAAGGGTGGTATCAGGGCCGTGGAGAGGGAGATGGACGCACTGTACGCCATGGGGCCGGGTATCACGGCCAAGCAGAAGGCTCATCTCACGGTATATGAGGTCATGTACGAGATGTTCTCACGCGACATAGAGTTTTCCATGCCATGCCTTGGCGTTTCTGCTCCAGACAGGTTCAACGTTGTGGATGGCACTGTGAACATCCCGTTCGGGGCGGTCAGCGGCATCGGCCATTCCGCCGCAGTTTCGCTGTGCGAGGCGTACGATGAGGCGCCTTTTACCACCATTGATGACGTGAGGAGCAGGACCAGCCTTTCACAGACGAACATCGACGATCTGAAGAGCTGCGGACTCTTCGAGGGACTGCCGGAATCCTCGCAGGTATCGATTTTTGAGCTTTTCCAGTAAAATACCGTCACAATGTGGTTGGACAGGCAAAAAACCATTGCAAATACTAGAGTTATTTGATATATTCTTTATGCACGTTTGATTCAGAAAGAGTGGGGCAACCCACTCTTTCAGTTATGTTATGCATTTTTACAGGAGAAGCATGGCTAAAAGAGAACAGATCGTCAGTCAGATCACAGAACTCGTGGAGTCTCATATCGATGGAAAGGACCTTGAGGTCTATCTTGTGGAATACAAGAAGGCCGGCCCGGCCTGGAAGCTTAGAGTGGTGCTCGACAAGCCCGAGGACAGCGAAGACCGGTACGTGAGCATAGAGGAATGCGAGGATGTCGCCCGCTACCTGGGAGATTCTCTGGATGATCTGGATATAATAGACGGCAGGTATGACCTGGAAGTGGAGTCTCCGGGACTGGATCGGGAGCTTCTCAAGGACAGGGATTTTACCCGCTTTGCCGGGGAGCTGGTAGAAGTGAAGCTCTATAAGGCATCAAACGGAAAGAAGCAGTTCCAGGGCACTCTCAGGGGCCTGGAGGACGGCAGAATAGTGATAGACACAGATGACGGTCAGGAGTCATTCGACAGAAAGGATGTGTCGAAGATCAACCTGGCAGTCGTTTTTTAGGAGGATAAGATGAACAAAGAGTTTCTTGATGCACTTGACGAGCTTGAGAGAGAGAAAAACATCCCGAAGGAGGAGATTATCACCGCAGTTGAGACCGCAGTGAAGACAGCCTACGAGAAGAACTTCGGTGGAAATACACTGGTGGAGGTAGACCGGGAGACCGGAGAGGTCCAGGTGTTCCTGATCAAGGAAGTCGTTGAGGATCCGGAGGACGACGAGAATCAGATATCGCTGGAAGTTGCCAGGTCATACGATCCCGACTACGAGGTGGGAGACGAGATGTATTTCCCTATCGATCCTAAAGACTTTGGAAGGATCGCAGCTCAGACCGCTAAGCAGATAGTAGTTCAGAAGGTCAAGGAGGCTGAGAGGCAGAGCACCTATTCCAGGCTCAAGGACAAGCAGGGAACTCTGGTGTCCGGAAGGATCGAGAGGATCAACAACGGTACAATATTCCTGGCCATCGACAATACTGAGGGCATACTTCCGGTATCCGAGCAGGTCAAGACAGAGCACTTCAACGTGGGAGACCGGATCAAGGTGTTCGTGATGGACGTCAAGGATCCGAACAGGCCGAAAGCCTCGAAGAACGGACCACAGGTCTTCTTCTCCCGCAGCCATCCGGGCCTCGTGAGAGAGCTTTTCAAGCTGGAGATCCCGGAGATCGCAGACGGTACTGTGGAGATCAAGGGTATAGCGAGAGAAGCGGGATCCAGGACCAAGATCGCAGTTTACTCCCACGATCCTGACGTGGATCCTGTGGGAGCATGCGTCGGTAACAGGGGCTCCAGGGTCCAGAACATCGTTGACGAGCTGAACGGCGAGAAGATCGACATCATAGTGTGGGACGAGGAGCCTGCGGTGCTGATCAGCAACGTGCTGAGACCTGCCGTAGTGGAGAGCGTTTACATCGAGGAGAACGAGCAGGAAAAGATGGCTATCGCCGTCGTGCCTGAGCAGCAGCTTTCTCTTGCCATCGGAAGAGAGGGACAGAACGTAAGGCTGGCGGCAAGAGTCAGCGGATGGAAGATAGATATCAAGAGCAGAGAGCAGCTGGAGAATTCCGGATTCCAGTTCGACGAATACGAGGACGTGGATGAGGAAAAGGTCGCCGAGGCGCCTGAGGATGCAGGCACTCCGGCGGAAGAGGCTGATGAAGCGGCAGGAGAATAGATGACGGAAAAGAAAATTCCCATGCGCCGCTGTGTGGGATGCATGGAGTCTCATCCTCAGAAGGACATGATACGGGTGGCCTGGGACGGAGAGAGGCTCGCTGTGGACACCACTGGCAAGGCTAAAGGCAGAGGAGTGTATTTCTGCCGGAACAGCGAGTGCATTGAAAAGGCGAAAAAGAGCAGAGGGCTTAACAGAAGCTTCAAGAGAGGTTTCAGCGAAGAAGAGACTGACGGTATCTTCCGGGAGCTGCTTATGCTGGTTAAGGAGGTATAGCGAATGGCGAAAAAAAAAGTGAGTGATCTGATTGAAGAGCTTGGCATCGAGTACGATGAATTGAAAAAGATGACCCAGTCTCTGGATATCGAGATCAAAACCAGAGAAAGCAGCATAGATCAGTCAGATGCCGACAGGATCGCAGACACGGTTTCGAGGCTCAAGGGATCCCGTTCATCTTCGGGAAGCTCTTCAAAGCACAAGAACAAGGTCATGCCGATACTGGGCAAGGCCATGCCGAGAAGAAAGAAGAAGGCGGACATTGAGGCTGAAGAAAAGGCTGCAGAAGAGAAGGCAGCGGAGGAAAAGGCTGCAGAGGAAGCTCCGCAGAAGCCTCATGAGTCTGCGGAGAAGAGCGAGGCGGTGGAGACTGCAGCTTCCGCATCTGAGAAGCCTGAAAATGAAGTAAAGGCCAGCGCCGATGAGGATAAGGCAAAAAAAACTTCTGAGAAGGCTCCTGAGGCGGAAAAGACAGAAGAGAAGTCCGCGGAGAAGGCAGAGGCTCCAGTGTCCGAAAAGGCCCCTGAGGTCTCCGGAGCGCAGGAAAAGAAGGCAGAGGCTCCTGCCGAGGAGAAGGCATCCGGCAAGGCGGAAGACAGTGCACCTTCTAAGGCTGAGGAGAGGACCGGCGAGAAGACTTCTCACGCGTCGAAAAAGCATGAGGAGAAGAGCGCCGACAAGTCTGTAGAAGATAAAAAGGAAGAGAAAAAAGAAGAGAAGAAAGAGGCGAAGAAGGAGAAAGAGGAGTATGTGAATGCTCCGAACAAGCCTATGCGCTTCAAGAAGGTCTTCGACGTCAAGAAGGATTCAAAGCCCGAGGAGAAGAAGAACTCCGGAAAGAAGTCCAGAGATGCGAAGGGCAAGGGCAAGAACGATAACGGCGGCAGCAAGGACCGCAGGGACAAGAACAGCAGCCGCAGGCAGTCCAGATCCGGAGAGGGTCGCACGGATGAAAGAAGAAATGAGGGAGCACAGGCACCTCAGACATCCGGGAAGCACTCAGGAAAGAGCGGAAAGACCAAGAAAGTCTTCGACAAGAAAGAAAGAGGAGACGGCTCTCACGAGAGACATAACCGTTTCGAGAAACAGGGCAACGGCGGCGGGAAGAATTCCAGGTACTACGATGAGAGGACTCTGGAAAAGCAGCAGCGCCACAAGTACAAGAATAAGCAGAAACAGCAGGAGCCTGAGGAGAGCATAGAGGATCTCCTGCCAGAGGGCACCATCGCCATCACCGTTCCGATCACAGTTGCGGGACTGGCAGAGCAGGCGGAGGTATCACCTTCGATGGTCATCATGGCTCTGATGAAGCTGGGCATTATGGCCACCATCAACCAGACCCTGGACAAGGATACAGTGGAGATGCTGGCAGAGGATCTCGGCATCAGCATCGCCGTTACGGAAGAGCACGAGGAGGAAGAAGAGCCGGGTCTGGAGCTCCATGAGGATGCGGAGTCCGAGCTGAAGCCTAGAGCTCCGATCATCACCGTGATGGGACACGTAGACCACGGTAAGACGTCCCTGCTGGACGCCATCAGAAACACGAACGTGACCGAGGGAGAGTCCGGAGGCATCACGCAGCACATCGGTGCGTCCGAGGTAAACATCAACGGAAAGAAGATCGTATTCCTGGATACTCCGGGACATGAGGCGTTCACCACCATGCGTGCAAGAGGTGCGCAGATCACCGATATCGCGGTGCTGGTAGTTGCCGCGGACGATTCCGTAAAGCCGCAGACCATCGAGTCCATCAGCCATGCCAAGGCGGCAAACGTTCCGATCATCGTGGCCATCAACAAGATGGACAAGCCTGGCGCAAACCCTGACAAGGTAAAGAAGGACCTTGCCGACAACGGAGTCCTCGTAGAGGACTGGGGCGGAGACACGATCTGCGTTCCTGTTTCGGCCAAGAAGGGCGAAGGAATACACGAGCTCCTCGAGATGATCCTCCTCCAGGCCGAGATGCTTGAGCTCAGGGCGAACCCTGACAGGCTGGCCATGGGAAGCGTGATCGAGGCCAGGCTGGACAAGGCGAGAGGACCTGTTGCCACACTGCTGGTGATGAACGGTACTCTCAAGACCGGACAGAGCATCGTGGCAGGAACATGCCACGGCAAGATCCGTCTCATGACGAACTACAAGGGAGACACCATCAGAAAGGCCCTCCCGGCAACTCCTGTGGAGGTGCTGGGACTCAACGATGTTCCGCTCGCCGGTGACGCCTTCAATGCTGTGAAGGATGACAAGACGGCCAGGGAGATCGCCGAGAACAGAGCCGAGAAGATGAGAGAGGAAGTACTGGCGAAGAACTCCAGCACCACTCTCGAAAAGCTGTTCTCGCAGATCAAGGAAGGCGAGGTCCAGAACCTGAATATCATCGTAAAGGCCGATGTACAGGGATCTGTCGGTGCCATCATCACCTCCCTTGAGAAGCTGAACAACGACGAGGTAAAAGTAAACATCATCCACTCCGGAGTGGGTACCGTGACCGAGTCCGACGTTATGCTGGCTGAGACGTCTGGTGCCATAATCATCGGATTCAACGTAAGGCCTACGACGGCGGTAATGAATCAGGCATCTGACGCCAACGTCGAGGTCAGACTGTACAGAGTCATCTACGACATCATCGACGACGTGGAGAAGGCCATGAAGGGAATGCTGGCTCCGGAGTTCCAGGAAAAGGTACTTGGAAAGGCGGAGATCAGGGAGACCTTCAAGGTCCCGAACATCGGCATCGTCGGCGGTGCGTACGTCACCGAGGGCAAGATGCAGAGGAACATGCAGATCCGCCTGGTAAGAGACGGCATCGTGATCCACGAGGGCATGATCTCATCCCTGAGGCGTTTCAAGGACGACGTCAAGGAAGTGAACCAGGGCTACGAGTGCGGTATCGGCATAGAGAACTACAACGATATCAAGCCTGGAGACGTTATCGAGTGCTTCACCATGGTAGAGGTGGAGAGAGACTTATAAACGGCAATAACGAGTGCAGCTGTGCCTGAGGTGCAGCTGCATTATTTGCAGGAGAGGTAAAATACATGAAACAGGTACGACAGGGACGGCTGGAGGAGGAGATCAGGAAAAGCGTGAGCTCGCTCCTTCTCAACGGGATCAAGGATCCCGTGCTCACGTCCAGGATCATAACCATATCCGACGTGAACGTTACGAGAGATGGCAGCTATGCGTATATATACATAACTCCGCTGGTCCTCACGGGAGAGGACAGAGAACAGGTTGACAAAGAAGTCCTGGAGGGGTTTGATAGAGCAAAGGGCACTTTCAGAAACAAAGTGGGCAGAGACATCAAGCTGCGGCACACGCCTGAGCTGATCTTCCGCATAGACAATTCAATGGAAAACGGACGCCATATCGAGTCCGTTCTGAAGAAGATCCACGACAGCGAGGATGGAGCTGCCCGGGAGGATACAGGGGAAACTGGAGATGAAGACGAAAAATAATTCACTGGGCGAGATAGCCGGAGAACTGAAGAAGGCAAAAAGAGTGGTGATCTTTCCGCACATGAACGTGGACGGAGACGCCATGGGGACAGCCTCTTCCATATGTCTCGGCCTGAGGAGCCTGGGCATCGACAGCTATGTATATCTTGATGAGAGCATCCCGAACAATCTGGATTTTCTCGAGGCCGGATGCTGTACGGGTGATCCCGATATCGTGAACGGGGATACCACGGTGCTCATGGTGGACTGCAGCAGCGTTTCCAGGATAGGCCGGAGAAAAGATGTATTTCTTAGGGGCGGGAGATCCATCTGCATCGACCATCACAGCACTGGCGAAGGAGATACCACTTTTGACATGGAGCACATAGAACCGGACTCGGCCGCGTGCTCAGAGCTGGCATATCTCCTGCTGATGGAGCTCGGGGTGACGCTGGATCTCGCCATGGCGAACAGCCTTTTTGCCGGGATATCCACAGATTCGGGGAATTTTCAGTACAGCAACACCACCGCCAGGACACATCTTATCGCGGCAAAATTGTTCGATGTACCGGGTTTTGATCCGAAGGCGGTGAGTTCGCTGGTGTACGAAAGAAATTCATTCTCTTCCATGAAGATGAGTTCGCTGGTAGTGGAGAGAGCGCGGTTCATGTGCGGCGGCAAGCTGGTGTACGGCGAGATCACCATGGACGATCTCGAGAGGACCGGTGCGCAGATGAATGAGACGGACGGGATCATTCAGCGACTGATGAGCATAGACGGAGTAGAGACCGCTGTCATTTTCAAGGAGAATGGGCCTGATCTGGTCAAGGTCAGCATGAGGGCCAGGTCATGGCTCAACGTGGGCGATGTGGCTCAGCGCCTCGGAGGCGGCGGTCACGTTCGCGCTGCAGGCTGCTCCCTGAAAATGGGCCTCGATCAGGCGGAGCCAGTGGTCCTGGATGAATTGAAGAAGCAGATGGAGATAGACAGTCAGGAGAAGTTTTGATATCAGAGGGAGTTATTAATATCAACAAGCCCGAAGGCCTCACATCACATGACGTGGTGGCCAGAGTGCGGAGAAGGCTGGGGATAAAACGGACCGGGCACACCGGGACGCTGGATCCGATGGCCTCGGGAGTCCTGCCCGTGTGCTTCGGCCGCGCCACGAGGATGATCCAGTACTACGACGGCGACTTCAAGACATATGAAACAGAAATGAAACTGGGTACGGTAACCGATACCCTGGATTCCACTGGGACCATCCTGGAGACAAGAGACTTTTCTGGGGTCGCGGAAGATGATGTGGAGGAGGCCTTCGGCAGCTACACCGGGGAGATCCGCCAGATCCCCCCAAAGTTCTCCGCCCTCAAAGTGAACGGCAGGCCCCTGTATAAATACGCAAGGGAAGGCGCCGACATCTGCATGGAGGACAAGGCCAGGAACATTTTCATCAGAGAGATGGTATTGCAGGGCTGCGACCTGGAGAAAGGGACGGTCCACTTCATGGTCACCTGCAGCAAGGGCACGTACATACGCTCGATATGTGACGACATCGGCGCAAAACTCGGCTGCGGCGGGTGCATGACGTACCTCAGGAGGACCGCCAGCGGCTTTTTCACAGAGGAGAACGCCGTGGACCTCGACGCGATCATGGACATGGGTGATGACGAGCTGGAGAGGTTTATCATCCCCGTGGACCGGACTCTCGTTGACCTCGGGACCGCCAGGTTGAACGGCAGGGGTACCGATGACTTCCTGAACGGAAGGCCGGTGTCACAGGAAGACTGGAACATAGTGGAAAAGGTCGACCTTGCCGCCCGC
Source organism: Mobilibacterium timonense (assembly GCF_900155555.1). GTDB lineage: Bacteria > Bacillota > Clostridia > Peptostreptococcales > Anaerovoracaceae > Allobaileyella > Allobaileyella timonense. The sequence goes on along the minus strand of NZ_FUHN01000007.1, from coordinate 399,824 downwards.
GGGATCTACAGGGCGGAGGGCCTGGAAAACGTTTTCAGGGTCTATAGAGAAGATGGCGCCTTTGCCGGCACGGGTGCGCTGGTGCGTACGGAAGAAAGCGGAAACGGCCTGAAGGCCCTCAAGGTCTTCAGATAGGCCTGCGCAAGTTATTTTTACTGACAGCTGAGAACATAATGAAGGTTTATACTGATTTAGAGAATATAACAATAGACGGTGGTACCGCGGTGGCCCTCGGGAACTTCGACGGGGTCCACATCGGGCACAGGAAGATACTGTCCGCGGCGGAGCGGGCGGCCGAAGAGAAGGACCTGACCTCGCTGTGTTTCACCTTTTCGGTACACCCAAGGGAGTTCAAGGAGCTTTCGGGCGGAAAGGCATTGAGGTTTCTGTCCCAGCCCCAGGACAAGCTGGAGCTGATGTCGGACATCGGGATAGACGGGGTGATAGCGATCCCGTTTACGAGGGAGATCATGAAGATGGATCCCGAAGCATTTGTGAGGGACATCCTGGTGGACGGGCTTCACGCGAAGTCGGTCCACTGCGGATTCAACTACAGGTTCGGAGACAGGGCCTCGGGAGATCCGGAGCTGCTCAGGCGGCTCGGAGAGGAACTGGGATTCCAGGTCATCGTCCAGGATCCGGTGGAGCTGGATGGTGAGACCGTGAGCTCAACTGCCATAAGGGAGATCGTGGAACAGGGGAACATGGAAAAGGCGGAGAGGTTCCTAGGAAGACCCTTCGCTCTCAACGGAAAGGTGACTCAGGGCCGCCACATCGGCAGGACAATAGGCTTTCCAACAGCCAACTTTTTCCCGGATCCCCACATGGTGCTTCCCCCGAAGGGCGTATACTTCACGCAGGTGAAGATATTCGACGAGGAGGGCAGGCCGGAGACCGACGACGAAGGAAGAGAGGTGCTGTGGCCAGGGATAACCAACCTGGGCACGAAGCCGACGGTAGGAGGAACGCAGATGTCCGTGGAGACCTATCTGTACGACTTCAGCAGCGACATATACGGAAGGGAGATCCGGGTCTACTTCCTGAAGTGGGAGAGGCCGGAAAAGAACTTTGCGAGCCTCGAAGAGCTTCGGCAGATGATCCAGAAAAACTGCAGAGACGGCCGTGTGTTCCACGGCATATGAGCGGGCGCTATGGCCCGTTTTTTATTTTGCCTTGGCATCGGCGTCATGGCCCTCAGAGGCCTGTTCCGCAGAGCCGTTCAGGAGCGGCAGGTCGTTCTTCATGTATTCCAGGAAAAGGGCTGCGGCGGGAGAGATGAATCGCTTTTCGGATGCGGCTATGCCGATCGGGATGCGTATTTCGGGGCGTACCGGCAGGACCGCCACATCGCCTTTCCACAGCGTGCTGTACAGCCCGTTGACAAGTGTCACCCCTAGACCTGCCTCCACCATCTTGAAGGCGGCGTAAGAATCGAAGGCGGGGCTGGTGACCGATGGATGTATGCCGACGGAATCGAGGGCCCTCTGGCTGTCGGTGACTTTTCCCGGGAAATGGACTATGTAGTGGTCTGTCTCGAATCTCTTGAGTGGGTAAAAGCCGTCCTGAACGGAAGGGTGATCGGCAGGGACCCAGGCCTTCATTGGATCTCTGGTAAGTGGTATCCACTGGCAGTTCCCTTCTCTTCGGCTGATGATCCCGATGTCCAGCTCGCCGGAGGTGATCCTTTTCATCATCAGATCTGAATTGATGCCTCCCTGGATCTCTATGGAGATGCCGGGGTGTTTTTCTTCGAAGCGCGTCACCAGCCTGGACAGTGGTCTGTAATAGGTGCTGTATGCGCTGGAGATCCTTATCTCTCCAGTTATGCCGTCCACGGCTTCTTTTGCCCTGCTCTGGATGTCGTCTGCAAGGCGGACAAGATCCTTCATCGCAGGAAGCATCTGAAGGCACCCGCGGGTGGGAGAGACGCCGCCTTTGCTCCTGATGAGGAGAGGGATGCCGAGTTCCTTTTCCAGGGTGTCCATCATCCGGCTCATTCCCGACGGGGTGTATCCCAGTTCCTCTGCTGCTGCTGTCATGTTTCCGGACTCTACGACGGCGATGAGCGCCCTGACCTTTCTCGTATCCACGGCGGCGACCTTTCTTTTGTGTTGATAGAAAATCAAATCAAACTTGAAACTTTAGCGATTTACTCATAACATACCATCTAATATAATCTTGTCAAGATGAGACATAACAGGAACATCTGTGAAAGGAAAAAGTGGGGGACAGGAAAAGATGGAGCTTAACGAGAGGACTGGAAAGATACTGCTGTTCACCGTGCTGGCGCTGAGGAGCACGTCGCTGCTGTTTTCAACTCTTGGTCTCGAGGCTATGGGACCATTCACGCTGCTTGGATACAGGTTTCTCCTGGCCTTTGCGGTGCTCGTGGTCATATTCTGGAAGAGGCTGAAGACGATAGACCGCAGCGTGCTTATACACGGCACTGTGATGGGGATCCTTTTCTTTCTCACCATGACCTGCGAGACCTTCGGTCTCAAGATGACCAATTCCTCGACCACCGCTTTCCTTGAGAACACGGCCGTAGTACTGGTACCGATAGCTGACGGATTACTGGTGCGCCGCTTCCCGGGAAAGTCAGTGATAATCAGCAGTTTATTCGCGCTTGCCGGAGTGGGGTTCATCACCTTGAAGGGCGGACACCTGGAATTTTCAACAGGGGTGATGCTGGACCTGCTGGCGGCGGTATTCTACACGTCCGTCGTGATCACCACAGACAGGTATTCGAAGACCGACGATGCCCCAATGCTCGGTGTGATCCAGATCGGCGTCATCGGGATCCTGAGCATGGTCTTTGCATTCGTGACTGAAGATCCTATCAGGAGCTTTTCTACAAATGTCTGGATCATGGTGGCATGCCTGGCGCTCATCTGCACATGTCTGGGCTTCACGCTTCAGCCAGTGGCTCAGAAACACGTTTCCGCCACCATCGCGGGCCTATACTGCGCTTGCTATCCTCTCATAACCGCGATACTCGGGGCCATTTTCCTGGGCGAGCGCATCGGCTGGAACGGAGTGATCGGAGGAGCCATGATCATCGGGGCAATGATCGCGGCCTCGCTGCCGGGGAAACCTATGAAAAAAGAATGTTAAGCCTGAGTACGGGGCGCTGAGGGAGATGAAGGACTGCGGCGTGCCCGCAGAATTTATCAAGAGCCTGAAAGATTCTGTTGACTGCAACCTCTATTTCTACGAAAATAAGGTCAGCGTCTCCACAATGTACGTGGTGCTGGCGGCATCAGTAGCGGCGCTGGTGGGGATTTACGTGCTGATGAACGAGGTAAAGTTGGATAAGAGATGGAAAAAGAGGAAAAGCGCAGCACAGAGCTGAGCGCAAGATCAGCGAAGAGAGTGAGCGTGGCGGCGGGAGTGATCGCGGGCGCCATTGCTGACGGATATCTCAGGCTCGTCAGCGGCGATGAGGGGAACCTGCTGGTGCACAGTGCGGTGTTCCTGATCGGGGCCGCGGCCGTGGCAGGTGCGGTCTACGGGATCCTGCACCTCAAGAGACAGACAGCGCGCAACAGAAAATGATGTGTCATAAAAAATGAGGGCCTGTACACCCGGTACAGACCCTCGCTTTTTTTGATCTTTTATGCCCATCCGGCCATGATGCCTGCGGCCAGAACGGATACGATGGATACGGAAACGAAACCGGAGATGACCATCGTAGGCACGAGATTTTCGGTGAGGATAGCCTTCTGCTCTTCGTTGTCGGCAACGGCTCTCACTACCTCTGAGGGAACGATGAGCGTTCCAGGGAATCCGAAGAGGGCGGTGACTCCCATCGCGAATGACATGTACCAGCTGAGGCCGAAGAACTTTCCGACGAGGATGGCCACCAGCGCGCAGCACGCCAGTCCTATCACGACTACCACTGCCAGAGGTGCGATCATGGAGGCGATCGTGGCAGGTGTGGTCTGGGCAAGGTTTGCGAATACGTTGGTGAGCACGGCACCTATTACGAAGGTGAATCCGTTTGCCTTAGTGAGTGAGCCTTCGTCGAGGAATCCGATCTCTCTTGCGAGTATGCCGAGTATCAGGCAGATCACAAGCATGTTCACCTTGCCGTCTGAAAGGGCGGAGAGCTTCTGTGCGATGAGTGCGACTACCGCCAGCTTGGCGATCATGAAATTAGGGCTGTTGTACTTGTCAGGCACCTGGAAGATGTTCTTTTTCTCCTTTTTGCCGTCACTGGTCTCTTTCTTCTCCTCCATGAGGGTGAGACTTCCATCCAGTATCTGCCCCTTGAGGCGCAGGGCCTCCTTCTTGCAGAGCATGGAAGCGATAGGAAATCCCACGACGCCCTGGATGACGAGCACGAGGGAGCCGAAGAGGACGATCTGAGGGCCGGCGCTCTTGAGGGCGTCAGACATGACCAGGAAGGCCACAACGCCGCCGCCAAGGATAGGAGCGCCGATGAGAGCCATGTCTCTGTTGATGATGAGCTGTCCGAGGAAGTACACGCCTGCGCAGATGGCGATCGTCGAGCAGAACACAACGACTACGGTCTTCCAGTTGGCAATGAATTCTCTCAGCTTGATGGTGGTCCCCATGTGTACCAGGAGGAGCCCAACCGTTACGGTCGCGAAGGGCTGGAGCATGGAGTCCTGGAAAATGGTCCCCGGAAGTCCCATCCAGAACATCACAGCGAAGAGCACAGATGCGACGAAGAGCATGGAGATGATAGCCTTCGTCTTAGTGGTGATCATGTCGCCTATCGCGTAAACGATCATTATTATGGTCAATGCCAGTAATCCGTCCATTTTACACCATTCTTTCTCTGCTATTACTGCAGTAACTATATTTGCCTTTCTCTACTTGTGATGGTTCTTCAGCCAGTTGAAAGCGCAGCTGCAGAAGACCGCCGTTCCGTAATACAGACCGCTCTCGTCCATCCTCAGCTTCGGATTGTGGTGGGAGAACTCGTAGCCGTCTTCAGGAGAGCCGAGACCGATGTTTCCGAAAAACACCGGTACGAACTGGCACATCTCCGCGAAGTCCTCGGACGCCGGGAGAGGAGGGATAACCGAGACCTTTTTGCAGACATCCTCTGCATAGCCGGCCATCTCTTTTGCCATTTCTGTGTCGTTGATCAGAGGGGAGACGCCTATCGGATAATCCACTGTGGCAGTGCCGCCCCACGTCTCCGCGGCGTTTCTGGCAATCGCCTCGATGCGTTGCTTGACCGCTGCCCTGTACTCGTTGCTGTACCCTCTGAGAGTTCCCTTTATCAGCGCTTCGCCGGGTATTATGTTGGCGGCGGTCCCTGATTTCATGGAGCCGATCGCGAGCACGAAGTTCTGGTCTGATGGGACGTTCAGGGCCACCAGCTGCTCAAGCTGATTGCAGATGTTCACCCCGATGCTGAGCGCTGAGATCCCTTCGTTCGGCGTGCTGCTGTGAGCTGCTCTTCCGGTGATGTGTATGTGGAATTCATCAGCGGAGGCGGAAGCCTCTCTGGCACAGTAGGAAAAATTCCCCGGTGTCGACCGGCGTGGATCAGGGTTGCCTATGTTGGCGTGGAGCGCCATCGCTGCATCCACCTTCGGATCCTCGAGGACGCCTTCATCGATCATCCTCTGGCAACCCGAGAGGATCTCTTCTCCCGCCTCAAACATGAATTTTACCGTACCTTCAAGCTCTGATTCATGTTTTTTCAGTATCTTTGCGGCGGCCAGGAGCATGGCTGTGTGGCCGTCGTGCCCGCAGGAGTGACAGACCCCCGGGTTTTTGCTGGAAAAGATCTCTCCGGACTCTTCGGTCTGTGGCAGTGCGTCCATGTCGGCTCTAAGCATGAGTACAGGTGATCCCTGTCCGACCGTGCACACGATGCCGCCTCCGAGCTCCCTTGGCTCATAGCCGCAGGCTCTCAGGCGCTCCTTGACGAAAGAGCGGGTGTTCGGAAGATCGAAACCCAGCTCCGGATCCTCGTGGATGTGCCGGCGGTTTTCAATGATCTCCGGCTGGAGCTCCTGAGCCTCCTTCAGAAAAATGTTCATTGTTGCCGCATCCTTTCTGTTTCACATTTACTTCACTGAAATTTTATTTTGAATTCAGGCAACATGGAAATAACTAGCGTTTGTCTGGTGATAATCAATTGTTATCACATCCAAGTGAACGAGGACGCAGTTCCATTGAAGGAGAAAAGCTTTTTTGCCACTCATGTGCAACTTATTGTAAAATAGCATGGAAATGATGGGAGAAGGATGTTATGGAACTGAGACAGATATATTATGTGCTGGAGATCGCAAGGCAGAAAAGCTTCCGGGGCGCCGCAAACGAGCTTTACATTACGCAGCCGGCGCTTACCAGACAGGTGAAAGCCGTTGAGGACGAACTTCAGATGAGGCTCTTCGACAGGGATACACACGGGGTATCTCTCACCAAGGATGGGGAAAAGTTCTGTGAAAGGGGCGAGGAAGTGGTAAGGGCCATGGATGCGCTTCTGGAGTCGTTCCATCAGCCGACTGCGGGTTCCCGCGTCGTGATAAACCTGGGCGTTTTCCTTTTCGTTCGCCAGGCCGGGATCCTTCCGGTGATCAACGAGTTCTTTTCCAAGAACCACAACGTGGTCGGAAACCTCAAGATCGTGGACAACCGCGAGGGAGAGGACATGCTCCGGAACAGGCGCCTCGACTTCGCCATCCTGAAGGTGGCGGATGACGGCATGACGTTCAGCGACCTGGAGTACGAAAAGCTCTTTTCCGAGCAGCTGTACGTTCTCATGAGCAGGAGCAATAAATTCGCGGGGAACAAGGCCATCAGGCCAGATGAACTGGGCGAGCTCAGGATACTCACCGGAGGGCTGGAATCCCACTACTATACCGAGATAAAGAAGTTCTTCAACAGCTCGGGGGCTGATTTCAACGTTGCCTTCATGAACGACAACGAGTGGGGCACGATGATAGACATGGTCAGGGACGATGTGGGCGTGCTCATAGCCTCAGACAGGGTCTGTCGCCATTTCTCCGGGGACGAGATAACATTCGTCCCGCTGGAGCCGAAGAAGGTGATCACCACGTATCTGGTGAGCAGCAAGGCACCGGAGCCCGGGATCAAGAGGGCCTTCAGGAGACACGTCATCGATGCACTGAAAGAATAATGTTTACGTGAAACGTCGGGCACGGATCAAAGAAAGGCATGACCTGCAGATGGTCATGCCTTTCTTTTCTTCATGGCGGCTGCGGCCATCTTTCCGACGTTGTTGTTGGAGCCTATAAGCCACATGATGTCATCTTCTTCTATCAGCATGTTCGCGTCAGGCATGGTGACCGTGTATCCGTTCTTGCGGATGCCGAGTATCATGCAGTGGCGCCTTTCCTGTATGCCGCTCTTCCTAATGGTCTTGCCGCAGAACGGCGCGTTCCCGTTCACCTTCACCGCTATGCACGCCAGCGCGCTGGCGGTATCCGGGTAGTCGGTCTCCATGAACTCTTTGAGTGTGCGGATAGGCTTGGTGCGCTCAAATCCGAGTGCGCTGTAAAAGGTGTCGATGGACTGGTAGTCGCCGACTATGTATACCTTGTCTCCCGCATACAGATGGGCACCGCCTGAAGGCATCAGTATGGCCCTCCGGCCGAGGTTGCCCAGTGCTCCCGCCTCAAGCTCCCTTTTCCGCTCTATCTTAACGACGTAAATGTTCAGGTTACGCCCCCAGGAGAGATCCTCGAGGGTTCGTCCCACGTACGGCGCGCCTGCCGGCACTATGAAGGAAACGATGCTGTAGTCCTCGTCCAGCCAGTGGCCTCTGCCCACGCGCTCCTCCTCCTGCTCTATGGTGCGCTCGTTCAGGTTCCGCAGGAACCGTGTCTCTAGCCGCAGGTAGAATGTAGATACGAAGTCAGACCTCCCCACGATCACGATCGCCAGTATTATAGTGGCAAGGAAGATCCACTGGTGCGGACCGAAAATGACGCGGATGGGAATGTACGCGATGGCGGCGATGACCGCGAGCTTCAGAACTATCATCGTGACCAGCGGAGGGCGGTTCGCCATCCGGGAGAACCACAGGTTGGTGAAGGATGCGCTGTGGAAATCGAGCATCGGTCTGATGAAGATGATCATGACTCCGTAGATCGCGACGCATGAGATGATACCCGCCGGGATCGGCGGCAGCATGAGTGCAGCCGCGGGGTACAGGAACTGCGTCCCGGCCATTGCTATCACCAGGAGCAGAGTTCCGTATATGAGCATCTTCGAGAAAAAGGACTTCAGGACCGTCGTCCAGTCTGCGTCCCTGTCGTCGCTGGCCTGGTTCCCGGAGGTGTACTCCTGGATCAGCGCGAGAAGGCTGTCCGGGATGATCTTCATGAGGATGTCGATCTCGCGGTCTGAGTTCCTGATGAGGGCAGGGGTCAGGATAATTGTGAGTATGGAGGCCGCCACGATTATCGGATACAGCGTCTCCTCCATGACGCCAAGGGAGATACCCAGAGAGGCGATGATGAAGGAAAACTCGCCTATCGGCGCAAGGCTGATGCCGCCTTTTACCGCCGTGCGGAGTTCCTGTCCGGACATGACCATGCCCACAGTGGCGAATATCAGCTTGAAGACGATCGCCAGCAGTGCGATCGGAACGATGGACTTCCAGTTTGCCGCGATCACGGAAGGGTCCACCATCATTCCAACAGAGAGAAAGAAAATGGCTCCGAAAAGATCTTTTATCCCCGAGGTGACACGGCTGACGTCTTCGGCGTGCACCGTTCCTGCGATCAGGGATCCGGCTATAAAGGCACCCAGCTCCATGGAAAAGCCAAGCCTGCTGGCAAGCAGAGCCATCGAGAAGCACAGCCCTATCGACAGGACCGCCAGCATCTCGTCGCTCATAAGATCCATGATCTTGTTCAGGACCGTAGGAAGGAGGTATATCCCGAGCAGCAGCCAGGCGACCAGGTATATCAGCATCATCGCCAGCTCCTTCAGGAGATCAGGTCCGTTGATGGTCTGGCTCACCGAAAGGGTGGACAGGACCACCATGAGAAAGATGCCGAGGATGTCCTCGACCACAAGGGAACCCATGACCAGGCCTGCGTATGGCTCGTCCTGGACGTGGAGCTCCTCAAAGCTCTTCTGTATCACGACCGTGGAGCTTATGGACAGCATCGCCCCGAGGAAAAGACTGTTCATCGTGTTCATTCCGAACAGTCTCCCCATCAGCCAGCCCATGACGAGGACCCCTGCCATCTTGACGGATGCCGAGACGATGGCGGTGCTCCCGAGCTCTGCCAGCTTCTTGATGTCAAAGTGCAGCCCGATGTGGAAAAGCAGAAAGACTACTCCGATCTCACTCCACGTGTGGATGGACTCCATGTTCTCGACGTCGAAGAACAGAGGAAAAAACGGGCTCGTCAGAAAGCCCGCAACAATGTACCCCAGGATCAGGGGCTGTTTTATCTTCTTGAAAATGATAGTAACGACGGCGGCCGTCATGAGCATGAGGGCCAGGTCGGTAATTAATGAAGGTACTTCCATAACATATTCATTATATCGGAATTTGCGGTGTGATGGAAAGCCCCGTTGACGAAAAGCCCGGATGACAGTAAAATCCCTTCCGGTGACATATGATCGATCATATACAAGGTAAAAGAAAAGAAAATGTGAGTGACAGAATGCCGTTAGATCAATTATCTGCTTTGTTTTTTTATATAATATATAAAGCGTATTCTGGACTTTACGTAATGGATATGATATATTCACTAAGCATGTTTGTACCTGAACTGCTGAGGAACGACACTCCGACGTCCCCGCCGTCCAGGTGAATTTTATGAAAAAAGGAGAAATGCAATGCTTACACCAGAGAAGAAGCAGGAGATCATCAAAGAGTACCAGACCAAAGAGGGAGACACAGGTTCCCCTGAGGTACAGGTAGCTATCCTCACTTACAGGATCAACGACCTGAACGAGCACTTCAAGAATCATCCGAAGGACTTCCATTCAAGAAGAGGACTTCTGAAGATGGTAGGTCAGAGAAGAAACCTTCTGAAGTATCTCAAGGAAGTTGACATTGAGAGATACAGAAGCCTGATCGCTCGTCTGGGACTGAGAAAGTAATAACTTTTGACATGTGGAGCGGGATGTATATCCCGCTTTATTTGTATATATCAGCATTATTCTAAATCTGGATCTAATGGATCTTACGGTGCTATGGACTGTCCGTGGCATCTGCGTGGGAGAAGGAAATTAACAGGAAGGAGTTGTTAATTAGAATGGCAAGATTCACGGATTATAAGACATTCAGAACGGCACTGGGAGGGAGACTCCTGCAGTTCGAGATCGGAAAGGTCTGCGAGCAGGCCAACGGCCAGACGACGGTGAGATATGGAGACACCGTTGTGAACTGCACCGCCACCGCTTCGAAGGAGGCAAAGGAGGATGTGGACTTTTTCCCTCTTAGCTGCAGCTATGAAGAGAAAATGTACGCCGTAGGTAAGATCCCTGGAGGATACATCAAGAGAGAGGGAAGGCCGGGCGAGAAGGCTACCCTCACCTCGAGACTCATGGACAGACCGCTGAGACCTCTTTTTCCAAAGGGCTTCAGGAACGATGTAGTCGTTGTTGCCACGGCGATGAGCGTGGATCACGACTGCTCTCCGGAGATCGCCGCAATGCTGGGTTCCTCGGTATCTCTGGCCATCTCCGACATCCCGTGGGACGGCCCTACGGCAGCAGTTGTAGTAGGAAGAGTTGACGGCGAGCTGATCATCAATCCTACTTATGAGCAGAGGATGGCATCAGACATCAACCTCACCGTTTCCGGAACGAAAGACGCCATCATGATGGTAGAGGCAGGAGCAAAGGAAGTTCCTGAGGACGAGATGCTCGACGCCATCATGTTCGGTCACGAGGAGATCAAGAAGCTCTGCGTGTTCATCGAGGAGATCGTTGCCGAGGTGGGCAAGGAAAAGATGGAATACAAGGTGTTCAAGGCTTCCGACGAGGTGGACGAGGCCGTCAGGGCTTACGCTACGGACAAGATGGTGGATGCCATCAAGACCGTAGACAAGCAGGAGCGCCTTGCCAACATGGACGCTGTCGACGCCGATACACAGGAGCACTTTGCAGAGATCTTCCCTGAGGGCTCCAAGGAAGTCGCAGACGTCCTCTACAACATAAGAAAAGAAGAAGTCCGCAGGATGATACTCGACGAGGGCATCCGTCCGGACAACAGAAAGCTCACGGAGATCAGGCCTCTCTGGTCAGAGACCGGATTCCTTCCGAGAGCCCACGGAACAGGACTTTTCAAGAGAGGCCAGACGCAGGTCCTCTCAGTCGCTACTCTGGCACCTCTCAGCGAGGCCCAGTACCTGGACAGCATCGACATCGATGTGACCAGAAAGAGATACATGCACCAGTACAACTTCCCTGGCTACTGCACAGGTGAGGCAAGAATGAGCAGATCTCCGGGAAGAAGAGAGATCGGACACGGGGCTCTCGCAGAGAGAGCGCTCCTTCCGGTGATCCCTTCAGCGGAGGAGTTCCCTTATGCCATCAGAGTGGTATCCGAGGTGCTCTCATCCAACGGATCTTCTTCTATGGCTTCCACATGCGGATCCTGCCTGGCCCTTATGGATGCCGGAGTTCCGATAAAGAAGCCTGTTTCCGGCATCGCCATGGGACTCATCGAGGGGACGAACCCTGACGGAAGCTTCCGCCATGCGATCCTCAGCGATATCCAGGGGATGGAAGACTTCTTGGGAGACATGGACTTCAAGGTGACTGGAACACCTGACGGCATCACCGCTCTCCAGATGGACATCAAGGTGCACGGCCTCTCCAGAGACATACTGGAGGAGGCTCTGAACCAGGCCAAGGTGGGAAGAGCCCATATCCTGGCTAACATGCTGGAGGAGCTGCCTGAGCCTAGAAAGGAACTTTCGCCTTATGCTCCTAGAGTTATCATGATGATGGTCGATCCTGAGAAGGTCCGCCTCGTCATCGGACCGGGAGGAAAGACCGTCAACAAGATCGTCGAGGAGACCGGCGTGAAGATCGACATCTCCGACGACAACGTAGGTCAGATCACCATCTACAGTGCGGACATGGAGAGCGCAAAGGAAGCTAAGAAGAGGATCGACCTCATCGTGAAGGACGTGGAGGTAGGCGAGACCTATCTCGGCGAGGTCAAGAGGATCATGAACTTCGGTGCCTTCATCGAGGTCCTCCCTGGAAAGGAAGGACTGCTCCACATCTCCAAGATGTCCAACCACAGGATCGACAGAGTCGAGGATGTGATGAACGTTGGAGATAAGGTAGTGGTAAAGGTCGCCGAGATCGACAATCAGGACAGGATCAACCTCGTAAGAGGAAGAGCTGAAGACATACAGGAGTAGTGCAGAACTGAACGAGACCTGGTATTGGCGGATGGCAGGGGCTGTCCGCCAATTTGTCTTTATGGGGAAGAAGAGGAAAAAAGGGAACCATGATGAGAATGATGTCAGTAACAGTGATGATGGGGAGCACAGCCATGTCGCGGGCTGCCGGCGGTCGGAGTGCCGTGCGGCTCCTCAGCGATGCCGCCGGATTCGGGAGAGCCGCGGCTCTAGTACTGCTGGCGGCCATCATAGTTCTGATCTTGCTGAAGATCATCTGGGGCCGTGAACCGGAAAACAGGACGCAGGTGGAGTATTATCCGCCGGAGGGGATAGACCCGCTGGATGCCGCCTATATCATCGACGGGTATGTGGACAGGAATGACACCCTGGCGCTCTTTTTTTACCTGAGCAGCAGGGGGTACATGACTATAACCGAGTATCTGGATGAAGAAGGAAAAAGACAATACAGTTTTGAAGCGCTGGATTTCCCGGTGGCTGAAAGCCAGGGGGTTCAGTCGTTCTTCAGGGCGCTCTTCGATATGCCTGAGAGTTCGAGGGCGGTGCCTTCAGGGGATGATGCGAAGGTCTGTCTTAGCGACGTCCGACTGCGAATGAAGAAGAACCAGCAGAAGCTGCAGCGAAGCGTCCGGAAGAGCTACAGGGGAAAGAGATCTTTCTTTTCCAAGAGCAGCAGAGGTGCGGAGTTTGCCGGGACATGCGTGTTCCTCATATCTCTGATACTTCTGGGCGCCGTAAAGGAGCTGGGCAGGACGAGCACATATACAAGATCGTTATTCAGCAACGGGGTGGCTTCCCAATGGCAGATCGCCTTTGCCGTGGCACTTGAGATCCTGCTGCCTGTGATAATGGTGCTCTCTATCCCTTCACTGGCGGCGCTGTACAGAAGGGGGCAGACGAAAAGGAGCTCGGGAAAGATCTTAGGGACCGCCATACTTGCGGCACTCTACGTGGGAGCCGCCATCTGGTACATGGATATCATCTGTTTCGGCCCTAACGGCTTTGGGAACGGGACGGTCACCACCCTTCTTCTGGTACTGCTTTGTATTGCCCCGTTTATCATAGGCAGCATGAGATCCAGGTCCCAGTGGAACAGTACGGTCAACAGCAGGTTCGGGAAATTCCGGGAGTTCGTGGAAAACGCGGACGAGGAGACCTTGCGGATGCTGATGGCCGAGGATCCGGAGTACTTTTTCGCGGTGCTGCCATATGCATATCTCTTCGGGATAACGAAGCGCTGGGCAAGAAATTTCCAGGATATAGATGTCAGTTATCCGAAGTGGTTCAAATCTGATATCAGATACAAGAGCGGGCAGGTGTTCGACGTGGTCACGATGAGCTCCATGATAAGGAACCTGGAGAACGCTTACTTCCAGGAATAAGGTCAGAACAGATCGAGAACAGGAAAACAGGGACGGGGGCCTGAGCGTAAAAGCTTGAGGTCACAGAGATCACCGGAGACACGGTCGTAGAGGGCTGCTTCACGTTTGTGGGGCGGCCTTTTCTGGTGCCGTGAAATACCGATAACAGGAAGAAAGCTCACGGGTGAAGATGTACTGCAGGGGAAAATGGCAGATGATATATTTCAGCCAGTAAGTGTCAGATGAACAAGGAGCGAGACAGTGAAACTTCATTTAGTTATGAGAGATCTGGAATTTCTGAGTGCCTTTATAGAGCTGGCCGGGCGGTCCAGCCAGGATGTGACCATGGAGATATCGGGGGGCCTGGATCCTGCGATAGATGCTGACCATAGTTTTGAGAGAGACGGGTTCATAAACGTGACGGACTACGGGATCATGGAGCTGGCCGGGAATTGCAGCCGGAGAATGATGGAGAGCACGGTATTTCTGACGGAACTGCCGGAGGACGACGGAGGCGATCCTGACAACGGTCCATACAGGATATTCAAGTATCAGAGAGTGGATTCCCTCCTGGCGGATCTCAGGTTCATCTACGGGCTCAAGGGCGGAGAGGAACCCGGGGGAGAAGGCGAGGGCACTCGGATAGCGGTGTTCTGTGACGGAGATGAGATCGCCAGCGGCAGGTTCTGCCAGATGGTGGCCAGGCAGAGATCAGAGGTTCAAACGGATGATGTACCATATAGCGTCCGGAAAAAAGATATCCTCTGATGCATTCTTCACAGAGGACAGCTACGGGGTGCATCACTTCAGGATGCCGGGTGGCATAAATCCGTTCTGCGGCATGTCCACGAGGGAGATACTGGGAGTGACGAGATGCGTCTCTGACAGGACTTTTGATGTGGTCATCTTCCACATAGGCACCGCCTGCACGAAACAGGGAGTACAGGTGATAAAGAGTTCTGGTACCAGAATATGGATCCACTCATCGGATGCCGAGGGAGAGAGGTCAGATCTTCCTGTGAGGATCCTGGGAGGAGAGGAATACGTGCGGGATCTTTGGACCATAGATGCGAGGGAGATGGGAGACCTGATAGAGCTTGCGTCGGAGGATATGATCAGAAAGATGGTGTCGGTATGAAAGGACTGCTGCAGAAGAGGATGGACGAACGCGGCGGCCGCAGGGAGAACTGCAGGAACATGAAGGAGACCGTGAGCCTGTACGGATGGGGGATCAGCGAGCTCACGAGGGATATCAAGAGGGGCCTTTCGGAGAAGGGAGCGCCTGTGGATGAAGAGGAGCTGCTCGAGATGGTGGAAGATGCCTTCTTCGGGTCGCCCATGGTGGACGAGGTGGATGTGGATCACATAAAGAACTTCATCACGGCTGTTTACCTTAGGGTCGGCTGCAAGTACGGGGTGATCCAGGATCTCCTCGAGGACGATTCGGTGAACGAGATAATGGTCAACGGGCCGGACCACATCTTTGCGGAGAGGAGGCGCAGGCTCACAGAGATCGATGATGCCTTCACCTCTCCCCAGGAGCTGGAATCACTCATCAGGCTGCTGGCATCCGAGGTGCACCGCGAGGTGAACGAGGCAAGGCCCATCGTGGACGCCAGGCTCCCGAACGGCAACAGGGTGAACGGAGTGCTGAGGAACGTGGCGCTGAACGGGCCGATACTGACCATAAGAAAATTTTACAGGGAATCCATCACGATGGACGAGATGGTATCCATGGGGACCCTCACCCAGGAGTGCAGGGATTTTCTTGCTCAGGTGGTCAGGGCCGGATACAACATATTCATATCCGGGGGAACATCCTCAGGGAAGACCACGTTCCTGAACGCTCTGTCCTCATTTATAGACGACAGGGAGCGGGTGATCATCATAGAGGACTCTTCAGAGCTCAGGATAGAGCATCTGACGAACAAGGTCCACATGGAGTGCAGAGCGGCCAATTCCATGGGAAAAGGTGAGGTGACTATGGAGCAGCTCATCCGAACCAGCCTGAGAATGCGGCCTGACAGGATAATCGTTGGAGAGGTCAGGGGCCGGGAAGTCGTGGAGATGGTCCAGGCAATGAATACGGGGCACCAGGGATCTCTCAGCACCGGTCACGGCAATGATATAAGGGGGATGCTGAACCGCCTGGAGAGCATGTACATGACCGACGGGCAGATGCCGGTGTATTCGGTGAAAAGCCAGATTGCAAATGCTATAGATCTCTTCGTGCATCTGAGGCGGGATCACAGCGGTGTCAGGCGTGTAGTGGAGATCGCGGAGCTCGTGGACTTCAACGGAAGAGACTACAATCTCAACTATCTTTTCCGGCTCTCCGGAGAGAACGGGAGGCTGGAGAGGACTGGAAGCTCGCTGGCGGACGACCAGCGGCTGAAGATCATGATGAACGAAGGGCAGCAGTAGCTGGAGAACGGGACATGGACTACAGCGTATACATTTTTTCCAGGAGAGAGAACATCATATTCTGGGGCCTTATGGTGACAGGCTCGATATTCCTGTCGCTTCTGTTTTACGGCACGCTTCTGTTCGCATTCGTGCCGATGATCTTTCACAAGAGGGTAAGAGCGTTCGCTGCAGAGGAACTGATGAAGAGGAGGAATGCCAGATTTCTGGAGGAATTCAAGGACCTGCTCTTCATCCTGTCCACGTCTGTGGGCGCCGGCAGGGGCATAGGAGAAGGACTTGTGGAATCCATGCCGAGCATGCGTGACATCCACGGTGAGGATTCTCTCATGTACAGAGAACTTCTGATCATGAAAGACCGCCTGCAGGTGGGGAAAGAGGACGAGATACAGGTGCTCATGGATCTCGGGGCGAAGACCGGATTCGAGGACGTTCTGGACTTTGTCACCGTGTGCAGGATATGCCGGTCCACTGGAGGAAACCTGGTGCTGGCACTGAACAAGGCAGCGTCGGTGATAATCGAGAAGATGACCATAGAAAACGAGATAAACGGGATAATAAGCAGAAAAGAGAAGGAAGGCTTCATGATCTTTGCGATGCCGATAGCTGTGATACTTTTCCTCGATCTGATGGCAGGCGATTATGTTGATCCCCTCTATTCCACGATACACGGAAGGCTGATCATGACAGGGGTGATAGCGGCGGACATCGGATTGTACGGGATGATCAGGAAGATCATCAGGGTGAGAATATGAAAGAGATGGCTGGAAAACTCAAAAGGTTTTGCGTGGAACTAGCCGGAATGGCCGGCATGGGCGCCGTGAGCGATGAGACCAGAAAAAAGATGTATACCATCTTGTTGGTCACTTCTCTTCTGATGGCACTTGCGATGGGAAAGGGCATGGCGGCCGGCCGAAAGTATGTCTTTGACGACAGGGGAAGGCTTGTCGGCGTCAGCAGGGAGAATGTGAATGACTCAGCGGAGTTTTCCCTGAGGGCAGAGGTAACAGGCGATTTCGGAAAGGTGGAAAAGGATGTGCAGTTCCGCCCGAAGGTCGCCGACGGCGGTGATGGGGAAGGTTCCTCGGCGCATGAAGGAGACGCGGGCCGGGCGGTGTCCGCCGAGATAGACCACATGGTGAGAGACGCTGAAGACAGCACAAGGAAGAGGATAATGCTCCCTCTCAGGCTGGAGGACGGCACGGCGATAAAGTGGAGCCACAGGGACAGGGACTGGGAACTGTTCGTGCTTTTCCCCGTGACCGGCGCCGTTCTTGCCTTCATGACCGGCCGCAGAGATGCGGAGGAGCATAAAAAGCAGGAAAAGGAACAGCGACGGGAGATCGTCCTGGAGCTTCCGAGGTTCACGAATCAGCTGATGCTGATGATGAACGGCGGGATGATCCTGAGAGACGCATTCACCGCAATATGCGAGAGCTACGATATGGAAGGGGATCAGATGACCTTTTTCCAGAGAGAGCTGGTAAAGCTGAAGAAGTCCAACGACAGGGATCGCGTGAGCACCTCCGAGCTGATAAACGAACTGGCGGAGAAGTATGGCGTCAAGGAGCTGATGAGAGTGGCGTCGATCCTGAAAGAAAACGAGAGAAAGGGGGCTGATATCATACAGAGTCTTGACCATGAGGGGAGATATCTGTGGGAGAACAGGAAGAACATGGCACGAGAGCACGGCAAGCTGATGGAGATGAAAATGGCGTATCCCCTGGGGCTGCTGCTGGTGGTGCTCATCGCCGTGACGATGGCGCCGGCAATGCTGGGAATGTAGGAATTCGTTTGATAATGGAATGTGAAAAGAGAAATGGAGAGACGTTATGAGGAACATGATCAGACTATCTGGTGCGGCAAGAGCCGTGAAGTCGTTGAACAACAAAAGAGGAATGGAGATGGTGCAGGTGGCCATTCTTGTCGCTATCGCGGTCGCCATAGGGATCATCTTCAAGACGGAGATAACCGATTTCGTAAATGAGACGTTCAAGAATCTGGACGCCAGCAAATTCTGATGAAAAAGGAAAGCGAAGGAGATCACATCAGGGGAGGTCGCAGAAGCGTGCGTAACGGTGGTATTTATCGCAGCCTTGTGGAGATCCTGCGCAGAAGAAACGGATCTCAGATGGTCGAGGCCAGCATAGTCCTCCCTCTCGTGATCCTGGTCGCGATGCTGCTCATCAGGGTGATGGTGTTCTACATGGAGATACTCTGCGCTGGGGTGAGGCTTCACGGAAATACCATCGCCGAACAGACCGACCGGCTGGATATCACGATAAAAAGAAATGTGAGGGAAGACCGGGCGGATCTTGCCCCTGGAGGTGTATTGAGGCATTCCCCGGGGAAAGACCTGAAGTCGGAGTGGTACCTCATAAATTTCGATCAGCAGGTCAGAGCGAGAGTGCTGGTGAAAGATCCGGATGAAGAGAAGTGAGGATGCCATGTCCGGGATCACAGGGAACAAAAGAGGATCGGCAGCTGTATTTCTCGCCATCCTGATAGTCGCATTCGCCGCCGCCCTCGTAGTGGTGATCCAGGTGGCAAGGGAACTTACGGTGCACAGCGAAAGCAGGGCGTTTTCCATCGTATGGGCCAGGGGGATCCTTTCAGAATACGATGTCTATCTGCTCCGCGATTATGGCCTTATGGCCTATCAGGGGGACGATGAGCAGGTGGGCAGGAAGGTGGAGACATACATGGAATACTCCATGGCCAGCAGGCTCAACTCAAAGCTCCAGGGAGCCGAAGCGGAACTCGGTGGAATGGAGCTGGGCGATCCGGAGAATTTCAGGAAGGCCATGAAGCTTTCACTTGGGATGGAAACGGGAAAGAAGCTGCTGTCAAAGGGAAGAACAAAAAGACCAACCGTGGAGGATCGGCCCTTTACCGGTGTGACGGATGGGACATTCGTCGGTGGCGATGTGCCTGAGTCCATGGCTCAGGAAAAAGTGGAGACGGTCGAAGGATACAGGTACATCAGCAATCCGGTGATATTGAGGACGCTTCCATCGCATGGCCATCAGGGCAGGTTCAGCGGGAGCAGAGCCAGGGAGATCCTGAAGGATTCCAGATCCGGAGACGTGCTTAGCGGGGTCGCCGGAAATGCCGCGATGGACATGCTGTTCATAAGCAACAATCTCGGAAGCCATCTGTACGGTCCCGATGGAAAAAAATCGTATTTCAGAAACGAATGGGAATACGTGGCGGCGGGAAAGCCCTCGGATCCCCAGAACCTCGGGGCAGTCCAGAGAAGGCTTTTTCTCTTGAGGAACGCGGTAAACCTTGCATACCTGTACACGGACCAGGAAAAGATGGAGCTGACTCTGTCCATAGCCGAGGTGATCTCTCCCGGGGCGGGACCGGCCGTTCAGCTGATCCTGCTGGAGCTCTGGGCCGCAGCGGAATCCTACAAGGATGTGGAAACCCTGTTGGACGACGGCAGGGTGCCTGCAATGAAAACAAAGGAGACGTGGCAGACCGACCTTAAGGGCATCCTGGAGGGTGACGCCTTCAGGGGAAAGCTGGGGGAGGAGGGCCGCAAGGCTCTCGATGAAAACGCTGAGACCATCGGAGAGATGAGCGAAGCCGGAGGCGCGGGGGGCAGCGGCAGCATCAGGGATGGCCTTACGTATGAAGACCACCTTAAGGTGCTGATCCTGGCCGTGGACGAAAGGGTGAGGCTGTTAAGGATCATGGACATAGTCCAGATCAACATGAAATACAGATATTACAGGGACTTCAATATGGACGAATACTACACTGGTGTGCGGTTCACGGTAAAGACCAACGGCAGGGACTACACGGTGGAGGAAGAGTACAGATGAAAAGAGTACACATGAAGGAGAGGATCCTGAAAAACATATCTGGAAGCTACCTGGTGGAGGGAGCTATCTGCCTGCCGCTGTTCATAATTGGGATCGTGACTTTTCTGTCGGTGATACTCATGTATGCCGCCGTGGAGAACGCAAACTATGTGGGTGCAGACGAGATGCGCAGGGCAATGGCTGAAGCGGGGGTATTCCCTTCTCACATCACGGCATCACGGCGGATCAAAAACAGGATGATGGAGTACAGCCACCTTGTGGAGTCGGCGTCGATCAGGGATCTCCGCTTCAGGACTGAATACATGGGAATAGACGAGGCCATAGCCATCTCGGCAGACATGGAGCTAAGAGCCAGCAATCCCATGAACTTCATGTCATCGGCCCGCTACAGGATGTCTGTGATGAGCAGGGCATACGTGGGGAGAAAAAGGCCTTTGAAACCCGCGACAGACGGCGACATGCAGGACAAAAACGCTGCGGGAGTCTATGTTTTCCCAAAAAGAGGAGAAAAATACCACAGAGACGGATGCACCTTTATGAAGGCAGGTACCGTCACCAGGAGCCTCGACCCATATGTGCGGAAACAGTACAAAGGCTGTCCCGTTTGCCGAAGCGGAAGGGCGAAGGATGGCACGACCGTGTATATTTTTCCTAAGTACGGGGAAGGATACCATCTTAAGTCCTGCGGGGTCCTGAACAGAAGATACATGGAGATGGAGAAGGAGACGGCTCTTGAAAGGGGGTATACTCCCTGCAGCAAGTGCGGCGGATAGGGAGGTTCGAAGATGAAAAAGTGGCTAAAGCAGGAGATAACCGGATACAACATGCCAATGTATCTGAACGACATCCTGACGGGAAATTACAGCAGGAATTTCCTGAGGATGAGTATCATAAGAGACGGTGATGCGTATATGTTCACATATGATACCGGGAATTTCAGGAAGCTCCGTGTGTGCGACCTCGACGTACAGGGAAAGCTGAAGCTGGTGAAGGGGCTGATCGAGATCAGCGATGAGAATGAGAACTACCTGGTGATGGCGCGAAAGTATCTGCTGGAACCAGAGCTCATATATTGCAGCGGCAACAGCGTGGATAAGGACAGGATGAGGATACTGTTCTACCCGGATTTCAACGAGACAGACTTTGAGGACAAGCTCGTGCTCTTTATAGACAGGATCACGGACAGGAGGAACAGCGCGGAGGCAGAAGAAATGGAGCGCCTGAAAGAGGTGGTCAGGAACGGGGACAGGCTCCGGCTCCTCCGCCACCTGGACAAGAGGATAAGCCGTCTGAGCCCCAGGGTCGAAAATTAGTTCATCTTGTTAGCGTTTCACTTTGAGTGTATAATCCATGAAGTGAGAAAAATCAATAGAAAGGCGAAATCAAGCCCTCATCTTCATCAATGTAAAGGAGAAATACACATGTGGACTAAGATCGTTGACGTTATTGGCCGCGAGATCCTTGATTCGAGGGGCAACCCTACCGTTGAGGCGGAGATCCATCTTGAGGACGGGACCGTAGGATACGGAGATACTCCAAGCGGAGCATCCACAGGTATTTATGAGGCCCTGGAGCTGAGAGACGGTGACAAGACCCGTTACGGCGGAAAGGGCGTTACAAAGGCAGTTTCTTTTGTCAATAACGAGATAAGAGACCTGCTCATCGGAGAGGACGCATCGGACGTCTTCAGTATCGAGAGAAAGATGATGGCGCTGGACGGCACGAAAGACAAGAGCCGCTTCGGAGCGAACGCCATTCTGGCAGTTTCTCTGGGATGTGCGAAGGCCGCTGCTGCATCTCTCGGTATCCCTCTTTACAGATTCTTCGGCGGGATCAACGGAACGTCTCTTCCTGTGCCTATGATGAACATCCTGAACGGCGGAGAGCATGCATCGAACACCGTCGATGTCCAGGAGTTCATGATCATGCCGGTAGGAGCGCCTACGTTCAAGGAAGCCCTCAGATGGTGCGCAGAGGTGTATCACCAGCTGGGAAAGGATCTGAAAAAGGAAGGATACTCCGCGGCAGTGGGAGATGAGGGCGGATATGCTCCTAACCTGAAAGATGAGTTCCAGGTGCTGGACTACATGGTCGCCGCCATCAAGAACTCCGGGTATGAGCCGGGGACCGATTTCGTCATCGCCATAGATGCGGCAGCCAGCGGCTGGAAGACAAATGAGAAGGGCGTCTACAAGATGCCTAAGTCCGGAAGGACATTTACATCGGCTGAGCTCGTGGAGAATTGGGAGAAGTTCTGCGATCAGTATCCTATCGCATCCATCGAGGACGGAATGGACGAAGAAGACTGGGACGGCTGGAAGCTGATGACGGAGAAGCTGGGAGACAAGATCCAGATCGTCGGAGATGACCTGTTCGTGACGAATCCTGAGCGCTTTGCTAAGGGCATCAAGCTGGGATGCGCAAACGCGATACTCATCAAGCTCAACCAGATCGGAAGCATCTCCGAGACTCTGGAGACAATCGCTCTGGCAAAGAAGAACGGCTACAACACCATCGTTTCCCACCGTTCCGGAGAGACAGAGGACACGACTATCGCAGATCTTGTAGTCGGTGTCAACGCATATCAGATCAAGACCGGAGCTCCTGCCAGGACCGAACGAGTTGCGAAGTACAACCAGCTGCTCAGGATCGAGGAGGACCTTGGGGATTCCGCAGACTATATCGGAAGCAGATTGTTCGATTAAGAGGAACGGATGTCAGGTATCGATACCTGAGAATTTTACCGGGCGGCGCTGCTGCCCGGATATTTTAGAATCAGGAGATTTTGGCTTGGAAATAATTACAGCAGATCATGCAGGCTTTTGCTTTGGCGTCAGAAGAGCGATCGAGCTTACGGAGGAACAGATCCGCCTGAACAACGAAAGACCCGATGATAAGAAGATCAGTCTTTATACCTGCGGGCAGCTCATACACAACAGAGCCGTGACGGAGCGCCTGAGAGAGAACGGCGTTGGAGAGATCCAGAGCATCGACCAGGCTGGGCCTGGCGACACAATAATCATAAGATCTCACGGTGAACCGGAGGAATTTTATAAAAAGGCCGAAGCCATAGGCGTGAATCTTGTGGACACCACATGTGTATTCGTAGGCAGGATCCATCAACTGGTCCATCAGGCTGCGGAAGAAGGCAGGAAGGTGATCATCGTTGGAAGCAGGGATCATCAGGAGGTGATCGCCACAAACGGCTGGTGTCAGTGGAAGGGAGTGATCATCCAGGATGTTGAAGAGGCGGAAAAGTGGGCTGAAAATTTTGAACAGGGACAGGATGATGGACTGCCGCTGATAGTTTGCCAGACCACGATAAGGAGAGAGCTCCTGGATGACATTCTGAGGGTCCTTGATAGATACGAGATCAGATATGAACTGAAAAATACCATTTGCAATGCCACGAGGGAGAGGCAGGATGCCTGTGCCAGGCTGGCCGCAGAAGTGGACATGATGGTCGTTATCGGCGATCCCAACAGCTCCAATTCAAAAAAGCTTTACGAAATCGCAAAAAAATATTGCAAACACGCCGTTTTTGTGCGAGATATTTCTGATTTAGAGTTGAAAGAAGTGCACAAATATAATAGAATAGGCATTACCGCAGGTGCATCTACGCCTGCATGGATTATTAAGGAGGTTATTTCCAGTATGAGCCAGAATGTTATTACTGACGAAAAGAACCCTATGTTTGACTACATGGATCAGATCGAGGATTCTCTGCGTCTTCCGAAGCCAGGAGAGATCGTAGAGGGCGAGGTCATCGATGTACTCGATAATGAAGTCATCATCAACATGGGATGCAAGAAGGACGGAATCCTGCGCAAGGACGAGGTGACCCTTGAGGAAGGCCAGAAGCTTTCTGATGTCTTCAAGGTGGGAGATACGGTCGAGGCCAAGGTGATGAAGTCCGATGAAGGAGACGGAGGGATCTCCCTCTCCAAGAAGAAGCTTGAGATGAACGAGAACTACAAGGAGCTCAAGGAGTTCATGGAGAACAAGGAGTCCATCAACGTAGAGTTCATCAGAGCGGTAAACGGCGGCGTAATCGCACAGTATAAGCAGGTCACAGGATTCATTCCAATGTCCCAGCTCTCCGACAGATATGTTGAGAAGGCAGATGAGTTCATCGGCCAGAGAGCAGATGTCAAGGTCATCAGGGTCGATGATAGACGCAACAGGGCTGTTTTCTCCAGAAAGGCTGTACTGGTTGAAGAGAAGCGCAAGCAGGTGGAGGAGATCTGGGCTAACCTGAACGTTGGAGACATCGTTGAGGGTAAGGTCATGAGATTCACCGACTACGGCGCGTTCGTAGATATCGGCGGTGTAGACGGACTGCTCCACATTTCCGAGATCAGCTGGGGCAAGCTCAAGCACCCTCAGGAGGTTCTGTCTATCGGTGACATCATCAACGTCAAAATCCTCGCTCTGAACGAGGAGAAGGGCAAGATCTCCCTGGGCCTGAAGCAGACTCAGCCGGAGCCATGGTCTCTCGTCGGCACAAAGTATGTCGTTGGACAGGTCATCGAAGGCAAGGTCGTTCAGATCAAGGAGTATGGTGCTTTTGTTGAGCTGGAGGCAGGACTTGACGGTCTTGTCCACATCTCAGAGATCGCCAACAAGAGGGTTGACAGCGTAAGCGATGAGCTTCAGGTCGGACAGGTCATCAAGGCCAAGATTATGGATATCGATACTGATAGACACAGGATCAGCCTGAGCATCAAGGCAACTCTTTCCGATGACGAAGATGATGCAGAGGAAGAGACAGCAGAGGAGAATTAATCGGATTCTTCCAGAGGGTCGGTTTTCCGACCCTCTGTTTTTTAGTTGCGGTAACGTGATCACCCGGTAAAACAAAGGTAAAATAAAGTTAAAGTGCCTCCTTAAGGAGTAATCGATGGCTAAGAAGAAAGAAAAGCAAAACAGAAACAGAGGAGCATCTGGAAGAGAAGGCGGATCATATCGCCGCAGAACAGGCTCCAGAAACAGATCGAAAAAGTGCACGGCCGAAGGTCTCATTGAGAAAACGAAGAGAGGTTTCGGGTTCCTCATTCAGGAAGACGAAGATATTTTTATCCCCCGCTCACGTATGAATGGCGCAATGGATGGGGACATGGTGCGCGTGGAGTACAGAGACAGCGACAGCAACGGCAAAAGAGAAGGCAGGGTGATCAAGATCCTGCAGAGAAATACCACAACTGTCATAGGCCGCCTGGAAAAAATAGATCACCGTGGATATGTGATACCCCTGGGGCGTCACGGAAGAGAGGCAGTTTATATAGAAAAAGGCCATTTTGCTAAGTCTGCCAACGGTGATATCGTGGAGGCCAAGATAACGAAATATCCGGATGAAGATGATATTCCACGAGGAAAAGTCAAGCAGATCATCGCGAGGGAAGGCGCGGCTGATGCGGAGACACTGGGTCTTATCAGGAGCTACGGGATTCGCCAGGAATTCGGTGATAAGTCTGTAAAACAGGCAAAAGCCCTGGAGCAGGATTTCAGAAACAGGCAGGCTGAAGGTGTGAGCATTTCTCCTGGATCCGACAGGAGAGACCTGAGAGAACTTCCGATAGTTACCATAGACGGTGCTCACTCCAAGGATTTCGACGATGCGGTATCATTGGAAAAGCTGGGAGATGGATGTCGTCTTTACGTGCATATCGCAGACGTTGCGGAGTACGTGACAGAGGGTAGCCCACTGGACAAAGAGGCACTGAAGAGGGGCAACAGTGTCTATCTGCTCGACAGAGTTATACCGATGCTTCCGGAGCAGCTTTCCAACGGCATATGCAGCCTTAATCCCCACGAGGACAGACTGACTCTGACCTGTCAGGTGGATCTTGACGAGAGGGGCAAGGTAGTTGACCATGAGATCTACGAGAGCATTATTCGCTCCGATGAGAGACTGGTCTATGACGACGTGTCAGACCTGCTTGAACACGGAGATCCCGACCTCAAGAAGAGATACGTGAACATATATCCTATGCTCCTTGCAATGAGGGATCTTGCAGAGGTACTCCACAAGAGGAGGATGAGGAACGGCAGCATTGACTTCGATTTCAGCGAGGCTGAGATCATCCTGGACGAAGAGGGCCATGCCTCCGACATCAGGCTGGTGGAAAGACGCACGGCAAACCGTATGATAGAAGAGTTCATGCTCATGGCCAACAAGGTGGTGGCAGAACACTTCTTCTGGACGAGATATCCTTTCCTGTACAGGGTCCATGAAAAGCCGGATCCCGGAAAGATCTCCGACCTGAGAGATTTTCTGAGGAGTTTTGGTATAGAGATCCCGAGCAGGTCCGACGCGGTCGCGCCAAAGGATCTGGCGGCGGTCATCAGAAGAGTGTCAGGTACCCCACAGGAGAACGTGGTGAGCCGCGTCATCATAAGGACGATGCAGAAGGCGGATTATCGCACAGAGTGCCTCGGACACTTCGGCCTTGCCTTCAGATACTATACTCACTTCACGTCACCTATACGCCGGTATTCAGACCTTTTCATACACAGGATAATAAAAGACAGACTCCACAGCAGCGACAGGGAGTTTAAGGAACACCAGGAACACTACAAGGAGATAGCCGACGGCGTGGCATCGCAGGTGTCTGCGACGGAGAGGAACACTCTTGAGCTGGAGAGGGAAGTGGAAAAGGCCGCCAAGGTGGATTACATGTCAGACAAGACCGGCTTGAAGTTCGACGGCATCGTCAGCGGCGTGACAGCCAACGGGCTTTATGTGGAGCTGGAGAATACCGTCGAGGGCTTCGTCAAATACGACACCCTCACAGGCTTCTTTGTTTATGACGAAAAGAACTACCGCGCTATCAACGAGGGAAGCGGCATCAGCTACGCTCTGGGTGATCCGGTACAGATAAAGGTGACCGCCGTGGATACCATAGATAAGCTCATAGATTTTGAGATAGTGGGCTGATACGGCGTCGATGGCGGCGTGTACTGGCGATACCTGCAAAAGACAGATCGGTAAATAAAAAAAGCAGCGACTCGATCAGTCGTTGCTTTTTGTTGTGATCTTTAGTGTAAAAAAACCACCGGCTAAGCCGGTGGAGTAAGAAGCTTTAGCTTCAAGAAAAAACCTCCTGTGATATCATGAATGAGGCTTCCAACCGCACTCATGTAACAAAGGAGGAATAAATCGATGGGTAATATTACCAAAACCGACATCAATAGTTTAACACATTCGAAGTGGCGGTGTCAGTATCACGTAGTGTTTGCGCCGAAGTACAGGAGACAAATTATCTACGGAAAAATAAAAGAGGATATTGGCAAGATACTTAGGCAGTTGTGTGATCAGAAAGGCATAGAAATAATAGAAGCGGAGTTGTGCCCTGATCATGTACACATGCTGATATCAATTCCGCCAAAATACAGCGTATCGCAAGTGATGGGATATCTGAAGGGAAAAAGCTCACTGATGATATTCGACAGACATGCGAATATGAAATATCGGTATGGGAACAGGCATTTCTGGTGCCGTGGCTATTATGTCGATACAGTTGGCAGAAACAAAAAGGCAATCGCAGAATACATACGAAACCAACTGCAAGAAGATATCGCAAATGATCAATTAACATTGAAGGAGTACATAGACCCGTTCACGGGTAGCAAGAATACGAAGGCATAATAAAAAGCGCCCTTAGGCGCAGCCGGAAAATAGAGATGCGGTTGGCAGTCTATTTCGGTGCGTCTTAAGACGCCTGCAAGTAACAGGCCCTTTTAGGGCAAGGACAAACCACCAGTTCAACTGGTGGTTATGATTANTGATCTTTAGTGTAAAAAAACCACCGGCTAAGCCGGTGGAGTAAGAAGCTTTAGCTTCAAGAAAAAACCTCCTGTGATATCATGAATGAGGCTTCCAACCGCACTCATGTAACAAAGGAGGAATAAATCGATGGGTAATATTACCAAAACCGACATCAATAGTTTAACACATTCGAAGTGGCGGTGTCAGTATCACGTAGTGTTTGCGCCGAAGTACAGGAGACAAATTATCTACGGAAAAATAAAAGAGGATATTGGCAAGATACTTAGGCAGTTGTGTGATCAGAAAGGCATAGAAATAATAGAAGCGGAGTTGTGCCCTGATCATGTACACATGCTGATATCAATTCCGCCAAAATACAGCGTATCGCAAGTGATGGGATATCTGAAGGGAAAAAGCTCACTGATGATATTCGACAGACATGCGAATATGAAATATCGGTATGGGAACAGGCATTTCTGGTGCCGTGGCTATTATGTCGATACAGTTGGCAGAAACAAAAAGGCAATCGCAGAATACATACGAAACCAACTGCAAGAAGATATCGCAAATGATCAATTAACATTGAAGGAGTACATAGACCCGTTCACGGGTAGCAAGAATACGAAGGCATAATAAAAAGCGCCCTTAGGCGCAGCCGGAAAATAGAGATGCGGTTGGCAGTCTATTTCGGTGCGTCTTAAGACGCCTGCAAGTAACAGGCCCTTTTAGGGCAAGGACAAACCACCAGTTCAACTGGTGGTTATGATTATCCAGAAGCTCTTGAAAAGGACCATGAGCACCGGGTAAATTTCTATCCTTCCAGCGATCATGAGGATCACGATCACGACCTTAGAGAGCGGCATCAGATCCTGAAACAGCTGTGTCCCGTTGCCTAAATTCGACATCACCGTGCCGTTGGTGGTCATCATCGACGTTGAAATATCGAAGCACTGTTCGATGCTCAGCGTATCAAGGGACAGCAGCAGGGCACCAAAGAGAATGAAGATCAGGAACAGAACCATGTACATGGAATACCTGATCACCACCGCACTGTCCAGGGGTTTTCCGTTGATCTTAACCGGTTTTACCGCATTAGGATGGACGTGCTGGTAAATGCCGAGCCTGATGGATTTTGACACTGCAACCAGCCTCGAGACCTTGATGCCTCCTCCGGTGGATACCGCGCATGCTCCGATCATGGAGATCAGAAGCAGGACCGTTGTAGTGAGAGGAGTCCAGTGAAGGTGATCCGATGTTATGAAGCCCGATGTGGAGCTGAAGGATACAGAGGCCATAATGGAATCTGCGATCATCTTCATGATGCTTTCAGCCTTTTGCGCAGGGGAATCCCCCAGGCTGCCGGGTCCGATGGCATTTATCCGCGCCCAGATCTGGGAAGTGGAGATCACTGCTGTTGAGATCAGAAGGATCTTCAGGAAAAAGTTGAGTTCGTTGTTCTTACAGGCTCTCTTTATGCCGCGAAGTGCGGCAATGTAGATGAGTGCCACGTTAAGCGATCCAAGGAGGTTCAGAATCGTGATCACGGTCTTTATGCCCCAGTTGAATCCCACTGAACTATCGACTGAAAACATCGGGAGACCGGAGGTGCTGATGCTGCAGAGGGCAGTTGTGAGGGCATCGAATTTTCCCATGCCAAACACCATCAGCAGGACGAATCCGGCCAGAGTCACAGAGAAGTACACTGTCATCAGCTTGAAGTAAACGCCTCTGTAAGTAGCGGACTCCTTCAGCATGGAAAGGCTCGGGATCTCAGCGGAGAACAACTTTCTTCCCGTTACAAGAAGGGAAGGGGTCAGCGACATGGTGAGCATCACGCACAGAAGTCCTCCGATCCAGCTGCAGAGGC
Organism: Mobilibacterium timonense; assembly: GCF_900155555.1. Classification (GTDB taxonomy): domain Bacteria; phylum Bacillota; class Clostridia; order Peptostreptococcales; family Anaerovoracaceae; genus Allobaileyella; species Allobaileyella timonense. Next base: position 370,221 of record NZ_FUHN01000007.1, on the reverse strand, counting down.
AGCGCCAGAGCTGCAGGCAGAGCGGCATGGAAGAAAAAGGTATCACCGAAAGACCCGTTGTACAGAACCCCGCGCAAGATTCCACTATAGAGTCGATCAGCGAATAATTATCACCGGCTCCGTAAAAAGGGAGCATCCCTATGAATATCAGCACCAGCCACGTGATCAGGATCGCAGCATATCTTGCTCTCGTGACCGGAGGCTCTGCCGGATTCGCGAAGAACTTAGCCACGAGCCTGCCGATGGTGATGGTGATCACAGAGATCGTGAATAGTATCAGTGAACTCTTTGTCTCGTTGTAGTACAGTCCAACGAAGGATGCCGGCAGCATTGTTATGCCGCATACCCTGATGGCTGTAGATACCACATTGATTATAAATCTATTACTGTTAGTCATTCCTCAAATCGATCCTCAAGCCATGTTAGAATCCCAGAAGTGTCTGGAGAACAGTATCATGAACGTATTCAGCTCCAGTCTTCCCGCTATCATGGTGAGGGCGAGAACGAAGGTGCTGAAGTTGGAATACCCGCTGAAATTTCTGGTAGGTCCGACTCCCGCAAGTCCGGGACCTACATTGCTCATGCAGGACAGGCTGGCCGTGAAGTTTGTGAGGGGATCGAATCCATCCACAGCGATCACTGCTGTGATCCCGAAGACCATGATGATGAAGAAACATGTAAATGTCACCATAAGTCTGAGATCCTTCGCTTCGAGCTTCTGTCCGTTGAGGCGGACGTCGTTGAAGATCTGTCCGTGTATCCGGACCTTCACGTCTCTCTTGATCATGCGGAAAACAGAGAGGACCCTTACGATCTTGATCCCTCCTGCTGTGGAGGAGCTGCAGGCGCCTGTGAACATAAGAAAGATCAGAATGATCTTGCAGAATGCCGGCCAGAGATCGAAGTCACAGGTAGCGAAACCAGTGGTGGACACGATCGTTGAGACCTGGAATGCTCCGTCTGTCAGGGCTCGCCAGAGGCTGTGGTAGCCGCCCCTTATCATGAGATCAGCGGTAACAAGTACAGTCGCTATTGCCACGTATCTCCTGTAAAAAATGAATTCATCGTCATCGAAGGCTTTGCGAATGCCCAGGGGCCTTATCCCGTAGAAGAGGTTGAAATTTGTCCCTGCGATAAACATGAATATGGTGACGACCCATGTGACATAGTCGCTGTGAAAATGAGCTATACTGTCCGCGTATCCGCCGAATCCACCAGTCGCCATCGTGGCGAATGTATGGGTGATGGAATCAAATAAGCTCACACCTCCCAGCATGAGCAGGACAGTCATCAATATGGTGAAAAAGATATAGAGCTCGTAGAGCTTTTTTGCGGTTCCTGAAAAGCGTGATGTGAGCTTCGTTGCGATCGGCCCGGGGGTCTCGGCATTTGCAATGTTCTGTGCGTTGATGCCGAAATTCGGAAGAAACGCCATCACAAAAACGATTATTCCCATTCCGCCCAGCCACTGTGTCTGTGCCCTCCAGAAGAGGAGGGACTTTGGTACGACCTCCACGTTCTGGAGGATCGTGGCGCCGGTGGTGGAATAACCAGAGCACATTTCAAAAAAGGCATCAATATAGTTTGGTATGCATCCCTGTATGACAAACGGGATAGCGGAGATAGACGAGGCGATGAGCCACGCCAGAGAGACGACGAAATAGCTGTAACGCAGTTTCAGTCTCTCCTCGGAGATAGCGTTCTTGTTCCTTATCAGCAGTATGATGATCCCCGGGATCAGTGCAACACTGATCCCATACAGAAAAGCCCTGACACATGAGTGCTCACCGTAGATCAATGCAACAATAAGCGGGATGATCATCATGATGCCGAGAAATACCAGAAAGATCCCGAAAAAGCCCGAAATTCTCTTAAGCATTTTTCCTCCTGCCTACCCGAAAAGCTTCAGATGAGAGTTGGGCTTGAACAGCTTCTCCACATATCCGATGTTGGACAGCTTGCAAACGATGATGACTCTGTCCCTCGGCTGTATGCGGGTGTTTCCGTCAGGAATGATGGTCTCGTTTCCTCTGTTGATAGCTGCCAGTATGATGTAATCAGGCAGGTTAAGGTTCTTCAGAGGTATGTTTATCATGTTCATGCCCTCACAGGCTGATACCTCCATGAGCTCCGCCTGTCCCTGGAGGAGAAGGGAAGAGATGACCCTCTTGTCTCCTCTTATCCGGTTGAGGATCGAGCTTGCCGTGATGTCCAGAGGGTTCAGCACCACGTCGATGTTGAGCTTTTCTATCAGGCTCATGTAGCTGTCGTGGCTGACCTTGGAAATAACGTCTTCTATTCCGTGGTTCTTTGCGGTGAGAGAGAGAAGGAGATTCTCCTCGTCGTATCCCGTCGCGGTAACAAAGGCGTCCATATCGTCGATATTCTCTTCCTCGAGAAGCTTCATGTCGGCTCCGTCACCGTTGAGGACCATCACGTCCGTCAGCTTGTTCGTAAGATAATGACACCTCTCCTTGCTCTGCTCTATGATCTTTACGAAGCACCCGTATTCGGACAGCTGGCGGGCGAGGTAATATCCGGTCTTTCCTCCGCCGATGATCATGACCTTGTTTATATCAGACTTTTTCATGTGGGCCTGATATTTTTCTCCAAGTTCCACGATCTCGTGGCGCTCTCCGGCAAGATACAGGAGATCTTCCGACTCGATGATGTCCTGCCCGTGAGGAATGATGAATTTTCCTTTTCTTGAGATGCCTACGATAAGGGTGTTGGGCATGACCGTGCGGAACTCTGCGAGGTTCTTGCCTATAAGCTGAGGCTTTTTCCTGGCCTCGATCTCGATGAGCCCTATCCTGTGGCTGGTGAAGATACCGTTGCTCAGGGTGTATTTTTCTACGAGGTAGCGGTAGATCTCCGAGGATATGAGAAAGTCCGGGTTGACCATCATGTCGATGTGGTAGTGCTCCCGGATGAAATCAAGCTGATTCATGTATTCAGGGGCCCTGACACGGGCAGCCACGGTCTTGCATCCCAGAAGCTTGCTGAACGATGCAGAAAGGATGTTGACCTCATCAGATGTAGTGCAGCTGAATATGAAATCGTAGCGGCCGGCATCGATGCTTTTGAGCAGCTCAAGAGACTTCACGTCGCCTGTGACTGTGAAGACGTCCAGGCGCTGCGCTACCTGGAGGAGCTTCTTTTCGTTTATGTCAACGAGAGTGATGTCGTAGTTGCCGTCGAGGAGAGCCGATACGATCCTGATGCCGAGCTTGCCGGCGCCGAAGATAGCAACTCTCACCGTTCTTTCTCTGGAAGAAATGGATAGCATTTTACTGTTCCCCTGAATATCAAATTAATTGCGTAGTGAAGTGTCTCGCCGATCCGTCACGCCTCCCACGAGGTGAGGGGTGAGTGAAAGCGGACTGGTATTGAAAATATATTCGTTATATACTGACCTCTGTACGTGGACCGCACTTGAGCCAACGTCTAGGTATTGTACTACTGTGATTTGTGTTTTTCAATACTGATCTTTCACAAATCGATGACAAAAAAATCCCTTAAAAAACAAGGCTTTCGGGTGCTTTTTTACCGGTGCCCACGGGAGACGTCCGGAGGCCATCATCATATCGGGGACATCAGGAGGAACAGGATGGAAAAGGTGACAGAGAACGGAAGAGATCGGGAGATAAAGATCATAGCCCTGGATTTGGACGGGACCACGCTCTGCGAGGGGAGCCGCCTGTCTGAGGGCAACAGGAAGGCGATAGAGGCGGCCATTGCAATGGGTGTAAACGTCTGCATATCTACGGGGAGATCTTTCACGGCCGTGCCTGATGTGCTGCTGAATGTAAAAGGACTAAGATACGTCATTTCGTCAAATGGCGCTCACGTCACGGATCTTTCTACAGGGGAACAGATCTACAGCAGCTATATCGATCCTGAGGCAGTTGACGAGTCGGTGAAAATAGCCAGGGAAAACGGTCTCACTCTTGAGGCATTCTACGACGACAGGGCATATATCGACAGAGGGCTTTATGACGAGATCAGAGACTTCGGGTGCAGCTTCAGGCCGAGGGATTACGTTCTGAAGACAAGGACTCCGCTGGACGATATTCTTGCATTTATCATCAGCCACCGGGATCAGATGGAAAACATCAATTTCTTCTTTCCCACAGTTGACGACAGGAAGAAGTGGCAGCCGCTCCTGGAATCCATACCGAATGCGACCGTCCTTTCATCTGTTCCTAATAACATAGAGATCGGAGGAAAGAACACCAACAAAAGCGTAGCGCTCAAGTTCATCATGGACCGTCTGGATCTCAGCTATGGTGAGCTCATGTGCATGGGCGATGCTCCGAACGACATACCTATGATCAGGGATGCAGGCATAGGGATCGCCATGGGAAATGCATGGGATCAGGTGAAGGATGCGGCCGACTACGTGACCGACACAAACGAGAGGGACGGAGTGGCAAAGGCCATCGAAAAATTTGTGCTTAAGCGATGACTGACGCATCGCCGCGATACCCGCAGCAGTTGCTGCGGATTTTTTTTACAGAAAAATATCTTTATCCGACGAATAAATGCACAATTTCTCTGGAGTGCTGAAACGGCCTTGCCGTTGTGATATAAGGTTCTCAGGAGTTTTGCATAGAAGGTCAGGAGGAAGTTCGTGGATAAGATGATACTGGGACAGAGAGGGGAGTCTCTGGCGGCGGCAATGCTTGAACAGAAAGGCTACAGGATACTGGAGACGAACTACCGTACCAGGATGGGCGAGATAGACATCGTGGCGGATATGGAGGGAGTCATCCATTTTGTTGAGGTGAAGACCAGGAGCTCCGGGAGTTACGGTCATCCTGAGGAGGCTGTGGGGAGGTCCAAGGCGGTCCATATCAGGAGAGCCGCACAGCTTTACCTGATGGAACACGGTCTGGATGAAAGGGAGATATCTTTTGACGTTATGGCCGTGGAGATCAGGCACATAACAGAGTGTTTCTAGGAGGATAGGATGATCTGTCACGTAAACACAGGGGTATGCGACGGTATACAGGGAAAACTGGTGGTGGTGGAGACAGATGTGACAAGGGGACTTCCCAACTTTACCATAGTCGGACATCCGTCTCAGATAGTCAGTGAATCGAAGGAGCGGATCCGGGCCGCGGTCAGCAACTCCGGATTCATGTATCCGAGAAACAGAGTTGTAGTAAACATGTGGCCTGCGGAGCTGAGAAAGACGGGGAGCCACCTGGACCTTCCCATCGCAATGGGGATACTTGGGGCAGGCTCCTGTGTCGATACCGAGATCATGGAAAAAGTCGGGATGCTGGGAGAGCTTTCCCTGGACGGAAGCACCACCAGGGTGGATGGGGTCCTTCCGATAGTGATGTGCCTAAGGGAGCAGGGGATCAGGACCATTTTCGTGCCGGATGAAAATTACTGGGAGGCGGTGCAAGGCGGAAGGCAGGGGATCATACCGGTGAGGAGCCTGAGGGAGTGCTTTGCCGTGCTTCAGGAAATGAGCAACGGGGAGAAGCCGGATATATGCATCCCTGAAAAAAGAAATATTTCTCTGGCGGGCCAGAGCGAGAAGGAGATAAGCTTTGACGATGTGCGAGGGCAGTCGCTGATAAAGCGCGGCATGGCCATCGCGGCGGCAGGAAGGCACGGCATTCTCATGGTCGGGAGTCCGGGATGCGGAAAGACCATGCTGGCCAGAAGACTAAGGACCATTCTGCCGCCGATGACCAGAAAGGAAATGCTGGAGACCACGATGATATATTCCGCAGCGGGTCTGCTTGGGGAGACTTCTGCGGTGACACAGAGACCGTACAGGAGTCCGCACTCTACCATAGGAAGGGCAGGGCTCCTGGGAGGCGGGGCTTACCCGGTCCCCGGAGAGATATCCCTGGCTCACAACGGAGTGCTTTTCCTGGATGAGCTTCCGGAGTTCAGCCCCGGGATAATAGACGGGCTTCGGACTCCCGCAGAAGACCTGGAGATCACACACTTCCGTCAGGGGAGAGCGTACAGGTTCCCCAGCGATTTCATGCTCGTGTGTGCCGCGAACCCGTGCAAATGCGGTTACCTCGGGGATAAAACAAGAGAGTGCACGTGCAGCCAGGCGGATATAGAGAGGTATCAGAAAAGACTGAGCGGGGCGATGCTGGACAGGATAGATATCCATGTCAGGATGGAGCGGGTGGAATACAGTCAGTTCAGCCGAGGGCTGGTTGATATAGAGCAGGGGATAAGTTCGGAGGAGATGAAGCGATGGGTGGACACGGCGGGAAGGTTCAGGATCGATGCCGGGAGAAACAGACCTCCGGGCAGGATGGATGACGACGACCTTCTGGGAGCCGCGGAGATGGACGACGAGACCGATAAACTTTTCCATAAGGCCTTCGATTCTCTGGCCCTCACACCGAGGACAGGCATGAAGGTACTGCGCATTGCGAGGACCATAGCGGATATGGATGAAAGCCGTGAGATCAGGTTTCAGCACCTGTCTGAGGCGTTGATATACAGGCCGTCAGAGGTGTTTTGAGAATGGGGGAGAATATGAAAATAATAAGATTGGACCGGGATTCCCCTGACTTTCCGGTTTCCCTGCTGGAGATACCGAGGGCGCCAAAAAGGCTTTACTGCGTTGGTGACATATCGCTGCTTTCCGGTCGCTGCGCGGCGGTGGTGGGCTCCAGACGCCATACCATATACGGAAAACAAGTCGCTATGATGATCGGCCGGATGCTCGCCGAAAACGGAATAACCGTGGTCTCCGGGATGGCGAAAGGAATAGACTCCTTTGCTCACCAGGGGGCGTTGATGCCGGAAAACGGAAAGACGATAGCCGTCCTCGGAACTGCCATAGGCAAGGCATATCCGGCTTCCAATCAGAAGCTCATGGATGAGATAGAGAAACGGGGACTGGTGATAAGTGAATACCCTCCGGATTTTCCAGGGAGCAGCTATGGCTTTCCGGCGAGGAACAGGATAATAAGCGGGCTGAGCCAGGTGACCATAGTCGTGGAGGCAGGCCTGAACAGCGGATCACTGATAACCGCTCAGATAGCAGGGGAACAGGGCAGGACGGTATATGCTGTTCCGGGGAACATCAACAGTCAGTTCAGTATTGGTACGAATCTCCTCATAAGAGACGGAGCATCGCCTCTTGTGGTCATAGAGGATGTCGTCAGAGAGATGGGTGTCGAGCCTTCGGGCATTGTTGGAACAGATGACGAAAGCCTTGAAAGCTCAATGGGAGAGGACGAGGTCGCGATATACAGGCTGGTTCGTGGAGAGCAGGGGCTGACTCCGGATCAGATCGGGAGCCGCTCCGGACTGCCGGTGTCAAAAGTCAACGGAATACTCACTGTATTGGAGATAAAAGGGGCAATAACCACATCCTCGGGAAGAATTTTTTTGGGCCATATCTGATCATTTCCTTGAAAAATCACAAATTTCATCGTATTATCTGTAACTATGCAGGTCATGGAGATCGAAACGCAAGATATATTATAGTAGAAAGAATTTTGATAGAAGGAATTTTACCGCATATGGCAGATAAAACCGCAACATCAGGCAGCCGCACTACAAAGGCTGCCGGGACAAAGACTACGGCTAAGAAGACCGGGAAGACGACGAAGACCGCCAGGAAAAAAACACTTCTGGTGGTGGAGTCTCCTTCCAAGGCGAAGATAATAGGAAAGTATCTCGGCTCCAGCTACAAGGTCATAGCGTCGGTTGGCCACGTCAGAGACCTGCCGAAGAGCAGGCTCGGAGTTGAGGTGGACAACGATTTTGAACCGGAGTACATCAACATCCGCGGCAAGAGCGACACGATCAAGGCGATCAAGAAAGAGGGCAAGGCAGCGTCCCGTATCCTTCTGGCAACGGACCCGGACCGCGAGGGAGAGGCCATAGCCTGGCACCTGGCGTACATCCTGGACATAGATCCGGCCTCTGAATGCAGGGTGACATTCAACGAGATCAACAAGGAGGCCGTGAAGGAGGCTTTAAAGCATCCGCGGCCTATCGACATGGGACTTGTAGACGCCCAGCAGGCCAGGAGGGTACTGGACCGGCTGGTAGGATATCAGATCAGCCCTCTGCTCTGGAAAAAGGTCCGCAGGGGACTTTCAGCGGGGCGCGTCCAGTCTGCTGCTCTTAAGATACTATGTGACAGAGAGACCGAGATACAGAACTTCATTCCTGAAGAATACTGGAACATATATTCGGACTTCACCGAGGGCTTTAAGGCACAGCTGTCCAGGATAGGTGGAAAAAAGGCGGCTGTCGCCACAAAGGATGACGCGGAGGCGATCGCAGCAGAGCTCCACGCTGGAGAATACGAAATAAGCGAGATAAAGCCGGGCCACAGGAGTCCTAAGGCTTATGCGCCGTTCACCACATCCAGCATGCAGCAGGATGCTTCCATCAAGCTGGGATTTCAGACGAGGAAGACCATGCAGGTAGCCCAGCAGCTGTACGAAGGTATCGAGATAAAAGGAAGGGGAGCCAGAGGTCTGGTGACCTACATCCGTACGGATTCTGTGAGGATATCCTCGGCGGCCAGAGCTGCGGCAAAGGACTTTATCGAGGAGAATTACGGGAGCAGATATACATCTGACAATTTCTACAGCAACAAGAAGAAGGACATTCAGGACGCCCACGAGGCCATAAGACCTGCGGACGTGACGCTGACCCCGGAAGAGGCAAAAGGATCCCTTTCCCCGGATCAGTACAAGCTCTACAACCTCATATGGACCCGCTTCGTTGCCTCCCAGATGGCGCCCGCCGAAGTCGAGACCATGGCTGTCAAGGTGAAAAACGGCAGGTTCGAACTGAAGGCAAATGGCTCCAGGCAGGTGTTCGACGGCTGGAGAAAAGTATACAAGACCAGCGCTCAAGGGGAAGAAGCTGACTTGCCAGTGCTTGAACAGGGACAGCAGCTGGGTGAAAAAGAGATAATAAAAGAACAGAAATTCACCCAGCCTCCGGCAAGATATACCGAAGCAGGCCTGGTCAAGGAGATGGAAGAGCAGAACATCGGAAGGCCGAGCACATACGCCGCTATCATCACCACTCTCACTGCCAGAAAATACGTGAAGCGTGAGAAGAAGAGCCTGGTGCCTACCAAGCTGGGCTTTGATGTCATCGGGATCCTCCAGGATTATTTCACCGACATTGTGGACGTGAAGTTCACCGGAGAGATGGAGGATAAGCTCGACGACGTGGAGATGAACAAGGAGGCCTGGAAGCACGTTATCGAAGACTTCTACGGCGGCTTCAGCAAGGAGCTGGAGGTGGCCGAAAAGGAAGTGGAGAGGATACAGCAGGAAGTGGTCCTGAGCGATGAAAAGTGTGAGCTCTGCGGCCGCCCGATGGCCATCAAAGAAGGCCGGTTCGGAAAGTTCATGGCATGCACAGGATATCCTGAGTGCAAGAACACCAAGCCTATCGTCAAGAAGACCGGAGTAAAGTGCCCGGTGTGCGGCAAGGACATAGTGGAGAAGAAGAGCCGCAAGCGCGGAAGGATCTTTTATGGGTGCATGGGGTATCCTGACTGTACTGTCGTTTACTGGGACAAGCCTACGGGGAGGATGTGTCCTGAGTGCGGAGCAATGCTCGTGGAGACGAAGGGCAAGACGAAGCAGATAAAATGCTCTAACCCGGAGTGCAAGTACAAGGAAAAAGCCGGTAAAGATAACGAAGAAGCCGCTGCCGAGTAGATCCTGGCGGCTTCTTCACATTTGCTTGATATCCACTACATTAAGCCACCACTATTTGGTGGGATAGTATCGATGTTTATGATATGCGAAATACACTGGGAGTGACGTCCCGTAGCTCATACGATCCGGAAGGGATCAGAAAGGAAAATACAATGGTACAATTTCACGCGACTACCATCTGCGCAGTAAAGAGGCCAAACGGTGATGTGTGCATCGGAGGAGACGGCCAGGTCACCATGGGTGAAACTACCATCATGAAAAATGGCGCAAAGAAAGTAAAGAAAATATATAACGGCAAGGTGCTCAGCGGGTTTGCCGGATCTGTGGCGGATGCCTTTTCGCTGACGGACAAGTTTGAGAGCAAGCTGGAGGAACACGGAGGAAATCTTAAGAGGGCTGCCGTGGATCTCGCACAGTTCTGGAGGAGCGACAAGGCCACCAGGAGTCTTGAGGCACTAATGATAGTGGTCGACCAGGACGATATGCTGGTAATATCCGGAAACGGAGAGGTCATCGTGCCTGACAAGGACGTGGTGGCCATAGGATCCGGTGGAAACTACGCCTATTCGGCAGCAACGGCACTGTATGAGAACACAGATCTGGACGCAGAGTCCATAGTCAGAAAGTCTCTTGAGATAGCTTCGAATATCTGCGTTTACACGAACGGGAATATCTCTGTAGAGAAATTATAATTAAGACAAAACGATTTCTAAGGAGAGCAAGATGAGTGACAATATCAAGAACATGACTCCGAAGCAGATAGTTGCGGAGCTCGATAAATACATAATAGGTCAGGACGAGGCCAAGAAATCCGTAGCCATCGCCTTGAGGAACAGATACAGAAGGAATAAGCTGAGCGATGAGATGAGGGAGGAGATCACTCCGAAAAACATCCTCATGATGGGTCCTACCGGCGTCGGAAAAACAGAGATCGCAAGGCGCCTGGCAAGGATCATGGATGCCCCGTTCGTGAAGGTGGAGGCTACAAAGTTCACCGAGGTCGGATACGTCGGCAGAGATGTGGATTCCATGGTGAGAGACCTGGTAGAGGCCTCTGTAAGGCTCACGAAGCAGAAAAGGATATCGGAAAAGAGAGAGGTTGCCGAGCAGCAGGCCGAGGAACGCATCGTAGAGGCGTTGATCCCCGACGGAGAGACGTCGCCTGACTCTAAGAAATCATCCAATCCTTTTGACATGATCATGAACGGCGGGGGATACACCAGCCAGAAGGCTCAGTACGAGGCTAAGCAGCAGGAAGAGGCTAAGAAAAACTCTCCTTCCAGAAGCGAGATCGATCTCGCCAGAGAGCAGGTAAAGAGAGACCTGAAGGAAGGAAAGCTGGAGGATACCCTCATAGAGATAGAAGTAGAGGAAGCTCCCAAGACGAACCAGCTGGATATGCAGAACGAGGGTATGGGCATAGCCATCGGAAACATTTTCGGTGACATGATGCCTAAGAAGATGAAGCACAAGAAGGTCACCGTCAGGGAGGCCAGGAAGATCCTCACTGAGGAAGAGGCCAACAAGCTCATCGACATGGACCAGGTGGTTGACGAAGCGCTGGACAACGCAGAGCAGAACGGCATCATTTTCATAGATGAGATCGACAAGATAGCTTCCGGCAGTTCCATGAGTTCGGGCGCAGACGTTTCGAGGGAAGGCGTTCAGAGAGACATCCTCCCTATCGTAGAGGGAAGCGTTGTCAACACGAAGCACGGACCGGTAAAGACCGACCACATGCTTTTCATAGGTGCGGGAGCCTTCCACACGGCAAAGCCTTCCGACCTCATCCCTGAACTCCAGGGAAGATTTCCAATCAACGTTGAGCTCAAGAACCTGGACAAGGAGGACTTCAAGAAGATCCTCACGGTCCCGGAGAACGCTGTTACAAAGCAGCAGAAGGCCCTTCTGGAAACAGAGGGAGTGGAGATCAACTTCACCGACGACGCTATCGACGAGATCGCCAGCATGGCATATCTGATGAACGAGGAAACAGAAAACATAGGTGCCAGAAGACTTCATACTATCCTGGAAGTGCTCCTGGAGGATCTGTCATTCAGGCTTCCTGATCCTGATATCAGCGAAGTCACCATTGACAGAGCCTATGTCCAGGATTGCTTCAAGGAAAAGATAAAGCAGGTAGATGTGGATAAGTACATATTGTAGGAGGCTCCATGCTGTTATATAGATCGGTCTTCGGTCCCGGAGAGGCCGAAGAGATCATAAACAGATCGAGATTCATCGCTCATGTGTCTCCCGTCAGCAATGACGTGGAGGCACGTGAGTTTATTTCGGTCGTAAAGGAAAAATACAAGGATGCCACACATAACGTTCCAGCTTTTGTTGTGGGAAAAAAACAGGAGCTTCAGTGGGCGAGCGATGACGGGGAACCGCAGGGGACGTCAGGTCCCCCAATCCTTAAGCTGATCACAGACAGTGATCTGACTGATATGGTAGTAGTGGTAACAAGATATTTCGGCGGTGTAAAACTCGGAACTGGAGGTCTTGTCAGAGCCTATTCCTCTGTCGCTGAAAAAGCGATAGAAAACGCAGGTGTGTGTACTGTAAACAGCGTAGTGAAACTGAAATGCCGTATCGATTATTCGTTTCTGGAAAAAATAAAGTCGATGGAAAAGGATGGAAGTTTTTCCACCGGAAGTATAGAATACACAGATAAGGTGACCATCGAACTGATAGGTGATGCCGAGAATGCAGGAGATCTCAGAAAGATGCTGGCTGATGTAACTTCCGGACGCGGTGAGATACTTGATTCCACTGAGGGAGTGCAACGGATACGAGTATGAATTTTTCTGAAGTAAAGCAATCGTAAAAATAAAGATAAAATTAGTACTTGTTTTCAGGTCTAAATTGTATTAAACTATACAAGTCGCACGGTTCAACCCGCTGAGACTGAAAGAGAGAAAAATGTAAAAACAATTTCTCTTGACAGTGAGCGCTAGATATGCTAACATACTTCTCGCAGTCGTTTGATTCACAAGACGTTGAGCAGATCACTGCGGTCATCAGAAGTATTTTGACGACTAATGATGGTTGAACTGTTTGAGATGACAGGGTGTCTGGTGCGGGCGCTTAGCTCAGCTGGGAGAGCATCTGCCTTACAAGCAGAGGGTCATAGGTTCGAGCCCTATAGCGCCCACCAAATTTATGGCCGGGTAGTTCAGTTGGTTAGAATGCCAGCCTGTCACGCTGGAGGTCGACGGTTCGAGCCCGTTCCCGGTCGCCAATTTGATACATTCTGATGAATGTGTCAGCTTTTGCTGATGTGGCTCAACGGTAGAGCAGCTGATTTGTAATCAGCAGGTTGGGGGTTCGATTCCCTCCATCAGCTCCAATATATCGAGGGATTCCCGAGTGGCCAAAGGGGGCGGACTGTAAATCCGTTAGCTGTGCTTTCGATGGTTCGAATCCATCTCCCTCGACCATATGCGGAAGTGGCTCAGGGGTAGAGCATCGCCTTGCCAAGGCGAGGGTCGCGAGTTCGAATCTCGTCTTCCGCTCCAAATATGCAGATGTCGTATAATGGTAATACCTCAGCCTTCCAAGCTGAAGCCGCGGGTTCGATTCCCGCCATCTGCTCCACAATTACAAATCCATACGAAGCCGCCGACTAGGTCGGCGTTTTCTGTAAAAAGAGTCTTTCGTATGGCATGTGGGCCCATAGCTCAGTTGGATAGAGCAACGGCCTTCTAAGCCGTGTGTCCGGGGTTCGAATCCCTGTGGGCTCACCAATTTTATAAGAGAAGAGGATGCAGCCGGCCTTGATAATGGGGTATAGCCAAGTGGTTAAGGCAACGGACTTTGACTCCGTTATTCGTAGGTTCGAGTCCTGCTACCCCAGCCATTTATGACCCATTAGCTCAGGTGGCAGAGCACTTGACTTTTAATCAAGGTGTCCGGAGTTCGAATCTCCGATGGGTCACCAATCATTAATATTCGGAGAGGTGTCCGAGTGGTTTAAGGAGCCGGTCTTGAAAACCGGTGATCCTGAAAGGGACCGTGGGTTCGAATCCCACCCTCTCCGCCATAAGAGACACTGTGGAGAAGTACTCAAGAGGCTGAAGAGGACGGTTTGCTAAACCGTTAGGGTTCGATTTAGGGCCGCATGGGTTCGAATCCCATCTTCTCCGCCAATCGATAGGGGTATAGCTCAGTTGGTAGAGCAGCGGTCTCCAAAACCGCGTGCCGTGGGTTCAAATCCTACTGCCCCTGCCATAACGGGGTGTAGCGCAGCTTGGTAGCGCAACTGGTTTGGGACCAGTGGGCCGCGGGTTCAAATCCTGCCACCCCGACCATTCTTAAATAGTAAAAACATGTGTCATCGGGGTGTAGCGCAGTCCGGTAGCGCAACTGGTTCGGGATCAGTGGGTCGCAGGTTCGAATCCTGCCACTCCGACCATGTTTTTTTAAAAAAGATCATACAGAGCTTGACGGGGTGTAGCGCAGCTTGGTAGCGCAACTGGTTTGGGACCAGTGGGCCGCGGGTTCAAATCCTGCCACCCCGACCAAAATTTCTAAAGTGGGCCATTAGCTCAGTTGGTCAGAGCATCCGGCTCATAACCGGCAGGTCCTGGGTTCAAGTCCCCGATGGCCCACCATTATTATTGAATACGTTATGCCCAGATAGCTCAGTTGGTAGAGCATGTGACTGAAAATCACAGTGTCCTTGGTTCAATTCCGAGTCTGGGCACCAGGAGGCTGTTGTGCGTATCGTGCGGCAGCCTTTTTCTTTGTGTACAGATTTCAATAATTCACCTCTTTTTACTGGAATGACCAGTACTGGTAATCTATAATTACAAGGTCAGTCAAAAGGTCAGTCAACTGAATAAAGGAGATTTTATGCAGATTTTCGCTGGCGTGGCCTTTGTGGCCATGTATGTATTGATGACTTTGTTCATGCCTAAGAGACTGTGGATCGTTCTGGGAACAGCAGTTCTTTTTCTCGTGACCGGGGCGGTTCCTCTAAGAGCAGTACCCGGGGCCATCAACTGGAACGTCCTGTTGATGATCGCCGGTACGATGGTGCTGGTCTACTATTTTATCAAGTCTAAGATGCCGAATCAGATAGCTGACTGGCTGCTCGATAAGGCTCCAGATGTTATGTGGGTCATAATCTTCATGAGCCTGTTTGCCGGAGTCATATCCGCCTTTGTCGACAACGTGGCCACTGTTCTGATGGTGGCCCCGGTGGGAATGGCTGTCTGCAGGAAGCTGGACATAGATCCGGTGCCTATGGTCCTGTCGATAGCCGTATCATCAAATCTCCAGGGTGCAGCAACACTGGTGGGAGATACTACCTCCATAATGCTCGGAGCGTATGCCCACATGGATTTCACGTCATTTTTCTGGATGGAGGGAAAGCCGGGTATCTTCTTCGCAGTGGAACTCGGGGCCCTTGCCACGGTACCTGTGATGATGTTCCTTTTCGGAAAATTTCGTCAGACTGTGGACGCCAGTGAATATTGCAAGGCGGATGATATTATGCCATCTGTCTTCCTGGTGGGCACAGTGGTGTTGCTGATAATGGCCTCATTCATAAAGGACAAGCCTGACGTGTCCAACGGTCTCATCTGCTGCGGTATGGCGATCATTGCTATCTTCTATGACTACATGATCACAAGCGACAGGAGTGAGATAAAGGCCGCTTTGAAGAGTATCGACTTTGAAACACTGGGTCTCCTTTTAGGTCTTTTCATAGTGATACAGGGTCTGATAGAGACGGGCATAATCGATCTGATCGCAGACACGATCGGAAACGTGGGAGGAGATCATATTTTCGTTCTGTATACCATCGTGGTGTGGGCATCAGTTCTTTTCTCTGCCTTTATTGACAATATTCCATATGTTGCTACAATGCTGCCAGTGGTAACAAATCTCACAGGAAGCCTTGGTATAAGCCCGAACCTGCTGTATTTCGGATTGCTTTCAGGAGCTACTCTTGGAGGAAATCTCACGCCGGTCGGTGCTTCTGCAAATATTACGGCAACGGGCATTCTCAAGAAGGAAGGCCATGAAGTGAGCTTTAAGGAATTCATGAAGATAGGTGTTCCGTTCACACTGACTGCCGTGATGGTCGGCTATATCTTCATCTGGCTCGTATGGGCATAGTACGCAATTCTGATCACAACTATTGAAATACATAACCTGAGGAGGCGTAAGAGTATGTATGACGTTATCATTATTGGCGCAGGGGTTTCCGGATGCGCAGCTGCACGCGAGCTATCAAGGTATCAGTACAGTACTCTGGTACTGGAGAAGTGCTCAGATGTGGCTGAGGGAACATCCAAGGCGAACAGCGGCATAGTTCACGCCGGCTTCGACAACGAGCCGGGATCTCTCATGGCAAAAATGAATGTGAGAGGCAATGCGATGATGGAGCAGCTTTCAAAGGAACTGGATTTTCCTTTTATCAGGAACGGTTCTCTTGTTCTCTGCTTTGATGCTGATGATGAATACAAGCTTGAAGATCTTAAGAAAAGGGGGGAGGCCAACGGTGTTCCCGGCCTCAGGATCCTTTCGGGAGATCAGGTGAGGGAGATGGAGCCTAACATCTCCGACAAGGTCACCGCGGCTCTTTATGCGCCTACTGGCGGTATAGTATGTCCATTCAACCTCACCATCGCCCTTGCGGAAAACGCTGCCGATAACGGAGTGGAGTTCAGGCTGGGTACTGAGGTCACAGACATAAAGAAAAAAGATGGCTTTTATCAGGTCGTAGCCGGCGGCGAGGAGTACTCCGCCAGGGTTGTCATAAATGCCGCAGGCGTTTATGCCGATAAGTTCCACAACATGGTCAGCGAGGATAAAATGACCATTATACCTAGAAAGGGCGAGTATTGCCTCATGGACAGCACTGTGGGAGATTTTGTTCACAGCACTGTTTTTCAACTCCCTACAGCCTACGGAAAGGGTGTTCTGGTGACACCTACCGTCCATGGCAATCTGCTCACAGGGCCGACCGCCACTGATATCGACGACAAAGAGGGCGTCAATACCACTGCGGAGGGAATGAACGAACTCCTCAAGAAGGCGGAGCTCAGCACGCCGAACCTGCCCAGAAGGGAGATCATCACATCCTTCAGCGGGCTCAGAGCCCACAGGCCAGAGCACGACTTTGTCATAGAGGAAGTCGATGGAGCTCCCGGATTCGTGGATGTTGCAGGCATGGAATCACCGGGGCTTTCCAGTGCCCCTGCGGTCGGGCAATACGTGGCAGAGATAGTACAGGGCATTCTTCCTGCAGAGGAAAAGACAGATTTCATCGGCACCCGCAAGGGCATCCCGCAGATGAGATACGCTTCTTTTGATGAAAGGAAGAAACAGATCGAAAAGGATCCTGCCTATGGCAACGTCATCTGCCGCTGCTGCACCGTAACTGAGGGCGAGATCGTAAATGCGATCCATCGAACGCTTGGAGCGACCACTGTTGACGGCATCAAGCGCAGGACCGGCGCTGGCATGGGCCGGTGCCAGTCGGGATTCTGCAACCCTAGAGTTGTGGAGATACTTGCGAGAGAGCTTGGAGTCGATGAGGAGCAGATCACCAAGAAAGGTCCGGGATCGCAGTTTCTGGAAGGATATGACAAGGAGGGAATAAGGGCATGAAGACAGATATCGCCATTATTGGAGGAGGCCCTGCCGGACTGGCTGCGGCCGCAGCTGCACACGATGCAGGTGTAAAGGACATCCTTATCATAGAGAGAGACAACGAGTTGGGAGGAATCCTGAACCAGTGTGTGCATAACGGGTTTGGGCTCCATACATTCAAGGAAGAGCTTACAGGGCCGGAGTATGCGGGAAGATACGTGGACATGGTCAAAGAGAGAAATATTCCGTATGTTCTGAAGACCATGGCCATGGACATATCAAGCGACAGGGTCATCACACTCATGAGCCGGGAAAAGGGCATTTACACGGTAGAAGCCGGTGCCATCGTCCTTGCCATGGGATGCAGAGAGAGATCAAGGGGTGCCCTCAATATTCCGGGATACAGACCTGCAGGAATATATTCCGCCGGAACGGCCCAGCGGTACGTGAACATGGAAGGGCGCATGCCGGGAAAAGAAGTCGTCATCCTTGGATCGGGGGATATCGGCCTGATCATGGCCAGAAGAATGACTCTTGAAGGTGCTCACGTGCAGGTGGTTGCAGAACTCATGCCATTTTCCGGGGGACTGAAGAGAAATATAGTTCAGTGCCTGGACGACTTCGGCATTCCTCTGAAGCTGAGCCACACGGTGGTGGACATTCAGGGTAAGGACAGAGTCGAAGGCGTGACCATAGCTCAGGTAGATGAGAAGATGAAGCCGATCCCGGGCACTGAGGAACATTACGACTGTGATACGCTTCTGCTGTCCTGTGGACTCATTCCCGAGAACGAATTGAGCAAGAGCGCCGGTATAAAGCTTGATCCGGTCACAAAGGGCCCGGTAGTGGACGAGAGCCTTGAGACACAGGTGGAGGGGATTTTCGCCTGCGGCAATGTGCTCCACGTACACGATCTTGTGGACTTTGTTTCTCAGGAGGCATCTGTCGCCGGAGAAAAGGCCGCAGAGTTCGTACAGGGAAGGCTCGGGACTCCGGTAAAAGAAGTCGGGATCAGCTGTAAGGGCGGTGTGAGATACACGGTCCCCGCAAGCATAGACCTGGGAAGGATGGCCGACAAGCAGGTCGTCAGGTTCAGAGTAGGACAGGTATTCAAGAATGCCAGGATCGTCACCTATGCCGATGGAGAGCAGCTCAGCAGCGTGAAGAAGAGGATCATGGCTCCGGGAGAGATGGAGCAGGTGATACTCAAGAAAGACGTTCTGCAGCAGCACGGTGACCTTCAGAACATAACGGTGGCTATAGAAACAGAGTGATAAAAGGAAATATATCAGGAGGCATAGAATGTTCAAAAAAGAGCTTACATGCATCGGATGTCCGATGGGATGCGGCCTTACAGTAACTTCGGATCGGGACATTCCGGAAGGTGAGGATACTTTTCCTGTGGAGATGCGGGACGAGCTCACAGTCAAAGGTAACACCTGTCCCATAGGGGACGATTATGCCAGGAAGGAGCTGACAGACCCGAGGAGGATCGTGACATCCACAGTGCGTGTCAGAGGCGGATCCCTTCCAAGCGTCTCGGTAAAGACGGACCACGACATACCGAAGAAACTGATCGGAAGCTGCATGTCCGCACTCAAGGATGTCGAGGTGGATGCGCCGGTGAAAATGGGTCAGATCCTGGTGGAGAATGTCTGCGGGACAGGATCCAACATAGTAGCCACGAAAAACATCAACAGAGTGCAGTAGCAGCTCAAGCCGGATCATACTGAAGATACGACCTCATATAGTGGAGGGGAATATGCCCTGCCACTGTATGAGGTGATTTTTTTGCCTTCAGGAGGAGCGGCGGGAGCCACGGCTCCTCGTGTAAAGACAAAAAAACAAGGTTATGAAAACAAATCTTTGACAGAAGATAATTTTCAGATAAAATAATATTGTTCAGTAATTATGTCGAGAATGTGATAGGTACCCTGAGGAGGAAGAGATGGGACTTGCCGCTAGGAAAATAAAATTTTTGCCGGCAGTTATTCTCATGGCCCTGCTGATAGTACTGGGCCTGGGAACAGTTGACGCTCATGCAGCATCGGTCAACAATGCAACCGGATACGTGAACGCCAGGTTTGGCGTCAACGTCAGATCGGGAGCCGGCACGAGATATAAGATCGCCTTCGGTTTGCGAGACAACACCAAGGTAACGATCACCCAGGAGGTCTTCACGAGCCGGAGCAGCACTTCTTCGGTAAATAAATGGTACCAGGTCAGTTACGGTGGAAGGACCGGGTACATCAGGTCTGATCTCATCGACGGGATAAGTTATACCACCGTGAACGGGGTGACCACCACGGCTCTTAACTACAGGACGGGAGCGGGCACGGGTATGACGCGCCTTGGAACGCTGGCTACAGGGAAGACGCTGGCCGTTGTGCTCAAGGCTAAGCCATACAACTCCAGCACCACCTGGTACAAGGTGAAGATCGGAAATTCGTACAGATATGTTTGCGGTACGTATGTGGACATTACCGGTTCGATCTTTACAAAGCCTTCTACCCCTTCAAATAGCGGCGGATCTAATTCAAATTCGGGCAATTCCGGAAACTCGGGCAATTCCGGAAATTCCGGCACCACATCCGGATCCTTTGAGGATCAGCTGACCGCACAGGGATTCCCGGAAGAATACAAGATGTATCTGAGAAAACTTCACGCATCACATCCTAACTGGGTATTCCAGAGCATAAAGACTGGTCTGGATTTCAACACAGTAGTGAGCAAGGAGAGCTCGAACAACGTTTCCCTTGTGAATGCCGCATACCCTCTGTCTTACAGAAGCACGGCATCCGGAGACTTCAGGGCGGGAAGCGGACGCGATGTCTACAGCAGCACGAGTACTTCGTCTGGCAAGGTGGGCCACGTTGCCAACAGCGAGACCTTCACCATCCTGGATGAGAAATTCACGTCGAACAGCACGTCGTCAAGTGCAAAGTGGGTGCATGTGAAGCTCTCAAACGGGATTACGGGTTATATAAACGGAGCAGTTACCAGTGAGTCATACGGATCAAGCATCAGGGCGACGGCCCAGAAGAACACCAACATCAGGACCATTGCCGGAACTGCTTCAGGGTCATATGTGAGAACACTTACTGCAGACACATCTATAGATGTCGTTCTTGCAGCGAAGGACAGCAGCGGAAGGACCTGGTATAAGTTCAGGGACGGCAGCACCTGCAGATATATATGCGGCGATTATGTGACGCTGCAGCCTACGGAGATCCAGCAGGGCGACAGCGGTCAGGGACAGACTCCTTCGGATCAGGATCAGTCCCAGTCCCAGACGACCGCTGGGACTGCGGTAACAGGAAAGACCAACACGGCACTGAACTACAGGAAGGGACCTGGAGTGAACTTCCCTAAGGTGGGCATGTTCAGCAGCGGGCAGTCTGTAACGGTGCTGGCCTCTGTGACATCCTGCGACAACAACACGTGGTACAAGATAAACTACAATGGAGATGTGGTATACGTACTGTCCACATACGTGGATGTTTCAGGCACGGTGACAGCAGGGACTGCAGCAGTTCCGGGAACAGTGAACAGCCCTCTGAATTATCGCTCTGAGGCGGGAACGGATGCCACCAGGCTCGGCACCTTCGGAAAGGGAACTGCCGTGACGATAACGGGTGCAAAAAAATCCGGAAACTACGTATGGTACAGAGCCACATACAACGGTAAGGACATATACCTTGCATCCGACTGGGTGACTCTCGGAACAGAGAAGGCCGACACTACACAGCAGGAAGCGAGAAGCACGGCGTCATCAGCATCTTTCGCTGCGCCTGCCCAGGCATCTTCCGGCACCGCAGCTTCCACGACCACAACGGACGTGTCAAAGCTCACCGGAGCAGGGAGCATAGTGGAAGGCACTTACATTCCTAAGGACGGAAGCTCCTGGTATTCTGCCAACTCGCAGACCGTGGCGTATTTCGTTGACCCGAGGAACTTCCTGAACGAAGACAGGGTATACATGTTCGAGTATCTGGGATACAACAGCTCATACCAGACCGTTCAGGTGGTCAGCAAGATACTGTCCGGAACGGCCCTCCAGAGAGACGGTTACCAGGCATCCTGGTTCGTATCAGCCGGAGCTAAGTACGGTATCAGCCCTGTGTCCCTGGCGGCAAGAGCGCGGCAGGAGACCGGAGGGGGAAGCATCGCCGAGAGCGGTTACACCATCGGCGGAGTGACCTATTACAATCCGTTCAATATTGGGGCTTACACATCCAGCAATCCTGTGCTTCTGGGCATGCAGTATGCAAAGAAGCAGGGCTGGAGCTCCAAGCAGACGGCCATCAACGGTGCGGCATCGTTCCTCGCCAGCGGATACATAAACAATAAACAGAACACGATCTACCTTGAGAGGTTCAACGTTGCGAACGGTGCGTCCAAGGTCGCGACACACCAGTACATGACGAACATCATGGCTCCGTACAGCGAGGCGCTTTCCACGAAGAACGCCTACGCCACATACGGGATCACCAACGAGGCACTGGTGTTCCTCATTCCGGTATACGACAACATGCCGGCTTCCACGTCGCTTCCAAGCTAGGCGGGTCCTGGAAAAATTCAAAGTAAAAGGCGTCCTGTTCCGGTGTTCCGGAATGGGGCGCCTTTTGAGGGTCTGTATGAAATAATGATGCTCGAAAAAAATTCTTACGGTCTTGCCGGATCGGGCGACCAGTAGTCTTGCGGGCACTGTCCGAGGGCTTTTCCCTGCCAGGTGTCCCTCTCCCTGAGATACCTGTTGATGGTATTCAGGATGCTACGCTTTCTGTAGCTCCATTCAGGAGATATGAGAAGTCCTCTTGGCACATCTCCTGTCAGCCTGTGGATCGTGATGTCTGCAGGGATCACTTCCAGGAGCCTGACCACCAGATCGCAGTAACTCTCCATAGAATAAAACGGAACATAGTCAGGCATGGCGTTTCCGAGGGCAGAGCCTCTGACCACGTTGAGGAGGTGCAGCTTCAATCCGAAGACACTGCCGTGGTCACCGGACACCACATCCCTTACGGACCGGAACATGTCATCTTCGGTCTCTCCGGGCAGGCCGAGGATCAGGTGGGATACGGTCCTGATGTTTCTCCTGTTCAGCTCCGCGATCGCCCTTTCATAGTCGCCGAATGTATACCCGAGCCCCATGGCTTCCATGGTGGAGGCCTTTGTGGACTGGAGACCGAGCTCGACCCACAGGAAGTTGCTGCGGTTTATCTCTGAAAGGAGGTCCAGGACCTCATCGCTCAGGCAGTCAGGGCGGGTCGCTATGGCCAGCCCTGAGATATGCGGGTCGTCAAGAGCAGACATGTACAGTCTGCGAAGGTCATCCACCGGGCCGTATGTGTTTGTGTGGCTCTGGAAGTATGCCAGATGACCTGCATCCGGCCACTTATCCCTGAGCAGGGCGATCTGGCCGGGAATGTCGGAGGCCAGTTCTCCGGACCCTTCGGGCGAGCAGAAGGCACAGCCTCCTGTGCCAATGGTCCCGTCCCTGTTAGGACAGGTGAAACCTCCGTCAAGAGAGAGTTTCACCATCTTTTTTCCGAACGTCCTTCTGAGATATGAGCTGATAGAATAAAATCGCTGGATCTGATCCATTTTTTCTTCCCCAATTCCGGGATCACCATCTGATATACTGACAGAGGCGAAACCGAACGATATTCGTGATATATGAACAAAATAATGCGAAATAATGTTGCTTTTATAAAAATACCATAAATTAAACCGCTGCTTTATGTAAAAATACAGAAAAACATGTACGTTACATTAAATATATGGTATACTTCCACCGTGGTTTTTTGAAAGGAGATGTCTGGAATGACCGGCAGCGATAAGAGCTCAAGGGAAAAGAGCCAGAAGACCATGGGTGTCGTTCCCGTGGATCATGTGGGCATGTCTGGCCTCGTGACCGGCAAATACGGCGGTCTGATGCTGGATCCGGAGAAGCCGCGTGTGCTGCTGCACGCCTGCTGCGGACCATGCGCCACCGCCTGTGTAGAGCGTATCGCTTTCGACTATTCCGTGACGGTTTTTTATTATAATCCAAACATCACGGACAGTGAAGAATATTATCTCAGGAGAGACAACCTCAGGAAGTTCCTGGACGGATTCAACAGGGATCACAAGGATGAGACCTTCGTGGATTACATGGAAGGGCCATACGATACCTGGGAGTATCTGAAGAGAGCTGAGCCTCTGAAGGATGAGCCCGAGGGAGGAAAGCGCTGCACGGTGTGCTTCGAGATGAGGCTGGCGGAGACGGCGCGGACGGCCGAGTCGCTGGGGTTCGACTACTTTACGACCACCATGACGGTGAGCCCTCACAAGAACTACCAGCTGATCTCTCAAATTGGCAACTCCCTCGGAGAGGGCATGAACGCTGACTTTTTAGATATAGACTTCAAGAAAAAAGACGGTTTCAGGAGAAGCGTGGAGCTGTCGAAGAAATACGGGCTGTACCGTCAGCGCTTCTGCGGCTGCGAGTACGCCAGAGACAATGGCCTGGTCGAGCCGGCCCGCAGATAACGATTTCGTTCCTTTTACGGATATGAGTAAGCATGAAAGGGGTATTGAAAATGAGCAAGGTTATAATTCCGGAGGGCTACCAGCCGATCCTCGACCAGAGAGAGACCCAGAGGGCCATCAAGAAGGTGAAAGACTACTTCCAGCAGGAGCTGGCCTACGGCCTGCAGCTGAGACGTGTGACCGCACCGCTTTTCGTTTTCCCGGAATCCGGACTCAACGACACTCTGAACGGATACGAGAGGCGCGTTGAATTTACCATCAAGGACATGAATGAAGCGAAGGTAGAAGTGGTCCAGTCTCTGGCAAAGTGGAAGAGGATGGCTCTCGGAAAGTACGGTGTGGAGCCTGGCAAGGGCATCTACACGGACATGAACGCCATAAGGAGAGACGAGGAGATGGATAACCTACACTCCGTGTACGTCGACCAGTGGGACTGGGAGAAGGTCATCACAAAGGAGCAGAGGACCGAGGAGTACCTCGAGGAGACCGTAAGGACCATCTACAACGCCATCAAGAACCTCAGCGATTATGTGAACAGGCTCTACAGAGACATCCAGAACGAGATTCCTAACGAGATAACGTTCATCACCTCACAGGAGCTGGAGGATGCATATCCCGACAAGACTCCTAAGGAAAGAGAGAGCATCGTCGCCGAGAAGTACGGTGCAGTATTCATCAAGAAGATCGGCGGCGTCCTGGCTTCCGGCGAGAAGCACGACGGAAGAGCTCCGGATTACGACGACTGGGAGCTGAACGGAGACATCATCCTTTGGAACGACATCCTGCAGGAGGCTTTTGAGATCTCTTCCATGGGCATCAGAGTAGATGCCGAGGCCATGAAGCGCCAGCTGGAGATAGACGGAAAACTGGACAGGCTGGAGATGCCTTTCCACAAGGGAGTCATAGACGGCACCATCCCGCTGTCCATCGGCGGAGGCATCGGCCAGAGCCGTCTCTGCATGTATTTCCTGAGAAAAGCCCACATCGGAGAGGTCCAGGTCTCCGTATGGCCTGAGGACATGATCAAGGAGTGTGCTGAGAACAACATCTTCCTTCTGTAGTGGCCGCTTTGAAAAAACATATGCCTGTGACGCGGGGTCGCGCGACGTCCCCGATGAGTGTATAATATCAGAGAGTTTTGGCCCGGGGCGCTCAAGCTCCGGGTCATTTTGGTGAAAGGAGGGAGCCGTGCAGTATGTCAGCGTAGTCATAGACAACAAGAGTCAGAACACTGATACTTTTTACACCTACAGGGCTCCCGACAGCGTGGTCGTTGGGGACAAGGTGCTGGTGCCATTCGCCAGGAGGAAAAAACCGGTGAATGGATATGTATTTGAGACCGGTATAGAACCTGAGATAAGCCCTTCGAGGATCAAGGACATATCTGATGTGGACATCAAGAGGTCTCTGAACGCGGAGATGGTTGAGACCGCTGTATGGATGAAGGGCAGATACGGCACGAAATACATAGACGGTATCAAGCTCTTTACGGTGGGCGGCAAGAAGGACACCAGGAAGATGGTGAAGATCCAGGATGGACCCGACGAAGAGCAGGTCATGACCCTCAGCAGCGATCAGCAGAAGGCCGTGGACAGGATCGATGATCAGCTGGAAGCCGGTGAAGCGGGGGCTTTTCTGATAAAAGGTGTCACCAACAGCGGCAAGACCGAGGTTTACATGAGGGCAGCGGAAAAGGCCCTGGCGCTCGGGAGGACCGTCATCGTTCTGGCATCTGAGATAGCCCTTTCCACACAGATCAGAAGAAGGTTCGAAACGCGCTTCGGAAAGGAGATGATGGCCACGCTCCACAGCAGGCTCACAACATCTCAGAAGCTGGCCGAATGGCTGAGGATAAGAGAGGGTACTGCAAGAATAATCGTCGGGGCCAGGACTGCTGTGTTCGCCCCTGCGGAGAACATAGGTCTGATCGTAATAGACGAGGAACACGAGACGACTTACAAGTCTGATCACAATCCTAAATACGAGACCGTGGATGTGGCCTACAAGAGATGCCTCATGAATGGAGGTGTGCTCCTCATGGGCAGCGCGACTCCCAGCATAGTTTCATATTCCAGGGCGAAGGCCGGTATCTATCAGCTTATAACCATGAACAGCCGCATCGGTTCCAGCGTCATGCCGGACGTAGAGATAGCCGACATGAGGCAGGAGGCGAGGGATGGCAACAGGAATCTCCTCAGCCGGCGCCTCTATGAAGCCATTCGAGAGACCCTGGACAGGGACGAGCAGATCATCCTTTTTCTCAACAGGAGAGGTTTTGCTCCTTCTATATTCTGCCGGGACTGCGGAGCCAGGCTGAAGTGCCCGGACTGCGGCATTTCACTGACATATCATAAATCCCTGAGAGGGGCCATGTGTCACTATTGCGGCAGGGTCTTTCCGGTGCCGGACAAGTGCCCTGAATGCGGCAGCACCGAGCTCAGGATGATGGGAGCGGGGACAGAGCGCATCCAGGAACAGGTGGAAGCACTCTTCCCGGATGCCAGTACGGCCAGGTTCGACCTGGATACTGCCACGTCTCAGAAGGATATAGACAGGACCATCTCGGATTTTGAGAAGGGGAAGACCAACATCCTCATCGGCACACAGATACTGGCCAAGGGATTGGACTTCGGCAATGTGGGACTTGTGGGCATCGTCCTTGCGGACACAACGCTGAACATCCCGGACTACAGGGCATCGGAGAGGACTTTTCAGCTCATAACCCAGGTCTCCGGCAGGGCCGGCAGGCGGTCGGGAAGGAGCCGGGTCATCATCCAGACCTTCGAACCCGAGGACGACGCCATAGCAGCTGCAGCCAGAGGAGATTATGAGGGGTTCTACGAGACGGAGCTGCTACACAGAAGAATCATGAATTACCCACCCTTCTCTGATATAATCGCAATATCATTCACGGGAGCATATGACGAGGTCACGGAGGACCAGCTTATGGAAAAGGCCGAGGCATTCAAACAGATGCTGATGACCATCCCGGGCATGCCTCCTGGAGCCCAGTACCTGAAGGTGAAGCCGGATACGTTGAGGACCGGCGGAAGAGAAAGGGTGACATTCATCATCAAAGCGCCTAAGGGGACCAGGTCGGGATATGTCCGCCTTTTCATGGAAGAGAGGGAGCGGGGCATGGAACGGAAAGACCCGTGGCACATTGAGATAGATATCAATCCATATTGATCGCACATACAAGAACGTCAAAGGAGTGAGTTTTTATGGCAACAAGGGTGATAGCAGAAGTTGGAGATCCCATACTGAGGAAGCACTGCAAGGAAGTGAAGAAATTCGATCAAAGGCTAAGGGCCCTTGCCGAGGACATGGTGGAGACCATGGACAAGGCGGACGGAGTGGGGCTTGCAGCGCCCCAGGTGAGCGTACTTAAGAGGATCTACGTGGCCCGGCCCTATCTGGATGACCAGGAAAAGTATCTGGTAATGGTGAATCCTGAAATCTACGAGAAAGAGGGAGAGCAGACATCGCTGGAGGGGTGCCTGAGCGTGCCGGGATATATCGGACACGTGAACAGGCCGAAGAAGATCAAGATGAGAGCTCAGGACCTTGAGGGCGAGTGGCACGAATACGAGTTTGAAGATTTTGCGGCCGTGGTCAACTGCCACGAGTATGAACACCTGGATGGGGTGATCTACACCGACAAGGCGGAAGAGGTCATGACAAACGAGGAGTATGAGGAGGCCCTGGAGGAAGAGAGAAAGAAAGAAGCAGCTGCAGAAAAATAGACAAGAAGTATACAGAAGTATACAAAGGCAGACAGAAACAGACAGTGGCAGAGAAGAAAGGCGTTGATTTGATAAAAGCAGTATATATGGGGACTCCGGATTTCGCGGTTCCGTGTCTCAGAGCGATGGCGGAGAGGGATGACATCGAACTGGAGCTGGTGGTGACACAGCCTGACAAGAGGGGCAACCGGGGAAAGATGACCAGCTCCCCTGTCAAGAAGGCCGCAGAGGAATACGGCTTGCAGGTGGCTCAGCCTTTTTCGGTGAGAAAGGATCAGGAATTCATCGAGAGACTCAGGGAGCTTAGACCGGACATCATAGTGGTGGCGGCCTACGGGCAGATATTGCCGGAGAGCGTGCTGAGCATCC
Source organism: Mobilibacterium timonense (assembly GCF_900155555.1). Lineage (GTDB taxonomy): Bacteria > Bacillota > Clostridia > Peptostreptococcales > Anaerovoracaceae > Allobaileyella > Allobaileyella timonense. The sequence goes on along the minus strand of NZ_FUHN01000007.1, from coordinate 342,275 downwards.
CGGAGCTGGGATGCGTGAACATCCACGGATCTCTTCTTCCGGAGCTGAGAGGCGCTGCTCCCATGCAGTACGCTATACTCCAGGGAAAGGAAAAGACCGGCGTAACACTGATGCAGATGGACAAAGGCCTGGATACAGGGGACATGCTGGCGAGCCGTGAACTGGAGATCGGAGACAAGGACATCCTACAGCTGTCAGAAGAGCTGTCTCACATGGGGGCACAGCTCTTCATGGACACTCTCCCGGGAATAGTGGACAGGACGATAAAGGCCGTTCCACAGGACGACAGCCTTTCAACATACGCCCACATGATAAAAAAATCGGACGGACTTACGGACTTTTCCGGCAGTGCCCGGGAGGAGGAGAGAAAGCTCAGGGCATTCAAGTCCTGGCCTGTTCTCCACAGTTTTCTCGGGGACAAGATGGTGAAGTTTTACGGCGGTGAGGTGCTGGACCTCCCGGCGAAAGGCGTTCCGGGTACCATATCCGATGTGACAAAAGACTGGTTCGACATCAGCTGCGGAGAGGGTCAGCTGAGGATATACGAGCTGCAGCTCCAGGGGAAAAAGCGGATGAGCGCAAGGGATTTCCTGCGGGGAAGGCGGCTCGCGCCGGGGGATCGTTTCACCAACGAGCCCGGTTAAGCGGGACTGAAGCAGAGATCATCGAAAGGGGTGTAGATAAATGTATTATTACGGAGGATGGGGATATTACACATCCATGATAGTACTGATACCTGCCATGATTTTCACCATCATCGTGCAGGCTAACATAAAATCAGCATACAGCAGATATTCACAGATAAGGAACAGCAGGGGGATCACGGGAGCCCAGGCGGCCAGAATGGTGCTGGATGCCAACGGACTTCAGAACGTTCCGGTGAACGTGATAAGGGGGGAGGCTCTCAACGATTATTACGATCCTTCCAGCAATTCAGTGAACCTGTCCAGTGAGATCGCGGGGACCAGTTCCATAGCAGCGATGTGCATCGCCTGTCATGAGGTGGGCCACGCCATTCAGCATGGGGTCGGATATGCTCCCATCAAGGTCAGGAACCTGCTTGTTCCGGTGGTGAACCTGACCTCCAGATTCTCCTGGCCACTGATAATTCTCGGGCTTGTGCTGTCCACTACCAACGCCTACGGCTCCCTGTTCTTCAACATAGGCACGCTCTGCTTCGTGTTTGTGGTGCTTTTCCACCTGGTTACACTTCCGGTGGAGCTGAACGCCAGCAGAAGGGCGCTGAAACAGATGAGGACCATAGGAATAGTGGACGACGCAGATTATACAGGAAGCAAAAAAGTCCTGAGGGCCGCTGCAATGACCTATGTGGCTGCCCTAGCCACCGCCGTGGCGTCCCTGCTCAGGATCATGCTCCTGAGGGACAGGAACTGATAGGTATTTTTGCTGCCGGCTCTCTTGGAGCCGGCATTTCTTAGTTAAGATCCCGCGAATCAACGGGAGAGGATGGAAGATATAAACATGAATCAGAACATGCTGGCCTCCTTTCAGGCACTGAGAGAGGTATATGTCGAACAGGCTTTTTCTAATCTGGCGGTTAACAAGGCAGTAGAAGAACACCGTGGCTGCGACGGAGCATTTGTCAGGGCCATGACGCGAGGAGTACTGAGAAACTCCATCCTGGCGGACTACTATATCGACAGGCTGGCTTCGAAGGGTATCAAAGGAATAAAAAACCGGACAAAGATCATTCTGCGCATGGGTATATTCGCTGTGGAGGAGATGGACTCAATGCCGGAATACGCGGCGGTGAACGAGTCGGTAGCTCTTGCACGCAGAGTTTCGAAGGGCACTGCCGGATTCATAAACGCGATCCTTCGCAGTTACATGCGCCAGCGGAAGAACCTTTTTCTGGAAAACTGGCATCACCCTGCATTTGATGGGACCACGGACCCTGTGGACAGGCTGTCCATCACCCTCTCCTACAACAGAGAACTTGTGGAGTTGTTGATCCGGCAGTACGGAGAGGGCGAAGCGGTTAGGATCATGGAGGGGATGAACGAAAAGAAGCCGCTTATCCTCAGGGTGAACAGGACCAGGACCGACCGCGGGACTCTCATGTCGGCTCTGGAAAAAGAAGGATGCACTGTAGAGGCTCTTGCGGGCACGGATACGGGTGTCGTGGTGAGGGAGGGTGCTCCGGTCGGGGATGATCTCTTCGCCAGAGGGCACTATTCGGTGCAGGGTGCTGGGTCCCTTACGGCCATAGAGCATCTCATCAGGAACTTCCGGGAGAGTCGGGAAATATCGCCAGACGAAGATGTTTTTTCCGGAAAGACGAGGATACTTGACATGTGTGCGGCCCCTGGAGGAAAGACGGCGGCAATGGCCGAGCTGACGGGAGACCGATGCAGCATCACGGCCTGCGACGTGTACGACCACAGACTTGAACTGATCGAGAAGAATGCAGAACGCCTGGGGCTGAAAAGCATTTCCACATGTCTGAGCGACGGCAGCGAACACAGGGACGAGTGGGAGGACGCCTTTGACCTGGTGCTGGCAGACGTTCCGTGCTCCGGGCTGGGGACCATCGGAGGAAAGCCGGAGATAAAGCTCAGGGGAGATGTGGCAGGATTTTCGCGGCTTGCTGAAATACAGAGGAAGATCCTTGCAAACGCTGCTTCTTATGTGAGGCCGGGTGGGATGCTGATGTATTCAACATGCACGCTGAACAGAGATGAAAACGAAGGTGTGACAGACGGCTTTCTCCGGGAGATGAATGCCGCCGAAAATAGCGGAGATGACCTTGAGTGTGTTGAAAAATGCCTGTTGTTACCATATAATATTACGACAGGTTTTTATTGGTGTATTCTGAGGAAGAGTGCTCAGAGACAGTGAAGACCGGGAATCGATCAATATTTATAAAGGTGGTTTAATGAATATAGGATACTTTACAGATCCTGGAAGACGTCGCACGAAAAACGAAGATGCATTGCGTGTCCTGGAGGACAAGAAGTTTTTCATGCTGGCCGACGGTGTAGGAGGAAACAAGTCTGGAGAGGTGGCCAGCCAGGGTGCGCTGGATGCATTGCAGGATTACGTTGAACAGAATCCCCTCAGCGGCGTGGCCGGCAGGGAAGCCATGTTCAGGTATTTCGAGAATGCGGTGAATTACGTTAACGAATACATTCGGGAGATGTCTCAGGAGAAGCCCGAATACAATGGAATGGCCACTACGCTGGTGTTCGCTTACGTAGACGGCAAGATCCTGTATATCGCCAACGTCGGCGACAGCAGGGTGTATTTCATTCACAACAACGAGATCCATCAGATCACAGAAGATCACACTTATGTAAACGATCTTCTCAAGATGGGAGCCATCACAAAGGCTGAGGCTGCCGTGCACGAGAAGAAAAATGTGATAACCAGGGCTATAGGAGCAAACGCTTACAACAGCCCCGACTGCTTCAACATTTTCATAGAGCCTGATGATAAGATCCTCATCTGCAGCGACGGATTGTATGACGAGGTCAGCGAAAAGGATATCATGGAGACGTTTCAGTCTGCGGAGAGCATGCAGGACTGCGCAAAGACTCTCGTGGATATGGCCAACGAAAGAGGTGGAAGCGACAACATTTCCGTGATTTGCATAGACATGATGGAGGAGTAAGATGAGCAGCAGACTTTTGGCCGGCAGGTATGAGCTTATCCAGAAGATAGGCGATGGCGGCATGGCGGTTGTGTACAAGGCCAAGGACAAGCTACTGAACAGATATATCGCGATCAAGATACTGCGGCCGGAATTCACGAAGGACGAGGTATTCGTCGAGAATTTCAAGAGAGAATCCCAGGCCGCGGCAAAGCTTTCTCATCCTAACATCGTAGGTGTCTATGATGTAGGAAAAGAAGGTAACATCAACTATATCGTAATGGAGCTCGTGGACGGTCGTCCTCTCAGCGATATCATCGCAGAGGAGGCTCCTATGGACTACAGGACGGTGATCAACATCGCCCGTCAGGTGGCATCCGCGCTGAGCGTGGCCCACAAGAACAAGATAATCCACAGAGATGTAAAGCCTCACAACATTCTCATGACCAAGGACGGTGTGGCCAAGCTGGCGGATTTCGGTATCGCAAAGGCCGTGAACGACGCCACCCTCTCCACGGGAAGCAAGGTGATAGGATCCATTCACTATTTCTCGCCTGAGCAGGCAAGGGGAAATTACGTGGACGAGAGATCCGATATCTATTCCCTGGGTATCGTGATGTATGAGATGATCACCGGCAGGGTGCCTTTTGACGGAGACAACCCGGTGACGGTCGCTCTCAAACACATAAACGAGGACGTCATCCCGCCGAGCGAGTTTGTCAGCGGTATTCCTCCTGCTCTTGAGCGGTGCATAATGAAATGTACCGACAAGTTCCAGACCAACAGGTACTCAAGCGCCGATGAGCTCATCGAGGAGCTGGACAACATCGAGTTCGTGACCAAGATGGTCGGAGAGAGCGCCCTGAACAAGGCGATGGAGACCAAGGATCAGGAAGAGGAAGAAGAGGACTCCGGCAAGAAGAAGAAAAAGAAAAAGAAGAGACATCTCACGCCTGAGCAGAAGAAAAAGAGACGCATAATCGCAATTGTTGCGGCTATCTGTCTGATACCACTCCTGGTGCTGGGAGTGAAGGCCCTGACCACTGCGAAGACGACGGTACCAGATCTGTCAAATATGACTTATGCCGAGGCCAAGGCCGCAGCAGAAGATGCCGGATTCAAGATCGAGAAGGGCTCTTCCGTGTATTCCGACTCCGTGACTAAGAATCACGTCGCAGATCAGGATCCGGGTGCCGGGACCGAGGCAAAGAGGGGCCGTACGATCACGGTCAACCTGAGCAAGGGCTCCAAGGACGGGACCGTACCTAATGTCGTGGGAATGAACTACGATGAGGTGGAGAAGTACCTCAAGAAATACGGATACAAGCTGGGCGTGGTAAAAGAACAGACTTCCACACAGGCCGCAGGAACCATCCTGTCACAAGATCCTGAGGGCGGAGCAGATGCCAGCAAGGGATCCAGAGTCAACATCGTGATCTCCGATGGAAAGGGTAAGGAGAAGGCTACAGTACCGTCTGTAACGGGAATGAGTCTCGCTCAGGCCAAGGCAGCTATTGCAAACGCCGGATTCACAGTAGGAAACATCACATATGACGAGTCCAATGTCTACGGCAATGGTTACGTTATGTGGCAGCAGTACGCGGCTAATACACAGCTGGACAAGGGTACTACCATCGACATCGAGGTCAGCAAGGGCAAGCCTCAGACGGATAACGGTGGCGACAGCGGCGACACGGGTGATTCTACGACAACAGGTTAGAGATCGAGCCGGTTAGAATGACGGGAGGATATGAAAGGACGAGTTGTAAAAGGCATAGGCGGGTTCTACTTCGTCAGGGACGATGAGACCGGACAGGTCCACATGGGAAAGGCTCTGGGGAAGTTCAAGCGGGGAAAGAACATCCTGTATGTGGGTGATCACGTGGAATATCACCTTTCGGACACCGGAGATTCAGTTATTACCGGTGTGGAGAAACGCATAAATATTCTTTCCCGACCGCCCGTTTCAAACCTGGACACTCTTATCGTCACGTTTGCGGCCGCAGAGCCGGAGCCGAGCCTCATCACGGCGGACAAGCTGTGTGTGGGAGCCGAGGCGCTGGGGCTTGAGGTCATCATAGCGATAACCAAGAGAGACAAGGTGACGGCCGGGAGGCTTCAGGAGCTGGTCGACATATACAAAGATATATATCCGGTATTTACGGTCGACGGAATGACTGGAGAAGGCGTGGATGAGATCCTTGAGGCGATAAGGGGAAAGAGTGCGGCCTTTGCCGGACAGTCCGGCGTCGGTAAATCCACCATGGTCAATCACCTTGCCGGCAATGGTGCAGCGGAGACCGGAAGTATCAGCGAAAAGACCGGGCGTGGAAAGCACACCACAAGACATGTTGAGATCTTCTGCCTTGAGTGTGACACATTCCTCTACGACACTCCGGGATTCACTTCCCTGGATGCGCCGGAGCTGAACGAAAAAAACGTGAGGGATTTTTTTCCGGAGTTCAGGAGATACGACGGCATGTGCAGGTATCTGGACTGTGTCCACAGAAACGAGCCTGAGTGTGCCGTGAAGGAAGGGCTGGAAAGGGGAGAGATCTCCCAAAGCCGATATGGATCTTATTTGCAGATAATGAAAGAGGTATCAGAATGGCGAAGATAGCGCCTTCGATTTTATCAGCCGATTTTGCAAACCTGGGCAGAGACGTTGCCCAGGTTTGTGATTCTGGGGCGGATTACATACATGTAGACGTGATGGATGGGATGTTCGTTCCCAATATTAGTTTCGGGGCTCCAGTCATGAAGAGCCTGAACAGGATATCCAGTGTTCCATATGATGTGCACCTGATGATCCAGGATCCTGACAGATACCTGGAAGATTTCATTACCGACAGGACGGAATTCATAACGGTCCACGCTGAGGCCTGTCTCCACTTGAACAGGACTATCCAACACATCCACAGCCTGGGCGTAAAGGCCGGCGTGGCTCTCAACCCTGCCACTCCGGAGTCTGCCCTGGAATACGTGCTTCCTTATGCGGATCTCGTCCTGGTGATGTCTGTGAACCCCGGGTTCGGCGGTCAGAAATTCATAGAGAATTCCTTCGAAAAGATAAGAAGGCTCGATCAGCTCAGGAAAAGCGGTGGGTTCGGCTACGAAATAGAGGTCGATGGCGGAGTTAATGGGAACAACGCCAGGAAGCTCGAGGAGGCCGGTGCTGATATCCTGGTGGCTGGCTCCGCAGTGTTCAAGGCTGAGGACAGAGCCATGGCCATCAGAGAGATACAAGGTCAGATGCAGATATAGACCAGATATAGACATGGCAGGTCTGTTATTGTGATACGGATCCGCCAGTGGTGCATGTGATCGCACATAAAAAGACGAGGCTTTGACACCGTTCGTGTCATCGCCTCGTCTTTTCGTGTGTCTGAAGTATTCGAAGCTTTACCGGGCGGGCGTGCTGCCACCCTAGTGAATATTATCCGGTAGTGTTGGTATTATCACCACCGGTATTACCGCCGGTGTTACCACCAGTGTTGCCACCGGTGTTTCCGCCGGTATTGCCGCCGGTGTTACCACCAGTGTTGCCACCGGTGTTTCCGCCGGTATTGCCTCCAGTGTTACCACCAGTATTACCACCGGTGTTATCACCTGTGTTCTCGCCACTGGAGTTGTTCTCCTCGTTCTTAGGGACCTCCTGAGGCGTAGTCTCTTCTTCCTGGGTCTCCTCGATAGTCTGCAGTTGTGATTTGGTAGGCTCAGTACCCTTCGTGTAGTACTCGCCGTGGTATTTGACCACGTTGCTCGGCATGCTCTTGTACTTGCCCTGCTTTGCGGCAGGGATCTGGTTCATTATGCGTCCCCAGAGTCTTGCAGCCATTCCGGATGCAGATGTGAGCTGGATGTTCACGTCTGTTCCTATCCACAGCGCGGCGGAGTAGTTAGGAGTGAATCCGCAGAACCAGATATCATAGTTATTCTCTGTGGTTCCCGTCTTACCACCGGACTGTACCCCGCTGATGGCGGCGTTGCTTCCGATACCGTCAGATACGACCGACTTCAGCATGTCTGTCATTATCCATGCTACGCCTTTGTCCAGAACCGTGTGTGACTTTGACTTTGACTTAAGGAGAACTCCGCTGCTGTCCTCGACGGTGGTATAGCAGATGGTATCCTTTCGCACACCGTTGTTAGGGAAGGTAGCATACGCTTCTGCCATCTCGTAAGGAGAAACTCCGTTGGAGAGACCTCCCAGAGCCAGAGAAGCAGGACCTGCGTCCTTGCTTCCCGTTGATTCATCGAGATCCAGCGATGAAATGCCGAATTTCTTGATCGTGTTGGCGACGTTCTTGTATCCCTCCTGCTCGTAGAGCTTTACGGCTACGGTGTTGATGGACTGCTGGAGGGCGTATCTCATGGTGACGTTGCCCTTGAAGCCGTTGTAGGAGTTCTTAGGCCATATCTTTCCGTCGAAGGTCAGCGGCTCATCCTTGATGATGGACGAGGCCGTCAGATAATCGCCGTATCCGTCGGCACCCTGCGTGTCGTTACCAGGGTCCTTGAAATCGAAGGTCTTGCCCTGGCTCTCGGCCTCCTTGCTCATCTGAAGTGCCGTGCTGTAGACGCCTATCGGCTTGATGGAGGAACCAGGCTGCCTCGTGTTGGTGGCTCTGTTGTACAGGTTTGAACCTGTCACACCTCTTCCGCCGACCATTGCCTTCAATTCTCCGGTGCCGACCTCGGTGATGACCATCGCCGCCTGAGGCTGCACGACCTTCGCCTGCATGGTATATGCCTTTTCCGTAAACGCCGGGTGACCGTCCACCTCGGTGAACATGTCGCTGTTCTTATTTATATACTCAGCGGAGATCACCAGATTGCCATTCTTGTCCAGCGACTTGTACTGAGCAGGGATGTTTATGTATCCGCCCGGATAGATGTAGATCGTCCCGTCCTCGGTGACGTAGGAGGACTTGAACTCCAGACTGTAGTCAGTACCGCTGGAGGTGCTGGTCTTGTATATGTTCAGCCTCTTGTTCTTGTAAACCACCAGGGAGCCGTCGCTCTTCTGCTTGTACTCGCCATCCTGGAACACGAACTTTCCGTCAGTGATCATGTTCGCGTAATCGTAGAGGATGATGGAGCCCGAATCGGAAACGATGTTGTTGTTTCCGTCCTTCTGCAGGTTGGTGAGTCCAGGGAAGTTCGAGTTGTCCTCGAACTCCTTCTCGATGACATCCTGAGCCGTCTCGTCCATGGTGGTGTGTATCTTCAGTCCGCCTGCATAGACCAGGTCCTGAGCCCGCTTGTAGCTCATGTTGTATTCGTCTTGAAGGTCGGAGATCACCTGGCTTATGACGAAGTCCGTGAAGTACGAAGCGTTGTCGTCTGACTCCGCGATCGTCGGGTTGATAAAGGAGGAAAGATCCTTTCCATATGCTTCATCATGCTCGCTCTTGGTGATGTACCCCTGATCCTTCATCAAATCGAGGCAGATGTCGCGCCTCGACTTGGATATATCGTTCACCACGTAGTTGTTTCCATTTACGGTTATCACAGTGCCGTCGACGGTCGCCGTGTCCTGAGGCACCAGGAAAGCATAGGAATCCGGTGACTGAGGGAGGGCGGCGAGCGCTGCGCTCTCCTCGAGGGTGAGATCCTTTGCGTGCTTGGAAAAATAGGTCTCCGAGGCGTCTTCTATGCCGTAGTTTCCGAAACCGAAGTAGATGCTGTTCAGGTACGCGGTAACTATCTCTTTCTTGGAAAGAGTCTTTTCTATCTCGTGAGCATAGTACATCTCGATGATCTTACGCTTGAGGCTTCGCTGGCTCTTGATCTCTGGGAGGTAGACGTTCCTCGCCAGCTGCTGGGTGATCGTGCTGGTCCCGCTGATCCCGCCTCCGGTGAAGGACTGGAGAACAGCTCCTGCCATTCTGGTCCAGTTGAAGCCGTGATGCGTCCAGAACGTCTTATCTTCCAGCGCCACGAATGCGTCGACCGTCTGCTTGTTAAGGTCACTGTATTTGATGATGGTCCTGTCCTGGCCGTAGCTCACGGTATCGATCTCGTTACCGTCCTGATCGTAGATCACTGAGGACTGTGAGATCTGGTCATATATATTTGACGGATCGATCTTCGGGGCGGTGGCAATGATCAGCACAGCGGAGAAGATAAAGATCACTATCATTGCTCCGACCACAGCGAAGGCATTTCGAACAGTCTTCTTCACGCTGAAGAGGCGAGGGCGGTTCTTGACGCTCTTGCCGTTCAGTGTGACGGTATCTCCACCGTCCGGGTCGTAGGCAGGGTTCTCCCTGGTGAACAGCTCTATCAGGGTCTCCTTCGGATGCTTCAGTTTTTCCTTTGCAACCTCTAGTTTAGGATGCTTCTCAGCCGCTGCCTTAGTACCTGTGGCCTCCTCAGATCTGTGGTGAAGGTGCCGCTTTATCCTGTGTCCTTTTTCTTCAGGATCCTGACCGCTGAGCTGAGCATCGATACGCTTCAGGAAATCATCGTCATCAGGGCTGTCAGAAAGCGGAAGGGATGGTTCTGCGAACTGTGGTGCCTGGACCCGCGACTGTGGCCTTGCTGTATTATGACGTGCAGCGCTCTCGGCCATGTGCCTTTCCACTCTGGACTGGTGATGTGGTTGCTGAGTTGCAGCGGACTTGCTTGCAGCAGTGGTCCGGGCAGCATGGGCGCTCTCTGAGATCCCGGTATGTGCGGCGTGATCGCTGCCGGCCTGAGCGGCAGGACTGACACCGGCCTGCTCCCTGTCCTGTTTCAGCTTCATGCGGGCCATGGCCTGGGCCAGTTCACGCATCTCCTGCTGCTTTTGAGCCTGGGACTTCTGAGCCTGCGCTATTTCCCTGGAAATTTCCTCAGTGGTGCCCGGGCCTGCCTGGCTCCTTTTGCTTCCCTGAGAATGGTCGGATGATGTCGCAGCAGAAGTTTTCCTGGCAGCCGCCTCCTGCTGTTCGCGGAGACGCTTTCTCGCCATTGCTCTTGCCAGAGCCTGCATCTCCTTCTGTTTGCGCGCGTCGTCGCTGGCAGGGGTGGAAGAAGCGGGTCTCTTGCCGTTTATGTTATTTGAGTTTGGTTTCTTGTTTTCTGCCATAGTAGTCCTTTCAATAATCGTTTCATTTTAACATTTTTCACAATTCAAATGAAACATAACTGACGGTTTCCCAGAAATTTTCAGAAAATCTTTATATTAGAAGGTAGAACTCTGGCACGATCTGTTGTCTGATCGGCATTTTTTACAAAAAAATACATTTTAACGTCATTTAAATGCACAATTGTTCAGACCCCGTTGATTCTGTGATCCTGCGAGGGTATTGTCTGGAAAAAGGGTTTTCAGCGGGTGCCGGAGGCGGGCAGGGAGACGGAGCTATGATCAGGCGCAGGCTTTTCGCGTATACCGTGTCGATGATGTGGGGCGTTTTCGCCGGATATATATTGATGGACAGGGGGATGATGCTTGAGGGACTGCTGGTCATCCTTTCCGGGATATTTGCTGTGGTCGTACTTGCAGGAAACGGGGAGATAGGGACAGGTGATCTCGCGTGCCTTCTCATTTGGGCCGGTATCGGACTTTCACTGATCGCCTGGTACGGGGCGCGGCTTGAAGAGAATTACGATTCTCTGTCCAGGACGAATTCCGCTGAATTTATATCTGGCAGGATCGTAGACGCGAGAGAATATAAAAACGAAGATGGGCAGAGGGACAAGCTCAGGCTCACGGTCAGTGACGGCCGCGGAAGGAGATTCCTGCTGCCGGTAGATGTGAAGGGTCATCCTGAGATACTGGAAAAAGAGCCTCTCCTCCTCGTCGGACGTTTCGTCAGTGTGCGCGGAATATGGGAAAGAGCGGAAGGAGCCAGGAACCCCGGCATGTTCGACTACGGAAATTATCTGAAGAGCAGAGGCATCGCAGCCGTGGCAGAGCCCTGTGAGATCTCGCTGAGCGGAGATCATCATGCTGCTTACACACGAAATGGTGACCTCGAACTATTCGAAAAGGATATGCAGGACATCATTTGGGGAGCACGAAGGATCCTTCTCAGAAAGCGCATCGATTTTCAGAATGCTTTCCGAGAAGACAGGCTCACGCGGGAATTCATTAAGGGAGCGGTCTTCGGGGACAAATCGGGCCTGGACGAAGAGACATACGACGAATTCGCCCTGAACAATACGGCTCACATACTCACCGTCAGCGGTCTCCATCTGGGGATCATATATGGGGCGCTGAAGTCTCTGACGAGATCAAGAAGGACACTCGCCGTCTCAATAGTGATAATATCCATGCTTTTCATATATGGAGAGATGACTCTGTGGAGCCCGTCGACTGTGAAGGCCTGCATCATGTTGACCGTCTCGGCCTTCGCCACCCATGTGAGGCGGCCTTTTGACCTGCTGTCTGCCCTCAGCGCTGCGGTAATGGCGATGCTGGCTATCCAGCCGTACCTCATTCTTAATACAGGCTTCCTGATGTCCGGACTGGCGATGATGGGCATGGCATTCCTTTCCGGGCCGCTGGAGCATTTCCTGGGAAGAGGACTCGGTACGGCCGCAGGAGTGCAGGGTGCCATGACACCTTTTACGGCATTTTCTTTCAACAGCATGAATCCATTCAGCCTCTTCATAAACATACCGATGATATTCCTGGCGTCCATTTTCGGTCCCGTTGCCATATCATCCCTTTGTGTGATGACCGTCACGGGAACATGTCCTTCTCCTGCCAGAATTGCGCTGGAAGGTCTGAGCCATATGATCGTGAGGTCAAACAGCATTCTCGCGACTGGTGCGGCCGACTTCGGGATCGTATCGATACCGGCATGGACGCTGGCCCTGCTGTATCTTGGGATGTTCTACATGTCATCCGAGTTCGCCACGGTACGGATAATAAGAAAAGAGTGGAAAAGGCTCCTTACCGTCATGTGCATTCTCGCCATCCCCGCAGGGGCCGCCGGGTACGCGGCGGGAAGCCATTTTTTACAGGACGACCTGATATTCCTCGACGTGGGGCAGGGAGACGGCATCCACATCAGGACGGGTGCCGGAAATTTCCTTGTGGACGGCGGAGGGTCGGACAGATATGACATCGGAAAGGACACACTAAGGCCTTATCTGCTCAAAAACGGCTGCTCCAGCATCGATATTTCTTTTCTCACACATCTGCACCAGGACCACGCCCTCGGAGCAGAGGAGCTGAGGGAGGTATTTCCGGTGAGAACGGTGGCGGTCTCGGAGAGATATGGAATTGGAGACCTGAAAAACATCACCGGCACGGGCCGGGTGTTCCGGCTTTCTCAGGGAGACAGGGTGGGTCTTGGCAGGGATGCCTGGATGGAGGTCGTCTGGCCGCTTGATGAGACTGGAAACGGAATGGAAGGCGAGGATGACGTCAAGGCCTCGTCCAATGACAACGAGATGAACATGGTGATGATCTTTCACATAAACAATAAGAAGGTGATGATCACGGGGGACCTCCTTGAGGAAGATGAAACCGCCATGGTAGAATACTACGGCCAGTCGGACAAGCTTAAGTGCCACGTGCTCAAGGTGGGCCATCACGGGAGCAGGAGCAGCTCCTCGGAGGCTTTTCTCGAGGCGGTGGATCCGGAGATAGCGGTGATCCAGGTGGGGAGGAATAACCTTTACGGACATCCTCACCGTGAGGTCCTGGAGAGGCTGGAAAAAAGAAAAATAAAGGTATACAGGACGGACGTGAACGGGGCCGTGGGGATCAGGCTCAGGCCGGGAGGGATCGCCGTCCACAGCATGATAGGGGAATGAGAATTGTCATATAAGGATTTTGCAGAGGACTTCAGGAGCGGAAGGACGGGGAGCGTGTTTTTCTTCTACGGAAGGGAAAATCTGCTCATCCGCTGGGCTATAAACGCGGTGATCAATAAGTACGTGACTCCCGAGTACAGGGACCTCAACGTTTTACAGCTCGACGAATCGGCGGACATGGAAAAGGTGGTATCCAGTGCCATGACGTACTCCATGTTTCCGGGAAAACGGGTGATACTGGTCAGGAACCTGCCCGTCCTGCACAGGAAGGGAAAGGAAAAGAGCGCAGAGGACGACGCTGCCAGGAAGCAGCTGGAGCGGCTTGCAGGCGAGCAGCCAGACTCTTCGATAATTATTTTCTATCTGGACAGCATGTACAGCGGGAGCGGGAAGCTGAACGCCGCTGGGAAGGCACTTGCGAAGAAGTGTTCAGCATACGAGATGGGGGCCATAAGTCCTGCCGAGCTGAAGCAGTTCATCAGCAAAAGACTCAGGGCAGCTGATAAGCTCATCACCACGAAGGACATGGACTATCTGGTGAGCGTCACCGGATACTTCAACAAGGAGAGCACCGTCACGCTGGACGAGATAGAGAAGAACCTGGAAAAGCTCACCGGGGCAGAGGACGGGCAGCGCATAAGCCGCGAGCTGATCGACGAGATGATGACCGGCGACGAGGAGCGGTTCGTCTTTTCAATGATAGACGCACTTGGCAGGAAGGATAAGAGGACGGCATTTCAACTGATCCTGAACAATCTGGAAAAGGCCGAGAGCAAGAGCGATGAAAACAAGATCGCAATAAGCCTCACGGGACTTCTCACAAGCCAGCTGGAGATGATGTACGATTCCCTTGAGCTGAGCGAGAGGGGGATGACGCCAAAAGAGATGGCGAAGGAACTCGGAGCCAATGAGTACCGGCTTTCGAAGGCGTATCAGGCGGCGAGGGGATATGGGAAAAAACACATAAAAAATCTGCTGATCCAGGTCTACGACATAGATCAGCAGTTCAAGACAGGTCGTATGGAGAGCAGCCTGGCTCTTGAGCTATTTGCGGCATCCATCTGAGTGATCATTCGGATCGCTCAGGCTGCCCGGATCCTTCTACACTGCTTATGAGCTCTTCGGCGGCTTCCATGGAGCGGTTCGAAGTGCCGCCGCTGAACAGTGCTGCAAGCATTCTGACTTTTCCCGGGCGGTCCAGGTGGGTGATCCTGGTGGAGGACCTTCCAGTGGAAAGGTCTTTTTCTATGAGGAAGTTATCCTCTCCGTATGCGGCTATCTGAGGGAGATGAGTGATGCACAGGACCTGATGGTGCTGTGATATCTCTCTGAGTTTCTTTCCCACAACGAGGGCGGTGTGACCGCTGATACCGGTGTCTATCTCGTCGAATATCATGGTGTCCACGTCGTCGGATTCTCCGATTATGTGCTTGAACGCCAGCATGATCCGGGATATCTCTCCTCCGGATGCCGTGCTTGAAAGTGGCCTTAGCGGCTCACCCGGGTTGGTGGAGATCATGAACTCCAGGGAGTCATATCCGCTTGCGGTGACCTCTGGCAGCCTGGTGAACTCTACTTTGAACTGGTCATTGGCGAAGTCCAGGTCGTCCAGCTCCTTCACCATCGCTTTTTCCAGTCTCTCCGCAATGGCGTGGCGGAGCTCCGAAAGCTGATCTCCGTCCATGAGCACCGCTTCATAGGCCTGATCTGCCGCCTTCTTGAGACGTTCTTTTTCACCCTGAAAATTGGTGATGAGCTGTAGCTTCTCATCAAGCTCTTTTCCGTAGGCGATTATCCCGTCCACGTCCATCTTGTACTTCCGCTTGGCATCTTCTATGGCACTTAACCGTTGGGATACCTGGTCCATGTCCTCCTCGGAGAAGTCCATGCCCTGTGACATGCGGCGAAGGCTGTCGGAAACGTCCTCCAGACGGTAGTAGATGTCGTTCAGCTCCTGGGCCGTCTGCTCGAGTTCCGGACTGTACTGGGACACTCCGGAGATCAGCTCTGCGCACCGGCCGATGATCTCTGATGCAGAAGGCTCGGATTCATGGAGAAGCTGGTGTGTGCCCTCGACTGCGGTGTAGATCCCAGCGCTGTTCTTCATCAGCTGAAGCTGGTTCTCAAGCTCCTGGTCCTCGCCGGGAGTGAGGCCCAGCTGATCTATGTAGTCGAACTCGTACTGGAAGTAGTCCTTCTGTCTCCTGTATTCTGCCTCCTCACGGAGGACCTTGTCATACTCGCCCTTTGCCCTTCGCCATATTGCATAGTCGTGTCCCATCCTGGAGAGGGTCTCCTCGAGGTCCTGGTGGCCGTACCGGTCCACCATCGCAGTGTGATTCTCCGGATCCATGATCGGCTGGTTGTCGTACTGACCGTGGATGTCCGCAAATCCCCGGCAGAAGTCCCGGAGCTGTCCGACGGTGACGAGCTCGCCATTGATCTTAGCCAGACTTTTTCCAGAGGCCAGAAGCTCACGCCTGATGACAAGATCTTCGCCGTTGTATTCTCCGGCGATCTGGATCACGGCTTTATCGGCGCCTCTTCGCACCATAGAAATATCCGCCCTGCTTCCCAGGGCGGTACTTATGGCCTGGACCAGTACGGACTTTCCGGCTCCGGTCTCACCTGTTATGACGCTGAGCCTGTCTCCCATCTGAAACGAGACATGCTCTATCGTGGCGAAATTGTCTATGGTTACAAAGTTGATCATGAAAAATCTCTGGTACTATCTGATCGATCACTCCTGATCTCTTTTGGTGATTATCTTGTCGAATGTCTTGATGATATCTGAAACGTGATCTACGCTGTCAACTACAACCAGCATGGTGTTGTCTCCTGCCACGGAACCAACGACGTGAGGGAGTTCCAGGCAGTCGATGGCCTCTGCAGCAGCGTTTCCGCATCCCGAAAGAGTCTTTACCACGATGAGATTCTCAGCGGCTGAGTAGCTTACCGTGGTGTCCCGGAAGATGCGGATGAATCTCTCGGAAATTGGCTGGTTCTCGTTCCTGTTCTCGGCATACTTGTATCTTCCATTGGAAGTGAGCGCCTTGACCAGTTGAAGATCCTTGATATCCCTGGAGATGGTGGCCTGTGTAACATTGTATCCCGCCTGGCTCAGCAGTTCCTGGAGCTGATCCTGAGTTTCGACGTCATGGCTGCTGATTATCTCCAAAATCTTATTCTGTCTTGAGTACCGCATATGTAACCTCCGTTTAGTCGTCATGCGGGGCGGCATTTATTCACCATGAGTATAGCATATTCAGTAAAAACTATGAATAAATCTTTGCAATGTATTTTGTTGTTATTTTAGAGAAATTTACTGTAATACCGTAATTTTACCAAACAGAAAAGTTCATTCACGGCGCGCGGGCAGACGGCCTGTATTGTATATTCGTGAATATTTAGTCATATTACGATAAGAAAATGTCGAGGTAAGGGAAGTGACCGGGCCTGTCCGTTAGACATATATCCGCAACTCGGGTATAATTACAATGATTTTTTGTGCGCTGAAATCAGAGGGCGATGCTCGTTGCTGGTCTCGGTCGCGATCAAGAAAGGAAACACATTTTATAATGAGGATATTAGGAATAGACCCCGGCTACGCCATACTTGGCTGGGGGGTCCTGGACTACTCCGGGAACCATTTCAAGACGGTGGCGTACGACTCTCTGCTTACGGAAGCAGGGGAGCCGATGCCTGACAGGCTTAAGACCCTGTACAATGGCCTGGAGAAGATAATACTTGAGCATCAGCCCGACGAGTGTTCCATGGAGGAGCTATTCTTCAACAGGAACGTCACCACCGCCATAGGTGTAGGTGAGGCCAGAGGTGTGGCCATGCTGGCATGTGCCGTACATGGCATAACCGTCTACGAATACACCCCGATGCAGATCAAGATGGCTCTCACGGGATACGGAAAGGCCGATAAGAAGCAGATGCAGCTCATGGTCAAGACCATCCTGAATCTGAAGGAGGTCCCGCAGCCCGACGACACCGCGGACGCCGTAGCGGCGGCGATATGCCACGCCCACTCAGGGGGCAGCCGTGTGAGCAGGCTCCTGAACCAGATGTAAACAGAGGACAGATCGATGATAAGACATATCACAGGAGAATATCTCTATTATGAAAAAGGAGCAGTTGTGATCCAGACCGCCGGAGGCATAGGCTTCCGGGTCTTCGTCACGGATCTCTCGCCGATCCTGAACTCTCGTGAGGGCGATACGGTGAGTGTTTTCACCTACATGGCCGTGAAAGAGGACAGCATGAGCCTCTACGGCTTTCCAGACAGGGACAGCCTGGAGCTCTTCCAGCAGCTCCTCACGGTGAGCGGCGTAGGCCCGAAGGCGGCAATGGCCATTCTTTCCCTCGGTTCGGCAAATCGCGTCAAATCATACATCGCGGCGAAAGACGCAAAGTCACTGGCCAAGGCACAGGGCGTCGGTAAGAAGTCGGCCGAGAGGATCATCCTGGAGCTTTCGGAAAAAGTGAGTGCCGTCCCGGAGGAAGACGGCGGCCTCCAGGGGGTACAGGGAGGAGATATCCCGGCTCTTACCAGCGAGAGGAACGAGGCTGTGATCGCCCTCACAACACTGGGATATACCAGAAAGGAAGCAGAGACAGCAATCGCCAGTGTGCCGGAGGAAGATCTGGATGCCGAGGAATACATCAGAATGGCACTGAAGTACCTTCTCTGATGTCAGTGTGATGTGAAGTTATCCGGAGCCCCGGTGCTCCGTCATTGAAGAAGAGTTAAAGGCAAGGAGAAAATGGCAGCAGACAATATCACGTCCGGGAAGATGAAACCGGGAGAACTTAACGGGGAGATGACCCTGAGGCCCCAGTACCTAAGCGAGTACTGCGGGCAGTCGAGAACAAAGGAAAACCTTTCCATATATATAGAAGCGGCCAAGATGAGAGGAGAATCCCTTGACCACGTCCTTTTCTACGGTCCGCCGGGGCTTGGAAAGACCACATTGGCCGGGATAATAGCCAACGAGCTCGGAGTTGACATCAAGGTGACATCGGGCCCGGCCATAGGCAGAGCCGGCGACCTGGCCGCCATCCTGACGAATCTCAACGAAAACGACGTGCTTTTCATAGACGAGATACACAGACTGAACCGTTCCGTGGAGGAGGTGCTTTACTCCGCCATGGAGGACTTCGCCCTGGACATCATAATAGGAAAGGGCCCTGCAGCCAGGTCACTCAGGATCGACCTGGCCCACTTCACACTCATCGGTGCCACGACCAGGGCTGGAAGCCTTTCGGCTCCTCTGAGAGACAGGTTCGGGATAATCTCCAAGTTCGACTTTTACACTAAAGAAGAGCTTAAGGAGATCCTGTACAGATCCGCCAACAAGATGGGCATCACCATAGACGACCAGTCCCTCAACGAGCTGGCGGGCAGAAGCAGAGGAACCCCTAGAATTGCGAACAGGCTCCTGAAGAGGGTGAGGGATTTCAGTGAGGTGATATCCGACGGAAAGGTGAACCTGGCCATCACCAACAAGGCTCTCGATGCTCTGGGCATAGACGACATGGGCCTGGAAAAGCTGGACAGGGACATTCTGACGACAATAATCAAGGGCTTCGGAGGAGGTCCCGTGGGTATTGAGACCATCTCCAGTGCCATCGGTGAAGAGAGAGTCACATTGGAAGACGTGAACGAGCCTTTCCTTATCCAGCAGGAACTCATATACAGGACGCCAAAGGGACGAATGGCCACAAGAAAGGCCTATGAGCACATGGGCCTGGAGGCCCTGTATTCTCAGGACGGACAGAGGAAGTTCAACCTGCAGGACCTGGATCCGGAGGATTGACGACCTGGACGTGCGAGCCGCAACGAAATAACAAATAAATTTTATGTGTAAATAAATATTCGAGAGGAATCTTAACATAATGAAACTGGAAGAATTTGATTACGACCTGCCGAAGGAGCTTATCGCTCAGGTCCCGTCCCAGCAGAGGGATCACTGCAGGCTGATGGTTTTGAACAGGGAGACGGGCTCCATAGAGCACCGTCATTTTTATGATATCAAGGACTATCTGAGACCCGGAGATTGTCTTGTCCTCAACGATTCAAAGGTCATCCCGGCGAGGCTCTACGGCCGTAAGGCCGGCACGGGCGCACATATCGAACTGCTGCTGATAAAACGTCTTGAGGGAGACCGGTGGGAATCCATGGTGAAGCCGGGAAAGAGACTGAAAGAGGGAGACACGGTGGTATTCGGCAGGGAGGCCCTGGAGTTCGATGAAGAAAAGTCCGGGGAAAACGGATCAGCTGAGACGGGAGACTTTTTCCGCGCTCACATCGAGGGGATCTGTAACGAGAACGATGGCACCCGCGTCATCCGTTTCGAGTATTCCGGGATCTTCATGGAGAGGCTGGAAGAACTCGGCACCATGCCGCTCCCTCCTTATATAGAAAGAGCCGCTGACTCCAGCGACAGGGACAGATATCAGAACGTCTACAGCAGGATAGACGGTTCAGTGGCCTGCCCGACGGCGGGGCTCCACTTCACGGAAGAACTCCTCAAGGAGATAAAGGACATGGGCGTAACGCTTGCCTTCGTGACCCTTCACGTAGGCATAGGAACGTTCCGCCCGGTCAAGTGCGAGAACGTGGAAGACCACAAGATGCATTTCGAAGAATATTCGATCTCCCGTGAAAATGCCGACATCATCAATGATGCCATCGATCAGGGCAGGCGGATCGTGTCCGTAGGCACAACATCCACCAGGACGCTGGAGAGCGCGGCGGTCCTTGATGAGGTCACCGGAAACTACCATGTTCAGGCCGGACACAACAGCACGGGGATCTTTATCTATCCGGGATACGAGTTCAAGGTCATAGACGCCCTGATCACCAACTTCCACCTGCCTAAATCCACGCTGATAATGCTGATCTCTGCCTTCTACGACAGGGAGAAGATCCTGGAGGCGTACAGGGAGGCAGTGAAGGAAAAGTACATGTTCTTCAGCTACGGAGACGCAATGCTCATCGAGTGATGGGGATGCG
Source organism: Mobilibacterium timonense (assembly GCF_900155555.1). Lineage (GTDB taxonomy): Bacteria > Bacillota > Clostridia > Peptostreptococcales > Anaerovoracaceae > Allobaileyella > Allobaileyella timonense. The sequence continues at coordinate 321,885 of NZ_FUHN01000007.1, read as the reverse complement.
GCCCCGCGGCAGTGACTACTGAGAACGACAGGAAGGAATTTTTTTGTATGAAAAAAGCCCTCAGCTACGAGCTGATAAAGACCGATTCTAGGACGAAGGCCAGGAGAGGCCGGATCACCACGCCTCACGGCACCATCGAGACGCCGGTTTTCATGCCGGTCGGGACCCAGGCCACGGTGAAGGCCATGAAGCCGGAGGACGTGGAGGCACAGGGTGCGGAGATCATCCTCTGCAATACCTACCACATGTATCTGAGGCCCGGTTCGGATATAGTAAGAGAGGCCGGAGGACTTCATGAATTCATGAACTGGCATAGGCCGATCCTGACGGACAGCGGCGGGTTCCAGGTGTTCAGCCTGGGCAAGATGAGGAAGATCACCGAAGAAGGCGTGAGGTTCCAGTCCTACATTGACGGATCCCGCCACATGATGAGGCCGGAAGACTCCATCCAGGTGCAGAACGACCTCGGTTCGGACATCATAATGGCCTTTGACGAGTGTGTGTCGTATCCCTCGGAGAGAAGGTATGTTGAGGATTCCTACAAGAGGACTACTCGTTGGCTGGAGCGCTGCGTGAACTACCAGAAGAACAGCGAGAGCCGGGAAAAGCAGGCTCTCTTCGGCATCATGCAGGGTGGCATGTTCAAGGACCTCAGGGCCGAGAGTGCGAAGGAGATCACACAGTTCGACCTGCCGGGATACGCCATCGGAGGGCTTTCCGTGGGAGAGCCGAAGGAACTGATGCTGGACGTGCTGGACGACTGCGTGGACTATCTTCCTTCGGACAGGCCGCGGTACCTTATGGGCGTGGGCACGCCGGACTACCTTTTTGAAGGAGTAGAGCGCGGCGTGGATATGTTCGACTGCGTGCTCCCTACGAGGCTGGCGAGACACGGGGTGGCAATGACCAGCCACGGTCCTGTCAACATCAAAAACGCAAAATACGCCAGGGACTTCACTCCTCTCGACGGCGAGTGTGACTGCTATTGCTGCGGGAACTACACGAAGGCCTACCTGCGCCATCTTTTCAAATCCCAGGAGATCCTGTGCTCAATGCTCCTTTCAGAACACAACATCAGGTTCCTGGTCCACATGATGGAAAACATCAGAAAAGCTATCGAAGAAGACAGATTTCTGGAGTACAAGAAGGAATTTTATGACAAATACGGAGAGTTTTAAGGATATGGAAAAGGATATGCCGGTCTGCCCCATAAGCGAGGACTGCGGTGGGTGTATCTATCAGGGGGTGCCATATTATGAACAGCTGGCAGAAAAAGACCGTGGCGTCCGCCGGCTCCTGGATAAGTATGATGTTGATCCATCTGTTTACCAGGGGATGGTTCCTGCCATTGAGAGATACAGGTACAGGAACAAGATGGAATATACCTTCGGGGATCTTGAAAAGGACGGCCCGCTGACTCTTGGCATGCACAAGAAAAAGCATTTTATGTCCATAGTCACCAGCGACTGCTGCCAGCTGGTTCCTGAGGATTTCAACAGGATCCTCAGAGGAACGCTGGATTTCTGCAGGGACAGAGGATACCGGTTCTACCATAAGATGTCCCATGAAGGGCTTCTCAGGAATTTAGTGGTCAGGAGAGGTGTGAAGACAGGAGAACTGCTGGTTGACATAGTGACAAGCAGCCAGGTGGAGTTTGACGAGGACGGGTTCCTGGCAATGCTCCAGGGCCTCGAGCTTGATGAGGAACTCGTGGGAGTCCTACACACGGTTAATGACCGTGTGGCCGACGCTGTCATCGACGAGGGGACAAAGATCCTATACGGCCGCGACTACTACAACGAGGAGATACTGGGACTGAGATTCAAGGTCAATGTGTTTTCCTTTTTCCAGACCAACATTCCCGCGATAGAGCGGCTCTACAGCGATGCCCTCGAACTCCTCCCGGACATCGACAGCAAGAACGTCTTCGACCTCTACTGCGGCACCGGCACCATAACCCAGCTCATGGCTTCCAGAGCCAGGCACGTTACGGGTATCGAAATAGTTCAGGATTCAGTGGATTCGGCTCTGGCTAACACAGAAATCAACGGCATTGAAAATTGTGACTTCATCTGCGGAGATGTGCTGAAGGTCATCGGACAGGTAGAGGAAAAGCCTGATATGATCGTGGTGGATCCGCCACGGGCGGGGATGCACGACAAGGTGGTGGACATCCTGTCGGGGTACGGGATCCCGCACATCATGTACATCTCATGCAACCCGAAGACGCTGTGCATTAATCTCCAGCGGTTCAAGGGCAGAGGATACGAGCCGGTGTATATCAAGGCGTATGATAACTTTCCGGGGACGAAACACGTGGAGACGGTCTGTCTGATGGGAAAGGGGTAGTGAAAAAATGGATAAGATATCAGATAATAAAATCAATGAAGCGAAGATAGTCAACCGGGTCTCCGTTATCGGGATCACCGGAAACATCATTCTCTCTGTGTTCAAGCTCATTGCAGGAATACTTGGACACTCGGGAGCAATGATATCAGATGCAGTACATTCATTGTCAGACGTGTTTGCAACCGTGATTGCATATATGGGAGTAAACATGTCAAAGAAGAAACCTGACGAGGAGCACCAGTATGGCCATGAAAGGATCGAGTGTGCAGCCTCTCTGATACTGGGATTCATTCTTCTTATGACAGGCTTCGAGATAGGTATCGTGACTGTCAAGAAGATGATCAGTGGACAACCTCTGGCTGTTCCGGGAATGATCGCTTTGATCGCCGCTATTGTTTCAATTGCGACAAAGGAAGCAATGTTCCACTATACAATGCATTGTGCAAAGATATTGAATTCGGAGGCTTTCATGGCAGATGCCTGGCATCACCGCTCCGACGCCCTTTCGTCAGTTGGTTCTCTTATAGGTATTGGTGGGGCCAGACTTGGATTCCCGGTCCTGGATCCGGTGGCCAGTCTTTTTATCTGTCTGTGCATCTTCAAGGTAGCTTATGATATTATCAGGGGCGCCCTGGACAACATGATCGATACCTCGTGCGGCAGGGAGTATGAAGACCGGCTGTCTGAAATGATCATAAAGGTTGATGGTGTAAAAAGGGTCGACATGCTTCACACGAGGATCTTCGGAAACAGAATATATGTTGACGCCGAGATCGCCGTGGATGGAGCCATGACACTGGATGAGGCACATTCCATAGCCGAAAAGGTCCACGACCGGGTCGAGGCACATGACAGCAATATTAAACACATCATGATCCACGTGAATCCTTACCATGAAAAATAATGGAATTGGAGTTATGTATGACAATGGAAGGCAGTGGATTTCCGCAACGTATCTATATCCACACCTTCCAGCTCCAGGAGAGCTTTTTTTCTTAAGATCCCGCCGCCGTATCCGGTCAGACTTCCGTTGGCGCCCACCACACGGTGACATGGGACAATGATACAGATGGGATTGTGTCCCACCGCACCGCCCACGGCCTGTGCAGACATTTTTTCAAGGCCCCTTTCTCTTGCTATTCTGTCAGCGATCCATCCATATGTCACAGTTTCTCCGAAGGGGATCTCACACATGATCTCGCCCACACGGTTTCGAAAGTCCGAACCAACCAGATGCATTTTCGGCACGAAGCCGGGATCGCGGCCTGTGAAATAAACATCCAGCCACCTTTTCGTCTGTTCAAAATATTCTGTATCACGGGGGACAGCATCTTTTTTCAGCCCAAGGCCTGTATATCTGCCGCCTTCCGTAAACCAGAGCCCGGTAAGCCCTTCTTCATCTCCCGCAAGCAGAATATTTCCCAGAGGTGATTCATAATGGTTGGTATAGATCATTCTGACCTCCCGATCATTCTCGCCATTCAGAAATAGTATGCACTCTCTGGAAAGTATAATACTGATGGAGCAAAACACAAGCAAGGTTGCTATAATAATGTCAATGCGCTGGTGAACGGTGGATCGATACGCTGGCATTGAAGATCGATGAATATCGCATGTAAACAGGAGGTCGTCACATGGCGTTTGATTATAAGAAAGAATACAAAGAATTTTACATGCCAGAGAAAAAACCGTCCATCGTGACGGTTCCCAGCATGAACTACATTGGAGTTCGCGGTCAGGGTGACCCTGATGAGGAAGAGGGCGAATACAAGCAGTCCATCGGACTGCTCTATGGGATCGCCTATACCATAAAGATGAGCAAGAAAGGCGATCATCATATAGACGGGTATTTTGATTTCGTGGTTCCTCCTCTTGAAGGCTTCTGGTGGCAGGATGGAGTAAAAGGTGTAGATTACAGTCGCAAGGAGGATTTCCGGTGGATCTCACTGATACGTCTCCCGGATTTCGTGACCAGCGAAGATTATCAATGGGCCGTGAGAGAAGCGACAAGGAAAAAGAAAACCGATTTTTCAAAGGTCGAATTTCTGTCCATTGACGAGGGACTTTGTGTTCAGTGCATGCACATCGGTCCTTATGACGCTGAGCCGGAAACAGTAGCGCGGATGCACGAGTTTATCGATCAGCAGGGATATACTCTGGATATCACAGATGAGAGGCACCACCACGAGATCTATCTGAGTGATGCCAGAAAGGTGTCACCGGAGAAGCTGAAGACTGTGATCAGGCACCCGATAAAAAAAGCATAGATGTGCATCGCAGCAGGAAGGAGCAAGTACATGAAAGAAAAATATTCTTTTGATGCAGCGATCGAGCCGGTTGAGGGCAAGGGTGGTGCATTCGTCAGGGTGCCTGTCGACATACGAGCCGAATCTGGAAAAGGAAGACTAAAAGTACATGCGGAGTTCAACGGCGTTCCCTACGACGGCAGCGTAGTCAACATGGGAGTAAAAAACGAAGACGGATCTATCTGCTATATTATCGGGGTCCGTAAAGATATTCAGAACAAAATGGGGAAGGGCATAGGTGACGAGGTACATGTGGACCTATATCCTCAGGTATGATCTGTGAAAGAGAAAATAAAATGAACTGGGAAAAAGAAGTATTTACTATTGATGGAAAGAACTGCATTGCATATATGTGCGGCAAGCCCGGATATCTTCTGCTGCAGCCGGTGGATGAACACGATATAGAAGCCCTGGGTGAGGAGATGGAGATCCTGTCCGCAAAGGCAGATGAAGGCATTCTTTTAGTTGCGTTTCAGGCTGAAAACTGGAACGATGAACTGTCGCCGTGGCCCATGCCTGCGGTCTTTGGAAAAGAAGGATTCGGAGGGCTCGCAGGAGAGACTCTTATTTTTACAGAAAAAAAGTTACTGCCTCAGGTCCGTGAAGAATACGGCCTTGACGAGAACGTCAGGATCATATTAGGGGGATATTCGCTGGCAGGGCTGTTCAGCCTTTGGAGTGGCTATCAGACGAAAACCTTCGATGCCATAGCCGCCGCTTCTCCTTCTGTGTGGTTCGAAGGTTGGGTCCAATACGCAGAAGAACACAAGCCTCTGACAGATATGATCTATCTCAGCCTGGGAGACAGAGAAGAAAAAACAAAGAACAAGATAATGAGGCGTGTGGGTGATGCCATCAGGACACAGGCGGAGATCCTGAAAGAGCAGAACATTACAACTACGTTGGAATGGAATGCAGGAGGCCATTTTCAGGATTCCGGGGAAAGAACGGCCAAAGGCTTTCTGTGGTGCATAGAAGCTGACCGGGCATAGCAAAGGGAGTGGTTTATCTTATGGAAAATGAAAAAGTATTTGCCATGAAGTTTTCTGCCGTTTATCCGCTGCTGGTGAAGAAGGCGGAGCGTAAAGGCAGAACTAAGGGTGAGGTAGACCAGCTTATCTGCTGGCTTACCGGATACGATGAAAAACAGCTGCAGGAGCAGCTGGACAGAGAGGTGGACTACAGAACCTTTTTTGAAGAAGCTCCCCAGATGAATTCAAATTACCACTTGATTACAGGAAGCGTTTGCGGCGTTAAGGTTCAGGATATCCAGGACCCGCTCATGCAAAAGATCCGCTATCTCGACAAGCTGATCGACGAGCTGGCAAAAGGTAAAGCAATTGAAAAAATCATGAGATAAGTGGAACAGATATAAATGAGTTTTACAATAAAAGGAGGTAAGAATGACTGACGAACAATTTTCTCAAGCTATCTCCTTCTGGACGAAGAAGGATCAGGGAGAAAAGAGGTTAGATCATGAGAGGCTTTCCGGGTGGATCGACGATTTTCTCTCTTCTCACAAGGTACTGGCCCTGGCAGTCTGCACCAGGAATTTCATCCGCTGCACACCTCTGGAATATTCATGGCATGATGGTGCGCTGTGGATTTTCACAGAAGGGGGAATGAAGTTCAAGGCCCTGCAGGATAACCGGCACGCTGCAGCGGCGATATTTGACCCTGACCCATCCTTCGGCGGTCTGAAGTCCATTCAAGTTGAAGGAAATTTAGATATAATAGAGCCTTTTACAGATGAATATATTTCAGCTGCAGCATTCCGGAAGATACCTCTGGAAACACTGAAAAAGCTGCCTGAATCCATGTGGCTCCTTAAACTGGTGCCGACAGAGATGACATGCCTGAATTCAGATTTCAAGAAGAACGGTTACGGAAGCAGGCAGATCTGGCGAGCAGTGGGTGAAACGGGAGGAACCGTCCGAATTAATTAAAGACTGATAAGAAAGGAGATTCTGATATGAATAATTTTCTGGATCTGGCAAAAGAGCGTTACTCAGTGCGTAAATTCACTGACAAGCCTATAGAAAAGGATAAGTTGGAAAAAATTCTGGAAGCAGCCAAGGTGGCGCCGACAGCAAAAAACCTTCAGCCAGTGAAGATCTATGTACTTCAGAGCGAGGAAGCTCTGAAAAAGATAAATGGTCTGACCAGGTGCATCTTCGGGGCTAAGATAGTATTCCTTATCGCCTATGACAAGGAAAAAGAGTGGCACAATCCCCTGGAAGAAGGCGTGAGATCCGGACAGGAAGATGCTTCGATCGTCGCAACTCACATGATGATGGAAGCAGCAGACCTGGGAATAGGCACATGCTGGGTGAACTTTTTCCCGAACACAGAGACCGCAAAAGCCTTCGGCCTGCCGGACAATCTTGTTCCGGTTCTCCTGATGCCTGCAGGATATGCAGACCCGGACTGCAAGCCGGCACCGAGGCATACTGAGTATCCAGAATGGGACAACATGGTGGAGTGGCTGTAATGCAGTCTGGAGCGCTGGTCTATCAATAAGAGCAGCAGAACAGACAACGGAAAGCAGGTGATGACAGCTTGTCATTTAAGATCATCAGGAATGACATTACAAAGGTAAGGGCAGACGCCATCGTAAATACCGCAAATCCGCAGCCTAGATACGCCAGCGGTACGGATTCGGCGATCTACAATGTAGCGGGGGCCGTGGATCTTCTTTTGGAGAGGAAGAAGATCGGTCGTATCGCGCCTGGCGATGCGGCGGTCACATCCGCGTTCAAGCTTCCGGCAAAGTACATCATACATACGGTCGGCCCCGCGTGGATCGATGGAGATCACGGTGAATATGACGTTTTGCGCTCATGTTACCGTCGGTCACTTTTGCTGGCGGATCAGCTCGGCTGCAAGAGCATAGCTTTTCCACTTATAGCGACAGGCGTGAATGGTTTTCCTAAGGATAAGGCGCTGGAGATCGCGCTATCCACGATCCGTGAACATCTGAATGATTCCGATGTAGATGTCATCCTTGTGGTGTTCGGCAGGAGCTCATACCAGATCGCATACGGACTGGCGGAGCAGATAGAAGAATACATCGATGAAAACTACATCGCAGAACGGACGAGGGAAGAATATTTCGAAGAGTATCCGCCAAAAAGTATTCTGGATGCGCCATCATCATATGTTTTCGGTGCTACTGAGGCTGATGAATCTGAAGCGGATCTTTTATATCCTGATTCCGGTGAAGGCGAGGAGATCTTACGTGAAAAGGAAAGTGAATCTTTGGAGGACGTGGTCAATGATCTGGGAGAAAGCTTTCAGGCACGATTGCTTCGCATGATAGACGAAAGGGGAATGACAGATCCGGAAGTTTATAAGCGCGCTAACATAGACAGAAAGCTCTTTTCAAAGATCCGGTGCAGCGAGGATTATTTACCGAAGAAAAAGACCATAATAGCTCTGGCGATAGCATTGCGACTGAACCTCGATGATACCAGAGACCTTCTTGCAAGTGCAGGGTTGATACTCACCAACAACAGCAAAGCGGATGTCATCGTGAGTTATTGTATCAAAAACGGCATCTACGATATTTTCGAAGTCAACGCGCTTCTATTCAAGTTCGACCAGCCGATCCTCGGCTGACAACTGTCGCTTTACAAGCGACCACACCTTTTTGCAGACCAGGTATACTTGCACCATCAACTGGAGCACACACGAGACTGGCCAATACCTTAAGACCTGTTGGTCATGGCAATTGGAGACTCGTGATGAAAGATAAGGAGGGTGTGCAGAATGAATAAGAATTTGACGGAGCTGGTATTGATCCTCGACAGAAGCGATTCCATGGGAGGGCTGGAGAGAGATACCATAGGCGGTTATAACAGCATGCTGAAGAAGCAGAAGAAGAAGACAAAAGGCGAGGTGCTTGTATCAACGGTCCTGTTCAACGAACGCAGTCAAGTGATCTATGACCGCGTGCCACTTTCCAGAATGCCACGGATGACAGAAAAGGAATACTGCGTTTACGGCAGCACTGCACTTCTGGATGCCGTGGGAGGCGCTATCCACCACATAGCAAATGTTCACAAGTATGCTCGGGAGAAAGACAGACCGGGAAAGACGATATTCGTGATCATCACAGATGGCCTGGAAAATGCCAGCCGAAGATATTCTCACGAACAGGTCAAGAAGATGCTCGTGCGGCAGAAGAAAAAGTACGGCTGGGAGTTTCTTTTCCTCGGGGCTAATATAGATGCGGTCAAAACGGCTAGCAGTATCGGTATCTTTGCAGATCGTGCCGCCAACTATCACTGCGATCATACAGGAACAATCTTGAATTACGAAGTGCTGTCTGAAACTGTCTGCGAGATGCGCTGCAGCGAGGCGACACTAGGAGCAAGCTGGAAGAAACGGATAGACGAGGATTATAAGAAACGCAGAAAGAAAAGATAAGCAACAAATTGATTTATGAGTGCGATATTGATACCACTCAGAATATCCAGGGTGAACGGAGATAAATAAGTGGTTTTAGAGGCATGGCAATAAATTGAAAGTGGTACAATGAAACCGAGCGGCAAACTGTTTTGAGAAGTGAGAGAGGGGTACGTATTAAATGAACGAAATAAAAAAAGAGAAAGAATCGACCATCTCTTCAGGGAATGATACGGCTGAGATCTCCAGCTCACTTGGTGCTATACTGCCAGACAGAGATGAGCTTTTCAGAATTCTGGATGATCTTCCCTTTGGATGCTATGTTCTGAGTCCGGATCAGATGGTCCATTTCTGGAACAGAGAAGCAAGTAAACTCATCGGATATGCACCTGGAGAGGTGATCGGAAAGCGGTGTGCACAGCTACCGTTTTCCTGCTCCTTTGTCAGTGGAGATGCGATCCCGACACCAAGCTGCCCGGCTATATTGGCTTGCCGCTCAAAACAAGTGCAGACAATGAAGATGTTCATGCGAAAAAAGAATGGTGATAGCATTCTGATCCGCAATACCGTGATACCCCTGAAGGGTAAGGATGGGGGAGTCAGCGAGATGATGTCACTTTTCATCCCGGTTACGGAGGATCCATACAATGAAGATCTGATGCGTGATATCTACGAGGTGGCAACGAGAGATCCAGTCACATGTCTGCCGGGACGGAAGTATATGGAGTCATACCTTTCGGAGGAGCTGGAACGCTACAAGCGCACTGGTCATCCCTTTGCTGTCATGTATACAGACGTTGACCGTTTTCACGATGTGAATAACCAGTATGGACACAGCGCAGGTGATGATCTGTTAAAAGAATTTGGCTTCAGGCTGCGCCACTATGGCAGGCGCACAGATCGATTCTGCCGGTGGGGTGGTGATGAATTTGTCGGTGTACTTCAACTTAAGTCAGAGGAAGATGTTCGTGGTCTGGCTCAGCGTTTTCTGCAGCTTTCAAAAAACACAGAGATCGTTGTCGATGGACAGAGTATCTCCTGCAGGGCTTCCATAGGGATCACCGTTGTTCGTGAAAATGACGACGTGGAAACTGTCGTTGCTCGTGCAGACAAGTATATGTTCCTTGCGAAGGAGGAAAAGGGTGATCGAGTAGTGACCGATGAGGACGTTTTATAAAAAGCGGCTATAGAAGGATACCTATCATTATACAGAACTGGGATATGGAGTTTACTATCTGTTCTATCCAGTTAGCTTTTGCATTTCTCCTGTCCTGGCTTCTGGCCAGCCATGTCATCATCACCAGGCCAGCTGCTCCGCAGAGGAAAAATATCAGAGATGGCATGTGCACCATATGTCCGGCGACGGCTCCAAAGGACCATTCATTGTGGTCAACCATGAGAGAGACAAGCACCAGCAGGAAGCCGGCAGGCATAACAAATCGCATCTGCCTGCTGAGAAAAGGCAAGTCTTTGTGGAGCAGGGCGATGGCGAATTTCCAGCCTGCTTTAAATGCTCCGGCAATAATCACAAGGGCGATGCCCACGCGGAAAAGGGTGTTGTCAAAGCGTGAAGCCAGGATGGCGGAGTTGATGCTGAAAAACAGCACTGGCAGGCAGTCCGCAATGGCCAGGGCAAGAGAAAATCCCTCAGGCACGGCCGAAGACGCCTGACTATTCGAAATTTCTTTTTTCCTGTTCTTATTCATTTCCATTACGCCACCAGCCATTTATGTTCTTTCACCGAGTAGAGAGGAATGAAGGGAATCATAATCGGTGTAGTGGATTTGTATTTCCTGTATTCCGGATCGTTTCCGTAGTTCTTGTCCTGACGGATCTCAAGCCTGCGGGCTCCGCCGAACATTACGTAGATGATTCCGGCGTAACCGAGAATGGCGACGATCCATTGAAGGGCGCTGCTGTACACATTCAGGCCTGAGATGAATACTCCGGTCCAGAAGACCATCTCCCCGAAATAGTTGGGACAGCGCACCAGGCGGAACAGGCCGGTGTCCACAAAACGGCGGGGATTCTTTTTTTTGGCTTTGTTTTTCTGAAGGTCTGCGGTTGTTTCAAGGATAAGTCCGGCGGCAGAAATTACAAGACCGGCGATGCAGAATCCATCGGTATCATTTCCTTCCATGAGGCGGAAAGTAACAGGAGAGGTCTGAAGGGCATACAGAATCGCTGCTGAGATCCAGATCCCCATCTTAGCTGCGAAGGAGACTCCGTCATTAGTTTTTACCTCCCCCTTCATACGCCCGGTGTATGCAGTTTTCAGATCCCGGTAGGCCAGATATCCCGACAGCCTGCATCCGTATACAATAAACAGCACGCACTCCAGGATCGTTCCTACGGTTAGTACCTGGGGAAATAGAAACAGAAGGCCTGCACCAATCAGGGCAACGGCTGCGCCGTATCCCAGTGAAATGAACCACACATATTTGCGGAAACCGCAGGAGCTGGCGATCATGGCCAGCACAAAGATTATCAGAAATGTTTTCATGTTTCTCCTCGAATATTGTTTGACATGTTTTTTATAATTGAAGCATAATCAATGATAGCGACAGGTGTCGTTATTTTCAATGCTTTTCAGCGGGAAAACCAATATCTGCAACAGAAGAGGGGGAGGTGTCGCTTTTTGAGAAGAAAAAATCTTGATCACAGCCTGATCCGGGAGTATCTGACTGAGGCTCTTATGCAGCTCATGGAAAAAAAGGATTATGGTGATATCTCAGTTGGCGAGATTGCGGAGAGGGCGGGGGTGCACAGAGCCACTTTTTACAGGCATTTCAGCTCTAAAGAGGATGTGCTTCGCTGCTGCCTTTCAGAAATTATAAAGGAAGCTGAAGGTGACAGAAGCCTTCTGCACGAGGATTTTACTTCTTTTATCAGGCCAGTATTCCAGGCGATTTATGACAAAAAAGAACAGATGCTGTCGATACATCGAACCGGTCTTTCAAGCCTGCTCATGGATGTTTTGAAGGACTATTTCGATTTTGACGATGGAGAAGAGGACGGAGACTCGTTCACTGATAACGTGACAATAGGGCAATATCGAACAGCGTACCAGATAGGTGGTATATATTCGTGTCTGCTCCTCTGGTTCTCCCACGACATGAGAGAGACACCAGAGAAAATGACGCAGATCGCTGCGTCAATATACTGATATTCAGATTTCATACAAATTCTGTACGCTCAAGTGCAAAAGCTTTTTCCTTTTAGAACTTTATGCTATGCTTTTTCTAAAAGGAGGGAGCGGCATGAAACAATACATTGCAGATGCTTTCACGGATACCCTCTTCAAGGGAAATCAGGCGGCAGTGTGCGTCATGGACGAATGGATCCCTGACGGTCTGATGCAGAACATCGCGAAGGAAAACCGCTTTTCGGAGACCGCCTTCACAGTGAAGGAAGGAAATACCTACCACCTGCGCTGGTTCACTCCGGGCGGTGAGATCGATTTCTGCGGACATGCGACACTTGGCACATCGTTCGTACTTTTTACATTCTATGAAAAAAATGCAGAGGAGATAAAATTCACGACGCAGGTCGGTACTCTCGCGGTACGTAGAGAAGGGGGCACGTTCGTCATGGATTTTCCTGCCTATCACTGCAGGCCCATACCTGTGACCCAGGCGATGAAGGATGCGATCGGCGCAGAAGTTCTTGAGGCTTATCTGGACCGGGATCTTCTGCTGGTGCTGAAAGACGAGGAGACCGTTATCGATCTCCGGCCGGATCAGAGGAAGATGGGAGAACTGGATGGGCTTCTGGTGGCGGTCACTGCAAAAGGAAGCGAATATGACTGCGTTTCCCGTGTCTTTGCACCGAAGCTGGCAGTGGAGGAAGACCCTGTAACCGGCAGCGCCCATTGCATGATCACGCCGTACTGGTGTGAGAAGCTCGGGAAGGATCACCTTACGTGCTACCAGGCCTCCGAGCGGTCGGGGCTGCTCTATACTGGAATTTCCGGCGACAGGGTGACTGTGGCGGGAAAGGCGGTCCTTTACTCAGAGGGAAATATCCTGTAAATAGCAAAACACATGTTTGTCTCGCCGACAGGCGAGTCATCAGAGAGATAAGTAAAGGATAAAGTATGAATAAGGAACGTCTGGGTGCATTCATGGATGCGGTCATTGCCATTGTTATGACCATATTGGTACTGGAGTTGGAAAAGCCGGCGGCGCCGACGCTTGGGGCTTTCTGGGACCTGAGGATCAATTTCGCCGCGTACGCTCTGTCCTTCCTGTGGCTTGCGGCGATGTGGACGAGCCTCCACAATGCCTGGCACGTCGTGAGCAGGATCGGCAAGAGGACGATGTGGCTCAGCATGGGACTGCTTTTTTTCTCGTCTCTCTTTCCCTACGCCACAAGCCTTGTCTCCACGTATTTCATGAGCAGGGTGGTACAGGGCTTTTACGGCATCATCGTGATCGCCACTACTGTCATGCTGATACTGATCTACGGCAGCCTTGCAAAGGATGACGAACGCGAAGTGACGGTCGAGTACATGGGCAGGGTCCGGGGCTTGCTGTTGATCGATGTCGGCATCAAGATCGCCGGGACCGTTCTGGGCGTGATATTCTGGCCTCCGCTGGTGTCCATCGGGGTGTTGGCCGCGGCGGTATTCATTATGATCATGAGGGGCATGAATACTTACGAGAAATGATGAGAGCGCTGCAAAGTATCGGCGTTGATATAGTCTTCCTCAGCAAAATTCGATATAGGTGTGTCTGACGGATGTGTGCGACTGGAGCAGTTTATGACATCACATTTCATAGAATTCAAAAACGTGACCAAGGTATACGGGTCTGGTGAGGCGGAGGTCCGGGCGCTGGATGGTATCAGTTTCTACGTGGATGAGGGCGAATTCTGCGTTCTGCTTGGTTCTTCAGGAGCAGGGAAAACGACGCTGCTGAATATGCTCGGCGGAATGGACAGTGTGACCTGCGGCGATATATGGTTCGATGGGCGCGATGTTTCTGATTTTTCTAAAAAACAGCTCGTCGCGTACCGCAGGAAAGATGTGGGCTTCGTGTTTCAATTCTACAACCTGATCCCGAACCTCACGGCGCTGGAGAACGTAGAGATCGCCGCAATGCTCTGCGATGATCCGATACCCGCCGGTGAGGCGCTGGATCTGGTAGGACTGTCACACAGGCATGACCACTTTCCGGCGCAGCTTTCCGGCGGAGAGCAGCAGCGCGTGGCGATCGCCCGTGCCCTGGCGAAAAACCCGAGGATGCTGCTTTGCGATGAGCCGACCGGTGCCCTCGATTACTCGACCGGCAAGTCGGTCCTCAAGATCCTTCATGAGCTTGGCAGGGAGCGTGGAACGACGGTGCTCATGATCACTCACAATCAGGCGATCGCACCGATGGCGGACAGGATCCTCAGGATTCGCAGCGGAAAGATCGAGGCGAATGAAGTGAATACAGACAAGCGGCCAGTAGATTCCATTGCATGGTGAGAACTGATGGCAGCTTAGAAGTCGTGGAGGTAGATCTGCATGAAAAATACGTCAGTACGATCGTTCATCAGAAGCGTGCAAGCCTCAAAAGGACGCTGGCTGGCGCTCTTTCTGATAGTCATGCTGAGCGTCGGATTCTTTTCAGGTCTGAAGGTCTGTCGTGATCAGATGTGGATGGCCTGTCAGAATTATCTGAAGGCTCAGAACTTTTACGATTACCGTCTGTATTCCTCCCTTGGTTTCACGGATGATGAGATCGATGTGATCCGGGACCAGATGGATCCAAAAGGAGCAGTGATCCAGAGCATCGAGGGAATGAAGTCCACAGATGCCGCAGGAACATACGATGACACAAAGGGTACTGCACACAGCGGCACATTTCTCCTGATGTCTGTGCCGGAAAAAGTGAACATTCCTTCTCTTGTCTCCGGCCGGATGCCGGAAGCAGACGACGAATGCGTGGTCGACGACCGTGTCGCCGGGAGCAGGATAGTGGGAAGCACGATCACTTTTTCAGGCAGCGGAAGCATAGATAATGTGGGCTTGAAAAACAGGACTTACAAGGTCGTAGGCACGGTAGATTCGCCGCTCTATCTCAACAACGACAGAGGCTCTTCTACGATAGACAGCGCAAAGCGCACTGGTTTTGTCTATCTTTCTGAGAACAACTTCACTTCTCCGCGATACACAGAGGTAGACATGACTCTGCGTGCTACGGAAAACGAGGCTGTTTACAGCGACGAATATTCGGATCTCATCAAGGAAAAAAAGGACGATGTGGAGGAGGCGCTCACATCGGCGGCCGCTTCGGAGCAGGATGGATATGCACCATCGACATATGTGCTGACGCGCTCGGAAAATACCGGATACGCCAGCTTTAAGAACGATACGTCGATCATCGATGGCATAGCCGATGTGTTTCCTGTTTTTTTCATCCTGATAGCGCTGCTCGTATGCATCACTACGATGACACGCATGGTCGAGGAGGAACGTACTCAGATAGGCACCCTGAAGGCGCTGGGATGTTCGGATCTTTCGATCACGATGAAATATATGCTCTACGCCGGGAGCGCAGCCTTGATCGGGTGGGCTGTCGGATTTCCTGTCGGGACCTGGGGGCTGCCGAAAATTTTCTGGTGGGCGTACAGGACACTGTATGATTTCGCACCTCTCCCATATGTGTTCAGCACGAAGATGGCGCTTCTCACCTTCGGTGTGTCGCTGGCCGCGGTGTCCCTGAGCGTATGGTTTTCTTGCAGAAGTGAGCTTCTCAGCTCGCCGGCCGCATTGGTCCGGCCGAAGTCCGCGAAACCGGGCAAACGCATTTGGATCGAAAAGATCCGTCCTCTGTGGAAGCGGCTTCCTTTTCTGCGAAAGGTGACGCTGCGCAACATGTTCCGATATAAGGCGCGCATGATAATGATGCTGGTCGGTGTCGGCAGCTGCACTTCGCTGGTGCTGACCGGGTTTGGTGTGCGTGATTCGATGATCCATGTAGGGGACATCCAGTTCGAGGATATACAGACCTATCAGCTCGCCGTCACAATTGATGAGGGGGGCATGTCGTCCGTAGCAGAGATACAGCAAAACCCGAAGGTGGAACATGTCCTGCCCTGCGTGAGTCAGATCGTGGACGTCTCGGCAGATGAGCGCATGGGATTTGTGACGCTGATGAGCTTTGCCGACGATGCGGACATCAGTGGATTCTGGAACCTGACCCGTGTGGACGGAAGCGGAGGACGAGTACGCCTGCCGGAACAGGAGAACGGCGCGGTCATCAGCAAGAGGCTGGCGGATAAGCTTGGATTGAAGAAGGGCGACGCCTTCAGGATCGAGGGATCTTCAGCAGGAAACGGTGCAACAATGACAGCTGAACTGAAGGTCGAGGGCGTTTATACGAATTACATTGGAAACACGATCTTCATCAACGAAAAGACCTGCCGGGAGATCCTCGGTGCGGGTGAAGATAATAATGCTGAAGATTTTACGAATATGGAAAATACCTGTCTTGTCAAAACCGATGGAGCGCCTGACAAGACGCTGCTGAAGCAGATCAACGGAATTAACGGTATTTCGGGCGTGACGGATCTGGAGGATACGCGTGCGGATGTCAATGAGTCCGTTTCCTGCCTGAACTACATCATCTGGCTCCTCGTGCTGTTCTCGGGCGCGCTGTCGTTCATCGTCATTTTCAACCTTACGAACATCAATATTGCTGAAAGAAGCCGGGAGATCGCTACGGTAGAGGTGCTCGGATTTTACCCTGAGGAGACGAGATCGTACGTGCTGTGGGAAAACATGGTCATTTCAGCCCTGGCCGGATTCATTGGACTTCCGGGAGGATGGCTGTTCACCCGGTTCGTTCTGGGAAGGATCCTGCTGGACGACATGACGTTTCCGTTTGTGATCCACGGTATCAGCTATCTGTTTGCGGTTGTCTGTACGATGATCTTTGCGGCAGTCGTGAATCTGTTCATGCGGCGTTCCATCGCCGGCATCCAGATGGCGGAATCACTCAAGGCAGTCGAATGAGAGCTGACGAGTTGAACGACGATTTTGATTTTTCTGCAATCAATAGCATAAACTTGAATAAAAATAATGCTATCCACTCTCTTGATCCGGGATTGGAGACGACGTACGAGGGTATAAGGTCTGTCCGGCTTATCGACTGGCTGCTCTCCTAGCACCAGAATCATAACCACCAGTTGAACTGGTGGTTTGTCCTTGCCCTAAAAGGGCCTGTTACTTGCAGGCGTCTTAAGACGCACCGAAATAGACTGCCAACCGCATCTCTATTTTCCGGCTGCGCCTAAGGGCGCTTTTTATTATGCCTTCGTATTCTTGCTACCCGTGAACGGGTCTATGTACTCCTTCAATGTTAATTGATCATTTGCGATATCTTCTTGCAGTTGGTTTCGTATGTATTCTGCGATTGCCTTTTTGTTTCTGCCAACTGTATCGACATAATAGCCACGGCACCAGAAATGCCTGTTCCCATACCGATATTTCATATTCGCATGTCTGTCGAATATCATCAGTGAGCTTTTTCCCTTCAGATATCCCATCACTTGCGATACGCTGTATTTTGGCGGAATTGATATCAGCATGTGTACATGATCAGGGCACAACTCCGCTTCTATTATTTCTATGCCTTTCTGATCACACAACTGCCTAAGTATCTTGCCAATATCCTCTTTTATTTTTCCGTAGATAATTTGTCTCCTGTACTTCGGCGCAAACACTACGTGATACTGACACCGCCACTTCGAATGTGTTAAACTATTGATGTCGGTTTTGGTAATATTACCCATCGATTTATTCCTCCTTTGTTACATGAGTGCGGTTGGAAGCCTCATTCATGATATCACAGGAGGTTTTTTCTTGAAGCTAAAGCTTCTTACTCCACCGGCTTAGCCGGTGGTTTTTTTACACTAAAGATCACNAATCATAACCACCAGTTGAACTGGTGGTTTGTCCTTGCCCTAAAAGGGCCTGTTACTTGCAGGCGTCTTAAGACGCACCGAAATAGACTGCCAACCGCATCTCTATTTTCCGGCTGCGCCTAAGGGCGCTTTTTATTATGCCTTCGTATTCTTGCTACCCGTGAACGGGTCTATGTACTCCTTCAATGTTAATTGATCATTTGCGATATCTTCTTGCAGTTGGTTTCGTATGTATTCTGCGATTGCCTTTTTGTTTCTGCCAACTGTATCGACATAATAGCCACGGCACCAGAAATGCCTGTTCCCATACCGATATTTCATATTCGCATGTCTGTCGAATATCATCAGTGAGCTTTTTCCCTTCAGATATCCCATCACTTGCGATACGCTGTATTTTGGCGGAATTGATATCAGCATGTGTACATGATCAGGGCACAACTCCGCTTCTATTATTTCTATGCCTTTCTGATCACACAACTGCCTAAGTATCTTGCCAATATCCTCTTTTATTTTTCCGTAGATAATTTGTCTCCTGTACTTCGGCGCAAACACTACGTGATACTGACACCGCCACTTCGAATGTGTTAAACTATTGATGTCGGTTTTGGTAATATTACCCATCGATTTATTCCTCCTTTGTTACATGAGTGCGGTTGGAAGCCTCATTCATGATATCACAGGAGGTTTTTTCTTGAAGCTAAAGCTTCTTACTCCACCGGCTTAGCCGGTGGTTTTTTTACACTAAAGATCACAAAAAACCGCCGCCATGCGGGGGACATGAATGCATGGCGGCGTCATCAAAAGGGGCATATGACCGGTGGACCGGTCCTCGATGATTGCTTATTGTCAGGACTTTGACCTGGATCTTCTCCTCATGTACACTCCCGCACCCAGCAGGCCAGAAGCTGTCACCAGCGCGGCGAACCACGGCGTAAGGTCGGAAGTGTCTTCTGTCTTAGGAGCCTTCGTCACGGTTTTCGTGGTTGCAGCAGTCCTGACCGTGGTTTCAGTCTTTCCCGTCGTTCCGGCCTGTACTGCTGGCTTTCCCTGTTCTTCAGGTTCTGCCGTCTCCTGGCCGGGCACTTTTTCCCAGTTCCCCGTGAATATAATAGTCTTGTCTTTTACGATGCCTTCGTCCCATCCAGAGAACAGGTAGGTATATCCGTCTGTCCCCGTAGCGGTCGTCTGTTTCGGGAATGCTGCGTTGGCTGCCTCTCTTGCTTTTTCAACATTGGCGTAGACGTTCGTATCCACCGGCAGAGAGAGCTTAAGGTTTTCCGCGTTGTTCCATCTGAACTCAGGCGTATAGGCCTGACATCTGCAGTGGTATTCACCATCCAGAGAACCTAGATATTTGCCGTTATCGTCGCAATATATTCTGAGGGGCACAGACTCGCCGCACGCCTCGTGTGCAGGGTCCTTTGGAAAATACTGTGCAGGGTCTTTCGGGATGACCTCAAAGCACCAGACATCTCTGTAGAAAAAGAACTTATCGACCCTGTATTTTTTTGTGACTGCATAATCCGTGAGATAGATATGGTTGATGTTATGTGAGCTGTCTGAGTCACATATCACGTTAAGCCCGGATGCAGGCCATGATTTTGCCAGGTATGCAGGATCCCAATCCGGACCGGCTTCATCATCGGCTGCCCAGACGGTACCGGCCAGGCCTGTGAGGCACAGCATGCAGCAGAGCAGCAGAGATGTGACGAGATAGCTTAGACTTTTTCTGTTCCTGTTGTTCCTCATGGTAGACATTTCTGAGACCTCTCTTTTTTGATTTTTACCGTTTGCTCTTTACTCATCACCGATAAGATCGATGCCCTCATCGGCTTTCTGCGCCATTCCGGTGATTATTTTCTCCGCGGCCGGCCCGAGGTCCATCTCGAGCACCTTCCGGATCACCTGATGCTGCTTTTCCACGGGAACGCAGTAAAGCGTAAGCGAATTCTCTAGGAAGCGGGATATCTTGTCTTCGACTGTGAAATAGAAATCGCAGGGTCTGGCCATGTACGCCCGCATCATCCCCGACGAACCGATGTCCATTTCGTAGAAATCCTTTTCCTGGGCGTCCGGCATGTACTTCCCGAAGATCTGAGGAAGCCGCTTCGCCGTGCTGCTGTAGATGTACTCGGAGGTGGAGGGCAGGGAGTATCCAGTGACGTACAGGTCGCGCAGCGGCTCGGACAGCTCGGTGATGTACATCTGCAGTGACGTCTCGACCGCGTACAGCATCACGGGGTCGTCATCCGACTGACCCTGTATTTGCTCCGCACTTTCGAACTGGCCTGCGAACATCAATTTTACGAGGATCAGGAGAAGGGCCTCCTTGCTCGCGAAGGCAGCAAAAAACGATGATGGCGCCATGCCTGCCTCCTTGGCGATGG
Organism: Mobilibacterium timonense; assembly: GCF_900155555.1. GTDB lineage: Bacteria > Bacillota > Clostridia > Peptostreptococcales > Anaerovoracaceae > Allobaileyella > Allobaileyella timonense. The sequence goes on along the minus strand of NZ_FUHN01000007.1, from coordinate 301,523 downwards.
ACGAGGTCGTAGTCTTCTCGTATCCGTTCTGCAGAAAAAGCCTTATGGCGGCGTGGAGCATCCTGTTCCTGCGCGCGATCCCCTTTGACTGAAGTCCCTTTGGCAAATCAAACCTCCTCGGTGATGTGAGTTGAACCTTAACAAGAAATACCGTACTCTTGACTATAATCAATAGTATGATATGAATTGCAATTTGTCAACAAGAAACGTCCCCGGTGACACGGTGATTTCAAATAAGAACATCTGAAAATATCAGGCAATTATTTAATCGCGGGGTTATAATGTGTAGAGTATTCAAAATGTGATATCACAAGGTGCCTGAGGGGGTAGCTGGAAAGTGTTTGATATAATTTCGTCTTTTTTTAATATTGGAATATCTGAAGAAGAATACCGCAAACTGAAAGGGCGGGTCAACGAGGACAATCGCAAGAATCTTATGTTTCTCTCCAGGATACTGAGCTTGTTGCTCATACCCGGAGTTGTTTTTGTGTATTTCTATTACGGTGGATTCAGCAATCACTTCTGGGTCTATCTGTCGCTGCAGATCTGCCTGATCCTGTCATTTTTTCACGCGAGGGTAGTGGAAAAGAGAGCAAACACCAACATACTTTTACAGATCTATGTTTTCAACAGCATCCTGATAGGTTACAGCATAGTACTCAGCACCATTATGAATCCCGATATGATGGCGGTAAAATACATAGCATTTATCATGGTGCTGCCGTTGTTTTTCACGGACCGCCCCGTTCGGATAAGCCTTTATATATGTGCCTGCACCACTCTATTCATTGTCAGCGCAGTGATAAATGACGCCAGGAACATACTTCCGCTGGATATTGCTCAGTCCCTGATATTCGGAACGGTTGGCATCATAACCAGTACGTATATGACGCGGATCAAGATCCAGCGCCTGTACTTTGAAGGAAAGTGGAAGTATATAAGCGAGACGGACCTGATGACCGGACTGAACAGTCGTAACCTCTACGAGCAGGAACTCTCCATCTTTCCCGGAAGGTGCAGAAAAAATCTCTCATGTGTTTTTCTCGACGTCAACGGGCTTCACGAGGTGGACATAAAACAGGGGTATGATGCGGGTGACAGCATCCTTAAGACCGCCTCAGAGATATTCCAGCGCCATTTCGGGCAGGAATATTCCTACCGGATAGGCGGTGATGAGTTCGTGGCTTTCATTCCGGACTGCAACGAGAATGAGATACGGAAAATGATGGATCGCATATACGAAGAGATCAAGGCTGCGGGTTTTTCGGTCTCCATGGGCATGTCAGATATGAAAAAAGAAGATATCGACATGAGCGCGCTGACGAAAAATGCAGCGAACGAGATGTCGGAGGTAAAGCGTCAACATTACCAGAAAGCTGAAAACGACAGAAGGAGCAGATAAAATGGGGACGTATGAAATATCATCTGATACACGGTCTTTTCTTGAAAATATCCCTATCCCTCTTGCCGTATACCGGTATGTAGACGATCAGATAAAGCCACTTCTTGTTTCAAAGGCATATCTTAGGCTATTCGGATATGACAGCTGTCAGGAAGCAGTGTACTGCCTCAACACAGATCTGTACAGAAACGTTCATCCCGACGATATTGCAAGGATGGAAGATCATTCTTACAGTTTTGCAACACAGGACGACAGCTACGATGTGATATTCAGGAACAGGAGGGAAGACCAGTCCGATTATCATATTATTCACGGAACAGGCAAACACATTTCGGTAAACGGTGCGGAACTGGCTTTTATCACGTACACAGATGAAACTGCCGATTCCGGAAATGATGAAATCGTGAAGGCTGTACTGACCACGCTGTCCGATAAATATTCTCCATCTGAGAGCACTGAATTCTCAAAGCACTACGATGAGCTCACCGGAATGCACAATATGACTCACTTCCTCGAGTATGCCGGCGCCGGCATCGAGAAGATGTGGGAAAAGGGTCAAGTGCCTGTAGTCATGTATTTCGACCTGTGCGATCTGAAGATGTTTAACAGCAGATACGGGTTTAAAGCAGGAGATGAACAGATCTGCTGCCTTGCAAGGCTGATCGGAAAGTTCTTTGATGCGGATAAGTCTTCTCGCTTCGAGAGTGACCATTTTGTAGTGTATTCTGAAGATGATCAGATTGAATCCCGGCTCAACGAGCTATTTTTGCAGATGAAGGATCTGAATGATGGAAACAATCTGGCGGTAAAGGTAGGCATATTTAAATTCGAAAATGATGGTACCAGGCTGACGGATGCCTGCGACAAAGCGAGACTGGCATGTGAATCGATTTCAGGTACAATATCATCTGTCTTTGAATGGTTTAATGACAGAATAATGGAAAGAGCCTCCTTCAAATACTATATTATGCGTAACTTTGAAAAGGCTCTGAACAATGGGTGGATAAAGGTGTTCTATCAGCCCGTAGTCCGCACGATGACCAGAACAGTCTGCAGCGGAGAGGCTCTGGTGAGGTGGATGGACCCTGAATACGGTGTGATATCTCCGGGCCAGTTCATTCCAATACTTGAAGAGACCGGTCAGATATACAGACTTGATCTCCATGTGTTTGAGCAGGTGTGCAGGGATTATCGTAAGGTGTCTGGAAATGATGTTGACGTGATCCCTGTATCAGTGAATCTGTCACGCAAAGACTTCCTCCACGACGACCTGCCGGACACCTTGGACAGGATCTCACAGCAGTATGGAGTTCCGAGAGAATTCACAAATATCGAAATAACAGAAAGCGCTTTCGTAAAGAATATCGACAAGGTCGAAGCCTTCATCAGCAGGTTTCATCAGCTGGGTTACAAGGTGTGGATGGACGATTTCGGATCGGGATATTCCTCACTCGAAGTACTGAAGAATTATTCGTTTGATGAGCTGAAGATCGACATGGCGTTCCTCAAGGACTTTGATGAGAAGTCCAGGAAAATGATCACATCCATCGTAAGGATGGCAAAGTCCCTGGATATTTCCACACTGGCAGAAGGGGTGGAAACAGAAGAACAATATCTCTTCCTGAGAAATATCGGCTGCGAAAAAATCCAGGGCTACTATTTCGGCCGTCCAATGCCAATAGATCAGATGCCGGGATTTTTCAAGAGCATGGGAATGACGCGGGAACCTGCAAAGTGGAGAAGCTACTTTTCCAGGCTGAGCCAGATCGATTATCTTACAGACAAACCTCTTTGTGTGGTGGACGATGACGGTGTGAATATGAACCTTCTCTTCGCTAACCAGGCCTATAGAGATGTTCTGATAAAAGACAATGTTCCCGATCTGAAGGGATGGGAGAAAAAAATAAACACTGCAGGTGATCCTATTCACATGTTCCACAGGCAGTTCGCTGACCAGCAGCTGAGGAAACTTAACGGCCCTCAGACTACGTCATATCCGTCTGGAGATCATTATATGCAGCTCACGGGATCAGTTGTGGCCATTCAGGGTGATCACTACCTTTATAAAGTCCACATCCAGTATGTGACAGTGAAAGTTGATGATATTCAGCAGGTCAGAATGGAATCCATGAGTGATCTGTATTACATGTGCAACGACATCGCCATTTATGATTTGGAGAACAACACCGTTGAGGGCGTGAAATCCTCGTTGTCAGATCAGCCGATGGGTGTGGGTATAAAGCTTAAGGACCTGACTTCTGTGATCAATGCCTGGAAGATGAATTACTGCTACCTTCCGGATCAGAAGCGCTTTGCGGAATTCATGGATGTATCCACCCTAAGGTCTCGTATGGAGAATAACGATAAGAGTGCCCTTACTGGAATGTTCCGAAGTATTACTGCTTCAGGAGAATACCGCTGGTTCCTGCATCTTATCGTTCCGGTCCAGAGATCTGATTTCAGGCTAGCGCTTCACGTCACACTTGAGACGGGAATGGATGAAGAAAGCATCAAAAAAGTGGCATCCGACCTCAGCGATGCCGGCTCGAGCCGCCATACTGTCGGAGTAACGGACGAGGTGCTCTGGAAAAATATGATCCTGAACGCAAAGCGAATGTATTTCTGGAAGGACGATAAGAGGCGGTTCCTAGGTGCAAGCAGAAGTTTCCTCAGATATTTCGGATTCAGTTCAGAAGAGGACATAATAGGAAAAACAGACGAAGATATGATGTGGCACATCGATCCGGCTCCATTCAGAGATGATGAAGAAGAGATACTGAGCAGGGGGAAGAAGATATACCTCAGGAGAGGATGCTGCATAGTAAACGGAACGAACAGGGACATCATCGTCAGCAAGATCCCTGTGTACCGTGACGGCAGGATCATAGGATTATTAGGGACTGTGATAGATGCAGAAGGGTCAACAAAGTTCTTTAACGAGGAAAATAAGCTGTCATCTGTCGATGAGGTCACAGGCCTTGCCAATGCCAGGGGTGTGTCGGAAAGTATCTATTCATATTTGAGTGAGCGCTGGCACAGAGGGACAAATGTAGCTCTGATGGAGATAATTGTCCCTGAATACAGCGACGTAGTAAGACTTTACGGAGACGATTCAGGAAATTGTCTGCTGTGCGAGACAGGTGCTATCCTGAGAAAAAGTGCTGGCACCAGGTGTGTTATAGGCAGAGTGCAGGGAAGCCTGTTTTACCTTCTGATGAACTTCAACAGCAAGGAAGATGTGCGCAATATCGCCAGGAAGATCAGGCAGGGGATAGAGTCAATGAGAAAGGCCGGTCAGTGGAGCGGGAACTGCAGCGTGGATATCACGGTGTCATATACGGATAAATCCAGCAGTGACAAAGAATCATACATAAACGGATTGACCCGGTTGATACTTAACAGTGAAGATCACGAGGAACTCTGATTTAAATAACGTGTGTCACGTGGATGGTCATGACCGGACGTGTTGCATTGTATAGAAAGGATCATTTATGGATTATTCCAGCCACTATTCATCCCCTCTGGGAAACATGATCATGACCAGCGATGGGACCGCTCTCACGGGTCTCTGGTTCGAAGGCCAGAAATATTCTGGATCCGGTCATGAGATCGCAAGTGCTGATGAGACGCTGACAGTATTCAGGGACACAGCGAGGTGGCTGGACATATATTTCGATGGCAGAGAGCCGGACTTCACACCTCCGCTGGTTGCAGACGTACTGATTTTCGCAGAGAGGTCTGGGACATCCTGTTCACGATCCCGTACGGCCAGACCATGACCTACGGCGAGATCGCGGGTATCATTGCCCGGAAAAAAGGGATCTCCCGTATGTCGGCACAGGCGGTCGGCGGTGCGGTGGGTCACAATCCCATCTCGATCATCATCCCGTGCCACAGAGTCATGGGCTTGGGAGGTAACCTGACCGGTTACGGCGGAGGCATCCAGAGGAAAGTTAAGCTCCTTGAGCTGGAGAATGTCGACACATCGGCATTTTTCATTCCCGAAAGAGGGACCGCACTTTAGGACTGAGTTTTAATAATCGAAAGCTGAGGAAAGACAAAATGGAACTGCAGGATTTTACAGAAAAAGAACAGAAGCAGATAAGGGCGGGTCTATCCACGGCCGAGATAAGCGATAAAGAGGCGGCGGACAAGATCCTCGCACTGGTACCGGAGGAGTGGATAAAGAAGATCCCTTTCTTTGTCAGGAATCACGCAACCACGAAGACAATAGAGAAGATCGCAAACCAGTATCCTGAGCTTTATGCTGCAGCTAAACAAGAGGGAGAGCTTCCCGAGAAAGAACGTGAAGAGCTTCGGGGTATCATCACCGGTATTTTCAAAGAGCGTATGGAGAAACATAAGATAAAGTAAAAGATCGGGGGCATTCCCAGTTGACTTTTTTCACAGCATCTCGGTGAAAATCCTGTTGACAATTAGGTCTAATTAGATATAATATCCATCAAGAAGAGGTGAGAATATGTTAGAAGAAAGATATATTTTGATAGGCATCCATCGGATCGTGAAGGAACTGGACAGGGAGACCGCGCGAATAGCCGGAGCACATGGCCTGACTCTCCCGCAGTTCATGGTCCTGGAGGCGCTGCTATATAGAGACGTTATGACTGTGGGTGAGATCAAAGAGAAAGTACTGAGCAGCAACGGCACTATTCCCGTGGTAATTTCAAACTTGGAGAAGCAGGGTATGGTCCGAAGGGAAAAAGATCCAGAAGATCACAGGAGATCCATAGTGAAGCTGACCGCAGAGGGCAGAGAGGTGATCCGGGAGATTTGTCCGGAAAACGACGAGATGTTCCGTGAAAAGTTTTCTGTCTGGTCCAGGGAAGACAAGAAGATCCTGGTGGAACTGCTGAACAAATATCGCAAAAATTCAAAAATACCGGAAAATACCGGAAGGGAGAAATAAAATGTTAAGAAAAGTTATAAAACAGGTACAGGGATATCGCACACAGGACGGGGCCGGCGTGAGCCTGGTGAGGGTACTGGGAAATCAGACCACGGATGAATACGATCCATTCCTCATGCTGGACGCCTTTGATTCTACGGATCCGTCAGACTACATTGCCGGCTTCCCTATGCACCCGCACAGGGGGATAGAGACTTTTACGTTCCTCTCCAAAGGCACCATGATCCACGAAGATCATCTTGGCACTAAAGCGGCCATCCACGACGGGGAAGCCCAGTGGCTAACTGCCGGTTCCGGGGCTTTTCACTCTGAAATGCCTCAGCCTTCGGAGCGCATGTTGGGCCTGCAGCTGTGGCTCAACATCCCGGCGAAGTACAAGATGACAGCAGAGCCTTTTTACCACGGCGTTGTGACCAGCGAGATACAGGAGTTTCCGTTGGAGCACGGGAAGCTCAGGCTTCTGGCAGGAAACTATCAGGGTCATTCCGGGATACAGGGGAAGTACCTGCCGCTGGACTACTACGACATCTTCCTGGATCCGCACGGCTCGGTAGAGCTTAGTGTTCCGGGAAAAAACAAGTCTGCTATGGTGTTCACTCTTGAGGGTGATGCGAAGGTCAGCGGCACGCCGGTAAAAGAGAAGACAGCTGTTAAGCTTGGCGATGGAGACACCGTTACCATCGAGGCGGGCGACGATCCTATAGAGATCATCTTCATGTGTTCCGAGCGCCTGGGCGAGCCCGTGGCCTGGTACGGCCCGATCGTGATGAATACAAGTGATGAGCTGATAACAGCCCTCGACGAGCTGGAGCAGGGTGGCTTCGTGAAGCAGGCGGCTGCTTACGAAAATAAGTAATTATCGATCACGTATTTGCAGTCACTAAGATGATGGACGCTGCCAGAGACATAGCAACTGACCGGATGATACGGCAGGCTGAGGAAATGGTGGCAGATGCCATCGTTGCTGTCCGTTTTGCCACTTCGGCGATCATGCAGAGTGCAGCGGAGATAATGGTCTACGGGACGGCGGTGAAGTTCAGGTAAAACCAGGTGTAAGTCAAATCAACGCTAAGGGTGGCTCGTGCCGCCCTTTTTTGTTGCGAGGAGTTTAGTTCACTCTAGTGAAGATGGCAAACAGCACTAAGAGCTGGTTTTAGCGTTTACTTTCATTATTTGTTCGATTGAAATTTAGTATTGTAGCATTGAATTCCAGATATGTTTTTATACAAAAAAACAAATATTTTCAAAAAAACGGTACGAGTAAAGCTCCAGATGTAATATACTGTACCTAGAGCATTTATCAAGGGATATTTGAATTGGATCCAAGACGGTTACATATGAAAGTCGATAAAAAACAGAAAATATTGTTGATACTGATCAGCGCTTCTCTGCTGATCCTGAATATTGTGACCTCTGTCAGTGTGTATCACAAAGAGAGAAATCTGAAGCTGGAACGTGCGGCCAATGTGTCAAAGGCTTACGCCATGGAGGTGAAAAGGGACCTCTCGTACGGGACTGACTGCACTCAATACATTAAGGAACTTGTTGCCGCAGACAGCGGACAAGTAGACAGGTTCGACGACAGCGCCAGGCTCATTACGCAGAAGAATGTGGAGTACCTTGCACTGGTGAGGGATGGCGCTATTTATGACAGCTATACGAAAGGTGTGTATCAGGAAAAGCTGGATGGCCTGATGGAATTATCTCAGGTCGCTTCAGCGGCGGAATATGCAGCGAAAACCCGCAAGCCCGTGCTCTACGGCCCGTTCTCTTTTCCCGGTGTAGGGAGAAGAGTCATCGTGATCGATCCCGTGCTGCTTAAAAACAGTTCCGGAAAAGCGTACCTCTGGGGATATGCGGTGGCGGTCATGCGCGTTCCTGATGTCTATAAACATACGCTCAAGGAGTTGAGATCCCTGAGATATGATTACTGCCTGGATTCCACCATCAGCCCGGCTGTAAAAAAGCAGGTGAGCGTCGAAGCCGGAATGGGAAACAAGGAAACGCTGACAGAGCCTACCGGGTATACTATCGATATAGGACAGTGCAAATGGACACTGAATGTTGAACCTATAGAAGGTTGGAATTCCAATCAGGCGCTGTTTATCTTCATAGAAGGCCTGATCCTGAATGTTTTTCTTATAATGTCGATCTACACGGTGATACGGATAGGACAGCAGGAAAAAACCATGAGAAAGATGGCCTATGTGGATGCTCTTACGGGGATCTTCAACCGAGGCGGTTTCATGGACAGGATGGACCAGTACATGAACAGCTGCGATTCTTCAATGACTACAGTGTTCATAGACATAGACGACTTCAAGGTCATCAACGACGTATATGGGCATATGGTGGGAGATAAGGTCCTTATAGATCTGGCAGATCATCTCAGCAAGATCTTCGCTGAAGATTCTGTCGTAGGCAGGACCGGAGGCGACGAGTTCTGTGTGCTGATAACTGGCAAGACTGCAGAGGAGTCACGAGATATCATAAACAGAGTGGTGGAAGAACAATGGCATGTCACAGCGGGTGACAAGGAGGTGTCATATAGTGTATCTGCAGGATTTGCTGATTATCCTGCTCAGGCACATGACCGTCAGCAGCTCCTCATAATGGCAGATGAAGCGTTGTATGCTGCCAAGGCGGAGGGCAAGAATAAATCAAAGCACTATGAAAGCAGGATGAGCGGCATCAAGAGGGAGCAGATGGGATTCAGCGCGAAGACCATCGCCTCAGGGATACCTGGAGCATTTTTGATATACAAGGCAGATGAGGATGAGCAGATCTTCTTTGCGAATGAAGACCTCATACGCCTCTTCGGGTGCAGGGATATGGAGGATTTCATGGACTATACGCAGTCCAGCTTCCGACATGTCGTCCATCCGGATGACCTCGAGCGAGTGGAGAAAGAGATCAGACAGCAGATCGAGCTCCAGAGAGAGGATCCGGAAAACCCGCACGACTACTATGACGATTACGTTGAATACAGGATCATCACCAGGGATGGGGAGACGGTCCCTGTGATCGACCTGGGGCGTCTCGTTTACGACGATCACTACGGTGAGGTGTTCTTCGTCTTCATCTTCCGCAAGGAGATAGCTGTGAAGAGATCGATGATCTTTAAATGAGACAATTGAAAGTGATCGAGGCTGTCCTTTTGCAGACAGCCTTTTTGCTTGAATGTTTCCTGCTTTTTAAACTATTATTGAAAATAAGCATGTATTGGAACAGAGAGGACGCATATATGGCAACGTTTGAAGATTTTATGAAACTTGATATCCGTACGTGCACCATCGTCGAAGCGGAGGTATTTGCAAAGGCACGAAAGTCTGCGTACAAGCTGGGATAGACCATTGAAAAAAAAATGCGGTGAGTGATACCATATTGCACATTAGCATACCTTATCTTTTGTGAAGGACGATTTGTTTGTATATGAAGAAAAAGAAACCTGATTTTCAGACGCTGGTGCGTGGGGCGGCGCTGCTGGTGACGATATTGATACTTTTGTATATTTTTAAGGAACACTCGCCCAGGCTGTTTCAGCTGGTGAAGGATGGGAAAATATCCCAGATAGATGACTATGTCCGTGCCCAGGGAAGTTCTGGTGCCATGGTGATGATACTGCTCCAGAGCGCCTGCACCGTTACTATCGTGCTGCCGCTTTTTCCCATCTACATCTGTGACGGGATCATCTTCGGTAAGATAACTGGGATCATCATGTGTTACGTGACGAATGTGGCCATGAACCTTGTGATATTCAAGGTTGCCGGGTTCTCCAAGAAGCTCACCGACCAGGTGCTCGGATCCCACAGTAATCCCTGGCTGCAGGACCTGCTGGATCACACACATCACCCTGACAGGGTCTTCCTGATCGCCAGCGCCATTCCACTGATACCAAACGGCCTCATTCCTTTTGTTGCATCCAGGACGAATATACGGGCTCGGGACTTCATCCGGGCCATCGCCATCGGGTGCCTTCCGAGCACCATTATATTCATAGTGGCAGGAGACGCGATCCTCCACGCCATGAACAGCCCCGGCTTCGTCGTATTCATCGTGTCGCTGATCGTGGCGGGCGCGATACTCTTTTTCAAATACCGCAAGAGGATCACCGAGGCCATACAGCCGCGCATGAAGGAGTACCTCTCGAAAAAGGAGAACGAGTCCGCTGAGCATGGGCGAATGTCGGAAGAGCCTGGCGGAGAAGAAAAGTAGTCCGGGCGCGCCTCTTTTAGCGGGAAAGGAGAGAGCGTATGAATATGTACATTATTACGGGAACCGATGTTTCTCTCGGTTCCATGACCGTGCGGCTGATACTTGCCGCAGTGCTTGGCGCGCTTGTGGGAGCCGACAGAGAGTCCTCGGGACAGGCGGCCGGAGTCAGAACGTTTTCCCTGGTGTGCCTGGGTTCGTGCCTGGCTATGCTCACAGGTGAATATCTTTTTACGATCTACCCGAAGACGGACCCGTCCAGGATCGCAGCTCAGGTCATCAGCGGCATAGGTTTCCTGGGTGTTGGGACCATCGTGGTCACAGCAAGGAAAAATGTGAAGGGCCTTACCACTGCAGCGACCCTCTGGGTCACCGCTGCCCTTGGCATCGCCATCGGGGCGGGACTCATCTGGGTGTCGCTGATATGCTTTATTCTGATAGTGATCGTTGTCCTCATTCTTACGCCGGTGAGCCGCTACCTCGACCGGACCAACCGCAGGGTGGTCATGTATATTGAGCTTGACTACGGCGAGGGCATCGTGGACTTTTTCAACTTCATCCGTGAGAGGGGTTATACGATCCATTCAATGGAGAAGATGACGTCCGCATCTATCCTGAAAGATGACATCTCATTGCGGATGGTGGTGGATATGGAAAAACGCCGTGATCACACGGCATTCATCAAAGAGATAAGAGAGCTTCCATATGTTCATTACGTTGAGGAAGCCAGATAAACATTCTTAGATTACGAGCGCCTCTGTATAAGGGGCGTTTTTTTGAGCTGTGTAACAGCAGATATGAGGCATAGCATCATTGCACTATAAAGAAATTCTCTCTGGATATTTCCCTGAGCTCATCTTTTGTTATCTTGAGTTTTGGTATCAGACTGTTAAGATCCCTTACGGGCGATTCAGTAACCAGCACCTTGAGCGCAAGGCTCTGGTAATAGCTCGAGATCGTAGACATCAGTCCGACCCGGTCCTTGCCGACGGGGGCGAGCGTAGGGATCCGTATCATCACGGCGTCAAAGGGCTGTGCAACGTTTTTCATCACGTAGACCATGTTTGAGTCGCTGTATTCAACTGTCCCATCGTATATGTAACTGCAGTTGTAAAAATCGGATATGTTCTTCACGTTGAAGTACATAAGCGAATGAAAGTTGGCGTTGTCGTTCAGTATAACTGAAGAATGTACCTTACTATTCTGACCACTGTAATAGTAGAGATACAGCCGAGAAATAAAGTACTTGCTGTATCGCTGGATATCAGAGGCATTTTCCTCGGTCTCGGTCCCAGGCAAAAGTGTTCTGACGTCTATCGAGAGAAGGCGGCAGATGTCGAGGAGATCGTTTATTCCCATGAAGAGCTGTCCGTTCTCGTATTTTGACAGGGTGGAGACGCTCTTGTTCAGGTCATGAGCCATATCAGATAGGGTGATATGTTTGGCTTTTCTGATCGTGCGTATGGTCCTTCCGATGAATAAATACAGTTCATTAGTATCCATAACTTTCTTATCCTTTGCAAATGATAAAAATCAATTTTCTTTAATATTATCCACAAAATACGTTTTCCAAAAAAGAAAATATGATATGAATTTATTCATTTATAAGGTATTCTAATTCATTTTATCGATAATATCGAGTGAAATTTTCTTTTTACGAAAATTCTTCAATGAAAATTTTCCTCTCTAGAAAACCGCCTCGCTTTGATAAAACTTTAACTATGGTGTAGATTTCGGATAACAAAAGGGTATTGGGATAAGACAAAGAGAGGAGGGGAGTTTATATGGCGACCTCAAGTAGAGTGGGATACCGTAAAAATATCGGAACTATCCTGCTGCTGGCCTTCGCGGGATCCATCATTTACGGACTTCCGTATTTCAGGTCATACTTTTATCAGACCTATGTGGACATGTACCATCTGACCAACACGCAGATGGGGATGCTCGGAAGTGCTTACGGACTTCTGGGAGTCGTCTCCTATGTTATCGGAGGAGTTCTGGCCGACAAGTTCAAGGCAAAACGTCTGCTGATCCTGTCCATGATCCTCACAGGTCTTGGCGGACTGCTGCACCTGGTGGTCCACAGCTATCAGGCACTTCTGTTCATCTACGGACTCTGGGGAGTAACATCACTGCTGACCTTCTGGCCGGCGCTGATGAAGGTGGTGAGGACTCAGGCTACAGACGCAGAACAGAGCAAGGCCTACGGCACATTTGAAGGAGGCAGGGGAGTATTCAATGCGGCACACCTGGCGGTCGCAACTGCGATCTTCGGATTTTTTCAGGCGAAGGCCATGCCTTACATGGGGATAAGAGCGATAATCGTCTTTTACTCGGCGGCTCCTATCATTGTCGGTATCATTTTCATTTTCCTTCTCAAGGAGCCTGAAAAGATCGACGATGAAGCAACTGCTGAAAAGAGAAAGGTATCTTTCAAGGATATGCTGATGATCCTGAAGATGCCGGTTATCTGGCTCGTGATCATAATGATGTACACCAGCTACACGTTCAACCTGTCTTCATATTACTTTACCCCGTATGCCAACAACATCATCGGCGTCTCTGCAGTAGTGGCGGCCATTCTGACTGTGCTTGCCCAGTACGTAAGGCCGTTCGCCTCAACGATCGGCGGATTCCTCGGAGATAAGATCGGACGGTCGGAGACCATGATGATAGGATATGTGCTCATGATCGCGGGCGTCATCCTTATGGACGGAACGTATAAGATGTCCTCAAGTGTCAGGATGACCATGGTCGTTGCAGCCTGCCTGCTGGTATATGCAGGAATGTTCTGCAACTTCGGGTTGTACTTCACATTCATCTCCGAGGGTGGTATCCCTCTGGAGCTCAGCGGAGTCGCAATCGGAGTGGCATGCACACTCGGTTATCTTCCTGAGGTATTGAGCTATTTCATCGGAGGAAAGTTGCTCGATAAATTCCCTGGATATCAGGGATATCATCTGAATTTCATGTATATGCTGGCTATGGGAGTCATTGGTCTCGTTGTGGCGGTGATCTGGTCCAGAACTTACGGCAGAAAGGCCAAACTTGCAAGAGCAGAGGAGGTGCAAAATGGCAAAGATGGAAAGGAAGCCTAAGAAGGTCATGAAGAGAGAGGACTTCCCATATGAATGGGATGTCATCGAAAATGAGTGGATAACCATGTCCGACGGCTGCAGGCTATCGGCAAGAATATGGCGCCCGAAGACGGATAAGCCGCTTCCTGCGATATTCGAGACTCAGCCATATAGAAAAAGAGACGGCATGAGGGGCAGAGATGAGCCAATGTATGGCTTCTTCGCCGGAATGGGATACAATGTAGTTCGTGTGGACATGAGAGGAGCCGGTGAGTCTGATCAGTGCTTCTACGACGAGTATCTGAAGCAGGAACAGGACGATGCCGTGGAGAGCATCGAGTGGATCAGCAAACAGCCTTGGTGCGACGGAAACGTTGGCATGATGGGGAAGTCCTGGAGCGGATTCAATTCTCTCCAGGTGGCGGCCAGAAGGCCTGAGGCCCTGAAGGCGATCATCTGCGTGGGATTCGTGGATGACAGATACACACAGGACATCCACTACAAGGGCGGGCTTCTCCTGAACGACAACTTCTGGTGGGGCAATATCATGCTGGCTTATATGTGCAGAGCGATAGATCCTGAGATCAAGCCTGACACCTGGAAAGAGGAATCCATCAAGAGGCTGGAGGAGATGCCTCTGTGGCCTGCAAACTGGCTTGAGCACCAGACCAGGGACGACTATTGGAAGCACGGTTCGGTGAGTGTGAACTACGACGACATACAGGTCCCGGTTTTCGCACTGGACGGCTGGGCAGATTCATATACAAACAGCGTCCTCACCCTGATGAACGGACTCAGCGTACCGAGGAAGGCTTTGATCGGACCTTGGGCTCACGTATTTGCCCACGACGGTGCACCTCAGCCTGCCATCGACTTCCTGGGCGAGGCAACGAAATGGTGGGATAAGTGGCTCAAGGGCATAGATAACGATACCCTCGACTGTCCTATGGTACAGGTTTGGATGGAGGACAGCATGAAGCCTGAGACCGTTCATCCTGTGAGCGACGGCCGCTGGGTAGCACTGGATGGATGGCCTTCAGCGGATGTGAAGCCTGAAACTCTTTCGATGACATACGGACATCTCCAGAAGGAACTCAATGATAAAGAAGAGATCGTGGATCTCTGCACGCTTCCTAACCACGGGCTGCTCGCCAATGAGTGGATGGGTGCAGGAGTTCCGGGAGAGTCTCCTGCAGACATGAGAGTCGATGACGGCATGGCCATGGTATTCGATTCGGATATTCTTTCCGAGGACTTCGAGGTCCTGGGATATCCTGAATTCGAAGTTGAATTCACCTGTGACAAGCCAAACGCATTCCTGTATGCTGAACTCTGCGACATCCATCCTGATGGAGCAGCGACGAGAGTTTCCTACGGACTGATGAATCTCACTCACCTGCAGGGCCACGACAAGGTGGTTTACCTGGAGCCGGGGAAGAAATACAAGGGAAAAGTCCAGCTGGATGTTTGCGGCCATCACTTTCCGGCAGGTCACAGGGTGAGACTGGCGATCGCAAATTCATTCTGGCCTATGATATGGCCATCACCTGAGCTTGCTACACTGAAGCTCGATCTTTCCACGGCAAAATTCACTCTGCCTGTATTTACCGGGAAAGACGCCAAGGGCCCTGACATGAATGCAAGATGCGCTCCGCTCACGCCTATGACCACTCTTTCAGAGGGCCACGTGGACAGGAGCATCCACTACGACCTGATCACGGATACCTGGACATCCATCACAGACGGTGTAGGTGGCGTGTTCGGAGAGGGCGTATACCGTTTCGACGATATTGGCACTGTCGTGGAACACAACCTGAAGAGGGAACTGACCATGTGCAATAAGGATCCGCTTTCTGCCAGATATACCATCACTCAGAAGATGAAAAACGGCAGACCAGGATGGCTTATCGACACGGATATCGTGGTCACCCAGACCGCTGATAAAGACTACTTCTACATAACCGGATACATGGATGCGACGCTCAACGATGAACACGTTTTCCATAGAGATTATGATTACAAGGTAAAACGAAACGGCATTTGATGAATTGGGGTACATCATCTGCCACTGACCGCTGGCGGAAATGAGTTTTGAGGGGAAGGGAGGAGAATATGAAAAAGACCGATAAGAGGATCACGTTCGGAGAACTCGTTTTCATGAACATATCCGCATTGTACGGGATAAGGTGGATAGCGAAATCCACCTCGGACAGCTTCGGCCTGGGCCTTGGCGCCATACCGACATGGGTGATATTCATGTTCATCTTCTTCGTCTCTCAGGCTCTGATGTGCGCGGAGCTGGCCTCCGCGTACCCGTCCGACGGCGGGATGGGAGAATGGGTGAAGATCGCCTACGGAACAAAATACGGCTTTATGGTCTCATGGCTCCACTGGACGGCACTCATTTTCTGGTACGCATCGTTCCTGACTTTTTTCGCCATCAACTTCACGTATATGATCGGCAGGCCGGAACTTGCGGATAACAAGATCCTGGTGCTTGGAATGTCTCTGATCATCATCTGGCTCCTGTCATTTGCAAGTATGAAGGGGATGGAATTCGGGAAATATTTTACCAGCGCTGGATCTCTTGGATCGACCATACCTACGATCTGCCTGATCGTCATGGCGTTTCTGGCGATAGTGGTTCTTAAGAAAGCTCCGAGCGCATCGGTTTATACCGTTCAGACGCTTACTCCGAAGCTGAACGCTAACTCTCTCGTCGCCATTTCGGGAATAACCTTTGCGTATACGGGTGCTGAACTCACAGCGAATTTCTGTTCTGAGATGAAGAACCCGCAGAAGGATTATCCGAGAGCCATAATGATAGCAGCTGCGGTCGTGTGCATTCTCTATGTAGTGGGATCCGTTGCGATGACCATGCTTCTTCCTACGTCTAAGATCTTTGCATATACAGGTACTCTTGATGCATTGGTAGTCGCATGTGACCTGCTTAACGTGCCTCAGTTCTTCGTTCAGGTGATAGCCCTGGGGATAACACTATCCATACTGGGTGCACTTGTGCTGTATATATCGCAGCCGACCAAGATGCTCTTCGGCCAGGCCGAGCAGGGCGTATTTCCGGAGAAGCTCACGGAGAATAATGAGCACGGAATTCCGGAAAAGGCCATACTCATGCAGGCGGTACTGGTATCTGTGCTGCTGGCCGGAGTCGCACTTTTCCCGGCGGTAGAGACCATATATAACGTTCTGGTGACAATGACCGCGCTTACGTCGCTTTTCCCATATGTGATCCTGTTCATGTCGTACATAAAGATCAAGAGGGAGAAGGAAGACGTGAAAGGACTGTATCAGATGACCAGGAACAAGAAGTGGGGCATATTCCTCGGATACATGGAGCTGGTCATCTGCGTCATTGCCATCGTATGCTCCGCACTCCCGGTAATGACCACTACAAAGGAAAACATCATTTACGAGACAGAGCTGATCGGCGGCGGCCTCCTGGTGATATTGTCCGGTCTGTGGATCTGGAAGAGGTCAGGTCTGAAAAACATTACCGTTGACATCAGATCGGTGGAACAGAAGAAGCTTCACTGACGGATCAATAGCAAAATGATAGCAATATCCTTCACATAAGAACGGAGCGGGGTCTCGTACTGAGACCCCGCTCCGCTCTTATGATCATTTTTCGCGGGAGGGGTGATAAGGCTGCTGTCGTCACGGGTGGGGAAGCCCGTGAGCGAGGCTGAGAAGAAGAACCTCTCCAGGGCTGCAGAGAGCTTTGCCGCAATGCTTGGCCTCACCGTACGAGAGCCTTTTTCCTCGTAAAGTACATGTAGTACACCAGATTGATAACTATTCCGAAGCTGGTCGCCAGAGGCGCCGCATATCCGATGTGCTGCAGAGAAGCGTGCGGCTGTATGCTCATGAGCCAGGCTACAGGAAGGCGGACGATAAAAGTCTGCGCCATGCCCTGGCACATCACGAAAAAGGACTTTTCGTGGCCGTTGAAGTATCCCATGAAGCTGAACAGGAACGGGGTCACCATGGTCTCGGCGCCGAAGCCCCGCAGGTATTCCCATCCGGCCTTGATCACATCCTGGTCCGTGGTGAAGATGCCTGATGCCAGATATCCCCTGAACCAGATGAACAGGAAAATAACTACCCCTATGCAGAAGGCGAACCCCATGGAAAATTTCATGGCGTTTCTCGCCCGGTCCTCGCGTCCGGCTCCCACGTTCTGGGATATGAATGAGGACAGAGATTGGGAGAGTGCGGACGGCACAAGCATGATAAATGAAATGATCTTGCTGGCCACTCCGTAGCCCGACGAGGCTGTGAGGCCCAGGGTGTTCACGAAGGCACAGAGAGCCAGGAAGGACAGTTGTGTCAGGAATTCCTGAAGCGCCAGTGGTGCTCCGATCTTCGCGATGTGTCCCACCTCGTGGTTCGGCTTCACATCCCGAAGCCTGAGCGTAAAGGGAAGATCCCTTTTTACCATGATAACCAGTGACATGACCACGCTGACCGCCTGAGCCAGCACTGTCGCAATAGCTGCACCCGCTACGTTCCAGTGGAAGACAGCAACAAAAAGAAGGTCGCCGACTACATTGACAGCGCAGGCGATGGCCACGAAAACGAGCGGCGTCCTTGAGTCTCCGAGGCCCCTGAAAATGGCTGCAATGACGTTGTAGGCGACTATGAAGAATATTCCTATGCCGCAGATCCGTGTGTACTGAGCAGTGTATCCAACGGCCTCTGCGGGTGACTGCATCAGCACAGCGATCTGCCGCGGGAAGGCGATCATTAGGACGCACAGAACGCAGGAGATGACCAGAAAAAGGAAGATCCCTGCCCCTAACAGGGGACCTATCTTTTCAGGCCTGTTCTCTCCCAGGTATCTGCCGATGGATATGGTGAGGGACATGGCAAACCCTGTTATTGTAAAAGTGACCAGATTGAGTACGCTGCTCCCCGTCGAGACACCGGAAAGGCCGGCCGTGGTGCCGAATCTGCCTACCACCAGCAGATCCACCGCGCCGTACATCGCCTGGAGGACCAGGGCGCCGAACACTGGGAGCATGAAGGCCAGCAGCTTTTTAGGAATGCTTCCCGTTGTGAAATCCGCCGATGTCTTTTCTGTAATTTCATTCATAAACTCTTTTCCTCTTGATTATTTATACCCCTTTTAAATATCGTCGTCTCTCAGTCCTTCATGATGTTCACCCTGCCGCGGCGCATGAGTTCTGCTACCTTGCGGATGGTGGCGGCGGTGCACTCGGCGTCTTCATCCGAGATATCACCGAGGAGACTTGACAGTGCGTCCATGTACCTGACCACATATTGCTCGTGGATCTCGCGTCCTCTGTCGCATAGCCGCAGGATGACGAGCCGCCTGTCTTTGGTCGCTTTTTCTTTTTTTACCAGGCCAAGAGCTTCCATGCTGTTGAGAGCTCTTGTCGCTCCGGGAAGGGAAGTGCCCAGCAACTCTGCAACGTCAGATACACGAGCGTTACGTCCCTGTTCCTCGAGCTGAGCGATAGCGTCAAGCACGTGTATGTAGAGCGGTGTCACGCCTTTCGGAAGCTCAGGCATCGCGGTCAGTGCCAGTTCTGCGTCCCGGAATGAATCCAGGAGCAGTTTGGTATTATCTGCGTTCACGGTATGTTTCTCCTTATAGTTAACATAGTTAATTTACATTGATAATTATATGCAAAAAAGCCCCCCGTTCAAGGGGACTTTTGTTTATTTACCTGTAATCAAATGTAATGGTACTTCTTTCTGTATCTGGCGAGCATGTAGATCGTCAGCAGGAGGCAGAGCCCGTCGGACACCACGACCACAAGCCACAGCCCATCGGTGCCAAGGAGATACGGCAGCAGATAGATGGAGATCAGCTGAAGGCCGAGGGAACGGGTGACCGATAGCATGGCAGAGATCCCGCCGTTGTTCAGAGCTGTGAAGAATCCCGATCCGAAAATATTGATGCCCATAAAGAGAAACGCAATCGAGTAGATCCGGAAGCCTCTGACTGTGAGAGCCATGAGCTCTGGATCGTAGCCGACGAAAATGCCTACAAGAAGCCTGGATGCCAGCTCGGAGAGGATCGTGATGACTACAGAGGCGGTGATGAGCATCTTCGCAGAACGCTTGAAAAGGTTTTTCAGTTCATCCTCGTTTTCCGCTCCGTAGTGAAATCCTATCACAGGGGAGATCCCCATGGTGTATCCGAAGTAGATCCCCGTAAATACGAAGTTCACGTACATGATGACACCGTACGCTGCAACGCCGTCCGTGCCTGCATACCTGAGCAGCTGCAGGTTGTACAGCATTCCTATTATTGAAGAGGCACTAACCGAGAGAAACTCCGATGAGCCGTTGGTGCTCGCCTTCACGATGTCGTGCCAGTGAAAATGTGTTTTTCCAAGGCGGAGAGGGGAGTTGTTTGGCATCAGGAAGAATACCAGAGGAATGAGACCTCCCACGTATTCACTTATCACCGTGGCGTAGGCCGCGCCGGCCAGGCCCCAGCTGAAGACTCCAACGAAGAGCCAGTCCAGCACCATGTTGGTGCATCCGGAGATGACCGTTACGACGAGGCCCATGTGCGGCCTTTCTGCCGTTATCATGAAGCTCTGAAACATACGCTGGAGCATGAAAAACGGTAGGCTCAGCATGTTTATCCGGGTGTACTGCACGGCATATGGCATCATTTCTTCGGTGGCGCCGAGAAGGCGGCAGACCCAAGGTGCGATGGCTGTTCCGACGATCCCCAGCACGATACCGCTCACCAGCAGAACGTAGGTGAGGAGAGAAAAGGTCTCATTTGCCCGTTGTTTCTCTCCCATTCCCAGACGCATGGAAACAAGGGCCGTGCCGCCGCTCCCGAACATGAATCCGAATGCGGAAAGTATCATGATGAAGGGCATTGCCAGATTCAGTGCAGCGAAAGGAACGGCTCCAACATAGTTAGAGACGAAAAATCCGTCTACGATGCCATATATGGATGTGAAGATCATCATGCATATAGATGGCAGGGTGAAGCGGATCATCTTTCCGTATGAAAAGTGATCTGAAAGCTGTATCGGCTGTTTCTTTCTCCTGATATTCAGCACGCTGCTCATATTATCTCCTGGTGTTCTCGATCTGTTCTGCTATCTCGTTAAGGGCTGTTTCATACCGCTCCATGAGTCCGAGAAAGGTTTCGCGTTCCTCCTCGGTCCACTGGTCGAAGATACCTGCCTCAAGATCCATGAAAGGGAGGACCTTCTCCCGGACGATCTCATGTCCTTTTTCAGTTAGGGTCATCTTACGGTGGCGGTTGGATCGCTCTCCAAGGACGAGCCAGCCTGCTTTTTCCATGCGCCGCACAGAGGAGTTCACCGTCTGCTTGCTCAGTCCCGTGAGCTGGATTATCTCGCACTGGCTGAAGGGACGCTGGTAGTCGCAGAGCATGTAAAGAATGGTGAGCTCGCTGTCCGCGAGTCCCATCCTGCCGCTTGCCTTGTGAAATGCGGCATTTACCCTGTCCCAGATCCTGTTGAATCTTTGAAGTGCGGAATTATCGTTCTGTGTCATATTTTCAGCACCTTTATACATATCATTCTGGTGATAATTGTGAATATAATTGTATCGTTATATATACAAAGTCCGAAATCGGACTTTGCAGCAAAATGATAGTCCGAAATCGGATTTTTGTCAAGGAGAGAAAAGTGGTGGTGTCGTCAGACACAGGGGTCTCTTCGTGATAAAATAGATCAAACCAGACAAGAAGGATGAGACCATGCCTTATATCAGCGAAATAAGCAGCAGCAAGCCGTCCGACCTGGGAAACGCCACGGCCGGAAAGGTATACGACATTCTGGATCAGCTCGGCATCCCGTACGAGTGTGTCACCAACGACGTCGTTGAGACCATGGAGGAGTGCCGGGAGCTGGACGAGAAACTGGGCGTACAGATAAGGAAGAGCCTCTTCCTGTGCGACAGGAAGAAGACGAGATTTTTCCTGGTGGTCCTGCCGGATGACAAGTCTATCAAGACTAAGGAACTTGGCAGGAAGATAGGCGTATCGAATCCGTCGTTCGCACCGGCGGAGTACATGGAAAAGTGTTTAGGCGCTCTGCCCGGGTCTGCGTCCGCAATGGGGCTCGTGAACGACGAGGGGAACGAAGTGGAGCTGGTGATCGACAGGGAGGTCGCCGACGCCGAGTATTTCGGATGCAACGCCGGCATCAACACCACCCATCTGAAGATGAAGACCAGCGACCTGCTGGAGAGATTCCTGCCTGAGATCCACCACAGGCCAGAGATACTGGAGATATGAGCGGGCGTTATGAAGACGACAAGAGACGATATCAGAGAGATCTACACAAAGGAAGACGTTGAAAACAGAATGGACAGGGCCCGGAGGGAAATGCCCCAGAAGACGAAAAGCCATCTGGAGACGTTCAACGACGGGATACTGGCCATACTGATAACGATAATGGTGCTGGAGATCCCAGTGCCATCTGCGGATGTATCTTATCAGATGTTCATCCGCAGCATTTTCGTGTTTCTGGTCAGCTTCTTCGTTGTGGCCAACTTCTGGTACGGTCTCCATCGTGAGTTCCTGACCTTCGACAAGGCCGACCACTGGGTGATAATCTCAGATTTCCTTTTCCTGGCGGTCCTGTCTCTGATTCCGGTGACCACGAAATGGATCATCGGCAGCCGCTCCAGCCTCGCTGTCATAAACTATGGAGTGGTGTACATGATCTCCACTGTGCTGATGCACGTGATAATGTTCTGCGGCCACCGCGCCCATTTTCAGGCGTACCGGGCCTATTTTGTAAAGGCTATGCTCGTGAACTTCATCGTGGTGATAGTGACCAACGCCGTGCTGATAATCATAGCGGTGTACAGGCCGCGCCTGGCATTCTATCTGTACCTCGCGCTGCCGATCATCTCGTTCTTCGCACCGGGCCCGAAGATCTCCGGCTTTATCATGAAGAAGATACGAACGAAGAGGGTAAGATGAGGCCTGCTTTCAAAAAAATGACCGGGTCTGCATAAGTTTCAGGCCCGGCTTTTTTCTTTGTTCATATATAGCATTTTGTCCGCTTCGGAGATGATCTCGTGGATCGATTTCTCTCCGCTGCCGGAGAAGGCATAACCGAATGTCAGACGCACCGGGAAGCCGAGTGTCGATATGGCTTTTTCATCGATGGCCTTGCCGATCATGTCCACTATCTCCGACGGAAGGACCTCGCTCTTGCTGTCCACGATGAGCATGAACTCGTCGCCACCGAACCGGCATGGGATTATGTGTGATTGACACAGAATTGACGTTCTTTTTCGTATAAAAGGTACTATGCACATGGAATATCTCCTTGAAAAGTACCGTCTCAGTAGAGTACACTAACACGGTAAGACATTTTTCAACAAAAGAGTAGATCCATATGCGTTAAGTACCGGACAGACGGGGAGTTGCTGCCGGGCGAAAAGTTTTCTTGCGGTGTGTGGATCGCATCCCGCTGCAAATATATAGGCGCCATGCGGGAAGCTCGGGCTTTCTGCCTGGACCTTCTCAGTGGATCAGACTATCTCTGTTTGTAGTAATGGGCAAATGGAGGTTTTTTTTATGAACGATTTCAGACAGAGATTTCTTGAGTCCAGAGAAGAGTTAAAGAAGATCCGCTCTCTTACTCTGTGTGCGATGCTCGCCGCCATCGGCATGGCCCTGAGCTACTTTACCATCAGGATATCGCCATCCTTCCAGATCGGCTTCTCGGGCATTGCTAACATGATGATCGGATACCTTTTCGGGCCGGTGATGGCGCCGTGCGCAGGCATCGTCACGGACGTGCTCAATTACATAGCCAACCCGAACGGCGGATTCTATCCGGGATTCACCCTGACGGCCATCGTTGCGGGCTTCATCAGAGGTGCCATGACCTATCACAAGCCGCTGAACATCAGGAGACTGATCTTCTCTGAGCTGATCGTAGCCGTAGTGTGCTCCATCTGCATGAACACCCTGTGGCTCTATCAGATGTACGGTGCATCCGTGCTGGCAGGCGTTCCGGCGAGGGTGATCACAGCGGTAGTCCTCGCATTCATCAACGCCTTCCTCGGAGAGGCAGTACTGAAGGGACTGACCAGAGCAGGCGTGATGCCGCAGAACAAGTAATGTATCTGACATTTTCAACAAGTTACAAGGCGATAGAATGGCAATGACTTATGATGAGGCGCTTGATTTTCTCAACGCCCCTAAATATTCAGAGACGAGACCGGGCTTAGGACCGGTAACAGAACTCATGCACAGGCTTGGAGATCCTCAGGACGAACTCAGGTATGTGCACATCACAGGGACAAATGGAAAGGGATCCACGTCAGCTTTCGTAGAAAGAGCCCTGAGAGAGGCCGGATATAAGACGGGACTATACACTTCTCCGTATATCCAGAACTTCACGGAGCGTATCCAGGTCTCCGGGAAGGAGATCCCGAGACAGGAGCTGGCCGACATAACAGAAAAGGTTAAGGCCGCATCCCTGTCCATGCTGGCTGACGGCATGAAGGAACCAACGATATTCGAGATGGTGACGGCAGTCGCATTCATCTACTTTTACCGCATGAAGTGCGACATCGTCGTGCTCGAGGTGGGGATGGGCGGAAGGCTTGACGCCACCAATATTGTTCCGAGACCCGAGGTGTCTGTTATAACAGGAGTAGCCATGGATCACATGGAATTCCTGGGAGACACCATAGCTGATATCGCCTTTGAAAAGGCTGGAATCATCAGAGATGGTGGAGTCACTGTGACTGCGTCTCTAGTTCCTGAGGCGATGAACGTTATCCGGAAGACTGCCGAGGAAAAAAACAGCACTCTCGTGGAGGCGGACCTTACCGGGATCCGCATGCTGGAGTCGGGACTGGACGGCCAGTCGTACGTTTTCCAGGGACAGAAAATATCCATATCGAAGCTGGGGAAATACCAGGTGAGAAATTCCGCTCTGGCATACACGGTGCTCGAGCAGATGAAAACCAGATGGCCACTGCTGACCGAGGATGCTATACTGAAGGGGCTTGAAAAAGCTACATGGATGGGGAGGCTGGAGCTCCTTAGAAAGGATCCGCCATTCCTCATCGACGGTGCTCACAATACTGACGGAGTGATGGCCCTTGTGGAGAGCCTCAAGGATCTTTTTCCCGGAGAAAAATTCCGCTTCGTCACCGGCGTCCTAAAGGACAAGGACTATCAGGCGATGATGAGCTTGACCGAGGATATCGCAGTGGAGTATTTCACTGTTACCCCGGACAGTCCGAGGGCTCTTCCCGCCGAAGACCTCAGGGATCTCCTGGAAAAGGATGGTCAGAAGGCATGCAGCTTCGTCTCGCTGAAGGAGGCGACATTTGAGGCGTGGCGGTCGGAAGACCTGAAGACCGTCGCATTTGGATCGCTGTATTACATAGGAGCTCTGAGGTCTATCCTCGTGGGAAACTGACACGGCCATCGTCGTGGAAAGCACCGTAATTGACAGATATTCATTATTAGTAAGCAACAGCTTTCTGGAGACGATCATGAGTCTTGATATTTTAAAAGGTCTGCTGATACCGTTCATCGGCACTTCCACCGGGGCGGCCTGCGTTTTCCTGATGAAGGGACAGCTCAACGCCGTGGTGGAGAAGATACTCACCGGTTTCGCGGCAGGGGTAATGGTGGCTGCATTCGTGTGGAGCCTGCTGATACCCGCCATGGAACAGAGCAGCGGGATGGGAAGGATGGCGTTTCTGCCATCGGCCATCGGGTTTTCGCTCGGCACCGCATTTCTCCTGCTGCTGGATACGCTGATCCCTCATCTACATATGAACAGCAAAGAGCCGGAAGGCATACCGAGCACGCTTAAGAAAAACACCATGATGGTGCTTGCTGTAACGCTCCACAACATCCCGGAGGGAATGGCCGTCGGTGTCGTGTTCGCTGCGTGGGCGGACAGGGCAGGCTCGATCTCATTCGGTGCTGCCCTCGCTCTGGCTGTGGGTATTGCCATACAGAACTTTCCAGAGGGCGCAATAATTTCAATGCCGCTTGCAGCGGAAGGTACATCAAAGGGCCGCGCATTTCTATATGGAGTGCTCTCCGGTGCTGTCGAGCCGCTCGGTGCGGTGCTCACTGTCATGGCGGCGGGGCTGATAGTGCCGTTCATGCCTTACATGCTCAGCTTTGCTGCAGGGGCCATGATGTACGTGGTGGTGGAGGAACTGATCCCGGAGATGTCGCGGGGAAAGCACTCCAACAAGGCTACCGTGTTCTTTACTCTGGGATTCGTACTGATGATGATCCTTGACGTGGCGCTGGGGTAGGGAAGCTCATACTACAGACATCAGAAAATAGCAGGGTATAAAAACAGCTCCTGAGGAGTTTTATTCCAGAGGAGCTGTTTTTGTATCTATTATCTCAAATGCGGTACGGACTTTTCATCACCATAGCTTTGTGTTTCCAGATTGTATCAGAAATCAATCCTCCAGATCCAGACTTTCGAGGAGGGAATTCAGCGATTCCGGCCTGCTGTAGAAGAAACCCTGGATGAAGTCGGCTCCGATCGCTCTTACGAAATCTACCTGTTCCTGCGTTTCCACTCCCTCGATAACGACTCTCATACCTAGCGACTTACATAGCTTTGTGAGGTCTTTGATTATTATCCTGGACTTAGGATTCGAGTGGAAGTCTTTAATGAAGTCCATGTCCAGCTTCACCACCTCAACGTCGTAGTCCTTAAGCACGTTCAGGCTGGAGCTCCCGGAGCCGAAGTCGTCGATACAAACACGGTATCCTGAGTGTCTGAGCTCGGTCACGATCTTCCTTATCCTGGCCTCCGCCATTGCCGACTCGGTGATCTCGACTCTTATCAGTGATCTCGAAAGATCGTATTCATCGATGATACGGTCCAGCTCACGGTGAACGTCGCAGCTGTCAAAATCCGTTCTGGAGAAGTTGAATGACAGAAAGTGCTTGGTGCGTTCCTCAGGTGGAAGCTGTGACAGCATCGCACAGACGCTCCTGAAAACACTGAAATCGACCCTGTACACATCCATTGTCTTCTCGAGCACGGGTATGAAAACGCTCGGTGGTATGACTTTTCCGTCGGCCGTGAACCATCTTGTGAGGACTTCGAAGCCTGCCGTCTTTTCGTCCGATGTGCTGACTATGCGCTGGAAGTATGGGACGATGCGGCCTTTGTATAGTGCGTCTCCCAGGTTGTTGACGATGTAGCTCTCGTTTTTTCTCGTCTCGTCCAGTTTCTCGTCATACACACGTATCAGGATATTGGACTGATGTCTCATGGAGTCACATGCGTATTTTGCCATGTCGAGGGCTGACTGCAGGGAAGTGGAATGATCGAAACCTCTGTTAGTCCATATCCCTGCTCTTATCACGAGGCGCCAGTGTGGAAGATATGCAGTGGCCTTTTTCTGCACCATTTCGATCATACGCTGCATTTCTACGACATCGGCGGATCCGGTGAAAACAGTAAAGTGATCGGATTCAAAACGTGCAGTGACGCCATCCGGGAAGGTCCTTGAGATCAGGTGACCGACACGCTCCAGCAGCGTGTTTCCGGCAGCATATCCGAACTCCTTGTTTATGTCCTGGAACCGATCTATATCGAAGGAGATCACGGTCCACGGAATACGATCAAGAGGTTTTTCCTTTATTTTTTTGAGAAATCCCTTCTGGTTCAGCAGTCCTGTAAGCATGTCCTGGACGTCGTCGTTGATGTCTTCTTCGATCTTACCGTTTACCTCTGAGACTACGAAATGTTCACCGCATATGTGATTGTGTCCCTGTGCCTTGGCCTCGTACAGCTGCTCGTCAGCGATCCGCAGGCAGGTGTTGACCTGCCGCAAAGATCCTACGGACCCATATGTATATCCGGCACTGATGGGTTGCGAGAATCCATTTACAGGGTCGTTGAAAAGTGTCTGCAGCCTGCTTAGTGCCATGGTAAAGGAAGTTATATCATCACTTAAGTCGATGATCAGGAACTCGTCTCCTCCGTATCTGTAGCACTTGCAGCGAGAGAAGAAGCTGTCATTACGCAGCTCGTCTGCAAAACTCTGAAGCAGGTAGTCGCCGTATGCATGTCCCCTGGTATCGTTGGCCTGTTTGAAGGAATCGAAGTCGAGCATGGCGGCACAGATGTGGTTACCTACGAAGTACCTGGTATCCTCATCGAGTGCGGCGCGGTTCATGAGACCTGTCAGACTGTCGGTCCTGCTCTTCTCTCTGAGTTCTTTGTTCGCGTAGACAATGGCGTTCTGGAGCCTGACCGACTCTATGAAGTTGTTTCTGTGGA
Organism: Mobilibacterium timonense; assembly: GCF_900155555.1. Taxonomy (GTDB): domain Bacteria; phylum Bacillota; class Clostridia; order Peptostreptococcales; family Anaerovoracaceae; genus Allobaileyella; species Allobaileyella timonense. Next base: position 273,611 of record NZ_FUHN01000007.1, on the reverse strand, counting down.
TATAAATGTATATCTCACACATTATGTAAAAAATGATTATATCAAAGAAATCCTGCCAGGCGAGGTCGATATGCAGGTCGAGCACGGAGTCAAGAAACAGGAACGTACCGAAGCTGAACAATATGACGAACCAGCCGCGGATGGTCCTGTAGAAGGGAAGGGCACAGAGAATAGTCATGATTATGACCAGTTCAAAGAATATTGAGCTTCCCCTCTGGGTGCTGAATATGGTGAGGCCGGAAATGATGGCGTTTATCAGAAATCCGACGTAACAGGTATTCAGAACGAGTTCAGGCCTTACGAAATCGAGCCGGGGTTTAAGATCCTGAAGTATTATGATCAGGATCGAATTTACCATGATGGCCAGCACATATATAGAGATCCCCTTTATCTGAGGGAACACCTCCGGTGTGCCATAGGGAAGGAACTCTCCCAGAGTCCCCAGCAGACCTATCATGAGCACCAGAACAAACGTACCTATCCCCGTAGTGCAGTTGTTTCTGGCGGCGGCTCTGAGAAGCTCATCGTTTTTCTGATATTTATTTTTGCTTTTAAGATATTTCAGTAAGTTTTTCATCTCAGTCAGCGTCCATACAGAATACCCTTTTCCCTTTTGCCTACAAGTATACCATCTTTTGACAGGCAAGTTCACAGGTTTTATAATCGATGCGTGCCATGTCCGGAGTCGGGTCTTCCCGCTGAAGAGGACAGGAGAATTATTTGATTTCAGGGAGGTTTCGATGGGACTTGAACAGGCCAGGGACTGGCTTAAGAAATATGAACTCGAAGACAGGATAACACTTCTGTCAGAATCGTCTGCAACGGTAGAACTCGCTGCCGAAGCCGTGGGAGTGGAGCCGGATATGATCGCCAAGACGCTGTCTTTCATGGTCAAGGATGTGCCGATACTCATCCTGGCGTCCGGGCTCTCCAAGGTGGACAACAGGAAATTCAAGGAAACATTCCACACCAAGGCCAAGATGATCAGCTACGACCAGGTGGAGGATATCATCGGTCACGCACCGGGAGGGGTGTGCCCATTCGGTGTAAAGGAAGGGGTAAAGGTGTATCTCGACGAGAGCCTGAAAAGACACGATGTCGTCTATCCTGCTGCTGGTACCGGGAACAGCGCCGTAAGGCTCACGATCCCTGAACTGGAAAAGTGTTCCGGTTACATTGAGTGGGTCGACGTCTGCAAGTGATCTCACGACGGTTAAGGAAATCGATGGAACGGACTGTGCTGCACCACGAGGTGCGGCATTTTTTATCACTGCTATATAAAATTACTGGAAAAGTTGCAGTCTTCCACAACTTTACATAGATTTAACATAAGATGTATTTGCAATTTAACAATTTGCGAATACACTCGATAATATGGATAATATGTGTTTTCGTTGGAGGATATATGGACATTTTTAATGTGTTTACTTTTATAGGGGGCCTCGCTCTCTTCCTCTTTGGAATGGACGTGATGGGAGAAGCGCTGAAGAACACGTCAGGAGGGACGCTTCAGAGGAGCCTCAGCAAGATGACGTCCAGTACGTTTAAAGGAGTTCTTCTGGGGGCCGGAGTCACGGCAGTGATCCAGTCTTCATCTGCGACCACGGTAATGGTGGTCGGATTCGTAAACTCCGGGATCATGACTCTTCACCAGGCGGTGGGAGTGATAATGGGAGCCAACATCGGAACAACGATGACCTCCTGGCTGCTGTCGCTGGTGTCGGTCAGTGGAACAGGCTTTTTGATAAACATGCTGAAGCCGAGTTCTTTCGCTCCACTGCTCGCGATGATCGGCGTGCTAATGCGCTTCGCGGGAAAGACGGACCGTACTAAGAATGCCGGGAACATCATGATCGGTTTCGCGGTCCTCATGACCGGTATGGAGACCATGAGCAGCTCGGTAGAACCTCTCAGCAAAATGCCTGGATTCATACAGTTGTTCACCAAATTCACCAATCCTCTTCTGGGAGTTCTCGTCGGGCTGACACTTACGGCCATCATCCAGAGCTCGTCTGCATCAGTAGGTATCCTGCAGGCTCTCTGTTCCACAGGTGCAGTTACCTATGGAGCTGCCATTCCGATCATAATGGGGCAGAACATCGGTACATGCGTTACCGCTATCCTGTCCGCCATCGGGGCATCCAAGAACGCTAAGAGGGCTGCCCTCATACATCTGTATTTCAACATTATCGGAACCATAATCTTTATGACGGTGTTCTATACACTGAACAGCATAATCGACTTCAGTTTCATGGATCACGTTGCCAACCCGGCTGGGATCGCGGTTATCCACACGACTTTCAATGTGACTGCAACGGCCATTCTCTTTCCTTTTTCAAGAGGACTGGAGAAGCTGGCCTGCGCCACCATCAGAGACGACAAGACACCTGTTCCGGACGAGGAGCAGGACGAGATACTCCAGAGACTGGACAACAGATTTCTGTCCCAGCCTTCCGTAGCACTTTCTGTCAGCACCGATGCCGTTCTAAGGATGGCCGAGTACGCTGAGGAAGCCGTTGATCTCGCAATGAGCCTCTTCGACAAGTATGACGAGGACGTTGCTGCGAGGATCAAGAAGCTGGAGAAGAAGACAGACCGGTATGAAGACCGCATAGGGACATATATACTCGGCATCACACCTCAGGCGTTGTCGGAAAAGGAGAGCCGCAGGACCACGATCCTGCTCAGGTCCATCACAGATCTTGAGCGCATAGGAGACCACGCTGTTAACCTGAAGGACAGCGCAAACGAGATGTACACGAAGAATCAGCACTTCTCAAACAACGGCGCAGAGGATATGAAAGTCATGCTGAGAGCTGTCACGGAGCTGCTGAAAATAACCACATCCTCACTTAGAGATTTCGATCCGGACGCTGCCGAGAAGATAGAGCCTCTGGAGGAAGTGGTGGACGACCTTAGTTTTGAGCTCAAGAGCAGGCACATAATCAGGCTCAGAAACGGCATTTGCACCGTGGAGATGGGATTCGTCCTAGAGGACATGACCACAAATCTGGAGCGTATCGCCGATCACTGCTCAAACATGGGTGTCACACTTGCCCAGGAGCAGCTGAACGTGGAGAGACGCCACGATACCAAGAGGGAGATCAAAGACAGCCCGGCGTTCAAGAGCGATTACAAAAAATATCAGGAGATGTTTTCCCTTAGCGGGAATGCAGAATAGGAGTAATCAGGAGGCTTGAAGCAGAATGATTTGGTGTGTTGAGGACGACAAGGACATCCGTGAGATAGAGATCTATACACTTAGATCCACAGGATTCGAGGCGAGGGGGTTCGAGGACGGCAAGTCTATTCTGGAAGCCCTCAAGGAAGAGAAGCCAGAGCTTGTGCTTCTTGATATCATGCTGCCGGACGTGGATGGCGTCAGCATTCTTAAGGGGATAAAGTCGAATGTTCAGACTGAAGACATTCCGGTGATCATGGCAACTGCCAAGGGCATGGAATACGACAAGGTGCAGAGCCTGGATCTCGGTGCGGACGACTATCTTGTAAAGCCATTCGGAATGATGGAGATGGTCTCCAGGATCAAGGCCGTGCTCAGGCGTTACGAATCATCAAAGCCTCAGCAGGTGTACAAGCTGGATGACCTGGTGCTCAACGAGGACACCCACATGGTCACCATTGGAGACGAGCGGATCTCTCTGACCTTGAAAGAATACGAGATACTGAAGCTCTTCCTCTCCAGGCCGGGGATGATATTCACGAGGGAGCAGCTTTTCATGTCAGTGTGGGGAGAAAAGCTCCTTGGCGACTCGAGGACGATCGATGTTCACATCAGGACACTGCGGCAGAAGCTTGGCTCTTACGGAGATAAGATCGAGACCGTGAGGGGCGTGGGTTACAGACTGGAGGCATAATACGTGAGGAAAAGGATCTTTGCCTCGATCTTCGGCACGTCGTTGCTGGTCATTGTGGTGATTCTTACCATAGTGATGGGTATCGTCTACGCAGAGATAACCAGGGTGCAGACGACAGAGCTGGAAAACGACATCAACCTTGCGGCTGCAGGCGTTGAGCAGCGGGGGGCGGATTATTTTTCGGATGTGAGCACAGGAGGAAACAGATATACCCTGATCCTCAGCAGCGGGAAAGTGATCTACGATTCACAGGTGCCTGTCTCGCAGCTGGGAAACCACAAGGATCGCCAGGAGGTACAGGAGGCGCTGAAGACAGGAAAGGGCGAGAGCGTGAGGTACTCCACCACACGCATGGAAGAGACCCACTACGTTGCAAGGAAGCTTGATGACGGCAACGTCCTGAGAGTAGCGGCTAAGCGGATAACCCTTTTCGGGCTGGTGGTATCCTCACTGCAGCCGATCGCTATCGTACTTGCTATAGCCCTGCTCATTTCAATGTTCCTGGCGTACAGACTTTCCAACAGCATAATAACACCGCTACAGAACATCGATCTGGAGCAGCCTGCGAAGAATTACGCTTATGAGGAGCTGGCTCCGGTCATGGACAAAATGACTCAGCAGTACGCTCTGATCAACAGTCAGAAGAGGGAGCTGGAGTCGTCACAGAAGGAGTTCAACGCCATAATCTCCAACATGGAGGAGGGACTGATCCTCACCGGGTCCGACGGGCGTATCCTGAGCATAAACCCTTCGGCGATGAGATTTTTCAGGACCACAAGGGAATGCCTTGGGAGGGATATCACCGTTATCGAGCAGGATTCCAGGATCGACCTTGCTATTCTCAAGGCCAAGGAGAACGGCCACAGCATTCTCCAGATGGAGAGGGATGGGCGAGAGTTCCAGATAAACATCAGCAGGGTCGATTCCTCAAAGAACAGGTCGGGTATCATCATACTTGTCTTCGACAACACAGAAAGGATCTATGCCGAGAGGAACAGAAGGGAGTTCACGGCTAACGTGTCTCACGAGCTGAAGACCCCGATGCATTCCATAATGGGAAGTGCAGAACTCATCGAGAGCGGTATCGCCCAGGGCGATGACGTCAGGGTCTTTGCCGGAAAAATAAGAAAGGACGCAAACAGGCTTCTGGGGCTCATCGACGATATCATCCATTTGTCAAGGCTGGACGAGGGTGTGCCGCTGAAGCGCGAGCCTCTGGAGCTCAAAGCGTATATTGAAGAGGAGGCAGCCAATTTCGTCTCCTTGGCGAAGGAAAAGGACGTGAAGGTGAATGTCACCGGAGACACGGTTTTCCTCGTGACCACCAGAGAGCTCCTGCACGAGATCACGTATAACCTCATAGAGAATGCCATCAAATACAATGTAGAGGGTGGAAGCGTCACCATCAACACCAGCCGGGATAATGAAAAGGCAGTGATAGAGGTGGCGGATTCCGGCATCGGCATCCCTGCAGAGGACCAGGAAAGGGTGTTTGAGAGGTTTTACAGGGTGGATAAGAGCCGTTCAAAGGAACGTGGAGGAACCGGCCTGGGTCTTTCCATCGTAAAGCACGCGACGATGGATCTCGGTGGCGAGATCGAGCTGGAAAGCGCTCCGGGAAAAGGTACGACCATAAGGGTCAGACTTCCGATCATCACGAGAAAAGAAGAGAAATAGCATGATGCTGTCGCATGCTGCGCGGCATCGAATGAATACGGGGCTGTCGCATTTGAGAAAATGAGGCGGCCCCGTTCTGTGAGTTCAAGCTGAAATATAAAACAAACAAATGGAATTACCTTGATTTTCTGTTATCATATAGGATATGTCAAATATTGCATGGGTCGGTACCGGATCTCCGGAAACAAGAAAGGTGAGGACGTGTAATGACCGAATCAGTAAAGGTAAACGACCGGACATACAAGACTGCCCGGTTCGAGAATTACAGGGAGATAGTAAATTCGAGCTATGAGAAGTTTCCCCAGAGGGCTGCGTTCCAGGTGAAGGCTCCCGGTGGGAAGTACGTATATATCACATATACTCAGTTGTGGGAGCGATACTACAAGCTCTGCAACACCTTTCTGGAGATGGGACTCAGAGGAAAGCGCATCGCCGTCATAGGAAAGAACAGCTTCGAGTGGAGCCTGAGCTATCTGTGCGCTGCTACCGTTGGATGCGTTGTTCCTCTTGACAAGGAGATCCATACGTCTGACATTCTTTCTTTTGTAGAGGCAGCAGACTGCCAGGCCATCTGTTACAGCGACTACTTTGCCAAGACTCTCCTGGGAGAGCTGCCGGCTCACGTCAGACAGCTTTCCTTTACAGATGTATATAATGCATCGACTCCGGATGAGGAAACCTTTACCGAGGCCGTGGACAGCATCGAGATACCACGGGACGAGACGCAGATCCTGATCTTTACGTCTGGCACCACAGGAAAGGCAAAGGGGGTATGCCTGTCTCAGTACAATATCTGCTCAAATATTTATTCTACCGTACAGGTGGTGAAGATACATCCAACCGATGTGACACTGTCCATCCTTCCGCTCCACCATACCTACGAATGCACATTGAATCTTCTGCTTCTTCTGTCACGTGGGACCAAGATCACGTACTGCGGCGGTCTGACCAAGATCCAGAAGAATCTGGAAGAGTATCATCCGTCTATTCTGGTGGTAGTTCCGGCATTGCTTTCGGTATTGGACAAGCGCATCAGAAAGGCGGTGGCCAAGTCTGTACCATCTCGCTACTCTGAGTACTTCGAGACACTGCCGCTGGCTGACGCGCTCCAGAAACTTCCTTTTTTCATGAGAGCAGTCGTGAAGAACCGGGTAAAGGCCACACTTGGCGGAAAGATGAGGCTCTTCATCGTTGGAGCGGCGGAGCTCGACACCACTCTCGTGCGGGATTTTGAAGCTCTGGGCATCGAGACTCTCCAGGGATATGGACTGACCGAGTGCGCTCCCCTGGTGGCCGGGAACAGCGACTTCAACCAGAACAGCGAATCAACAGGTGTGGTGATGCCTGGCAATGAGATGAGACTCATCAATATGAACGATGAGGGTGTCGGAGAGATCATCACCAGGGGCGATAACGTCATGCTGGGATATTTCAACGATCCTGAGAGCACTGAAAAGGTCCTTGTGGACGGATGGTTCCATACCGGTGATCTTGGATATATCGATGAGAACGGATGGCTTTTCATAAAAGGCAGGATCAAGAATGTGATCGTCACCACCAACGGAAAGAACATATATCCGGAAGAGCTGGAAAACAGGCTCATGGATCATCCGGAGGTGAAGGAGTGCATCGTCATCGGCGTCAGGGACTCCGACGGAAAGCCTGAAGTCAAGGCCAAGATTCTCCCTAATGAAGATTTGATCGCCGAGGAGCTCGGTCACGAGCCTGATCGCGAGGAAAGAGAAAAGGCCGTCAGGGACGCGGTGGACAGCGTCAACGACGAGATGCCGGCATATAAGCGCATCAAGATCGTCCAGGTGCTGGACAAGGAACTGGAGAAGACCACTACCTCAAAGATCATGAGATACGGCAGCAACATTGAATAGAACAGAGGAAATAATGAGCGAATTGAATAACATAACCAGAATTGCCATCATCGGGGCCATGGACAACGAGATCCAGTACCTCAAGGAGACAATGGAAGACGTGGAGACTGAGATGTGCGGCCCGGGGAAGACTCTTAAGACGTGGAAAGGCACCTTGGGGAGCGCGCAGGTCTTCGTGGCGAAGAGCGGGATCGGCAAGGTCAACGCGGCTCTCTGCACTCAGATCCTCATCGACACCTTCAGCCCGCAGCTTGTCATCAACACCGGCATCGCCGGAGGCATAGACCCGTGCCTTTCCGTGGGAGACGCAGTGATAGCAAAGGGACTGATACAGCACGACTTCGACGTTACGGCCTTCGGTCATGTGAGGGGATACATGAGCACTGGCGAAGATGATACCGTGCCTACGGTGTACTTTCCGGACAGGCAGGCGGCATATCTCATGTCCGAATCCGCATCAGAGCTGATGTCCGCGGAGCAGGTGAAGGAGGGAGTCATCGTCACCGGTGACCAGTTCGTGTCTGAGCTTGATAAGAAAAAAGAGCTTCATGAGACCTTCGGGGCTATGGCGGCCGAGATGGAAGGGGGCGCGATCGCCCAGGCTGCTTCATACAATAACGTTCCTTTCGTTTCAATGAGGGTCATCTCCGATCTGGCTCAGGGCGGCAGCGGTGCGGTCCAGTCCTATGAAGAGTTTGAGGACAATGCGGCTCGCCTCTCCGCAATGATAGTTATTTCCATGATAGGTAAAATAGAGAATGACGAATAACGACGTTTCTTCGCTTATAAAGACGCGTGACGACGAAAACCGCCTTCTCCACATCATCCTCGATGTGGGGGAGGCTTTGATGTGCAGCGGAGCCGAGGTCAACCGAGTTGAAGATACAATGGGAAGGCTTGCCAGGGCCTACGGGGCCCGGGAGGTGAACGTGATGGCCATCACCGCGAGCCTTTTCCTCACAGTTCGTTTCAAGGGCGGTCACGAGTGCACCCAGACCAGGAGGATACAGAGCGTTGCGGGCAATGACTTCACCAAGTTCGATGCAATCAACACCCTCAGCAGGGCGGTCTGCAAGGATCCGATACCGCTGATCGCGCTTGAGAACAGGGTCAACGGGATATTGAAGGCCAGGCCTGACAGGGTGTCAGACCTGATAGGATACATACTTGTGGGCATGGGATTCGGTCTGTTCTTCGGGGGGAATTTCTGGGACTTGCTGCTTTCAACGGTTGGAGCTGTGATAATATTCCTGTGCAGCATATATCTGGCCCCATTCTGCATGAACACTATCGTATATAATCTCATTACAGCCGCCATCACGGGCTTCTGCATATATCCGACGGCTGTTTTTATTCCTTATGCCAATGCAGATACGGTACTGATCGCCGACATCATGCTTCTGATCCCAGGCCTGGCCATGACCAATGCAGTCAGGGACATAATTCTTGGAGACACCATCGCCGGCATCATGAGGCTGATAGAGACGTTCCTGTGGTCAGGCGCTCTCGCGATCGGTTTCCTGGCGATCATGGTATGGTTTTGAGGTGTGAGATATGCTGAGCGTTTCGGATATTATTCAGATCATAGGAGCCTTTCTCGGTTCCATGGGATTTGCCCTGGTCTTCAGGGTGAGAAAAGGACTCCTTCCGGCTGCAGCCATTGGTGGCATGCTCGAATGGACGGTATATCTCCTGGTCGCACATGCACTGGGAGGGGCCGGTGTTTTCTGGCCGTCAGTGGCCGCCAGCCTGGAGTGTTCCCTGTATTCAGAGATACTCGCCAGGAAGATGAAAGCACCTTCGACCGTGTTCCTCGTTCCCGGGCTCATTCCGCTCATACCGGGGAAAAATCTGTACTACGTCATGAGCTATGCCGTGCAGAACGACTGGACCAGAATGGAGGAGAACGGCTGGCTCCTCGGGCAGTATGCATTGGGGATCGTGGTCGGAGCCGCGGTCGTGTGGGTGTTCGTAGACTTTTTCAGAAGAATAAAAAAATGGGAGCGTTCGGCGTGAAATGCCGGCTCCCAATTTTTGTACCTGTATCTGGTCGAGTTCTGCTGTGATCGGTCGTATACGCCGGTGCGCGTGCATTCCGCACTATCCTCTGTGGATAGGTATAAATCCGGGATCGATCTGGAATCTCAGCTTTTCCAGTGTCTTCTTCACGGTAGGTATGCTTATGATGATGACCGTGATGACTCCTTCGGCTGCCAGATAAGTGAAGTTATACCATACCGACCAGGTGAACGCATTGAATCCGGCAGGTGCATAGGCGCCAAAGAAGACTATGCCCGAAACCACGGCGACCGCATATCTCCCTGCGAGCCCGAGTATGTAGCCCTTTACGATACCGTTCTTTTTATTCCTCATAACTCCGCCGAGGCCGAGAGCCCCGAAGGCAAGGGGGTAGTCGAGCAGCATCTGCAGAGGGTGGATCACATATGGCCCGAAGATAAGATTGAGAAGCCCCACGCACATGCCAGCGGTCACGCCCCTGCGCGTTCCAAGATAGTAAGCGCAGAGCACAATAGGGAGATTTGAAAGAGGTGTCACCGCGCCGCCCTGAGGCATCTCAAACAGCTTGAACTGCCCTAAGACGATGGCTGCACCCACCATGAGCGCAGATATGGTGAGAGCTTTTACATCCGCTCCCCTCTGATGCGCTTTTTTCTGTTCTTTAGATGGTATCAAAGCCAGGAGAAAAAAAACAACGATGATCGCAACGACGACCACCTGTCCGGTCCTGGACTCAAAAAAACTCTGTAAACTGCCCATTCTGTTCTTTCCTTTCTTCATTGCTGCCGCTGGATGACAGTCTGTCCGCTGAATAGACTACCACAAGTTCGCCGGTTTTTCCATAAACCTGGTTGTTGACCGCAGATGACCGTGATAATAAAATTCAGGTAAGAGAACGGCGAGGGGGATGAACGATATAGGTGGCTTTTACCAGATAAGAGGAGAGAGAAGTTCAGAGCTGCTTTTCGACGAGCTGCTTGAACGTATCGTCGATGGCACTTACGAGACAGGAGAACGGATCCCGGGTGAGCATGAGCTGATGAAGTCCTTCGGGAAAAGCCACGGCACGGTGAGAAATGCCCTGAAGATGCTTGAGGCCTCCGGATGCATCCGTACGGTGCCGGGAGGTGGAGCGGTTGTAACCATGAGGCACAATGTCCTGACCGAGACATTCATGGAACTCTTCATCCGCAGCAAGGTGACCATTGGCCAGATGTATGAGTTCGTCAGGCTTGTTGAGCCCGAACTGATACGCAGGTATATCGGACGTTTCGGACCAGAGGAATCAGCAGCCATTGACAAGGCTCTTGCCCGGCTTGAGAACGCTTTTGCATTGGATGACAGCGGTGAAGCCTACAGACAGATCGTGAGGATACATATGTTCATAGTGGACTGCATGAAGAATCCGATGTGCAGCAGCATTTTTCACGCGGTCTGTAATATATTGCTTTATCGCATCACCAGCGACGAGAAAAGCCGCATAAGCATTTACGATAAGGAAGAGATGCTCCAGGCGCATCGTATCCTCACCAAAGAGATCAAAGCGGGAGATGGCGACGCCGCCTGCGATATATACGCAGATGCGATCAAATACATGTTCTATGATAACCAGGGTGAGGACGAGCGCAGGATAACCTATGACGACGATGAGATAGTTTCGTATGTATACGGTCTCACAATGGATTCAAACGTTTCTGCAATAGCCTACTGTCAGATACTGGGGAAGATCATACGAGGGGAGTACAAGCCAGGAGACATGCTCCCTGCGGAAAGGGATCTTGCGGAAAAAATGGGCATCAGCCGCCCGTCCCTTGTTGAGGCCCTGGCGATACTGGAGTTCAGGGGCCACATCAGAAGAGAGCAGGGGAGAGGTACCATTGTTGAACCGGTGAATTCCAAGGGCGTTGACAATGTAATCAGCGTCATGTTCAGGCGAAGAGGGATCACATTCAGAGACATATTCGACCTCAGGGCCATATGCGAGCCCGTCTGCTTTTCACTTGCAGCGGCGGCCAGAAATTATTCCCACGTCAGAGAACTCAACAGGATCGTAGACGAGTCAATGGACGAGTCAAAGAATGATATAGAGCGCTATATGAGCTACGGTACGAGATTCGACTGCAAGGTGGCCGAGATATACGGAAACCGCATGCTCTACCTGGTGGAGATGATCGTCAGCTCATTCACCCATCAGCTTCTGGGATCGAAACTGAAAAATCTGGAGCCTCATTACGCCCAACAGTTCATGAAGCAAATCTATATTGAGCACTCGGAGCTGATAGACTTCATATCAGTTAGAGACAGCGTCGAGGTCAGGACTCTGTGCGAAAAGCACCTTAAGGGGATCGCGGACGCAGTGTTTTGATCTGAGGATGTGTAAAAAGGGGCGTATCATAACGGCAAATCGTCTCCATGTGCCGCGCTGATACGTCCCTTTTTCATAGTTCCATCCGTCGATATGGTCATGTATCCACCACTTCAAAGCAGTGAGATCCTTCTATATATCCAGCAGGGTGGCCGCCATCATGGCCTTGATCGTGTGCATCCTGTTTTCTGCCTCGTCCCACACGATCGACTGAGGGCTCTCGAACACCTCGTCAGTGACCTCGATGGCGTCTATGCCGAACTTCTCGTAGATCTCACGGCCATTGATCGTGTCCAGGTTGTGGTAAGCCGGCAGGCAGTGCATGAAAACCGTGGAATCCTTTCCCGTGGCCTTCATGAGGTCCGAAGTCACCTGGTAGGCCATGAGGTCGCTGATCCTTTCCTTCCAGATCTCGTCCGGTTCTCCCATGGACACCCACACATCGGTGCTGATGACGTCCGCATCCTTTACAGCCTTGTAAGGGTCCGGCTCGTGTGTGATGGTGCCGCCGCTCTTTTCTGCGAGCTCCTTGCAGATCTTGAGTATCTCGCTGTTCTGAAGGTATTTTTCAGGGCAGCAGGCGGTAAAGTCCAGGCCGAGCCTGGCACAGCCGATCATCAGGGAATTCCCCATGTTGAAGCTGTTGTCTCCCATGAAGACGAATTTTATTCCCTTCAGATGGCCGAAGTGCTCTTTTATTGTAAGCATGTCGGCGAGGATCTGGGTAGGGTGGAATTCATCAGTAAGTCCGTTCCACACTGGAACTGTGGAGTACTTCGCCAGGTCGTTCACCACGTTCTGACCGTATCCGCGGTATTCGATGCCGTCGAACATTCTCGTGAGCACCCGCGCAGTATCTGCGATAGACTCCTTTTTTCCAATATGAGAACCGTGGGAGTCGAAGAACGTCGCGCTCATGCCAAGATCGTTTGCAGCCACGTTGAAACTGGAAAAAGTCCGAGTGCTGTGCTTTTCGAATATCAGGGCTATATTTTTCCCCTCGCACATGCGGTGGGGAATGCCGGCCTTTTTCTTAGCTTTCAGCTCCTCAGCCAGATCCAGGAGCCCCAGTATCTGCTTTTCGTTAAAATCCAGGAGTGTGAGGAAATCCTTACCCTGGATGCCTATCTTCTCTGTTGCCACTTTTTGCTCCTTTCACAGAATGAAGTCCATTACATAGTCGATCTGCCTGTCGATAGAGGCAGGTGAAGGGCCGCCCTGAGATATGCGGCTGGAGGTACAGTATGCCAGGTCGATCTTTTCGTAGATGTCCTCCTGGAAAAGGTCGGAAAGCTCTTTGTACTTCTCCATAGGTACCTGGTTCAGGGTGATGCCCTCATGTGTACACCAGGCGACGAGGTCTCCGGTGATCTTGTATGCTGTCCTGAAAGGCATGCCCTTTTTGGTCAGATAGTCCGCGAGATCCGTTGCGTTGATGAATCCGTGTCCGGCGGCCTTCAGCATGTTTTCAGGAAGGACCTTCATGGTCCTGATCATTGGAGCGAAGACCGTCAGGCACATCTTGACCGTGTCAATTGCGTCGAAGACAGCTTCCTTGTCCTCCTGCATGTCTTTGTTGTAGGCGAGGGGAAGTCCCTTGAGCATCGTCAGCATTGTTACGAGGTCGCCGTAGACGCGGCCCGTCTTGCCACGCACCAGTTCAGCTATGTCCGGGTTCTTTTTCTGAGGCATGATGCTGGAGCCGGTGGTAAACGAATCGTCGAGCTCGACGAACTTGAACTCCCAGCTTGACCAGAGGATCAGCTCCTCCGAGAACCTGGACAGGTGCATCATCACGGTAGCCATGGCGCTGAGCAGCTCTATGCAGAAATCCCTGTCGGAGACTCCGTCCATGCTGTTCATGGTGATCCCGTTGAATCCAAGTGACCTTGCAGTCATGTATCTGTCTGTATTGTAGGTGGTGCCGGCCAGTGCACAGGATCCGAGGGGATTGTGGTTCATCCGCTTAACGCAGTCTTTGATCCTCGTTATGTCCCTTGTGAGCATCATGGCATAGGCAAGGATGTGGTGGGCAAAGCTCACCGGTTGTGCCCTCTGAAGGTGAGTGTAACCAGGCATGATAGTGGTCTTGTGTTCCTGTGCCTGATCTATGATCGCTTCCAGTACCTTGCTGATGAGCTGTATGATCTCGCCGCTCTCATCCCTGAGGTAAAGCCTGAGGTCTGTTGCGACCTGGTCGTTCCTGCTCCTTGCGGTATGGAGCCTCTTTCCGGACTCGCCGATCCTGCTGGTGAGTTCGTTTTCTATGAAGGTGTGAATGTCTTCAGCCTCCTGGTCGATCTCCAGCTTTCCCGCATCCAGGTCGTCCAGAATGTCACCAAGGCCGTCAATGATGGCATCGGCATCCTTCTGGGATATTATCCCCATGGCTCCCAGCATGGTCGCGTGGGCCATGGATCCTCTGATGTCCTGTGAGTACATTCTGGAATCCACATGTATCGACGAATTGAAGTCGTCTGCATTTTTATCCAAAGCCTTATGAAGGTCTCCTGCCCACAGCTTGTCCATATCCTTACCTCTGCTGATAACCTGTACTGTAACGTTTTTCTTTCTGTTTCTCGATCTGCTTGTTCTACTTGTTCTCGTTTGCTTTGTTGACCATCGCCTGTACGGAGAGTGGGAGTCCCCAGAGATTTATGAATCCCTCGGCGTCCTTCTGGTCGTATACGTGATCCTCGTTGAAGGTGGCGATCTCCTCGCTGTAGAGGGACCAGCTGCTCCATACTCCGGCCTTTATGATGTTGCCCTTGTAGAGCTTGAGCTTGACCTTTCCTGTGACGTGCTCCTGTGTCTTGTCCACGAATGCGGACAGAGCCTCCCTGAGAGGAGAGTACCACTGGCCGTTATAGAGGAGCTCGCCGAACGTGATGCTCAGCTCGGCCTTCTTGTGCTGGGTCATCTTGTCCAGGCAGATGGTCTCCAGATACTCGTGGGCCTTATACAGGATCTCTCCTCCCGGTGTTTCGTATACCCCGCGGCTCTTCATGCCGACAAGACGGTTTTCCACGATGTCCAGGATGCCGATACCGTTCTTTCCGCCGATCTCGTTGAGCTCAAGGATGATCTCCTTAGGAGTCATTTTCTTGCCGTTGAGTGAGACCGGAGTTCCCTGTTCGAATTCCATCTCGATGTACTCTGGCTTGTCAGGAGCCTGAAGAGGGGAGACGCTCATCTCCAGGAAGCCTTCTTTTTCGAGCTGAGGTTCGTTTCCCGGATCCTCGAGATCCATGCCCTCGTGGGACAGGTGCCAGAGGTTCTTGTCCTTTGAGTAATTGGTCTCCCTGCTGATCTTGAGTGGAACGTGATGAGCCTCTGCGTAGTCGATCTCCTCATCCCTGGATTTGATGTCCCACTCCCTCCATGGGGCGATGATCTTGATCCCCGGAGCGAAGGCCTTGAGGGTGAGCTCAAAGCGGACCTGATCGTTTCCTTTTCCAGTGCATCCGTGGCAGATGGCGTCGGCTCCTTCGGCGATGGCTATCTCTGCCAGTTTCTTAGCGATGACAGGCCTTGCCAGTGCCGTACCAAGAAGATATTCCTCGTACTTGGCACCCGCCTTGACTGCAGGGACGATCATGTCGTTCACGAATTCATCGGTAAGATCTTCGATGTAGATCTTGGAAGCCCCGGACTTGATGGCTTTCTCCTCCAGACCATCCAGCTCGCCGGTCTGTCCCACGTTTCCGGAAACGGCTATGATCTCGGGATCGTTGTAGTTTTCCTTGAGCCACGGGATTATAACGGAGGTGTCAAGTCCTCCGGAGTATGCGAGTACGATCTTCTTGATATCCTTCTTGGAATTCTGTGCTGTCATTTTAGTTCCTCCTGGTAAATTCCTTCTTATTCATACCGGCTGAGCAGGTGTTCTGCAGTCCGGAGCTGGTTACGTGGTAAAGTGTTGCTGCAACTTTGTGGTATGATTATAAAACTTTATGAATATGTATGCAACAGGGAGTTTTATGAAAATACACAAAATATTGTATATATGCATATACAATTTGATATCTGATATTAATATAACCGTTTTTATTGTGTACTTTATGGAGCTGCTAATGTAGAATGGCGGGAGTTATATGTTGAAGAAAGGAAGCGGACATATGAAACAGTACGTAGTTGATGTCTTTTCCCAGAGACCCTTCCAGGGGCGCAGCGTTGCCGTCTGCATCTACGACGAAAGCGTCGGTCATGATCTGATGGAAAACATCGCCAGGGAGAACGGGTCCACAGAGACCGCATTCATCCGTCCTCTCAGTGAGAGCGGGGAGCCGGAGCACTGCACCAGATGGAAGATACGCTGGTATTCGCCGTCTGGTGAGATGAGGCTGAACGGCGGAGCAGCCTTTGCCGCGGCTTATGTGATCAGGAGATACTATTCTCCAGATGATGGAGACATCACATTCAGACATTCAGGAGGTGAGATCCTTGTCTCTGCAGGAAAAGACGATCCCGAGATACTTTGCACCTCACTGCCGGAAGCGCCGCTCCGTGAGTTCGATATAACTCAGCAGCTTTCAGGAGCTCTAGGCGTGAGACCTCAGCATTGCTTCATGGGAGGCGATCTCTTCTGCGTTTTGAAGAACAAAGAGGAACTTGGATCGCTTTCCATCGACAGAGCTACGGTGGAAATGCTTCCGGGAGAGCTTCTCCACTGCACGGCACCTTCCGATGAAGAGGGGACAGATTTTTTCCTGCGGTCGTTCAGCCCTGTAAAATACGAAGAAGAGGTTGGCACTTGTCCCGCGGCGCTTACAAGGCTTGCACCATACTGGTCAGAGGTTCTCGGAAAAGACGAGCTGCGTGTCAGTCAGCTTTCGTCCAGGACCGGAAAGATGACGGCTGTGGTGACAGACGGAAGCGTGAAGATCTCGGGCAGGGCATCTCTCTTTGCGGTTTGTGATATACTTACTGACAGACTGGTGTAGATCATTAACAACTCATATTGATCATGGATTTAAAGAATTATTCTGACCTTACAACTGAAAACAAATACGAAGTCAAGAGCAGCGTATGGCGACTCATCACAACGGTCATTCTCCTAACCATCCAGATCTACCTCATAATAAGGGTTGCATACAGGCTGACCCATTATGCCACATGGGTGCACACGGGAGTCACTCTTCTCACTCTCATAGTCGTGATGACCATATTCGGCCGTACCGACCTGAACTCGGCGTATAAGACCCCGTGGATCATGCTGATAATGGCTTTTCCTATCCCGGGCCTCTGCCTGTATTTCCTCTCGGGGACCCCGACCAAGATGTACAGGATGAAGCGGAGATATCAGAAGGTAGACGATTCGCTTTTTCCTCTGGTTCCCCAGGATCAGGAAGTCATGGACGACCTCAGGGAAAAGGATGTTTCTGTGTCCAACATATGCGGCTACGTAGCCAGGTATGCGAGGTATCCGGTGTATAAGAACACTGATGTGACGTATTATCCTGATGCTGTAGACGGACTGGAGGCACAGAAAGAAGAGCTGAAGAAGGCGAAGAGATTCATCTTCATGGAGTATCACGCCATCGAAGATAAGGAATGTTTCCAGGACATCAAGGAGATACTGATAGAGAAGGTAAGGGAAGGGGTAGAGGTACGACTGTTCTACGATGATGTAGGCAGCATCGGATTTATCAATCCGAATTTCGAGTACAGGATGGAGGCACTAGGGATCCAATGCAGGGCCTTCAACCCGGTTACTCCTATTATCAACATTTTTATGAACAACCGTGACCACAGAAAGATAACCGTCATCGACGGCAAGGTGGGATTTACCGGAGGCTATAACCTGGCCAACGAGTACTTCCACATAACAGAGCCATATGGCCACTGGAAGGACACCGGCGTGAAGCTGGAGGGGGACGCCGTAAAAAACCTAACGGTTTCTTTCCTGGAAATGTGGAACAGCGTCAGGAAGAGAAACAGTTCAAATGACACGTCCTACGACAAATATCTCCCGGATATCGAATATCAGGGAGAGGATGAGGGCTTTGTGCAACCATATGGAGACAGCCCGCTGGATCACGAGCAGACGGGTGAGAACGTATATATGAGCATCCTGAAGGATGCAAAGAGGTACTGCTATTTCATCACTCCATACCTTGTTCTCACGGACGAGATGCAGAGAGAGATGGAGATGGCCGCCAAGCGTGGAGTGGATGTGAGAATAATAACTCCTGGGGTGCCGGACAAGAAGATAGTTTATCTCGTGACACGTTCGTTCTATACGAGACTGTGCCAGAACGGAGTAAGAATACTTGAATACACCCCAGGATTCTGTCATGCGAAGATGTGCGTATCAGACGATGAGATCGCCACAGTAGGTACCATCAACCTGGATTACAGGAGCCTGTATCTCCACTTCGAAAATGGCTGCTTCATGTATGACAGCAAGGCGGTCATGGACGTGAAGAAGGATTTTCTGGAGACCTTCAAGCATTGTGATGATGTCACAATGAGATACAGCATACGCAGGAGCCTGCCCATCAGGATAGTCCAGTGTGTGCTCAGGCTCCTGGCGCCGCTTTTGTAAATACATTAATGATATCGATATATGCCGATCTAGATGCCGACTTTTCTGGTTCCACCCAGGAATGTCGGCAGTTCTTTTCCTTCCTTTTCCCACATCCTGTACTCTGCAGTGGCTGCCCAGAACACGTCGCCGGAAGAATTGAGAGCAGTCTCCATGGAATCCTGGATGACTCCCACGATGAATCCTACTCCGACGACCTGCATGGCAATGTCGTTGCTTATCCCGAAAAGGGAACATGCCATCGGTATCAGCATTAAAGAACCGCCGGCGACGCCCGATGCCCCGGCAGCCGAAAGTGCCGCGAGGACGCAGAGCACTATGGAAGAGGCCATGTCCACCTTTATTCCCAGGGTGTTGCAGGCCGCCATGGTCATCACGGCTATTGTAATTGCTGCCCCGTTCATATTGATGGTCGCTCCGAGGGGTATGGATACGCTGTACATATCTTCGTCCAGTCCGAGTTTTTCACAGAGCTTCATATTTACAGGTATGTTAGCTGCCGAAGACCTGGTGAAGAAGGCCATTACAGCTGATTCCTTGATGCATCTCATGAGGAGCGGATAAGGGTTCCTTTTTAATATGAGGAAGCATACAACAGGATTCACTATCAGGGCGGCTACCAGCATGCATCCTACCAGGAGCAGGAGAAGTGAACCGTAATCCTTGAAGATCGAAAGTCCGTTCTGGGAAACGTTTGTGAACATCAGGCCGAGGATCCCGAAAGGAGCCAGGTTGATGATCCAGCGGACCGCCTGTGAGACCGCGTCTGAAATGTCTGTCATGAAGCGGCGAGTATTATCTGAAGCGAATCTTTTAAGTGCGATGCCGAGGATGACCGCCCATGCCAGTATTCCGAGGTAGTTTGCGTTTACCATGGCGTTTACAGGATTGTCTACGATATTCATGAGAAGGTTGTGGAGAACTTCCGAGAAACCGCTCGGCGGGGCGATGTCGGAAGATGCCGACTTGGCGAATATTATTTTTTGCGGGAATATCTTGCTGCCCACCACGGCTGTGACTCCGCCCAGTGTGGTACCAAGGAGATACAGGCCGATGACCATACCGAATCTTCTGTCCATGGTGCTGCTGCTCTGGCATAGAGAAGCGGTGACGAGAACGAAGACCAGGATAGGCGCCGCTGCCTTAAGAGCACCTACAAAAAGGTCCCCCAGTATCCCGAAGCCTGTGAGACCCGGGGCGAGAGCACCCAGCGCCGCGCCGATGACCAGACCGATGACTATCCTGAGTATCAGGCTGGTATCGTTGTATTTCCTTGCGATTCCTTTTAAAACAGACATGTAGTATCCTTTCACATAATTATCTGTTGCAATCAACACCAATTTTTGATGCTTTTCTAACTTTTTAACAATATCATATATTTTTTGATATTCCCAACGAAATTACTAAAGATAATATATTTTTGAGCATAATTACGATAACTGGAATTGATAAAAAACATATTGCAAAATGCACAATAAAGTCGTATCATCTTGGTATCAAATAAACTCGGATATGGAGGAGAGGATCATGAGCGAAATCAAATGGCCTTACTCGAACGAATTCGGCCAGGAAGAAAATGTAGAATCTGATGTTCTGGTACTGGGCGGTGGAATTGCAGGATGCTTTGCTGCTCTGGCTGCAGTCAGACGTGGTGAAAAGGTGGTCCTTGTGGAGAAGGGGGCGACCGTGAGGAGCGGATCCGCCGGCACGGGGTTCGATCACTGGGAGTCTGCGTGTACAAATCCTTGCTCCAAGGTCACTTCAAAAGAGATCGCCGAGGCCTATGTTGACGAACAGGATCACCTGTCAAACGGGATAGCCCACTACATAACATGCGAAGAAGGATGGGACAGACTGCTGGATATCGAGGAGATGGGCGGCAAGATAAGGGACACCGAGGATGAGTTCAAAGGCGCTGAGTTCCGCGACGACGAAACAAAGCTCATGTTCGCCTATGACTACGAGAACAGGTTCACGCTGAGAGTGTGGGGACGCACCTTCAAGCCTGCACTTTACAAGGAACTGAAGAGGCTGGGCGTAAAGATATACGACTACACGGAGGCCACGGCGCTGCTGACCTCTGAAGTCGATGGGAAGAAGAGGGGAGCCGGAGCCATCGGCATGGACACACACACAGGAAAAATCAAAATTTTCCATTCCAAGTCTACTATCATGACTATGTCCAGACCGGCAAGGATCTGGCTTTTCAACGCCGATCTGCCCGGGCTCTGTGAATTCAGGCCATTCAATTCGATAGGATCCGGACATGCAATGGGCTACAGGGCCGGCATGGAATTCACCATGATGGAGAAAAGCGTGAGAGCAGAGTTTTCTGCTGCAGGAGCCAGCTTCCCTCCATACAGCGCAGGCAACAATCACAACACCTGGTATGCCTGCACCATGGTGGATTCGAGAGGCGTGGAGATACCATACCTCGACCGTGACGGCAAAGTCCTCAAGACGGTATCCGAAAGGTATTACCCTGTTAAAGGTCAGAAGTTCTTCCTTAAAGGAGGAGTTATCGATAATCCGAAGTATGAATACAGAGGCCCGGAGACCATGCCTTTTGACGAACTCATGAAGAGAGGATACAAGCTTCCATTTTATGCGGACATGTCAAGGATGCCTGAGATGGAAAGGAAGGTCATCTGGGGAATGATGATAGGCAATGAGGGAAAGACCAAGGTGCCTGTGCTGGATTACTACGACGACAGGGGGTTTGACCCTGCAAAAAAAGCCATGCAGGTATATGGGACAGGCTGGACGTCGGCTTCCTTCTCGGATGACGAGAGACAGCTTTTCGGAGCTCCGGGAGGGATCATTACCGACTGGGATCTGAAGACCAACATAGATGGTATCTATGCAGCAGGAGATCAGCTGTACGGATCCGACTGTGCCGGATTTGCGGCTTCTACAGGTTATTACGCCGGCAGAAAGGCCGCGGCCTATGCCTGCGGGGTGGAACTCGCCGACTACGACAGAGAGCAGGTGGACAGGGAAATAGAGAGGCTGTATGCACCTATGTACGTAGAGGAAGGCTATTCCTGGAAGGAGCTCAACTGGGCCATCGCCAAGTGCATGAAAAACTACTGCGGCGCCATCAAGAACGAGGCTCTTCTGCTCCAGGGACTTGATCTTCTGAACAGCTATAAGAAAGACATCGTTCCAAAGCTTTCATGTCACAACACGCACGAGCTGGTCCGGACACACGAAGTACTGGATATTCTTCAGGTGGCAGAGATCATTCTGGAAGCCTGCCGCATGAGAAAGTCCAGCTCCGAGACACTGTGCTTCACGCGAAGCGATTATCCTGAGATGGATCCACCTGAGGATCATCATTTCATTACGATCCATCAGGAGAACGGCAAAGCAGTCAGGGGAGATGTGGATCTCGACTACTTTGGAGATCTCAAAACGGAATATGAAAAGCGCAACCAGGATTACATCAACGGAGGTAAGAGATAATGAAGAAAATGAATGAGCTTCAGGTTTCTATCGTGCCATGCAGTGCTGATCCGATCCGCTACGACCCGGACAAGTGCATAGGATGCAATACCTGTGTCAGGACCTGCCACTGCGATGTCCTGCTGCCGAGCACGGAAAAGGGGGAGCATCCCATCGTTGCGTGGCCTGGTGAATGCTGGTACTGCGGTGCATGCGTGCTTCAGTGCCCGGTGCCGGGAGCCATACGGCTGGAGCATCCGCTTATGAACAGAACGAAATTCGTGGACGCCATTCCCGAGCCGGAAGACGATCCATATAAGTCTTATTGACTATGCCTTTCATGCCTTCGGGGGATGCCGCCAGAGTGCGACACCCCCGATATTCTTTTTTTGCAGCAATATCGAAGTTAAAATATATTATTCAAATAGCCGCTCATAGTGTAATATAAATGGGTATTTGAAATATGGGGAAGTGTGATATTCGGGCTTTCACACTTCAGAAGGGAGTTGTTTTATTATGAGGCAGGAGACAAAATGCATTCAGGCCGGATATGAGCCGAAGAACGGTGAATCGAGAATGATCCCTATCATCCAGAGCACCACTTTTAAATACGACACCAGCGAGGACATGGGCAAGCTATTCGACCTGGAGGCCTCGGGATATTTCTACACGAGACTTCAGAATCCTACGAACGATATGGTCGCAGCGAAGATCACCGCGCTCGAAGGAGGCACTGCGGGGATGCTCACATCCTCCGGTCAGGCCGCCAATTTCTTTGCTGTATTCAACATCGCCCAGGCCGGCGATCACGTGGTCTCATCCACCGCGATCTATGGCGGGACCTACAACCTTTTCAACGTGACCATGAGGAAAATGGGCATCGACTTCACTTTCGTCGAGCCAGACTGCTCTCCTGAAGAGCTGGAGGCTGCCTTCAGGCCGAACACGAAGTGCGTCTTCGGAGAGACCATCTCCAACCCGTCGCTGGCGGTCTTCGACTTTGAAAAGTTTTCAAAAGCCGCTCACGACCACGGTGTCCCACTCATCGTGGACAACACTTTTGCCACACCAATAAACTGCAGGCCTTTTGAATTTGGTGTTGATATAGTCACTCATTCCACGACGAAGTATATGGATGGCCATGACGCCACGGTAGGCGGATGCATTGTTGATTCCGGTAAGTTCGACTGGATGGCCCACGCCGACAAATTCCCGGGCCTCTGCACGCCTGACGACTCGTACCACGGCATCACCTATGCGGAGAAATTCGGTCAGGAGGGCGCCTTCATCACCAAGGCGACCGCTCAGCTCATGAGGGACTTCGGATCTATTCAGTCTCCAATGAACGCGTACCTCCTCAACCTGGGCCTCGAGTCACTCCACGTAAGGGTGAAGAGGCACTGCGAGAACGCTCAGAAGCTGGCTGAGTTCCTCGAAAATCATCCTAAGGTATCCTGGGTCAACTATCCCGGACTGCCATCCAACAAGTACCACGAGATGGCTAAGAAGTACATGCCTGACGGCACATGCGGCGTGATCTCTTTCGGGGTAGAAGGGGGTAGAAAGGCCGCTGAGGAGTTCATGAAGCACCTCAAGGTAGCCATTATCGCCACACACGTTGCAGACGCCCACAGCTGCGTTCTGCACCCGGCTTCGTCCACACACAGGCAGCTGACGGACGATGAGCTGGTAGCGGCCGGAGTGGGGCCTGACCTCATCAGGTTCAGCTGTGGCATCGAGAACATCGATGACATAATCGAGGATGTCTCAAGTGCTCTCTATGAGATCTAGAGTGTATCCTGAAAAAAGATAATGTCGCACCGCCCGCTCTTGCGGAAACTCGTCGGTGCGTGGCAAGAGGGCAGGGGAACAGACCTTGTCCTTTTTTCGTGTTCTGATGATGCTCTTTTTAATCGTCGGGAGATTTGTCATTTTAGATCAGAGCACGGAATTTCCGAACAGAAAAAGCGCCTCGGACGGATCCGAAGCGCTTCTCCTAGCTTTGATTTTTTTTGGATGTAAAGTAGTAAATTTGATTGATTAGCTATTGATAATACCTTTGTGGTTTAGCCCCAGAAGGACTTGATCTGACCGTATACGATCATTGCCATGAAGATAGGTCCGAGCCACTTGATGCAGAAGTCGTAGAAGCCCTTTGTCTTGAACACTCCGCCAGGAGCAGAAGAGGCTACTTCGTCGTCAACATAGTGAGGAACTACCCATCCAAGCAGGATAGCCATGATCAGTCCGGTGAGCGGCATCAGGATTCCCTCTGCCAGGCAGTCCCAAACGTCCAGAACGCTGCCCTGTCCGAAGAGGTGGAACCAGTTCATCTTTGGGTTTCCGCCCAGGCAGTCGAATACTGTCAGGAAGTTGCCGATGAACGCTACTGCGCACATGATCGAGGATACCACTACTCTGTTTGCAGACTTTCCAGCCTTGATCCTGGAGTCCAGGATAGCGGAGATTCCGGCCTCCATCATTCCGATGGAAGAGGACAGTGCTGCGAAGAATACCAGCAGCCAGAACATGAGCTGGAAGATCTTTCCTGCGAATCCCATGCTCTGGAATACAGTCGTCATGGAAATGAACAGGAGTCCAGGACCTGCTGTAGGCTCGAGACCGAAGGCGAATACTGCAGGGAAGATAGCCATTCCTGCGAGTACAGCTACCAGAGAGTCACCAGCGGTGATGATGGCAGCGTCCTTCTCCAGGTTCTCCTTCTTACCCAGGTAAGAACCATAGGCGATGATGCATCCAGATGACAGTGACAGTGAGAAGAACATCTGTCCTCCTGCCAGTGATACTACATCGAAGAAGCTCTTCTTCCACATCGTCAGATCAGGGCTGAACAGGAACTTGAGTCCAGGACCAGCTCCATCCAGTGTGCAGGATCTGATAACTACGATGATCAGAAGGAAGAACAGGGCAGGCATTGCGACCTTGCAGAAACGCTCGATTCCGCCGGATACTCCTCCGAATACGATGACTGTCGTCAGCGCCAGGAAGAGGACCATCCACATAATACCCTTTCCAACCTGCTCAGGGCTGATCATTGCTCCAAACATTGCGCCAGGATCCATGGACTCGATATCTGTGGTATTGGAGAAAAGTCCGATTACAGAATCTACCAGGTACTTGGTGATGTATCCGCCGAATGTGCAGTAGAACGCGATCAGGAACCAAGGAACGGCTGTCTGGAGTACACCGTTGAAGGTGAATCTGTGATCAGCTTCCTTGTAAGCCTCGATGGCGGCCTTCTGAGTCTTACGTCCGAGTGTGATCTCGGAGAGCATCAGAGGGTAGCCAACAACAATTGCCAGGATGATGTAGATCAGCAGGAATGCAAATCCGCCGCCGATACCCATCTTGTACGGGAATGACCACAGGTTGCCCAGTCCTACGGCTGAACCAAGAGAGGCCATCAGAAAACCAAAGTTGGAATTAAATTGGCCTTTATTGTTGTCTTCCATAGTTACCTCCATATAATGAATAACCAAAGCCTTTATATGTATGAATTATAAGACGGCGGGTTTGTGTTGTCAATATGAATGAACGCGTCACAGAACTGAAATAGCCGCATCACACAACAATCACTTTATGCATGATTTCTCAGAAAACAGGTCAATTTCAATGCTTTGTGAGAATAGGACAAAATGAGGGGTGGATTCTGTTTGCGGATTACTAATATGATCCAAAAAATATCCCGCATAGCGCACGAATGATATTTTCTTAACATGGTGAATATAAATTCATATTTCACCACACAAAAATACACCGGCAAACGAATGCTATGAGCGTTTGCCGGTGTATCTGTTATTCTGATGTTCTATTCGCTTTACGGAGTAGTGCCTCCTCCGGTATTACCGCCAGTGCTGCCTCCGGTATTACCACCTGTATTGCCTCCGGTGTTTCCGCCAGTACTTCCTCCGGTATTACCGCCAGTGCTGCCTCCAGTGTTTCCTCCGGTGGCCCCTCCGGTGTTTCCGCCAGTAGTCTCACCGGTATTGCCGGATTCCTGAGTAGTGGTCTGTTCCTCAGTTGTAGTTTCTTCCGTGGTTTCTTCTTTTGTCTCACCACTCATTACGAGTTTCTGCTGACCGGTCTCTGTACCCTTTGTGAAGTATTCGCCGTTGGATTTTATGACGTCCGAAGGCTGCTTCTTGTATGAGCCCGTCTTGGCCTTCGGTATCTGATTCATGATCTTTCCCCAGAGGGCTGCAGCCATGTTTGACATGCTGGACATCTTGATGTTCACATCGGATCCGATCCAGATAACAGCAGCATAGTGAGGGGTGAATCCGTCGAACCAGATATCGTAGTTGTCACTGGTGGTACCCGTTTTACCACCTGCCTGCACTCCCGAGAGGGCAGCAGGGGATCCGAGTCCATTGGTGACTACCGACTTGAGCATATCGGTCATGATCCACGCAACGCCCTCATCCAGAACCTTATGGGACTTGGATTTCGACCTCAGTATGACCTTACCGTTCCTGTCCGTGACCTTTGTATAGGCGATGGAATCCTTCCTAACACCTCCGTTAGGGAAGGAAGCATATGCCTGTGCCATCTCCAGAGGTTTCACGCCCTTTGTAAGTCCTCCAAGAGCAAGGGCTGCCGCGTTCATATCGTTAGACGCTGCAGACGAGTCTGTGACCAGGGTCGTCAGGCCGAATTTCTTGGCCATCTTCGCAGCATAATCATCTCCGACCTGCTGCTCGATCTTGACGGCGCAGGTGTTGATGGACTGCTGGAGGGCCTGTCTCATGGTAACGGATCCAACAAAGTTGTTCTCCGCATTCTTAGGCCACTGCTTGCCGTTGAAGTACAACGGCTCGTCCACGATGGTGGATGCTGCGGTAAGATAATCTCCGTAACCGGATGTTCCCTGTTTAGAGTTGCCCACATTGTGATATGTATACTTCTGGCCTTCAGCCTGAAGCTCGTAGCTCTTCTGAAGGGCAGCGCCGTAAACAGTAAGTGGTTTGATAGAGGAACCGGACTGCCTTGTGTTGATAGCTCTGTTGTAGAGCTGACGTCCTTCGACCTCACGACCTCCTACCATGGCCTTCACCTGTCCTGTGCCGACCTCAACGATGACCATTGCGGCCTGAGGCTGTATCACCTTTGAAGGGAGCGAGTACACGTCCGGCGTAAGAGTGATGGTGTCACCGTCGATCTTGATCTTGTTAGGATTCTCCTTGAAGTAC
Organism: Mobilibacterium timonense; assembly: GCF_900155555.1. GTDB lineage: Bacteria > Bacillota > Clostridia > Peptostreptococcales > Anaerovoracaceae > Allobaileyella > Allobaileyella timonense. Next base: position 246,588 of record NZ_FUHN01000007.1, on the reverse strand, counting down.
TTCGCCGAAATGACGAGGTCATCATTCTTGTCCAGCTTCTTGTATTCAGCAGGGATATTGATATATCCGCCCGGATATACGGTCAGGGTCCCGTTGTCCATGACATACGTCTGCTTGAATTCGAGACTGTAATCTACGACTCCATTCGATTCGGTCCTGTATATATTCAGGCGATGGCCTCTCTTTATAGTAACAGAACCGTCGCTGTTCACGGTAGCTTCGCTGCTGCTCAGCGTGAAGTTGCCGCTGTCATCGAAGAAATTGCTGTATTTATAAAGCACAATATTGCCGGAAGAATCCAGGATGTTGTTGTTTCGGTCGTAACTGATGTTCGTCAGGTACGGGAAGTTGGATGAATCGCTGAACTCCTTCACTATGGTGCTCTGAGCAGTGGAATCCATGGTGGAGTATATGTTCAGCCCGCCGGTGTAGATCATCCGGTTCGCTTCATCTTCCGTAATATCGTATTTATCCATGAGATCCTGCTTTACCTCGTCGATCATGTAGTCGGTGAAGTAGGAGTCATCGCTGGAGTCAGTCTTTATGTCAGGATTGATGAAGTCGATAAGCGCCTTACTGTATGCTTCATCGTGCTGTTTCTTTGTTATATAGCCCTGCTTGTACATGAGATTCAGGCATGTCTCACGCCTGTCCTTGGAGGCGTCGTTGGCAATATACGTGTTAGGCTCTCTCATGATGATGTTGGTGTCGCCCTCGGTAACAGAGCTGCTGTCTACGAGCTTCACCAGAGCATAGCTGTCAGGGGCCTGAGGCAGAGCGGCAAGGGCGGCACACTCCTCAAGGGTGAGGTCCTCAGGATCCTTTGAAAAGTAGGAGTGGGCGGCCGTTTCGATTCCGTAGTTGCCGAAGCCCAGATATATGGTGTTGAGATAAGCTGTGATTATCTCCTTCTTAGTCAGAGCGTGCTCGATCTGGCTGGCGTAATACATCTCGATGACCTTACGCCTTATGCTCCTCTGGCTCTTGATATTCGGCAGGTAAACGTTCCTTGCCAGCTGCTGTGTGATCGTGCTGGTGCCGGAGATGGCTCCCTGTCCCGTTATTGACTGGAAAACAGCACCGATCATTCTCGTCCAGTTGAAACCGTTGTGTTTCCAGAAGGTCTTGTCCTCCAGGGCTACGAATGCGTTGATGCAGTTTTTCGGGATCTCATCGTATGAAACGAATTTCCTGTCCTCGGTGTAGTAGACGTTGTCGACAGCATTGCCTTCATCGTCGTATACCGTAGAGCTCTCAGCGATATTGTCATATATCTTGGTCGGATCTATCTTAGGAGCCATGCTGATGACCACGAAGCAGTAGATGAAGAATATGAGCATCAGAATGAGCATCAGTACGACCAGGGTACGGAGAGTCCTCAGCGGGCTGAACAGGTATGCCGTGTTCTTGACCGATTTTCCGTTCACGGTGATATGATCGCCGGCTCCAGGTGTATAGTCGGGGTTCTCTTTCTTGAAAAGAAGGGTGAACCACTCCTTGAAATTTTTCCGGGAAAAGCCTTTTCCGTGTTTCATGAATGACGACTTGCCGGAACCATGTCGCTGTTTTTGTTTATCTTTCAGTTTCTGTCCTCTCATCTTTTCCTTCTCGTAACGCTTCGACGCTCTGTCGAAAGAGTTCATTTTTCTCTTTGCCTTTCTGTCGCTGTCTGTGACAGAGGAAAAGTCCACTCCGTGTTCGGACCCCATTATGAGATCATCGTCGGTGGAGCCGTCCTTTTCACCGACAGACTTTATGCCGTCTGCATCTATTTTACCGGAATCAGGGTCATCGAATTTCGAAAGAAACTCATCTATATCGTTTCCTTCTTTATCTCTGATGTCGTCTTCCTTTCGCATCTCTTACCTCCCGATACTGAATACATAGGTTTAAATATTATAGCATAAGTAAACTTGGATTAAGTGAAATGGATAATATTTTATCTTTTCTTAAAAAAATAAATGCTCCCCCGGGAGGCGGGGGAGCTGAGGTCCACGGTCCAGATCAGTTTGTCTGTATGTTCTGCGCAATATAGTTCATAAGCATGTTTGCGATGTAAGTATTGTTATCTTCTGCGATACAAATGTGTACGATCGTCGCAGTTCCGTTTACGTCCCCAAGGAGGGAACAAGGTGTGACATAAGTGTCGTCCTTTACCTGGATAGTCATGTCCTTTCCGGTGATCGCATTCGTCTTTGTGTAGATGTTGGCAAGTTCGAGCGGAATGCTGGTATCATTGCCCGAAAATGCAGCATACTGCTTTTCCACATTTATGTCGGCGTTGTTCAGCTTTGCAGCCGCTTCGTTTTCTCCTGCCACCTGATCCATATACACGCTGCTGAGCGCGCTGGTGGAGACCGTGAGCTTCATCGTGTCGCCGCTGTCTTTAAGGTCTGTAAAGCAGTTGTATGCGTAAGGATCGCCTTCCTTGTGCTCATCGGTGGCCTCGCTTTTGTCGAACCTGTACACTCCGCTGGCGATAGTGAAGAGCAGGTTCGTCATTGAGTCCGTAGTGCTGCTGCTGTACACCGTGGACGGGAGACTGGCGTCATCCAGTATCTCATACGTATAAGATGAATCCGGATAATCGTCGGAGTATGTCTTCTTGAAGCTCTCGGATCTCTTGTCCAGATAAGTGGTCAGGTCTGTGAGGGTGTAAGAGTTCACCAGTACTGTCACGGTCATCGAATCAGGATACATGTTGCCGTTGCTTCCCACCTTCAGTTCTGATATCTCGTAAGGGACCGATTTTCCCTTGAGATAGGTGAGGAGGGTACTTAAAGAATCGACAGGGTTAGGCTGTGAGCCCATGGAAGTCCTCGGATCTCCTGTTGTACATCCCTTGATGGTGATCTTCACCGCCGAATCGCAGGTCCTCGACTGAGTGGTCTTGTCCACGGAGAACGTCGTCAGCTGTCCTGCGAAGGAACTCGTGGAGATATAGGAAGAGCTTCCAGAGTCAAGGAAAAACACGTTCGAGTTGTCGGGGATCGCTGACGGTATCAGGTTCTCCGCCCCTGAGTGAAGGTTCTCGGAATCGTTCAGGAAAACGACTTTCAATGGAGTCCCGGATCCGTTGGCTGCGATGTATTTCGCGGTGGCCAGCGAGGAAGCGTCAGTCTCCATAGTCTTGCTGTTATACTCAACTGCTATGACCGTTGTCGGCTGATCCTCTTTGCCGCTGGCAGCAGCAACGGTGACTATCATGTTTCCGCTGCTGTCGGTGACATAGTCCAGCTTTTTTTTGTCCGCCCACTTCTGCAGGCTCTTAAGCTCCGCGTTGTCGGACTTAGTGGTCGCCGCGGCTGCAACGATGTTATTGTAGATCGTCTTGTAGTCACTTTTATCCACAAGCCTGAGGCGTCCCGTTTTATAGTATCCTATGAGGCCGACCGCGACCGCAGCTACCAGGACTACTATTGCGGTGGTTTTGTTGTTATGCTTTTTCTCAGTCATAATGCTGCCTTTCTATTGAAATACTGAGTTATTATACATTATTATAAATAAACGGAAAAGTTTTTACCGGGGAGAGTTCATCACATTTTTTCCATGATTTTTCCTTGCAATGTGTATATTTGTTGTGGTAAAATACACCTTGCGTTGATTGACGCATTATACTGAAATTGTAAGGAGGTGCGGCAAATGTCTAGAAAATGCGAAGTTTGCGGTAAGGGCCAGACATCCGGAAACGCTGTTTCTCATTCCAACAGACACAGCAGAAGAAAGTGGAATGCTAATATTCAGACTGTCAGAGTGAATGATCATGGAACAGTTAGAAAGGCTAACGTTTGCACGAGCTGCTTAAGAGCGGGCAAAGTAAACCGTGCCAACTAGTGAATATATTCCGGCTTATTGTCCTGAGCATACCGCTCAGGATTTTTTGTTTATCCTGATCTGATGGATCGTTCATGTTTTCGGGAGGAACCTATGGCAGTTATTACCAGAAATGAATATGGGATAGTCGCGATAAACAACGCCGTCCTGGAGAAGCTCATTGTTGATGATATGTTGTCATTGTCTTCATATCTTATTCCATGCAGCAGAAAGGGAGCTCTCCTCCATCACCGCATCTGGAACGGGCTGGGGGACATGCTCAAGGCAGTGAACGTGGAAATACGAGGTAGAGATATTTACGTGGACGTGAACTTCGCCGTACTGAGTGGCATCTCCTACCAGGAGGCGGCAGATGTTCTTTTCAGGAAGGTGGAGGAGGACTTCGAGATACTCTGCCTGGATAAGCCAAGAGGGATATCCGCCCACATAATGGGAACAGTCTCCGACCAGAAGGACGGCCGTGGCAAGAGTTCTCCATTCGACAGGAAGAAGAGCCTCATACCTGGCGAACGCGTGCTGACGAAGACCAATGACTGAGAGAAAAGAACTGACATTTCAGAGCTCCGTTTCCGAGGTCAGGGGCATCGGGGCAAAAAAACAGGAAAGGCTTAATAACCTCGGGATCCGCACGGTAGAGGACCTGCTGACGCATTTTCCGTTCCGCTTCAGAGACCGGCGGTCGCCAGTCTCTCCGCTTTATGCACCAGAGGGAAAAGAGGTCCTGGTCTGCGGCACCCTCATGAGGAAGGGCATCCGCCATATCAGCGGCGGTCGCACCATGGCCACGTTCACTTTCAGAGGAGACGACTGCGGCTTCGTGGCCGTTTTTTTCAATGCCTCGTTCATGATGAAAAACCTGGACAACGGAAAGGAGTATTCCGTGTTCGGAAGGCTCTCCAGAAAAAATGGTGCAGTCGCCTTTATCAATCCAGAGATAACCGAGACCGGCAGTCAGAGGGACGTCCGCGGTATAATCCCCGTATACAGGTGCACCAGCGGGATAACAAGCAACGATTTCATCAAGTGGATCGGAGATACTCTTGAAAGATGCAGTGAACTTGATGAGGAATGGCTGGATCCCGGACTCGTGGCCAGAAGAAAGCTATGCGACCAGAGATACGCCTATACGAATATTCATTTTCCAGAGGGCGAACACAAATACGGGGCAGCCAGATACAGACTTGTTTATGAAAAGCTCCTGGCGAATCAGGTAGCGCTGAAAAGAGACACACGCCTCATGAGTAATTCCGGTAACGGAGCCATGGAGGCCACTGACCCTTCAGAATTCCTGGACAGCTTGCCGTTTCAACTCACGGAAGGTCAGGCAGATGCTGTCGCCAGTATCTCCAGGGATCTAAGGGAAAAAAAGCCTATGAACAGGCTGATCCAGGGTGACGTGGGCTGCGGAAAGACTGCAGTTGCCGAAGCAAGCATATTCATGGCCTGGAAGAGCGGAAAGCAGTCAGCGGTGATGGCGCCGACGGAGATCCTCGCCCGCCAGCACTACAGAGATATGAAGGAAGTGCTGGATCCATTCGGTGTGCGGTGCGCTCTCCTCGTGAGCAGCATCAAGGCTTCCGAGCGTCGTGAGGTACTCGAAGACCTTGCAGGTGGCAACATCGACCTCATAATCGGTACACAGGCTCTCCTCCAGGATGATGTGGTGTTCCGGGATCTGGGTCTCGTCGTCACAGATGAACAGCACCGTTTCGGAGTTCGGCAGCGCAGGATCCTCACGGAAAAGGCATCCGGAGTCAACGTACTGGTCATGTCCGCAACGCCCATACCGAGAACGCTTGCATCTACGGTATTCGGAGACATGGACTTTTCCACGATAAGGACCATGCCGGCCTCAAGGCTGCCTGTGATCACAAGAGGAGTGAACGGGAACACGAGAAAGATGGCATATGCAGCTGTCCGGGAACAGCTCTCCAGGGGGCATCAGGCATATGTCGTGGCCCCGAGCATCGACGACGAGGGAGAACTGAACTCTGCCACGGCGCTTTACGACGAGATGAAAAGACTTTTTCCGGGATTTAAGGTCCTCCTCCTCCACGGACGCATGAGCAAGGACGAAAAAGAACGGATAATGGAGGAATTTTCTCAAGGAAAAGGGGATATTCTGGTATCAACGGTGGTGATCGAGGTAGGCATAAATGTTCCAGGGGCGTCTATCATCGTCATCGAGAACAGTGAGCGCTTCGGAATGGCACAGCTTCATCAGCTCAGGGGCCGTGTAGGCAGGAGCAGCATACAGTCGTACTGTTATCTCGTGAATTACGGAAGGTCGCCGCAGTCTGCGGAGCGTATAAAGATAATGACAGAGACCTCTGACGGTTTTACAATAGCACAGGAGGACTACAGGCTCAGGGGCCCGGGAGACATCATGGGTACGATGCAGCACGGGTCTGTGGCTTTTGTGTCGGATCTCATCAGGTATCCGGAGATCCTGACGGCGGCAGAGGAGGATGCCGGGGGGATACTTGACGGCAGATATGTAAAAACGGACTGGTCAAGGATGGAAGAGTTGATCCGGTGCATGTACGTGTCGGACAACAGCGACGTTCTGTAGCCGTGTGAAGTACAGGTCAGAGCAAAAACATCTAAGGAGCATATATATAATGAAGATAGTTGCAGGAGACTACAAGTACAGGAAGCTGGAGATCCCGGAGTGGATAAGGCCGACCACCGAAAAGGTGAGGGAGGCCGTTTTCAGCATGATAAGCTTTTACATTCCAGGAGCGAAAGTTCTGGACCTGTTCGCGGGATCAGGGAGCCTTGGGCTGGAGGCCCTTTCGAGAGGGGCAGAGAGGTGCTGGTTCAACGAGGTCGAGAGAAGAAATTTCAGAGTCCTTCAAGGCAATGTGGCCAATTGCAGGGCGGAGGACAGAGCTGTCCTGTACAACCACGATTTCAGGAAGTGCCTTAGTCTGATCCATCAGGAGATGGACATCATCTTTCTGGATCCGCCGTATCAGTCGGGATTCTACGACGAGGCATTTGAACTTTTCAACGAGAATGGTCTCGTAAAAGAGAGCACGATCGTCGTCGCAGAGCATTTATACAATAATAAATTATCTGACACATATGGGAAATTGTATAAAACGAAGGAGAAAAAGTACGGAACCATAGGCGTAGACTTGTTTACAGCCCGTTAATTGTTGCATATATACAGTGGTTTTGGTAAAATACGCAAAAGGCAGGGGATTTTCTATGCTCAGAAACGCATTGATCGCGGGGTCTTTTGATCCTATAACGAACGGACATCTGAATATCATCTCCCGGGCAGCGGGAATGTATGACTCCATCACGGTGGGAGTGCTGGTGAACGACAAAAAGCACTCGCTTTTTTCCATAGACGAGCGGATGGACATAGTCAGGCATGTCACCGGCGACCTGCCCAATGTGAAGGTGGATTCATTTTCCGGACTTCTTGCGGATTACGTGAACGAGCACAGATTCGATGCAGTTGTGAGAGGGCTGAGGGCCACCACGGATTTCGAGTACGAGATCCAGATGGCGCAGATGAACGCCCGGTTGTACCGGCACGGTACGGAGACTGTGTTCCTCATGGCAGATCCATCTTTTTCCTTCATAAGCTCTTCGCTTATAAAAGAAGTAGCTTCCTACGGCGGAGACATCCGCGGCCTGGTGCCGGAGTATGTGAGGGAGCGTCTTCAGGACAAGATCGAACTGAGAGGGACAGGAAAGTAGCAGAAAGGCCTGTATAGGAGCAACGCCGTTTCAAACCATGACTTGATCATGAGTGTATAGGAGGAACTTATTATGAGTGATGAATCGATCAGAGTGATGTCGCTGCTGGACGAGCTGGATGATCTGGTCGCTAATGCTTCCAAGGTACCGTTCTCTGACAAGACCATTGTCGATGGGGACGAGCTCAAGAGCATTATCGACGACATAAGGCTCAGCCTGCCAAAGGATATCCAGCAGGCCAGATGGGTAAAGGACGAACAGGAGAGAATACTCAACGAGGCCAAGAGCGAGTACGACAAGGTCATCGTCGCTGCAAAGAGACAGGCCGAATACCTGGTCGAGAACGACATCGTCAAGAAGGAAGCCGAGAAGAGAGCCACCGCTCTCATCAACGAGGCAGAGAACCACAGCAGATACATCAAGCTCAGGTCCTACGAGTACATCGACAAGATGCTGTACGATATGCAGAACGAGATGTCCGGACTTGCCGAGCAGTTCATCCAGCCTATGACCGAGAAGTTCACCGACATCATCAATGATGTGAACGGCAAGGTCAACGGGAACAGGCAGGAGATCAAGGACATGGCAGGTCGTCTCCAGGACAACGTTGAGCACTCCGCGGCCGAGAGAGACGCCGTTCCGGCTCCTGACTACAGCGACGATGCCGATTACGACGATGGCTCCTACAAGCAGCCTTCTTTTGACAGAGACGAGGAACAGGCTTAGCGGTGATGTCGGACGGAAACATCCTGGGCATAGTCGGGGAATACAACCCCTTTCACAATGGCCATGCGTATCATCTCGAGGAGTCTGTAAAAAGGACTTCTGCAACCGGAGTGGTCTGCGCCATGAGCGGAGATTTCGTCCAGAGGGGTGAGGCCGCCATCCTGAATAAATGGAAAAGAGCCGGGATCGCCGTCCGCTGCGGAGCGGATCTGGTAGTGGAGATCCCGGTCTTCTGTTGTCTGGCAAACGCCGGGATATACGGAAGGGGGGCTGTAAAGCTTCTTGAGTCTCTTGGGTTCGTCACCCACCTGTCCTTCGGTTCAGAGTCAGGTGATATCGCAGAGCTCGAGGAGATCGCAGACCGGCTGGACCGTTATGATGAAGAGATAAGCAGAAGGATAAGCGTTCTGTCACGGCAGGGATTGTCATGGCCTGCCGCGAGAGACAGAGCGTACAGGGATTTTTTTCCGGATGGATCGAATATCTCTTCCAGCTCCAACGACATACTTGGGATCGAATATCTCAGGGCTCTGCACGGGCTGACACCTCTCACGATAAAGAGGAAGGGAGCGGGGTACAACGATTCTGTGGATAAAGATCCGGGAGCCGTTTTCCATAGCGCATCCGGGATACGTCAGGCTCTTTGCGATGGCAGGGATATTTCATCCATGGTGCCTGAAGAATGCTTTAGAGAACTTTCTGGTCTGACTTCAGATGCCCTTGAGATCAGGGCAGAGCGTTACTTTCAACTTGTGCGCTACAGGATCCTCACTTCTGATGAAGATGAGATGGCAAGGCTTCCGGACGGAGGAGAGGGAATAGGAAACAGGCTCAGGAAAGCTGTGATATCCGCATCTGACATTCAGGATCTCATAATGAAGGCCAAGACCAGGCGATATACCTATACTCATATATCCAGGCTCCTGGCACAGCTCGTCACTGGTATGGATCGCGGAATGACCGATCCTGCGTGCATCAGAGTCCTCGCTATGAACGAAAGAGGGCGGGAGATGCTTCATGAGGCATCGCGAAAAGAACTTTTCAAGATGCCGCTGGTGACTAACGTGAACAAGACGCTTGGCCGTCTTAATGCCGATGACACGAAAGACCAGAAGATCTTCGAACAGCTTTCTGCGGAGATTCGTGCTGGAGATATATACAATCTGATCACCGGCGCCGACCTCTACAGATGTTCCGACAGGGTCAGCGGACCGGTCATCATATAGATTGAGCAGAGTATTAATTTACCATTGACATGAACAATGCATTAATCTATAATACTGTTTTGTGACGACTAGATATAATTTCAATTCACATAAAGGAGGTGTCGACGATGGCAGTACCTAAGAGGAAAACTTCGAAAGCTAAGACTTCCAGCCGTAAGGCAGCTAATATGAAGATGCACACTCCTGGACTTTCAATTTGTCCTCAGTGTCATGAGCCTAAACTTCCTCACAGAGTTTGTCCTAACTGCGGATATTACGATGGCAAGGATGTTGTAAACGCTGAATAGCCGGAATGCGATGTGACACCAGATGATCCGAGAAATCGGGTCATTTTTTCTTTGTGGAGATCGCAGCGCTCGTTCTGCTGCGCCCATTCTTAAGATGTGATTTCACACAGCCCTGCGGTTGTTTCTCAAATAGTTTGAACTTATAATGTACAAGCTGTCTGCAGGGTATGTTACAATAACCAGGAACTAAGAGGAGGTTCAATGTCTTATTTAAATGCGATAATTCTGGGCCTGGTGCAGGGACTGACGGAATTTCTTCCTGTCAGCAGCTCAGGCCACCTTACCATACTTCAGCACTTCTTCGGCATCAACGGAGATTCCGTCGTGGCGTTCACTGTAATGCTTCACGTGGGAACTCTCTTCTCAGTGTTCTACATGTACTGGAACGACATCTGGGCGCTGATCAAGGAGCTTTTCCTTACGATCAGGGATCTGTGCACGGGCCGCGGGCTGAAGCTTGACGAGAGGCCGATAAGGAAGCTGGGCGTAATGATAATCGTGGCAACGATCCCTACAGGCATCATCGGAATGCTTTTCAACGACGTCTTCGAGAGCTTTTACAAGACTCTCCTTCCTACCGCTATCGGTCTGATCATCACGGGCATTCTTCTGTGGACCGCCGAGAGCATCAAGGGAGGACACACTAAGATCGAAGACATGAAGTTCAGGGATGCTCTTCTGATAGGAACGCTTCAGGGAGTGGCTATCACTCCTGGTATCTCGAGATCGGGTTCTACTCTGGTGGGAGGTCTGTTCGCTAAGCTGGACAGAGGTTTTGCTGTTGAGTTTGCATTCCTGATATCCATACCTTCGATAATCGGCTCGCTCGTATTCGAGACAGGCTCGGGAAGCATCGGGGCGTCCCTTGCCAGCAATCTCGGACCCGTTCTTCTCGGAACGGTGATCGCGGCGATATCCGGTATCTTTGCGATAAAGTTCATGATAAAGGTAGTGAAGCAGTACAGCCTGAAGTATTTTTCACTGTACGTGTGGATCGTTTCGATAGTACTTCTGGTACACGAAATATTCTTTTAAGTCCGGCAGGTTCTGCCTGCCATTTCTGCAGATGATCTGACGGGGAGTTAATGGCAGAGGAGAAGAAGAGAGGGCCCGGGAGACCAAAGGGCAGTAAGAACAAGAATAGCGGCAACAAGACTGAGAGCGCGAAGAAGCGCAGGAGCAGCGAGGAACAGCGCCAGGAGATCCTGGAGATGCAGGAGCAGCGAAGAGCACACAAGAAGCTCATGGATGAAATATGGGCCGTGACGATCTTCGCAACAGGCGTTTTCCTGGTGATCACGACTCAGTTCAACACCACTGGAGCCTTCGGAGATGCCGTCCACGACATCCTCCGGGGCCTTTTCGGTGTAATGACATATGTTCTGCCATATATCATGATGGTCTTTGCGGTGTGTCTGTTCATCCAGAGGATGCAGCACATCAACACGAAGACCGTCAGCTTTTCTGTGCTCATTTTCATCATGCTCTGCGTACTGAATTCTGCACGTTTTATCGATCCGGGGCTCCCGGCTTTTGCTTTGTCTGATCTTGGGGATTATTACTCTGAAAGCCTGAAGGGCCAGGGTGCAGGTGCCATCGGCATGGAGATAGGAAACATTCTTGTGAAGTTCATCGGAATGCCTGGTCTTTACATACTGGCCATTACGGTAATTATCATATCCCTGCTCTTCGTTGTGGATACGCCCGTATCGAAGCAGTTTGCCGCAGTGCGTGATAAACGCGAGGAGAACCGACTCCTCCGCGAACAGGAAAGAGAGCTGACACTCGCTGCGTCTACCGCGGTCAGCGCCTCACCGGAAAAAGAGGTAATCTCCCCTGAGTATCTCAGTGGCACCGCCGGAGATCAGAAGGCCGTAGATACCGTAGCGAGGTCGCACCGCGATATCAGAAACAAGAAGCAGATACTCCAGTACATGAACGATGATTCTACCCTTAGAGACGGTGCGGGAAGAACAGCTGCCCCAGGAGCGATGGGTCTCGAGCAGGTCGATGATCCGGAACCTGGAAAAGGCCTGGGAGCCAGGCTCACCGCCTTTGCAGATAATCTCAGGGGCAAGAAGACAGGTCTTCCTGATGAACACACGGCGGGGCTGGACAGATCTGAAGCCGTATCTGAGGTCGACCAGAATGATATTCCATCCTTCCTGAGACCTGAAGCCGCAGAGAAATCAAATGATGACGGGAAGAAATCTGTATCGGACGGCTCTTCCCGCAGTTCTTCTGGAAGGGGACTGGAGATAATTGGAGGAGGCACAGGACTGGACGGTGTTTCCAGTTCTTCCAGGACTTCAGGGAAAGGTCTTGGTCTCGACGGGTCGCCTGCTCCAGCCGCTGCTGCAGCAGGTATGGCCGCAGGCGCCATTGCAAAGGGTGATTCGCCGAAGCTCAAGACCAAAGCTGAGGCGGCGACCGAGGCTGATAAGGAACAGATAGAGAGGGAGATAGAGGCTTCAAAGGGCAAATACTCAAACTACGTTCTTCCTCCTGTCGATCTGCTCACGAGACCTAAGGGGCCTTCTCACTCGCTTTCCGACAAGGAACTGGCGGACAAGGCCAGGCTCCTTGAGGAGACTCTGCAGAACTTCAACGTGGACGCCCACGTGATAAGAGTGACTCAGGGCGCATCGGTCACGAGATATGAAGTGCAGCCGGCTGTAGGCGTCAAAGTAAGCAGCATAGTCAGGCTCTCCGACGATATAGCCCTTAACCTGAGGGCAAAGAGCATAAGAATAGAGGCACCGATACCTGGAAAGGCCGCTGTTGGCATCGAGGTCGAGAACGCCAGGCCTGCAACTGTTCTTGTCAGAGAGCTCATCGATTCTGATGAATTCAGGAAGGCTAAGTCCAAGATCTCCTTTGCAGTCGGAAAGGACATCTCTGGCAATAATATCGTGGCGGACCTGAAGGAGATGCCACACCTTCTCATCGCCGGAGCCACCGGATCCGGAAAGTCGGTGTGCATCAATACCATGATCGCTTCCATTCTCTACAAGGCCACACCTGACGAGGTGAAGCTCGTCCTGATAGACCCGAAGGTGGTCGAGCTGGGCGTGTATAACGACATCCCTCACATGCTGATCCCTGTGGTGACCGACCCTAAAAAGGCCGCAGCAGCCCTCAACTGGGCCGTGAACGAGATGAACAACAGGTACCATAGCTTCGCGGAGAGCGGGGTAAGGGATCTCGAGTCGTATAACGAGAAGATGGCAGAGGAAGGCCAGGAGGACAAAGTCCTGCCTCAGGTGGTGATCATCATCGACGAGCTGGCTGACCTGATGATGACCGCCTCAAGCCAGGTAGAAGAAGCCATAATGAGACTGGCACAGAAAGCCAGGGCTGCAGGAATGCACCTTGTGGTGGCCACCCAGAGGCCGTCTGTTGATGTCGTGACCGGCGTCATCAAGGCTAACATTCCTTCGAGGATCGCGCTGAGCGTTAGCTCATCCTTCGACTCCCGTACCATCCTTGACACCGGAGGTGCCGAAAAACTTCTGGGCAAGGGCGACATGCTTTTTTCCCCTGTAAACCTGAACAAGCCGGTGAGGATACAAGGGCCGTACATCTCCGACAAAGAGATCTCACACCTGGTGGAATACGTCAAGGAACAGGGCGGCTCCGTGGAATACAACCACGAGGTCATCGATACCATCGAATCGCCTGAGTCCGCCAGCACGGCGGAGGCCTCCGACGAGCTCACTGAAGAAGCCATCCAGTTCATCCTCCACCAGAAGCAGGCTTCGGTCTCTATGCTTCAGCGTCGGTTCAGGATCGGATACAACAGGGCGGCCAGGATCGTTGACGAGATAGAGGCGCGTGGTATAATCGGGCCGTCTGACGGCAGCAGGCCTCGCCAGGTGCTCATGACAGAGGATGAATACAATATTAGAATGTCCGGCGGCGAGCAGAGTTCTCTGACGGACGTCGTGGACGAGGAAAAGGATTTTGACGAGTCTCCTGAGGCCGGCGACGGGCGCCAGGAGATCGCTGAGGAGACAAATGAGCAGTAAGACTTTTTACATAGACACCCTGGGATGCCAGAAGAACGAATATGATTCACAGATCCTCGGGGCGGACCTTATGAAGGCCGGATGCAGGGCTGTAATGAATCCTGAAGAGGCCGACATACTTATCGTAAACACCTGCGGGTTCATCGACGCGGCGAAGATGGAGTCCATAGAGCACATCTTCGACATGGCCAGGATCAAGGGAGAAAATAAGAAACTCGTTGTGACCGGATGTCTTAGCCAGAGATTCCACAAAGAGCTGAGCGACGAGATGCCGGAGGTGGACCTGTTCTTCGGAGTCAACGACTATGATGATATCGCTGCAGAACTGTTGGAAGACGGACCAGCTTCAGGAAAAGTTGAAGAAACGGCGGCAGACGGTGCGACAGAAAACAGAGACAAGGTCAGAGGCAGTGCCGAGAAGGTGCTCCACTACAAGGACAGGATCATCCCTAAGGGGACGTATTCGTCCGTACTCAAGATAGCTGAAGGCTGTAACAACACATGCTCTTTTTGCGCCATTCCAGCCATCAGAGGACCGTTCAGGTCTAAGCCAATGGAGGAATGTATTCGCGAGGCGGAGCAGATGGCCGCAGACGGAGTTGAGGAGCTGGTGATCATAGCTCAGGATACTTCTCAGTATGGCATCGACCTGTACGGAGAGGTCAGGCTCCCGCAACTTCTCAGGGAATTATGCAAAATAGACGGGATCAGGTGGATACGCCTCATGTACGTGTACGACGAGGGTATCACCGACGAGCTTATGGACGTGATCGCGTCGGAGCCGAAGATATGCAAGTACATAGACATACCGATCCAGCACATTTCGGATCACGTTCTTACCATGATGAGGAGACGATCCGACAAGGCTAGCATAATCAGGACCGTAAACAAACTGAGAGAAAAGGTGCCGGGGATACACATCCGGACGACCCTGCTAGTGGGCTTCCCGGGAGAAACACCTGAGGACCACCAGGAACTCCTGGAATTCGTAAAAGAAGCGAAGATCGACAGGCTGGGAGTATTCTCTTTTTCCGATGAAGAGGGAACGCTTGCACATAGCATGCCGGGAAAGCTGGAGCAGGAGGAAAAGGACGCCCGCCGGGACGAGATCATGGAGGCCCAGCAGGAGGTGAGCCTGGAGCTCAACCAGAAAAAAGTGGGCATGACGTATGAGGTGCTGATCGATGATGCCGCAGGACAGACCGATGACGGAGATCTTCTGTACATCGGGCGCACTCAGTACGACGGACCGGAGATAGACGATGAGGTGGAATTCTGCAGCAGCAGAGAACACCAGCCGGGTGAATTCGTCAGAGTCGTAATCGATGAAGCCGGGGAATACGATCTCCTTGGCAGAGAGATATAGCAGGTTATTTCATTTCGCTGATCATTAGTAACAGGAAGGTGCAACATGAATTTACCTAACAAATTGACGATTGGAAGAATAATCGCAGTTCCTTTCTTTATCGCCGCTTTTCTTATGGGATATTATCTGGTGGCCTTTGTCATTTTCATAGCTGCCTCGTTTACCGACTTGCTGGACGGCAAGATCGCAAGGGCCAGAGGTCTCGTGACCAACTTCGGCAAGATCATGGATCCGCTGGCGGACAAGATCCTCGTATACTCGGCGCTCTGTCTTCTTCTCGAGGACGGGGTGATCGCAGGATGGATGCTCATAGTGATACTCGCAAGGGAATTCGCCATAGCTGGCATGAGGACCGTTGCGGCATCTGAGGGGACCGTTATCGCCGCAGGAATGAGTGGAAAGATCAAGACGGTGCTGCAGATGATCGCGGTGCCAGTGCTGATCATCTCCATGATCCCGATCCCGGTACTCAGGACCCCAGGTCTGATCATATTTTACGCATCTCTGGTGATGACCGTTTACTCCGGATGCGAATATATCATCAAGAACAAAAACGTATTTTCTATGTAATATTGATACACAGGGGTATCTATCGATAAATGGATGTTTCTATCATAGCGGTGGGCACGGAACTGCTCTTCGGGCAGACCGTGAACACCAATGCTTCATATCTTTCCAACAAGCTTAATCTCATGGGGTTCAACGTGATGTATCACTTCGTAGTAGGTGATAATCAGGGCAGGCTGCAGGCGGTGATAAACCGTGCCATGACGGATTCTGACATAATGGTATTCACAGGGGGCCTCGGACCTACTCAGGATGATCTCACAAAGGAGACCGTTGCCTCCGCCATGGGCGTTCCACTGGTCAGGGATCAGGAGTGCCTGAAAGAGATAGAGGACTTTTTCAAAAGCCGCGGCCACGACATGACCGAGAACAACTACAAGCAGGCGGATCTGCCGGAAGGATGCACCGTATTTCACAACAAGGTGGGCACTGCGCCCGGCTTTGGCCTCGACGTAAACGGTAAGATAGCCATATGCCTCCCCGGACCGCCAAGGGAGATGACCTGGATGTTCGAGCACTGCGCCCGGCCGTTTCTGGAGGACTACTCTCACAGGGCCATGTGCTACAGGGTCATCAGGACTATTGGGATCGGCGAGTCTGAACTGGAAACAGTACTTCTCCCTTTGATAGACGAGCAGCAGGATCCTACCATTGCCACATATGCAAAAGAAGGCGAGTGCACACTAAGGATCGCTTCTCAGAGAGATGATCCTGCAGAGGCACTGAGGGCTGTGGACGAGATGACAGGACTCGTAACGAAGCTCATCGGAAAATACATATACAGTTATGAGGACAAGCCTCTCAACCAGGTCGTGGTGGAAAAGCTCATCGAGCGCGGCATCACCATCTCCTGCGCGGAGTCCTGTACCGGTGGTAAGTTCGCCGCAAGCATCACGGACATCCCGGGTGCTTCCGGTGTGTTCAGTCATGGTGCAGTGACTTACAGTCCTCAGGCGAAGATGGACGTTCTCGGGGTGAAAAAGGACACACTGGAACGGTACACGGTGGTCAGCAGGGAAACGGCGATAGAGATGGCTCGTGGTATCAGGATGAGTTCCGGGAGCGACATCTCTGTGTCCATCACCGGAGTGGCCGGTCCTGATCCTTCTGACGGGTATCCGGCAGGCACCGCATACATCGGATACTCATACGGAAACAGGGAAGGCTGCATGAAGGTCTCCACAGGAAGAGGAAGCAGGCGTTGGAACAGGCACTATTTCACCCTGAGGATGTTCAAGATCGTAAACGAGATCCTGGATAACGCTGTGGAAGAATCGGAGGAGATCCCAGACAGAGGAGAAAACGAATAGGATTTAGTATATGGATGCCGGATAATGGGACATTATTGTTTGAGACACCTGTACAGTTTCGATATACTTTGATTGCCTGGAAGTCTTGACAGAAATGTCCAGATGGATTAATATCAGGCAGTAAGAACAAATGTTCGTTTTCAAGGAGGACAGATGGCTAAGAAGAACAACGTGGACCTGAGCATACCTTCCGACAAGGAGAAGGCTCTGGAGCAGGCCCTTAATCAGATACAGAAATCATATGGAGCCGGATCCATAATGAAACTGGGAGACGGTGCGGTCAGGGATGGCATAGAGAGTATCTCTACAGGCTCTCTCAGCCTGGATGTGGCCACGGGCATTGGTGGAGTGCCCAGGGGCAGGATCGTGGAGATCTACGGACCTGAATCCTCCGGAAAGACCACGCTTACTCTCCACATCATCGCCGAGGCGCAGAAGAAGGGTGGAAAAGCCGCATTCATCGATGCGGAGCACGCCCTTGATCCCGTCTACGCCAAGAACCTTGGAGTGGATGTAGACGAGCTCCTTGTTTCACAACCTGATACAGGAGAACAGGCTTTGGATATATGTGAGCTCCTGGCACGGAGCGGAGCCATCGACGTAATTGTCATCGACTCAGTGGCAGCACTCGTTCCTAAGGACGAGATACAGGGAAACATGGGAGATTCCCATGTAGGTCTGCAGGCAAGGCTCATGTCTCAGGCACTTAGAAAGATCGCCGGAGCTGTGAACAAGTCGAACACCTGTGTTATCTTCATCAACCAGCTTAGAGAGAAGATCGGCATCATGTTCGGAAACCCTGAGACCACCACTGGAGGAAGGGCATTGAAGTTCTACGCCAGCATGAGGTTCGACGTCAGAAGAGTGGACAGCATCAAGAAGGGCGATGAGATCATCGGAAACCGCACCAGGGTCAAGATCGTAAAGAACAAGGTAGCACCTCCTTTCAAGAAGGCCGAGTTCGACATCATGTACGGCACTGGTATATCCCTGTCCGGAGATGTTCTGGATACCGCGGTAGATGCAGATATCATCGAGAAATCCGGATCCTGGTACAGCTACAACGGAGAGAGGATCGGACAGGGCAGGGAGAACGTTAAGGAATACCTGGAGAAGAACCCTGATCTGCTCGAAACAGTCAAGAATCAGGTGCTGGAAATGCTCCATGACAACGATAACGCAGGCTCTGATGACGACATCAAGGTCGATGAAGACGGAGTGGTCATCGAGGATTAATTAAGAAAGGTCAACTGAATAAGTAAATTTAATTCCTCCTGATTGCTGATTTTACTGAAACAGACTGTTGACATTGATTATTCATGATAGTATACTTCAGTAGTTAGCCGCACGAGACGGGTCTGTTTAAGTGTGCGCAAAAGGGCGCATCACCTGTGATAGGCGAGTCTGGTATGAGGAGGAATTTTATTATGTACGCAATTATCGAAACAGGTGGCAAGCAGTACAGAGTCCAGGAGGGCGATGTGCTGAAGGTTGAGAAGATCAATGCTGAGGAAGGCGCTAAGGTTTACTTCAACGTTCTGGCCATCAACAACGGAGAGCTTGTTACCGGAAAGCCATATGTCGAGAACTGCGCTGTAGAGGCAGAGGTCATCGGCCAGGGCAAGGGTGACAAGGTCATCATCTACAAATACAAGGCCAAGAAGGACTACAGAAGAAAGAACGGTCACAGACAGCCATTCACAGAGGTGAAGATCACTTCTCTGGGAGCAGAGGCTCCGAAGTCGGAGACCGTTAAGGCAGAGGCAACTAAGTCCGAGGCTCCTGCAGAGGACGTAAAAGCCAACATCAACATGAAGAAGGCTGAGCTTCTGGAGATCGCACAGAGCAAGGGTATCGAGGTGAGCAACAAGGCTACCAAGGCTGATATCCTGGCTGCAATCGAGGAAAACTAATTTCATTTTATACAGGGACTCAATGGAGGTATAACGATGTCAAGTAAAAAAGGAGTAGGAAGTTCCAAGAACGGTCGTGACTCGGAGGCGAAACGTCTTGGACTCAAGGCTGGCGCAGGTCAGTATGTAACTGCTGGAAGCATTCTCGTCAGACAGAGAGGAACTAAGTTCCACCCTGGCAACAACGTTGGTATCGGCGGAGACGATACTCTGTTTGCCAAGATCGACGGAACTGTTAAGTTCGAGAGATATGACAAGAAGAGAAAGAAGGTAAGCGTTTACAACGTAGAGGCTTAACCTGATCCAGGCGGTTCCTTTAAAAGGAACCGTTTTTTCTTATAGGGCAACATTGAATCACGAGGAGATCCCATGTTTGTAGACAGAGCAGAAATAATCATAGCCTCTGGTGATGGAGGAAATGGGGCGGTCACATTCCGTCACGATCCTTTTGTCCCTGAGGGCGGTCCTGACGGGGGAGACGGCGGTGACGGCGGAAGCATAATCTTCCTGGCTGACTCCAACCTTCGCACCCTGATGGATTTTAAATATCAGCGCAAATACCAGGCAGAAAAGGGCCAGAACGGCATGAAGCGCAAGAAATACGGTAAGAAGGGACAGGATCTTGTGATCAAGGTGCCAGTCGGGACCATGATCATAGACAAAGAGACAGGTCTCCTTATGAAGGACCTTAACACTCCCGGAGAGAAACTCATAGCAGCGAAAGGCGGTAAAGGGGGAAAGGGCAACGTTCACTTCAAGAACTCCATACGCAGAGCGCCTAACTTTGCGGAGGCCGGGACAGAGGGCGTTGAACGCAGCGTCATACTGGAGCTGAAGCTGATCGCAGACGTCGGGCTCCTTGGTTTCCCTAACGTCGGAAAGTCTACGCTCCTGTCTGTATGCACGAGCGCACGCCCTAAGATCGCAAATTATCATTTCACTACCATAGACCCGAACCTGGGGGTGGTGGACATGGGCGATCAGAGCTTCGTCATGGCCGATATTGCCGGGATAATAGAGGGTGCTCACCAGGGTCTTGGCTTAGGGTTCAAGTTCCTGAAACACATAGAGAGGACGAAAGTACTCATCCATCTTGTAGATGTTTCCGGCACAGAGGGAAGGGATCCTGTTGAGGACTACGAGAAGATAAACAGGGAACTGGAGCAGTATGACCCGTCCCTTCTGAAAAAGCCTCAGATAGTCGCCGCTAGCAAGGTGGACCTTGTGACCGACAGAACAGATCTTGAGAGACTCAGATCTCACGTTCTGGCCGAAGGGAAAAGCTTCTATGAGATCTCTGCCGCGACGAGAACGGGAATAGACGACCTCATGAAGGAGGCTCTGTATCTCATCAGCACGTATGAGCCGCCTGAGGAACCTGAGATGGAGATGTTCGACTTCGACAAAGACGAGGAGCAGGGACCTGAATACAGAGCGATCCATGGCTACAAGGATGAAGACGGAGTCTATGTCCTCGAGGGGAAGCAGCTGAGAAAGATCTTCAACTCGACGAACTTCAACGACATGGGTTCCATGAGGTATCTGTATCGCTATATCTCCGACAGAGGTGGGATAAAACAGCTTATAAAGCTGGGCCTGAAGGAAGGGGATACGGTCCGCATAGAAGACTACGAATTCGAATACACAGAAGAATAAGCTCGCAGATAGTAATGGCCGTCGCAGGATGAGATCTCCTGCGGCGGCCACGTTGCTGTAATACATCAGTCTCTGAAAACGAAGTCCTCAGGTCCCATCTGTACCGTCTGTCTGAGCATCATCGCCGAATAATTCAGATATTCGCTGTTTGTCGGCCTGTGATCGAATTTTCGCATCACACTGAGTATGCTTATTCGCGGTTGTGTCTCGTCTGGTCTCGCCTGCAGGCGTTCCAGGTGTGCCTGCCATGCAGCGTTTATTGCTGCCCTGATACCTGCCTCAACGGCCTTGCTGGAGACATTGTACCTTGCTGCAATGGCCGGATAGATCACTTTTGTAAGTCCGGTCTGATATGGTCCACACAGAAAAATCATCACCATCGCATCGGTAATGTAGTTGTGTCCCTTGTGACGCATGGACACGCAGCTGTCAGATGTTATCTTGAAGCTGGCGTAGTTCAGCGCCTCACGAAGACCCGCCCCATCGACGACAAATTCGTCCATGCTCTCTACATCATAGAGAAAACGTGTAAAAAGGTCCTTTTCCGGGTAACGATCAGTCTTCATTGTTGTCTCTCCTTTCTGATAACTTGATAACATTGACTGATGTATCTGGTGGGCACTTTCTATACAGTGATGTCGTCCTTCAGGTTACTGTAAGTAACTTCACCGATGCCCTTTACAGACTTTAGGTCTTCTATGGACTGAAACCTGCTGTTAGTTCGTTGTTCTATTATCCGGTCTGCCATGACCTCTCCGATCCCGTGAAGTGTCATGAGTTCGTCTTTTGAAGCCAGGTTTATGTTTACCTTTCCATCCGAAGAGATACCGGCGGTTGAGGAGGCATCTCCGCCGATGTTTTCACCCTCCGTTGCTTTGGATGGAATGACGATCTTCTCGCCATCCTTCACATAGGCCGCCTGATTCACGGCGTCAAGGTCCGCATTTTCCGTTAGGCCGCCGGCCTTTTCTATGATCTGGAATATCCGTGTTTTTCTGCTCGCCTTGTATACCCCGGGACTTTTTACGGCACCGCTCACATCCACGTAGAATGCCTGTGCATCCTTCTGTACCTGTGATGGAGAGGACTCTTTCACGGTAACTGCGCTGGCTCTGTTCTGATGTATCCTCATGCCGACAGCGACACACAGGATGATCACGATGAGAAGGCCCTTGTAAAAGGTTTTTCTGTTATCTGCGATGGTGCTGGCGATAATGGCAGCAAAGCCGCCAGAGTCACGTTCTGCTCTCATACTGGTCTCCTTATTGGACGCTACGAATACAGATTAATATTAAATTCACATAATGACAATAGGCATCATTTCCGATTGAGCACTACTGAGTTGCGCACATATAGAATATTATTGTAAAGAAAAGTGAAATATCACTGCGCAAAAAGATATTCAAATACCATGGTTTAACAGGGGTAAAAATGTTTTCAAGGAAAAACATTTTTCTCACGCCGTGAGGTCCGTAAATTTTCTATTGCATTTTTTTAGTACAATCCGGGCCCTGAAACCATCTGTTTTTCACGGGTCGCACAGAATATCCACCTTCATTAAAAGAACGAATTTTTACTTCATCGTTTGTTCTTTTTAACAAAATTTACGCGTAATAATATTAATTCATAACAATCTCTCTGTTGTATTGGGAAATTGTAAATGGTAATATAACTTGAAAATAGCTTATAGATTTTCGGGGCGACCTGCAGGTCGCCGCCTTCCTGAATAAGTATGAGGTGAAACCTATGGGAAACTTTTTGAAGAGACAAAGGAAGACCATGGACGGCAACACCGCAGCCGCACACGTAGCGTATGCGTTTTCTGAGGTAGCTGCCATCTATCCTATCACGCCGTCATCCGTAATGGCAGAGAACGTTGATGCCTGGGCCACCCAGGGGAGAGAGAACCTTTTCGGACAGCAGGTGAAAGTATTGGAAATGCAGTCCGAGGGTGGTGCAGCCGGCGCCGTACACGGATCTCTCAACACAGGAGCGCTCACATCTACATTCACTGCCAGCCAGGGTCTCCTGCTGATGATACCTAACATGTACAAGATCGCAGGTGAGAAGCTGCCGGGAGTTTTCCACGTGGCCGCGCGCGCCCTGACGACACAGTCCCTCTCTATTTTCGGAGACCATTCTGATGTCATGTCCACAAGGTCGACAGGTTTTGCCATGCTCAGCTCAAACAGTCCGCAGGAGGTAATGGATCTGGCTGCCGTGGCACATCTCGCTGCCATCAAAGCGAGCATGCCAGTCCTTCATTTCTTCGACGGATTCCGCACCAGCCACGAGCAGCAGAAGATAGGCATCTGGGATTACAACACACTATCCGATCTACTCGACTGGGACGCGGTCAAGGCATTCAAGGCAAAGGCGAGCAACCCTCTTCATCCTCATATGGTAGGATCTGCAGAGCAGCCTGAGACATTCTTCCAGCACACAGAGTCCAGGAACAAGGACTACATAGACGCTGTGGAGATTTTCAAAGAGGTAATGGATCAGGTCAACGAAAAAATCGGCACAGACTACGCTCCATTCAATTACTACGGTGCTCCAGACGCTGAACACGTGATCGTTGCCATGGGGTCTGTCTGCGAGACGGCTGAAGAAGTAGTTGACTATCTGAACAAGCAGGGAAGAAAGACAGGCCTTATAAAGGTAAGGCTTTTCAGACCTTTCTCACCTAAGTATCTGCTCAGTGTCATCCCTGAGACCGTAAAGACCATCTCTGTTCTCGACAGAACAAAGGAACCTGGTTCAGCAGGAGAACCTTTGTATCTGGACGTGGTATCCGCTCTCCAGGGCTCCAGATTCCAGGATGTGCAGGTGTTCAGGGGCCGTTACGGTCTGGGATCGAAGGACACTCAGCCAGGAGATATCATCGCATGCTATGACAACATGGCCAGCGATTCTCCTAAGCAGGAGTTTACATTGTCCATCACCGACGATGTAACGAACCTGTCTCTGCCGAGGATCTCCAACCCTGATACATCGGCACCGGGAACGGTAGCATGCAAATTCTGGGGACTCGGTGCGGACGGTACCGTTGGCGCAAACAAGAACAGTATCAAGATCATCGGAGACAACACAGACAAGTATGTCCAGGCGTACTTCCAGTATGATTCAAAGAAGTCCGGAGGACTCACAATCTCTCACCTGAGATTCGGCGATGCTCCGATACATTCCACATATTATGTGAACAACGCATCCTTTATCGCATGTCATAACCCTTCTTACATGAGCAAGTACGACATCGTATCGGATGTCAACCCGGGTGGAAGCTTCCTCCTGAATTGTCCTTGGTCGGACGATGAGCTGGATGAGAAACTTCCTGCCGCTGCAAAGAGATATATAGCTGAGAACGATATCCAGTTTTACACCTGTGATGCCAGTAAGATCGCAGTGGAGGTCGGGCTTGGTGCCACAAGGACAAATACAGTTCTTCAGGCCGCCTTCTTCAAGATCACCGAGATCATCCCTATCGACAAGGCTGTCGATGCCATGAAGGAAGCCATCAGGAAAACGTACGGCAGGAAGGGCCAGAAGATCGTGGACATGAACTGTGCCGCTGTGGACAGGGGCCTGACAGGTGCCCACAAAGTGGACGTTCCAGAGTCATGGAAGAATGCTGAGGACAAGGCCGAAGCAGCAGCTCCAAAGGCTGACGATCCTTTCCTGGCCCAGTATCTCACCGATATCCTGGAACCAAGCATCGCTCAGAAGGGAGACGACATCCCTGTTTCCAAGTTCCTTCCGACGAGAGACGGTATCCTTCCTTCAGGAACTTCAGCATACGAGAAGAGAGGCGTGGCTGTCTCCGTTCCTGTATGGATCAAGGAAAACTGTGTAGAGTGCAATATCTGTTCTCTTGTATGTCCTCACGGAGCCATCAGACCGTTTGCTGTGACCAGAGAGGAAGCTGAGGCTAGCGGTGCTGATACCGATCCTCTGAAGATCGCACCGGACTACGAATTCACCATCACAGTCTCTTCGTACGATTGTGTTGGATGCGGATCCTGCGTGGACTCCTGCATCGCAAGAGACAAGGCTCTCAAGATGGTGCCATTTGGCAGCGATGAAGCGCAGAAGCAGCAGGCGGTATTCGACTACTGCACAGAAAATGTTGATAACAAGGGCCTTGGCAACACCAGAAGCGTGGTGAATATCGGCTTCAGAAAACCATACCTCGAGTTCTCAGGTGCATGCCCTGGCTGCGGCGAGACTCCTTATGCAAAACTGGTGACACAGTTGTTCGGCGACAGGATGATAATCGCCAATGCAACGGGCTGCTCATCTATCTGGGGCTGCTCCGCACCTTCTACGCCTTACACAGTTGACAAGAGGGGCAGAGGCCCTGCATGGTCGAACTCCCTCTTCGAGGACAACGCCGAATTCGGTCTTGGAATGGCAACATCTGTGAACGCAAGGCGCAAGGAGATGGAGTCCGCAGTGAGGAAGCTCTCTGAAAAGAACGAGTTCAAGGAAGCCGCTCAGGCATGGCTCGATAGCATGAACGACAGCGAGGGTGCCGAGAAGACAGGTCAGATCCTGGCCGAAGCTGTTAAGGGATCTTCAGATCCTGATGCCAGGTACGTTGACGCAAACAAAGACATGCTCATCAAGCCGTCCGTATGGATGTTCGGAGGAGACGGGTGGGCTTACGACATCGGTTACGGCGGACTGGATCACGCCATCGCCTCTGGTGAGAACATCAACATCCTGGTGTTCGACACCGAAGTGTATTCAAATACAGGCGGACAGGCTTCGAAGGCTACACCTACAGGCTCTATAGCCCAGTTCGCTGCGGGCGGCAAGCCTACAGCGAAGAAGAACCTTGGCACCATGGCCATGTCCTATGGTTATGTGTATGTGGCTCAGATCGCCATGGGAGCAAATCCTAACCAGGCGGTCAAGGCAATCAAGGAGGCCGAAGCATACGACGGACCTTCCCTGATAATCGCTTACTCGCCATGCATAAACCACGGCATCAAGACCGGCATGAAGACTTCCATGGCGGAGATGAAGAAGGCAGTAAAGGCAGGATACTGGAACCTTTACAGATATGATCCTTCTGCAGAGGCTGCAGGAAAGAACCCTCTGACCATCGACAGCCAGCAGCCTTCTACGGACTACAGGGATTTCCTGATGGGAGAGGTGAGGTACAGCTCACTCGACCAGGCGGATCCAGAGGCTGCAGACAGGCTCTTCAAGAAGGCCTCCGACGAGGCGGCCAGAAGATACGAGGATCTGGTGAGGAGAAAGGCATCCTACGAAAAATAAGGAATGACCGGGAAGTTCCAGAGACGGCTTCTGCCGTCCCTTTTCCCGTTTTATAGAATTACATAAGACCTGGAGAGGAGACAGAAAATTGGAGAAGAAAAAGATAGACAGGATCAATGAGCTGGCAAGGCTCAAGAAAGAAAGGGAGCTTTCGCCGGAGGAAAAGGAAGAACAGCAGGCCCTGCGCAAGGAGTTTCTCAGGGAGATAAGGGCCGATCTCAAGCAGACTCTGGACAACATCGAGATAGTAGACGATGCGGCGCCTGCGCAGGAAAAGAAGGTGCCAGAATCCGACCTTGTGGACCACATAACCGGGGAGACTATAAGCATCAAGGAATACAACGCTGAATGACATTATTCCCACAATATAGTATAATGGGGTAAGTTTGCGGAATAGGAGATTTTTTTACATGGAGAAACTTGGACTTAACGAAATCAGAAGCCGTTTCAGAGATTTTTACGTCAGCAAAGGGCATTACGCAGCAGGAAGTGCTTCCCTCATACCTAAGAACGATAAGAGCCTGCTGATAATCAACTCTGGAATGGCCCCTCTCAAGCCGTATTTTGCAGGTGTGGAAACACCGCCGTCTAAGAGGATGACGACCTGTCAGAAGTGCATCAGGACCGGCGACATCGAGAACGTGGGAAAGACCGCCCGGCACGGCACTTTTTTCGAGATGCTCGGGAACTTCAGCTTCGGGGATTACTTCAAGAAGGAGTCTCTGACCTGGGGCTGGGAGTTCATCACCGAGGATCTCAAGATGCCGAAGGACAAGCTCTGGGCCACAATATACAAAGACGATGAGGAGGCTCACGACATCTGGATCTCCCTCGGAATGCCAGAAGACCACATCGTGAGGCTCGGAAAGGAAGACAATTTCTGGGAGATCGGCCTTGGTCCATGTGGTCCATGTTCTGAGATATACTTTGACAGGGGAGAGAAATACGGCTGCGGAAAGCCTGACTGTAAACCCGGATGTGAGTGCGACCGCTATGTAGAGTTCTGGAACCACGTTTTCACCCAGTTTTCAAAGGAAGAAGACGGCAGCTACTCAAACCTGGCGCATCCTAACATAGACACGGGAATGGGCCTCGAAAGGATCGCCTGCATAATGCAGGGCGTGGACTCCATTTTCGATGTAGACACCGTAAGACACATACTCAATGCCGTCACCGAGATGGCAGGAGTGAAATACGAGGACGGCGACGAAAAGGCCGATATGAGCATCCGCATCGTCACCGACCACCTGAGATCCATGGTATTCATGATCGCCGACGGCATACTTCCGAGCAATGAGGGCAGAGGGTATGTCCTGAGAAGACTCATCAGAAGAGCCTCCAGACACGGCAGGCTTCTGGGGATCCAGGAGCCGGAATTCCTTTCACAGCTGGCTGACAAGGTAATCGAGGTGTCCGGTGAGGCATATCCTGAGCTGGTGGAGAAGAGGGACTACATCAAGAAGATGATCTCCCTCGAGGAAGAGAGGTTCGGAAAGGCCCTGGATAACGGTCTCCACCTGCTGTTCAACTATGTTGCCGACATGGAGGAAGAGGGCCGCGACACCCTGGACGGTGAAAGCGCATTCAAGCTCTACGACACATACGGCTTCCCAGTGGAACTTACAGAAGAGATACTGGAAGAAAAGGGAAAGAAAGTGGACATGGACGGCTTCAGGGAGCATATGGCCCAGCAGAAGGAGATGGCCCGCGCCGGACAGCGAGACACTTCTGACGATGCATGGAAGGACGCTGCAGAATACGATGAGCTTCCTGCGACCGAATTTGTCGGCTACGATTCCGAGCAGTGCAACGCCAGCATTCTCTACGTTGGAAGGAAGGATCAGGACCACGCTCTGGTGATCACCGACAGAACGCCTTTCTACGCCACGAGCGGCGGACAGCTCCACGACATCGGTACCATCACTGCAGGAGATATCGTCCTCTCAGTTGAGGATGTGGTCAAGGAAAACGGCATTTTCCTTCATATCATCAGCCATGAGGACAGCGACAAGGCCATGTCACTTGAGGCCACAACGGAAGTTACGATGTCCATTAATGGTGTGATGAGACACAGGACATCCAGAGGCCACAGCGCAACGCATCTCCTTCAGCAGGCTCTCAGGGACGTCCTTGGCAGCCATGTGCAGCAGGCGGGATCATATGTTGACGACAACTACCTCCGCTTCGATTTCAGCCACTTCCAGCCTATGACTCAGGAAGAGCTCCGCAGAGTGGAGGATATTGTAAACGAGAAGATAGATGAATTCCTCACCATCAAAATGGAGGAAATGCCGATAGAGGACGCCAAGAAGCTGGGAGCGATGGCTATCTTCGGTGAAAAGTACGGTTCCATCGTGCGTGTTGTGAGCATGGGTGACTACAGCGTTGAGTTCTGCGGAGGTACCCACCTGGACAACACCGGAAAGATCGGAGCATTCAAGATCACAGGAGAGAGCGGCGTAGCTTCCGGAGTACGGCGTATCGAGGCCATTACCGGAACTGCGGTCACAAGACTCCTGGATGATACCGAGGACATAGTCGACCAGACGGCAGACGCACTGAAGACCAACAGATCTGAACTGGCAAGAAGAGCAGCCCAGGTGGTGAAGGACAATAAGGACCTCCAGAAGGAGATAAAGTCCCTGGAGTCCGGCAGGCTGGCTGATTCCCTCGACGATATCATCGCATCGGGTGAGGAACTCGGCAAGGCCAGACTCATCACCGGAAGCTTCGATGGCATCGATGTTGAACAGCTGAGAGAGATGGCTGATGCCGTCAAGGAAAAGGTGGACAACGCCGTCATTCTCTTCGCTTCGGTCGGAGAAGGCAAGGCCGCTCTCATATGCGGAGTGAGCGAGAAGCTCGTCGGCGAGGGATATCACGCCGGAAAGCTTATCAAGGAAGCCGCAACGGCAGCTGGCGGAGGAGGCGGCGGAAAATCCGGAATGGCCCAGGCTGGCATCAAGGATCCATCGAGGATCGGAAACGCGTTTGACAGAGTCAGAGAGATTCTTTCAAAGGAGGTATGACAATGAGCAAGGATACTATTTTATTCGAGGGTGTCAAGGCTTCACAGCTCACAAAGAGAGAGCTCCTGGAGCAGGTCTACAGCGCTCTGGAAGACAGAGGATACAACGCCATCGACCAGATGGTAGGCTATCTCACCTCTGGTGACCCTTCATATATCACGAGCCACAACAACGCCAGAAACATGATAATGAAGGTGGACAGGGATGACCTTCTGGAGGAGATACTCAGATCTTATCTGGGCAAGGAAAAGGAGGACCAGGAATAATATCCTGGTACAGGAGATCATCGATTTGAAGAGAAAAATGGGCCTGGACGTAGGCGAAAAGACCATCGGCGTAGCCGTGAGCGACCCCCTGGACATCACTGCCCAGGGAGTTACGACGATACAGCGTGTGGGCATCAAAAAGGACACCACAAGCGTACTGGAATACATAAAGGAATACGACTGCGACACAGTAGTGATCGGACTTCCGCTGAGCCTTGACGGCACAGACAGCGTTCAGACGGAAAAGGTAAGGGAGTTTCGCAGACGTCTCGAGAACAAGCTCAGAAGTTCCGCTATGGCAGACATCAAAGTAGAGTGGATGGACGAGCGGTTCACCACTAAGATCGCCGAGAGCGTGCTCATCCAGACCGGGATGACCAGGCAGGAGAGAAAGAAATACGTGGACAAGCAGGCTGCCATCGTCATTCTTCAGAGCTATATGGACAGGCAGCACAATTCACAGGAAGGATAACATGGACAAGAATCTGGACCAGGATCTTAGCTTCCTGGCTTCTAATGAATATTGGGGCAGAGGTATACTGACCGGAAATCTCCCGGGCACGATCTGCGTCGCCTATTTCATCATGGGCAGGAGCCAGAACAGCAGAAACAGGTATTTTTATCAGGAAGATGACCGGATCGCCATAGCTCCATACGATATGGAGAAGCTTGAGGATCCGAGCCTCATCATCTATTACCCGGTAAAAAAAGTGAACGATACTCTTATCGTCACGAACGGCGATCAGACCGACACCATCGAAGAGGCCATAAGCAAGGGCGTTCCTTTTCAGGATGCCCTCAGAAAGAGGTGCTTCGAGCCGGACGCTCCAAACTATACCCCGAGGATCAGCGCCGTGATCGACCAGGACACGGGAGACTTCGTCCTCAGCATACTCAAGAACCAGGACGGCCGGGGAGAGCTCTGCGCCAGGTATTTCTACGAGTACAGCTGCCAGGAAGGAAACGGCCGTTTCATACACACATATGAGAGAAACGACGAGCCTCTCCCTTCATTCCAGGGAGAGCCGTGGAGCGTCGATCTCTCCGTCGTATCGGATCAGGATCTTTTTACTGAGAAGATATGGAACAGCCTCAACAGCGAGAACAAGATATCCCTGGTCACCATGTTCGTGGACAAGGCCTCGGGTAAGAGACATACTGTGATAAAAAACAAGAGAATGGGGGACTAAATGGCAGAGTTCAAGATTCCTGCAGAACAGCAGAACGTACCTGAGGACAAGCTGGTATACATGTCACCGCTCTCCGTGCGATATGCCAGCAAGGAGATGAAGTACATCTTTTCCGAGGAAAAGAAGTTCACAACCTGGCACCGCCTCTGGATCGCACTGGCAAAGGCTGAGAAGGAGCTTGGCCTCAATATCACTCAGGAGCAGATCGACGAGATGGAGGCCGCGAAGGACATCGTGGACTTCGAGGTGGCCGAGAAGCGTGAAAAGGAAGTGCGACACGATGTGATGAGCCATGTTTACGCCTACGGCAAAAGATGCCCTAAGGCAGAGCCGATCATCCACCTGGGAGCTACGTCTTGCTACGTGGGCGACAACACCGACGTCATCCTGATGAGGGAGGCTCTCGAGCTCATTCTGGAAAAGGCAGTGCAGGTCGAGCGCAATCTGGCGAAATTCGCCGACGAATACAAGGATCTGCCATGCCTGGGATATACTCATCTCCAGCCGGCTCAGCTCACGACCGTGGGCAAGAGGGCAACACTGTGGATGTACGAGCTTTCTCTTGATATCACGGAGCTGGAGCGCAGGATCGACGACCTCAGGATGCTTGGATCAAAGGGTACCACCGGGACCCAGGCCAGCTTCATGGATCTCTTCGACGGAGACGAGGAAAAGGTCAAGAGACTGGACCAGCTCATCGCGGAGGATTTCGGCTTCAAGGGATGCGTCCCGGTCTCCGGACAGACATACACGAGAAAAGTTGACTATAATGTATTATCGTCACTTTCTGGTCTGGCTCAGTCTGCATCTAAATTTTCTAATGACATGAGGATCCTGCAGTCCTTCGGCGAGATGGAAGAGCCTTTTGAGAAAAAGCAGATTGGATCTTCCGCCATGCCTTACAAGAGGAACCCGATGAGATCAGAGCGCATTACATCTCTCTCCAGATACGTGATGATAGATTCCCTGAATCCGGCGATAACTGCCGCTACACAGTGGTTCGAAAGGACTCTGGACGACTCCGCCAACAAGAGGCTGTCAGTTCCTGAAGCATTCCTGGCCATGGACGGCATCCTGGATCTCTATATAAACATCACCAGCGACATGGTTGTTTACCCTAAGGTGATCTACTCCAGGGTGATGGAAAAGCTCCCTTATATCGCTACCGAGAACATCATGATGGAGGCCGTGAAAAAGGGAGGCAACCGCCAGGAGCTCCACGAGATCATAAGAGAGCACTCTCATGCTGCTACCAGAAAGGTGAAGCTCGAGGGAGGAAAGCTGGATCTTGTGGACAGGATCGCCGGAGATCCTGCCTTCAACCTCACGAAGGAGGAGATCATGAGTCACCTGGATCCGAAGCTGTACACAGGACGTTCGGCCAGCCAGGTCACCGACTTCCTCCGCGATGTCATCCAGCCTATACTGGACAGATATCCGGACGAGAAGATCGACGCGGAGATCAACGTGTAGTTCATCGTGTGTTTCTACTATCGACTGACAGAACACTTTGAGACGGGAGCTAGAAGAATGAATTCAATGGAATTAAAATACGGACGCAATCCGAATCAGAAGCCTGCCTCTGTTTCCATGGAGGACGGGTCTGACCTGCCGTTTGAGGTGCTGAACGGCAAACCCGGATACATAAACCTGCTGGACGCACTGAACAGCTGGCAGCTCGTGAAGGAGCTCAAACAGGCCCTTGACATGCCTGCCGCGGCTTCGTTCAAGCACGTCAGCCCGACATCTGCCGCCATAGGCAGAAAGATGAGCGACAGGCTCAAGAAGGCTTGCTTCGTCGACGATATACAAGGCCTCGATGATTCACTGATAGCCACTGCCTACGCGAGGGCCAGGGGTACAGACAGAATGTCTTCGTTCGGTGATTTCATCGCACTCAGCGATGTATGTGACGAGACCTGCGCCAGACTGATCAAGAGAGAGGTGTCAGACGGGATCATAGCTCCGGGGTACACTCAGGAGGCACTGGATATTCTGGAAAAGAAGAAGAGCGGCCGCTACCTGGTGCTCAAGATGGATCCTTCCTACGAGCCGGCTGCTGTGGAGAAGAAGCAGGTCTACGGAGTTACCTTTTCACAGAAACACAACGACGTGAAACTGGATCGCTCGTGTCTCACTAACATCGTCACGGAGAATAAGGAACTGCCTGATGAGGCTAAGGAGAACATGATCATCGCCCTTATAGCCTTGAAGTATACCCAGTCCAACTCAGTGGCATTCGCCTATGACGGCCAGTGCATTGGCATCGGCGCCGGGCAGCAGTCCAGAGTGCACTGCACCAGGCTTGCCGGAGGCAAGGCAGACAACTGGTTCCTCAGGCAGTCCGACAAGGTGCTAAGCCTTCCTTGGAAGGAAGGTGTGAAAAGGCCTGACAAGGACAACTTCCTTGACAGGTACATCGCTCTCGAGGAAACTCCCGAGGCGGCAATTGAGATCGACTGGGAAGAGAAGTTCACTGAAAAGCCGGAGCCTTTTACCATCGCCGAGAAGAGAGCCCTTCTGGCAAAGGAAGAAAATGTCGTTCTGGCATCTGATGCTTTCTTCCCGTTCAGCGACAACATCGAGAGAGCCATCCAGAGCGGCGTAAAGTACATCGTACAGCCGGGAGGCTCGACAAGAGACGATGTTGTGCTCGACTACTGCAACCAGCACGATCTGGTAATGGTGTGCAACGGTATAAGGCTTTTCCACCACTAGAACGGAATCTCAGGCTGCCTGATATCCAGGCAGCTTTTGTTGTATCGAGATTCTTTTTATGAGGCAGCAAAATGAACGACTTGCAGATAGATTATTTCATGGCTGTTGGCACCAACCTCAGCTTCACGAAGACATCCCAGGAGCTTTACGTTTCCCAGCCGGCGATATCAAAGCAGATCAAACTGATGGAAGAGGAACTGGGGGTAAAGCTCTTCTACCGCAACAACAAGCGCACAGAGCTCACTGAAGCGGGAAAGCTTTTTTACGAATTCTTCGGCAACTATAAAGCAGAGAGGAAAAACGTGACTCAGAAGGCGATCCTCCTTCAGGACAGAGAGAGGCGATCTCTCAAGGTAGGCTTTCTTGAAGGGTGGGATCTCACAATGATACTACCGCAGTTCAACCGAAGGCTCAGAGAGGTTTTTCCGGACATAGAAATAGAGATAGACTGTGCAGGTGTAAAAGAGCTGGCCGCCTCGGTGCTCAGTGGGCGGCTGGACCTGGCAATGTCCCTTCACAACAGCCTCTACGACCTGGAGGATTTTTCCTGCAACGACATTGGAAAGGCGAAGAAGGTGCTGATGTATTCCTCCAGGAGCAGGTACGCGGAGATAGAGAAGCCTGCGATGGGCGATTTCAGGGACGCTCTCTTCGTGGCTCCGACATGCATCGACGACAAAGTAGTGGAGAGGATAGTGCAGTCCTACTGCAAGCCTTTCGGATTCACGCCGGAGATAAAATTCGTGCACAATTTTGAGGCCATGATCACCTATGTGCGCAACGATATGGGAGTCGCCTTCGCGGACAGCTGGAACTGGGCTATCAATTCTTCCGACATAAATCACATGGATCTCGACATATCCGATGACATGTCTATCGTAACAGTTTCAAGGGATGAGCGGCCTACAATCGCCACCGCTGCGGATCTCCTGGAGGCCGTGACCGCAGAAGCCTTTTCAACTGCACCGTGGTTCTGCACTTATGATAACCAATAGGTTATGAACTTAATGACGTTATAACGATTTTACATGATCGTGCATGTTCTATATTATCGTCTTGCAAGATGTTATTCTTTTCACGAGATGTTCAGCTGCTTTGCAGGAGGAGACAGAACAATGCAAAAAAGCAAAAAGCTTATGGCAGTAAATGCTTTGATAATGGATCTGCCGATGAGTATCGTTGTAACACTGGTGGCACTGCTGGTAGGACACAATCTGACACCACAGGCATTCGTAATGAATGTGATTCTGGCGTACATTATCACTTTCCTGATCAATATGTTTATCCCGTTCCCTAAGTGGGGATTCGCTTTCGCATCGAAGTTCGCACAGCCAGCTACAAGAAAGTTCGGACTCCTGTTCAACGTGCTGGTAGCTTTTGTTTTCACTGTTATTCTTGACCTGGTTCTTGCTGCCGTAGGAGTTCTCCTGATCGCACATCAGCCTTTTAATGTTTTCATTCTGGCAGCACTTGGTACATTCATTCCTTGCTACGTGACAGCATATGTTATCGCCCTCATCTGCAACGGCCCGGCCGATACACTCAGCAGAAAGATCTGCCACGAGCCGGCTGACTATCAGCACAGATAAGTTTATCGATCCATATTCGACTGAATATATTTCAAGCATTTGACAGGAGGAAGCAAATGAAAATTCTGGGAGTTTCACTGGGAACAAAAAACGGAAACAACGACACTATGTGCCGTGTGGCTCTTGAGGCAGCAAAGGAAAGGGGTGCTGAGATCGAGTTCATCCACCTCTTCGACTGGGACATCAAACCTTGCACAGGTTGTGTTGCCTGCTCGAGGGGACTGGTTATGGGTAAGGGAATGGTATGTTCCCAGCAAGACGACTTCAAGGCGTTCTACGAGAAAATGATTGATGCTGACGGCGTTCTCTTCGTAGATCCTATCTTCGAATCAGGATGCACGGGACTTTTCCATAACCTCATGGACAGGATGGGACCTGGACACGACACCGGTCTTCTTCTGGGATGTTCCGAGAAGATGAAGGCTCAGGGCAAACAGCCTCTGGACATGAAGTACTTCAAGCAGAAGGCCATCTCCTTCGTCGGCATAGGCGGATCCGACTGGGCCGTAAGGGTGGAGACTGACCACGCCATGCTGGCTATGAGCCCTGGCTGGAAGGTAGTTGACAACGATTATTTCTCCTGGTCCAAGGATGTCATCATGCAGGATGACAAGGTGGAGCGCATGAGAGAGATCGCCAACAACCTGGTAGACGCAGCCCAGGACATGATCGACAGACATCTAATGATATTCGATCCTGACAACGACAAGCTCGACTACTGGAAGGGCAAGAAGAGCGCATGTCCTCACTGCCACGGTAACAACTTCTACATCCACCCTGGCACGGATATCGCTGAATGCGAGCTGTGCGGACTCAAGGGCAAGCTGGTAGTAGAGGACGGAGCAATGACTCTTAAGTTCGATCCTGCTGAAGAGTTCCACGCCCATGACCTCCTCTCCGGAAAGAAGCTCCACGGAGACGACATCTTTGAGAATGAAGGAAGGCTCATGGGACTTTACAAGGACGAGGAGTTCAAGCGCCGCAAGGCTCATTACACTTCTGTCATCGAGCCTACTCCATCCCCATCAAAGTAATATAGCAGATAAAGTTTATCCATGCCATTGCAGTTAAAAGAGCCGTCAGGCTCTTTTAACTCTATATCACGGCATTTCAAAATGAGAAGAAAGAAGGGAACAACATGAAAAGACCTGACTTTTACCCTGTCAGAAGCCTTATCTTTGTAGATCTGGCTCATGAGGACTACAGGATCAAACTTGAGAACTGGCTGTACAGATATCACGTTCCGGACAGCATCTCCCAGTTTGGACCTTATGTATCCAAGTACGCATTCTACCAGGCTCTTCCTGTTCCTCCGGGAGGGGAGAGGTTCGGCACGGTCAGGATGCAGATGACGGAGCACTACTGGCTGGCAAATCCTAACGACATCAGGGAATTCGTACATCACAAGGCTCTTACCGAATACTTCCCTAAGGATGTCCTCGTATGGCAGAACAACCTTCCGGATGAAGGACACTCCAGATTTATCGACAAGAGTGAAGAGCAGAATTTCGAAGGTGATGACGCAAGATCCACAAAGGGCAACGAGAAGCTGGGCACGGTTCCTTTCGTGTTCGCCTTCGTTCCTGTCTGGTGGGAAGACGACTTCAAGGGCGAGGGAAGGACCGTAGAAGACGGACCTAACTACAGATGGCAGTTCATGGTGAGATATCCTGAGGGTGTAACACGTGACGAGGGAGACAAGTGGCTCACAGAAGAATTCATTCCTGCCTTCACGGACTGCCATGAGGTCACGAGATGCCTTTCCAGCAGGATCATGAAGGAAGTGAACAACTGCGACTTCGACAGGCTCGTTGAGATGTGGTTCCCTTGCCAGAGCGCATGGGTACACGCAGTGGAAAAGGCCTCCCAGAAGTGTCGCAAGCCTGAGTGGGCCGAGACGCCTGACTTCCCGTATCTGAAGAAATCTTATGGCTTCACAGGCATTTTCCTGTCGGATATCGCCAGATCCGACAACATGACCCAGTATCACGGTTACATCACCATGAGATAGTACGGTCATGGGGAAAAAGATATTTAACAGGGATATCGTTACTCTTGCGCTCCTCGTGGCGATACTTCCTCCGGCATGGGCGGTATGCGCTCCGTACGTTGGGAATACCGTGGGACCGATAGCACTGATATCTGCCGGCATATACGGGGCAAATAGCAACCAGTTCAAGGATGCCCTCAAGATCTCCATCGGGTACATCCTTGGAGATCTCTGGGCGCTGATCTCCGCTGAAGTTATGGCGAGGCCTGTCATCAACGGCGATCTGCAGCTTTTCCTGACACTGTTCGTGATGGGCTTCCTGGTGGTCATGATTTCCAACATGGCCCCGAAGTACACTTATATGCCTTCGTGGCTCGCAGGATGGGCCATCGGCATGCTGACCATGAATCTGGATGCCGAAACTCCAAGACTATCGCTGTTCATCCAGATCGCCGTGGCTATGCTCGTGGGAGTGTACTACGTAGGTGCTCTGATGGACAGGATACACAAGCTGCTTAACAGAAGTAAAGATAAATAGACGATAACATATTATTGTCTATTTAATAGAACCTTCCAGAAATCCTTATAGAAAGGGATCTCCATCCGGAGGTCCCTTTTTTTGTGGTCCATTCATTTTAGTCCGTACTTTCCTTCGATATTCATCGAGCCACGAAATATCACGAAATATCGTATCACGTAAAGCATATGCGATGTGCTACACTATTGGCAACGGAGAAAAGAAGAGTCAGACTGAGAGACGGGGGAAGTGCTTCAGGTCAGACTTACAGTCGTTTAAGTGAAGGGGTACAGCTATGAGCAACTCTTGCGGCGCCTGGTATGAAGGCGATCCTGTTTTGGAGAATTACCATGAAAACGAATGGTGCAAGGTCAGCCATGACGACCGGTTCCAGTTCGAGATGCTTTGCCTCGAGGGCGCCAGCACAGGCCTCTCCTGGAAGACCATCATGCACAAGCGCGACGCCTACAAGGCGGCGTTCAACGACTTTTCCATAGAAGCGTGTGCGGCGATGACAGATGAGGAGCTCGAGAAACTGCTGAGCGATGCATCTCTCATCCGCAACAGATCCAAGATATTCAGCGTACGGAGAAATGCCCGGGCGGTGAGGTCGATCCAGGAGGAGTTCGGATCATTCGATGCATACCTGTGGGGCTTCACAGAGGGTAGAGTCATAGACGGTAACTGGACCGAAACGTCACAGATCCCGGCTGAGTCTGAGATCTCGAAGGAGATGAGCGGCGACATGAAGAAGAGGGGGATGAGCTATGTCGGACCGGTCATCACCTATTCCTTCATGCAGGCCATAGGAATGGTCAACGATCATCTGATCGACTGTCCATACAGATAGTCGAATATCATTTGAATATCAAGGAGGGTACCATGATGAAGATCTATTGCTATGACCGCTGCAGCACGTGCAAGAAGGCTCTGAAGTGGCTTGATGAGAAGGGGATAGAGTACGAGCTCATAGATATTAAGGGCGACAATCCGGACAAGGAAACGCTGGAGAGATACTACCGCGCCAGCGGCCTCCCTCTGAAGAAGTTCTGGAACACGAGCGGGATCCCGTACCGTGAGATGGGCCTGTCGAAAAAACTTCCGGAGATGAGCGAGGACGAGCAGCTCTCGCTGCTTGCGACCAACGGCATGCTCGTGAAGCGGCCCCTCCTGGTGGACGGTGATGTCATCCTGACCGGATTCAAGGAGTCCGAGTGGGAGGATAAGCTGCTGTAAGCCTCTCACTGCTATGAATACAACGCCTCAAGTGACTACGTCCTCATGCCTGAATGTCCGGGCATGACTGATGAGGAAGCGGCAGAGATCGTCGAAAGCTGGTGCATCGAGTACGATATCCCATATGTAAGTGACATGGACAACATAGAACGGATGTACCGCTGGTATTACAAAATCGACAAACTGGAGGCGGAATTATCGGGCCTGGACTACCATAAAATTGATCCGCCTGATAACGTTGTACATCATTTAGTGAAACGTACTCCTTCTCAGATAGAGATACTTTGAACCATGTTGATCTTGCCCCGGACTTCGGGGCATTTTTCATTATGGACCACGGTACAAACTATGGTAAAATGACAAAGAAATATCATTTTAATGAAGGAACTGAACAACTATATGTACGATATTGAGCGACAGATACGCCTCAACAACGGTTATTCCATTCCGCTTATAGGGTTCGGCACCTATGGCCTCACCGGTGACAGATGTGTCGATACCGTCTCTATGGCTGTAAAAACAGGCTTCAGGCTTATTGACACGGCTCCGATGTATGAAAATGAGGAAGAAGTG
Organism: Mobilibacterium timonense; assembly: GCF_900155555.1. Taxonomy (GTDB): domain Bacteria; phylum Bacillota; class Clostridia; order Peptostreptococcales; family Anaerovoracaceae; genus Allobaileyella; species Allobaileyella timonense. Next base: position 207,570 of record NZ_FUHN01000007.1, on the reverse strand, counting down.
GGGCAGGGCATCGCCCGTGGATGTTGTACGGCAGGGATCTCCCGCAACCAGATGTTCGTCATTACAAAGGTATCGGAGGACATGGGCGGAAGAGAGACTATCATGTCAGTGAAGAGATCTGCCAGGATCATGGGACTTGAATACTTCGACCTCGTGCTGCTTCACGAACCTTACGAGCACTTCACCGAAATGTACAAGGGCCTCGAAGATTGTCAGGACAGCGGTCTGGTCCGATCGATCGGCGTGTCGAACTTCAGCGATGAAGAATACCTTGAACTACTTCATAACTGTTCGGTCATACCGGCGGTGGACCAGGTGGAGTGCCACATATATCACCGCAATCTGAAGTGGAAGGAGACCTTCGACCTCAAAGGTACCCTCATGCAGGGATATGCGCCGCTCACTCAGGGGAAAAAAGCTATCCACGGTGAGCAAGTGCTGCGGGAGATAGCGGATCGGCGTAAAAAGACAGTCTCTCAGATAGCGCTGAGAAGTCTGACCCAGCTCGGCATTCCCGTGATCGTAAAGTCATGTAGCGCAAAGCACATGAAAGAAGATCTGGAGAGCCTGGAATTCTCTCTGAGCGAAGGAGAAATGGGAAGTATCGGCCGATTAGACAGGGAGCCATCTCTTTTTGGTTGGGACTAGGAGTTATCTTCTTATAATTATTATTGGTAAATAAACGCATAATAATCGATTCAACACATGATAACCACTACATGGCAAATGAGAAAGGACACAGATATGATAAAGTGGTTCAATGACCTTGATCCTAATTCAAGTACCACGATGAGGGAGGTTTTCTATATTATCGTTGGTAATTTCATTTCCGCTGCTGCAATAAACTACATCGTTTACAGCCACGGGTTCTACATGGGCGGTTTCGCAGGAATATCGATGCTGCTGAACCTGTTTTTCAGGAACGTGATCCCCGTTCCTATCCCGGCATCCGTGAATCTCGTAGGTATTCTTTACTTCATATTGAATGCGCCGCTGTTCATCTGGGCGCTCAGGGTGATGGGGGTTCCTTTCACTGTCAAGACGTTGATATCAGTAGGGCTACAGTCGGTATTCCTGGCGATGGTACCCGTACCGGCCACACCGCCTTTCACCGATCCGCTGACAACATGTATAGTGGGAGGCATCCTCGGCGGCTTCGGAAACGGCCTTGTTCTAAGGGCAAGGTGCAGCTGCGGTGGACAGGACATCATCGGTGTTGTGATGAGCCGTACACATCCGAATTTCACGGTAGGAAAGATCAGCATATTTATCAATATCGGCGTCTTCAGCGCCTGTTTCCTGATTTTCAATGCACAGATGGTCGTTTATTCCTTTATTTTCGTGACCATATACAGCCTGACCGTCGACAGGATACATACACAGAATATCAGAACTACGGTGATGATCTTCACCAAAAAAGAAGGCATAGCAAAGGCTATAATGTCAGAGCTGCCTAGAGGAGTCACCGACTGGGTAGGCGAAGGCGCATATACCAACGAAAAGACTTACATACTAGTGACGGTCGTTTCTAAGTACGAGATGACCAGACTCAGGGAGATCGTGAACGAGATCGATCCTGACGTTTTCATGATCGCCACGGAAGGAAACCAGATCTACGGTAATTTCCAGAAGCGTCTAAGCTAGTTCGGCCGGTGGATCCAAGGTGGTTCAACTAAAATATTTTTGTGATAGTGTTCATCAGGAATAAATGACGTGAGTAAAAATAAAGCGGGGAAGTAATGATCCTCGTTTTATTAGTTCGTCCAACTATTCCTAAAATCATAATTTTGGGAATAGTTGATACCGTAAAAAAACAGTGCCCGGGTTTTATCGTTTGATCCGGGCACTTATCCGTTCTGTATTGACCTGTTTATTATTTTAGAATATTTTCCGATTTATTATTTCTCTTCTATAAAGTTCAGCAGGTCTGCTGCGGCTCTGTCCAGTCCTTCGCTGTTTTCCGGATCCACTCCGAGATGTGTGAACACTTCTCCAACGAAGACATCGTTTTTCTTCAGGCACCTGAACACTTCATCTATGATACCGCCACAGAGTTCCTGCTGCTGCATCGGCCCGAACGGATTTGCGAAAAACGTCTTTGAAAGACCCTTTTCCTGTGTGGTGCCTTTGGCCATCCGCTTTCCTTCGATGAAGATGCTCTTTGCCTCCTCCATGTCATCGATCCTGCGCAGACCATATCCTTCTCCGTAGTTGTTTGCATATGCAAAGAGATCCACCTTGTGGTTAGTGGTAACCACCGAGTAAGGCGCCGCCGGCGTTATAACACGTGCGTTCGTCCTGTCCGGATTGAAGAAGATGGACCTGTTCATGTCCCTGTAAGGTGTTCCCGGATCAAGGTCGTCCAGACGGACGAATGCGCCGATCTCTGTTCCTTTGGCATAGATCTGGCCATCCTCGATATGGAACGTGCCCATGTCGTCAAATACGACCTCAATATTCTTGATCTTGTCAGTACCCAGGTTCTTCAGCGTTTCGATGGTCTCCGATTTGCCGGCGCCGGAATCTCCCATGAGGCAGATGCCCTTGCTGCGGTCATCCTGCATGGTTATGTTCACGAAAGCCCCGTGGATCGGCAGCCAGCCTTTTTGCATCATAGCGACATTGTGGAGAGTCAGCACGGTTTTTTTCATGTATCCGAAATAATCGATCTTTTCGTTGTAAGTGACGCTGCCGACCCAGAGATCCATCTCGTCATCGTGATAGAATGTACACTTGTTCAGGCCGTCATCGTTTCCGAAAATAAGGATGCAGTCAGGCTTTCCAACTGTTTCTTTTTTTGTGGCAAGCTCGAACAGGTTAGCACAGGATACGCCGCTGGACATGAAGTCGCGGTGAAAATAGATGAAGATCATCAGGTCGCCGACTTTTGCAGGGAAACAGAAATAGTCCTCCGGGTTGCCGTTGAATGAGTCTATAGGATTTGTGTCCACCTGCTCAAAGGCCCATTCCCGCTTGTTCGACTTCGGATGAAGTATCATAGGCGTACGGAGCATGACTGCATCGATGAACATCACCTTGCGGAGAGCATCGTAATTATCTCCCAGGGTAAAAGAATCGTTCCTGTATAGAGCCAGTCCTGCGTTGGTGCCCGCAGGCTGCTGGCGGTAGATCTTGTTCGTCCTTCCCATAAGAGTCTGCTCGATCCGGCGGAACGAAGACAGAACGATATTGTTGTAATGCTCATCCGCAGTTACGAAAAAAGTGGACTCAGCATCCCTGCGACGGTCCGTGGTTATCGAATAGCGCTCATGGGACTTCCAGAAATCGTAACAGCGCTCTACGAATTCCAGTGCTGTTTCAGGATCGTCCATAAGCGGTGAATCGATCTCTTTATGATCAAATACCATCAGTGCACGTGCGAAGCGGCAGATGGCATCGATAGCTTTTTTCTCAGGCAGGTCGCCTCTGGCCCAGTCGTACAGCTTCCTGTTCGTAGCCTTCAGATGTGCCAGATACTGTTCGAGGAATCTGCGAAATTCCTTGGACTTAAGCATATCAGACTTCGTCTCAGGATAAGCCAGATCAAAATTCAGAATGACTTCGTTATCGGTCAGATACATTTTTTCTTTCATCTTGTTCTCCCACTATAAAAATAGTGCAATAGTTGCTTCTTTTTCATAAAATCTCACGTTGATTCTACCATATATTCGTCGACTATTCTCTGATTGTTTGTGATTTGATGCGCTTTGTTCTATGTCCACCAGCGATCCGGATGTAAAACAATGAAAGCCCTGCATGGATGCAGCATGCAAGGCTCAGGAGCAACTGCCGATGTTCTGTGTATCGGCCGGAATGTGTGAAGATGCGATTCTTTATAAAGTAACTACAGATGGGAATTTTCAGAACCACATCGTGTTTGCGTTATTATCTTTCTCTGCGATCATGTGGATCGGTAAAGCTGATCAGTTTACCGGTACGAAAATCGTATCTCCGGCCTGGATATCTTCAGGCTGTATATCGTTGATCTCACAGATCTCCTTTACAGTCGTCCGTACGTCCTGGCTGTCATCGCAGTATTCAGAGGCTATGGACCAGAGTGTATCGTTCTGAGAGACCTGCACCTCTCTATATGTATCCATGGATGAAGCGTCAGATTCCATGCCGAAGAACACACCGTAAACGATCATGATCATAATGAAAGCAATAGCCATCACGATAGCTGCACCCTTGAATTTTACAGATGCTGTATGTGTTGAATTTACCCTGTTTGACCTCTTCATCAGTATCACCTCACAGCGTGTTTTCAGAATGTATGTTCAGAACGTTTGTTCTTTTATGGTGATATTATATTCGAGGGCGTTATCCATGTCAACGTTTTTTCAAACATTTGTTCGAAAAAACGGCTGATATTTTCAATACGACATTGCCACTATTATCAATGGAATGCAGAGACACGAAAAACCGCCGGAACTGTTCCGGCGGAATTATATGGAGGAAACAGAAATGCTTGAACAAATATTTAAGCATTTGTTGTCGGAATGTTTACGCGGCTTCCGTTTCTGCCTTCTTTACATGGCATGCTTCGACCGCCTCTTTAATTATCTTGACCGCCTGATCGCACTGAGCCTTTGTCACGATCAGCGGAGGCACCATCCTGATCACACTGCTGCCTATAGAGGTTATCAGCAGGCGCTTTTCGAAGCACTGGTGCTTCACCTCATGAGCGTCGACAGAACCCTGGAACTCAACTCCTACGAACAGTCCCTGTCCACGCACCTCCTTGACGTACGGCACCTCGGCCCTGAGCTTTTCCATGAAGTATTCCCCTACCTTTCTGGCGTTCCTCGGAAGATCTCTTCTCATAAGCTCGTCTATCTCAGCAAGCGCAGCTGCGCAGCATACCGGATGTCCGCCGAAGGTGGATCCGTGTGAACCGGCGGTGAAGGCTTTTGCCACCTCTTCTGTGGCGCAGATAGCTCCTATTGGCATACCGCCGCCGAGGGCTTTTGCCATCGAAACTATATCCGGCTTTATCCCGTAGTTCATGTAGGACATGACCGCCCCTGTCCTGCCCCACCCCGACTGAACTTCATCCAGGATAAGAAGTATACCTTTTTCATCGCAGAATCTGCGGAGCCCGGTCATGAATTCCTTTGTCGCCGGATACACGCCTCCCTCACCCTGCACCGGTTCGATCATGATGGCTATGGTGTCCTCGGTACAAGCGTCCCTGAATGACTGGAGATCGTTGAACTTCGCGTATGAAAAGCCCTTTTCCATAGGTCCGAAGCCCTGCTGACAGGCGTTGTCCGGCTGTCCCGTAGCGGACATGGAGCCGAAGGTCCGGCCGTGAAAGCTGTGAGCCGCGGTGACGATGTGGTACCTGGACGGGCCGTATTTTTCTATGCCGTATTTTCTGGCCATCTTGATCATGGCCTCATTTGCCTCTGTTCCCGTGTTCTGGTAGAAGATCTTATCCATTCCTATGGTGGTGCAGATCTTCCTGGCCAGAAGCGCCTGCGGGATCGTATATGGATAGTTGAAAGTCTGCATCAGCTGAGCAGCCTGCTCCTGAACGGCTTTTACAACGGCCTTGTTGCAGTTCCCTGAAGAGTTCACAGCGACGCCTGCGTAAAAATCGAGATATGGAATATCCTTTTCATCGTAGAGATACATTCCGTCGCCTCTCTCGGCTATGAAACCGAATCTCTCGTAAGTCTCGATCATGTACTTGCTGACCATTTCCTTGATCTCTTCGGCCGAATAGCCGGTGTCTCTCAGTCTCATTTCCATGCCCCCTTCTGATATCCCTGGTCCGTTTCCCTGTTTACGAACTATCTATTTGATAGTGCCATTATAGCGGTGGAATATCTGCAGAGAATTGTGTTGCGATACAATATTCATTGTGCATCATTACAATTTTATGTGCTCATATTACTTAATAATTCTACTATATTTACAAATATCGATCTTCCCGACTATTGTGCTCGTGAAAAATCCGAACGATAGCAGTGTTATTTTTCCTCAATGTGACTGGGATCCAGAGATATGCCTCGAATCATATTGTTCGTTTTAACAAACGTGCACTCATATTTTTATCATCTACATATATAAAATGTATAATCTGACTAGATGATAAATGAGAAAAGCAAACAGTAAAGGTTAGAGAAAGTAAAAGGGGTATCGATATGTCAATGGATCTGAAGGTCCTCATCGACCATTATCAGGGGAACGAATTGAAACTGGTCGCCGGCTCTTGCGGAATGCACCGCCGTGTTACCTGGGTGACCATGATGGAAACTCCGGACATGGCGGATCATCTCAGCGGACAGGAACTCATCCTGACCACTGGGATAGGCCTGGAAAAAGGAAATATCTGCCAGTCGTTTTTCGAACTCGTCCGGGGGCTCTGTGAGCACGATGCTTCAGGCGTAGTGGTGAACACTGGCCGCTATATCAACGATATACCAGAAGCCGTCACAGAATACTGCAATAGAGAGGACTTCCCTCTTTTTACGCTGCCATGGGAGGTCCGGCTGTCCACCAGCGTGATACAGCCGCTCTGCGAATGCATCGTACAGGACAACACCCTTGAGGAGGAAGTGAGCACCGGATTCAAAAACGCCATTTTCTTTCCCGATCAGGAGGACAGGTATATAGTTCCCCTTTCCAGGCACCACTTCAACGCAGATGACAGGTACGCGATCTGCATGTTCCGCATAGACAACGTGTCATCTGACCCCTATGCTCTGGCGGAATCCATAAGGACCAGGCTCTGGAACCATCTCAGGGAGATCTATCCGAAGTGCGCAGTCTTCACAAACGACAGGGATATCATCGCCGTCATATCCACCGAGCACACCGCTCAGGTCCGCATACTCGCCGAAGACCTGCTGGACCACGTATGCTTTTTCCTTCCTCTCAACCAGGAGAAGATCTACATCGGCATCGGGAAACTGACAAAGAGCATCAACTGCATCAGCAAGAGCTACCGGCAGGCCAGAGCCATCGTGGGGCTGCAGATGAAGGGCTCGGTACCGCAGGACAAGATCTTTTTTACGGATATGGGCGCGTATCGTCTACTCCTTGGCATCGACGATGAGGAGATCAAAGAGGATTACTGCAGAGAGGTGCTGGGACCTCTCGAAATGCATGACAAGGAAAAGGATGGAGACCTTGTCGATGTACTGCGGCTGTACCTGGAAAACGACGGCAGCATATCACGCACTGCGGAGAAGCTCTACGTACACAGGAATACCGTGAACTATAAGATCAATCAAGCATCAAAGATCCTGAAAATGGATCTCGGAAGCCTGGAAAACCGTATGGAGCTTCTTCTCGCCTACCTTGTCCGCGACATGCTGTGAACACAAAAACGACACAATTCATTGATAACTCCTTGACGATTTCATAAAAAGTGACTATACTAATCAACAAGTGAATTGTCACTTTGCGTTGTCACTTTAAGTTTCCATCTCAAGCAAGGTGACTGAAAGGAGTATTATGAATATCGTTTTAGTAGTTGCCACCATCGTAGCTTACATGCTGGCAATGATCGCCATCGGAGTGAACGTGTCGAAGAAGAACAAATCAACCGATGTGTTCTATCTCGGAGGAAGACAGCTGGGACCTTTTGTAACAGCTATGAGTGCCGAGGCATCTGATATGAGCAGCTGGCTGCTCATGGGACTCCCTGGAGTTGCTCTCTATGGTGTTCTCGGCAGCGGCGGGACTTTCGCCGAGGCCTTCTGGACTGCGGCCGGACTTGCCGTGGGTACTTACCTGAACTGGCTCATCGTGGCAAAGCCTCTGCGTATCTATTCCGAGCATATCGATGCAAATACCATTCCTGACTTTTTCTCCAACCGTTTCGGCGAGAAGAAAGGCGTACTGCTGGCCATCAGTGCCATCATCATCGTTATATTCTTCGTTCCGTACACTGCGTCGGGTTTCGCATCAGTTGGAAAGCTTTTCAACACGCTTTTCGGAGTCGACTACCACGTAGTTATGATCATCGGAGCCCTGGTGATCGCCATCTACACTATACTTGGCGGATTCCTGGCATCTTCCTTCACTGACTTTGTTCAGTCGATCATCATGACCATCGCTCTCGCAGTGGTACTGTGGTTCTGCATCAGCACGGGCGGCGGCTGGCACAATGCAATCAGCGCTCCGAACACGGTAGTTCCTGGTTATTATCACCTGAACGCTCCAGACGGATCCTACACACCGCTGACCATCGTGTCCAACTTCGCCTGGGGACTTGGATACTGTGGAATGCCACACATCCTTCTGAGGTTCATGGCTATAGCCGACGACAAGAAGATCAAGGTGTCCCGTCGTATCGCCAGCACATGGGTAGTCATCTCCATGGGCATCGCCGTACTTATCGGTGTTCTGGGCTACGCTGTAGCTAAGAACGAAGGCTATCTGGATATGCCTAACTTCGACCCTGAGAGGATCATCGTTTACGTTGCTGATACCATCAGCAAGATCAACCCTCTCGCAGCGATCATCGGAGGTCTGATCCTTTCCGGTATCCTGGCGTCCACCATGTCCACAGCAAGTGGTCAGATGCTCGCCGCATCCTCCAGCGTTTCCGAGAACCTGGTGCACAGATTCTTCTATAAGGACATGCCTCAGGACAAGGGTATCCTCATCGCAAGGATCACCGTTCTCGGCATCACCATCCTGGGATGCATCTTTGCATGGAATCCGGACAGCTCCATCTTCCGTATCGTCTCCTTCGCATGGGCGGGCTTTGGCGCATCCTTCGGACCTCTGATGCTCTGCTCCCTCTTCTGGAGAAAGACTAACCTCAAGGGAGCCATCGCAGGCGTTCTGGCCGGAGGCATCATGATCTTCGTGTGGAAGTTCCTGATCGCTCCGATGGGCGGCGTCTTCGGTATCTACGAGCTTCTGCCTTCCTTCATCATCGGACTGCTGGTTATCATCATCGTCAGCCTGGCTACAGGTGGACCTGATGAAGAGGTTGCAAAGAAGTTCGACGAAGTAAAGCAGGTAAGAAAGAGCGGCATCAGCATCGCTGAGGACATTGCAAACGTAGAAAGCAAGTAGAGATAGTCATCGCAAGTCACAGTAATGTTGATATAAAAACACCTGTCTGGTCACGTGCCGGGCAGGTGTTTTTCTTATGGCCATTTATGGCAGATATTCAGGCTTCTCAGGGCTTTCGCTGAAGTATCAGACGTATCAGAGGTCAGCCTTAAGCCCCAGCTCACTGCCGAAGTCTCCATGATACGGTATCTCTGCGTTTACTGATCCCGTCTGGATGTCTGCAGAATACGTCTTGTGTATCAGGCAGAACACCGGATCCTCTGTTCCGATGACTACCGCCAGACGGTGCCCTTTTGCAAGCGTGTATCTGGTGGCGTTGAGAAACACGTGGTAGTCGTGGTACTCCCCTTTCACCAGCTCGATGCCCTCAGAAGCCGTCAATGGATCATAGCCTGCTCCAGGGTTGCAGAGGTCCATGTACGCCCTGGTGATGACGTTGTACTTCTTCGAAAATACGGCAAATTCCGCCTCATCCAGAGCCGGGAGTTCCCCGCCGTTAGGGAACCCTTTTTCCTTGACCACTTCGACGGGTATTACGTTCCTGGTAGCATCTGTTGCCGAGATGCTCTCGAATTCCTTGTCGCTTATATCACAGAGCAACAAGGTAAGCTTGAGGTCGTCCTGCTTTCCGGAAGAAGTCCCTATGGAAAAAGTGAGTTTATCGGCGTCATGGGCATTCACCGCATGGTATCCGTCGGCCGGGTCGCCTGCGGAAAGAGCCGCCTTCAGATCTACACGCACTGTGCCCTGGATAGTAAGGTCTTCCTGAAGGGGCTCCGTGAGGAATCTACGGTTCATGTTGGAGGAACTCGTGCTCATCTTCTCGTCGAAGTTCTCCTGGTCTATTCCGGCAGACTCCCAGTCGGTGTCTACCGTCGCAACGCCGCTATCATCCGACCGTAGCAAGATGCTTTTTCCCGTATGCCATGCATCTGCGGTATCCCAGATGTGCTGATCCCTGTTGTTCTGAACGAGGACCTCAGGCATTTTTTCAGCTCCATTCTCTGCGCCGTACAGGTAGTGAGAATACCAGCGGTTAGTGATCTCCTCGTAAAACTCTCCGTTGACGCGCAGGCTGTATCCCTTGTTCTGCATCGCAGGGGTTATGTGCGGCCCCTGATGGAGCAGGAGCTTGACGTTCTGTCCGGCCTTTTTGAATGAGTCGAACATCATCTCAAACTGCTTAGTGGAAACGTTCTCGTCGTGGAGCCCGTGAACGATGAGCGCCGGGCACTTAATGCCGTCCGCAGCCAGTGTGTAGTTACCGTCCTCCCAGAACGGGCTGTAATCTGTCCCCGTCTTGAGCTGTTCCAGGCTGAGCTCGTGGTGGAATGCGTCCAACCGGCCGCGCATCTCGTCGGTCAGCTCCGGATCGTTGTAACGGCTGGTGCAGTAATATGAAAGGAAACTGTTCAGGACTTCCTCAGGCCAGTAGCGCTGTGCACCCTGCTGGTTCTGCTGGCTATACCAGTCCGCTATACCGGCGACCGGAACGATAGTCTCCAGGCCCGGCACGCCTGTCGTCGCAACGGCAAAAGGCATGGTGCCCGCGTAGGACCTGCCGGTCATGGCAACTTTTCCATTTGACCAGTCTGCTTCCACCGCGATGGTCCCTTCCCTGTCGGTGTACGCCGTCCTGTCTCCATGGAGCCACTCGACCACTGCCTTGAATCCGTCCCTCTCGTAATGAGAGCCGACAAATTCCATACCGTCAGAGCCGAGGGTGCCGAAGCCGGCGCTGGTGACCACAGCGAAGCCCCTCACGAGATAGTAATCGAAGTTGTCTATGTTCTCGTAGCACATTGAGCCACTGTTCCCCTTGTCCGGGAAAAACCAGTCCGAAGGGTCGGCATCCATCGAGGCCTCGAGGGTGGTGATCCTGTCTTCAGGCACTCTGGCAGGTGCTTCGTTGTCGAGGTCATTGACCAGATCGAAGGGCGGGTATTCCGTGGAGTCGACTTCCTTCATGTGATCGTAGCCATCAGCGTTGATCCCCGCACAATAAGGGCGCGCCTCGTAGACAGTGGCAGCTTTGTAATTTCCCAGTGCTGCACTGCGAGGGACCTGAACGAAGGCCTTTACAAGGTCTCTTCTTCCGTCCCCATCCATGTCATAGTCGGTCTCCACATAGACGCAGCAGCGGACGATGGCGGAACTGGCCGGATCATAGGCCTCTCCCGTCTTGCCGTCGGTAAAAGGAAATACCGGCTGTGCCGCACCGTTCTCGAATACCGGTACCTGGTCGAAATCGTTCATTTTTTTCTCCTGTCTATTCCTTCCTGTCTGTAAAAACGGCTCTTCGCCTCGTACATGTTCCGGTCTGCTGTGTGCAGGAACTCTTCTATTCTGCTGCTGTCAGGACACCAGCAGGCGCCAAAAGAAAATCGATATGGATGATCTACCATGAGCTCGGCAGTAAGTTTTTCGAGCTGCGCTTTGAATACCTCTTCTTCTATCGATGGAACGATCGCCACGAACTCGTCGCCACCGGCACGGTAAATATTTTCCCTTCCGAAGTGAAAAGCAAGCCTGTCTGCCGAACGGCACAGCACCTTGTCTCCGGCTTCGTGTCCCTTCGTGTCGTTGATGCACTTCAGATTGTTGACATCAGCGTAGACGAGACCTGCCGTGACACTATTTCTTTTTAGGACATCTAGCTTTTCTATCATCGCATTGCGGTTTTGCACATTCGTCAGGATGTCCATGTGGCTCAGCCGGTCCAGGTCCTCCATCAGCCTGTGGTTGACGATCTTAGTCCCTATGAAATAGGAGATCGCATTCAGAACGGCTTGTGTGTTGACGAGGTCATTCACCTTGTAATTGTCAGCGCCAAGGTAGCCGATGAGCTTTCCATCGTCGTAAAACGGCGCGGCGACGAGGCACATGATTCCCTGCCGCTTCAGGTTCTCGTGATCCACCGGATCATCATCCCTCAGCTTCTCCACGTCCTCAATGACGACGCAGGAATTTTCGTTCAGGTACTTTTCCCATCCTCGAAGATAGTCGTCATAATCCAGGTTCTGCAAGGTCTGGATCTCAGGTGTGACGCCCTGCGCGCACCACTCGAATGTATTGCTGGCGGTGTGACCGTCTGTCTCCAGGACGTATAGGCGGTCCGGGTAAATGAACCGACTTAATTCCTCAAGCGCGTGATCCATGCTGTCCTCAAAGTCTTCGTCATTGTTCAGGATCTTCGTTATCCGCATTATGATATCGTCGGTCGTCTTCTCGCGCCGCCTCTTCCTGATGGAATCGTCCACATTGGTAAAGACGAAGGCGACGGCATCACTTCCTGCAACGGGTCCCACGGTAAAATCGAGCCAGTGCTTCGTTTCTTCTGAATAAAAGCACGAATGCACCGTGGCTTTCCGCTCCAGCGACTCATGACAATACGGAAACCACACATCACCACCCGGGTAGATATCCAGAAAGTAATGCCCTGTCAGCTCTTCTCTGCTGTACCCGGCCATCTGGCAGTAGGCCTCATTTACAAAAATGTAGCGTGCATTCACGACTCGAATATGAGAAGAGTCATAGATCGGCTTAAAAACCGCGTAAGGTACCGGTATATCTTTGAAAAGATCTGGTCGTGCTGAGTTCGGTATAGTCACTTTTATCGCCACCCTCTGTTTTCGGACACATGCTTTACAGCATCACCGATAACTGTCTCCTGTCTGGATCATATATGTGATAGTCTACCACGTTTATCCGTTAGACTGCAAAAGACATCAAATGGATGATATTGATTTCATATAGCCTGGCTGTATGTTCGTAGATCATTCAAGCTACGTAAAAAAATAAAAAGCCGCTGTGCAAAGGGGTCCTCCACGCCTTCGCCAGCGACGTCATGTTACTCTTTTGCTATATCCACGAGCTGCGCGTCCGTGAAGTCCGCAAGCGTCTGCGGATCGATGATGATCTGAAGTCCCCTTTTTCCCCCCGAGATGTAGATCCTGTCGAACAGGATCGCGGTCTCATCGATAAATGTCGGATAGGCCTTCTTCATACCCACCGGAGAGCAACCGCCTCTGATGTATCCGGTGATCCCCATGATCTCCTTCACGTGGATCATCTCCACCTTCTTGACTCCTGCCGCCGAGGCGGCCTTCTTGAGGTCCAGCTCACCGCTCACGGGCACCACGAACACGTATATCTCCTTGTCGCTCCCCCTGGTCACCAGCGTCTTGAAGATCTCTTCCTTCGATATGCCGAGGTACTCTGCCACATGGTCACCGGAGAGGTCGGACTCATCGTATTCGTATTCACCAGTCTCGTAGGAAATTCCGGCCTGGTCCAGCATCCTCATGGCGTTGGTCTTCTCCTGCTTGTGCTTGCTCATGCTTACGCCTCCAGTGCCGCGTCCAGCACCCGGTTCACGTTTTCCCTGATGCTGTCGTACTCCTCGCCCGGGTGAGCCTCATAGACCTTCTCTCCGTCTACGAAAAACGCCGGGCAGTAATAATAATCGTATTCTTCCGTCATTTCGGGATGTTCTTTTTCGTTGATCCAGTCTATATCCACCGCGGCGTACCGGTCGTCCTCCGCGATGAGCTCTTTCACCGCCCGCTTGCTGCCTGCGCAGTAAGGGCACAGGTCCATGACGAATGCTGTGACTTTTTTCATGTCTGTTCCTCCATTGCTATTTTTCTTTCTCTCCCCAGAAATCGACGGGTTCATAATCCTGGAGAGGAGCCAGGTATCCTTTATCAGAGAGCTCCTGCTGTATCAGGTCAAGATCCGATTCGCTCTCCGCCCTTACAGTGTGGTAGTGATATCCGGATGTGGCGTTCTTGAGGAGACCTGATTTTCCTGTCTCTATCTCGTGTATATAATTGTCCACATCACGGCGGGAACGGATATTCAGCTTACCTTCCATCACTCCGTAGACTCTGTGATATATGAAAACATCCTCGCAGATGCCTCCCTGATCAACGATGGTGTTCAGCTCATCCCTCGTCTCTTCGTCAGTGTGACGCACCTTGAATACCCGGGTAACTGAATCCTTTTCAGGCATTACATACCCCCGGCTGGTACCGACGATCTGGGTACCGCCTGCCCTGAGGAGAGCAACATCCTGGACGATGACCTGCCTGCTCACTCCGAATGCCTGGGCGAGGCGGGTGGCAGACAGCGGCTCATTCTGCTGCCCGAGTATCTTGCATATTCTTTTTCTCCTGTCTATCCCTTCCATTTGACGAAATCTTTCCTCTCTGTGAATAGTTCCTTCCGAAAAAGCTAAACGTCAGAACCTCTCCTCCAGGAGCTTCATCAGGTTCTCGGCCTCCTCGTCTGTCAGGGTTATGCCCTTGCTCATCTTCTCGTGCTCAGGTGCCCAGTCCCTGATGTCGTACTTTGGCGCCGCCCCGTTGTAGGAAACCATGTTGAGTTCCTTCGTCCAGCCCCCCGCGCTTTCGCTTATCACGCCGATGTGCTCCGTTATCTCATATCTGAATTCTCTGGCCATCTGTTACCTCATTTTTCTGCTGACTTCTTTTCCTGTAGTATTTTACAACAAATATCAGGCCTGCGCCACACGGACACGCGAAGCATCCCGCAAGTCACCGGCAGCAAAAAAGGGACCTCAAAGGTCCCCGCTTTTATATACACCTCTCATGTGTTGACCTCAGAACAGCGCCGATACCAGCGTCAGTATTGCCAGGCCTCCCTGCATCAGGATTATCTTCGGATTGCTGGTGATGCCACCGTAGAGTGCCACCAGTATTATATAACCCATGAGCACCATGACTGCGGTCTTGCTGGTGAACACGAACAGGGCAAGCAGAATGAGCACGCTGATCAGACCATTGTAGATCCCCTGGTTCTTGAAGAGCGTGTTGACCGACTTCCTGGAGAGCTCTTCCCGGTCCATGCCGAATACCTTTGAAGTCTTCTCCGATGCGGTCGCAAATGTTTCCAGGTACATTATGTAAAGGAATTCCAGGGCCGTCAGCGTCCCAAGTATCTTCGTCAGTATCGTCATAAGTTAAACCTCTCTATTTTTTCTGAACTGAATCGATAAAGTTCATTATATTTTCTCTGTATTTCACACATACTACCAGGAGCCCCAGTGCGACTAGTCCAACGATGCCGACACCCACATAATTCTTTTCAGCGAGGAAAATGCCTACGAGAAGGCTCTCTATCACGCCCGGAGTGCGGCCTATGGTCGACACGACGAGGAACGGCCCGAGTTTAATGTCCGAGATGCCCGCCACATAGCTCACCATATCCTTCGGTATGCCGGGTATGAGATAAATGAGCAGAATTATGGTATAAGCTCTGCCGCTGTTCAGCTTCTCCACATAGTCGTTCACCCGCTCCTGCCCGAAAAGGAGATGTAGCGCATCCCTTCCCAGGAAATCGGCGAGCAGATATGTGATAACGCACCCTATGATAGCGCCCAGTATGGTTATGATGTATCCCCCGAGCAGTCCATAAAGGTAGCTGGAGGCGAACTGGATCGGCTGCCCCGGAAGGAAGCTGCAGACTATCTGAGCCGTCTGGAGCAGCACCAGGACGATGAATGCGATGTTCCTGTGCTCTGCCAGCCGCTGAGGAAGAGCGGAAAGGTATTCCTTGTTCATCAGCGTGTCCTTGGCCACAATGACCAGGAAGATAGGTATGCCAACCATTATGAGCAGGAGTACGATCAGCTTGGAGAACGCCTTCACCTTTTCCTTGAAGCTGGAATTGGCAAGGTTGTACCCCACGTCCTGGCGGAAGCGCTTCCAGGCTTCCCTGCGCTCGCTTTTCCTCTCTCTCCCGAAAAAAGGTCTCTCGTCCTTCGGAGGCGCCTGATAAACGGCGTATCGCTTTTTACGCTTTTTCCTCTTCGGAAGATTTGCGCTATTCAGTTTTTCCTTCAGATCTTCCTTCAGTGACATCTACAAGACCTCTCTTTACTAATGTGTCCAGACTCTTGATGACACCGAATCTGGAGTGCTGATATGTAAGGCCTCCCTGGAAATAACCGATATATGGCTCCCTCATGGGACCGTCAGCGCTCAGCTCGATGGAAGAGCCCTGGACGAAGTTGCCCGCAGCCATGACCACCTGGTCATCGTAACCCGGCATGTCCCAAGGGATAGGTGTTACGTAGGAGTCTATCGGAGAAGCCGACTGTATGGACTGGCAAAACGCCACCATTTTATCCGCGTCTCTGAACTCCACCGCTTCGACTATGTCACTGCGTTTCGTGAACGGCTTCGGACACGTCCGAAATCCCAGATTGCTGTATACCAGTGCGCAGAGCATCGCCCCCTTGACGGCGCTGTTCACCACCTGAGGCGCCAGGAAAAGTCCCTGAAGGATCCCCCTGTTCTGCCCAAAGGTAAGTCCGCACTCGGCGCCGATACCCGGGCACGTGAGCCTGTAGGAAATGCGCTCGATAAGCTTTTCCGGTCCCACGATGTATCCGCCGGAGAGGGCGAGGCCACCGCCCGGATTCTTGATAAGAGAGCCTGCCATCACGTCTACCCCGAGCTCGGTCGGCTCCTTGACGTCCACGAACTCGCCGTAGCAATTGTCCGCAAATATGATGATGTCCGGACGGGCCTCCTTCACTGCACTGCATACTCTTTCGATGCTGGCCAGAGAAATTGCCGGACGCCAGTCATAACCCGTTGACCTCTGAAGAGCCACCACTTTAGTCTCGGGCTTAAGAGCCTTAACGATCGCCTCGATGTCCACATCGAATCTGTCGTTAAGAGGGACCTCATCGTAGAGTATGCCGTAATCCAGGAGAGTACCCTTGAACCCTTCCGGATCCTCATCTTCTCTTCCGTTCTTTCCTGAGGTCTTACCGATCACAGTTTCAAGTGTGTCGTAAGGAGCCCCGGTCACATAGAGGAGCTGCTCTCCCGGCTTGAGAAGTCCGAAAAGGGCCGTCGATATGGCGTGTGTGCCGTTTACGATGTTGGGCCTTACGAGAGCCGCCTCTGTGTGGAAAACGCTGGCATAGACCTTCTCCACGGCCTCTCTGCCGGCGTCGTCGTATCCGTACCCGGTGTTCCAACCGAAGTGAGTATCGTTTACATGATTGTCCTGAAAGGCTTTCAGCACCCTCATCTGAGCGATACCGCAGATCTCGTCCGCCTCGCGGAACCATTCTCCGAGCTCCTCCTCGCAACCTTCAACAAAGTCCAGCACTTTTTTCCCGATATCAAAGTTATCAGCAAGATAGTTCTTATAAATATTATTTGTCAACTTATCGTTTTCCCTTCTATTTCTGTCTGTTGTTTCCATTTTCTCCAGATGGAGAGTCTTCCTGGCCTTCACGGCGCTCGAGTTCCCACTCCATGTCGTTCACGAGATCTCTTCTGACATTTTTCTTATGGGAGGCGTATAGCTGCGTAGTGGTCACCTGCTCATGGTCCAGGAGCGCCTGAACATCATAAATGGAGTTTCCCCTTCCGATGAGGCTGGTAGCCGCGGTGGCGCGGAGCTTGTGTGGGCTGTATCCATTGTCCCTGGTGGTGTTGAGAGCGATCGCCGTATATTTCTTTACCAGATCTCTGATAGCCCTGCTCGTCATGCGCTTTCCCTGCAGCGAAAGAAAAAGGGCATCCTCGTGTTCCGGACTGTACGGAGGTATGTTGACGCGCTCATTGTTCAGGTAATCCCTGACCGTCATGATAACGGACCTGTTCAGAGGCATCACGGACTCCTTGTCCCTCTTGCGGTAGATGGTAAACTCACCTCTCGAGAAGTTGAAGCTTGAAACGTTGAGCTGCTGGAGCTCGGAAAGCCTCAGGCCATATGTCACGAAAAGAACGAGTATGGCCTTGTCCCTCAGTTTCGTCCTCTCCCAGTAACTCCTCTCGTGGGGGCCAAAATACGCTCCGGTGGTGACCGCATCCAGCATGATCATCACCTCGTCGTCCTGGAGAGCCTTTATCTGCCTTTCGCCCGCCTTGGGCACGCGGATCGGGTCGAACCCGTCGGTGATATTCTTTTCCACAAGACCGTCCCTGTAGAGTTCCTTGAATAGCACCGAGACAGATGACTTTTTCCTGGCCAGCGTCCTGTTGCTGTTCTCGTACACAGTGGAAGAGCCGCCGTCATCCACTACGTAACGCCTGCAATAGTCCAGAAAAAAATTGATATCTCTCGCCGTGATCCTGCGGATGTCTTCAACGGTGACATCCTTTGGAGTCGCCGCATCCGTGAGATCCGTGTCGTTTACGAGATATGTGAAAAAGAACTTCACGTCGTTGAGATATGCCAGCCTGGTCATCGGCAGGACGTTTCCCTTGAGATAGACAAAATAATCCCTGAGGAACCCCGGCAGCTCCTTCTGTATCTTCTCGCACTGGAGAAATATCTCATTCTCTCTCTCTACGATGTTGTCCGGCTTGTCGCTCTTGTTATGAGATCTGAATTTTTCAGGATCATCTCTCATCTATTTCTGCGCCGCCGCTTCCGGTACCCCTGCCAGGATCTGGTCAAGCACCTGACTGACGGCCTCTCCTTTCCTGATCTCCACCCAGTTCACGTCGTCATATCTCTTCAGCCAGGTCATCTGCCTCTTGGCGAACCGCCTGGTGTTCCTCATTATCTCGTAAACCGCCTCCTTGAGATCGATCTCACCGTCAAGATACTTCAGCGTCTCCTTGTATCCGATGGACTTCATGGACTGGTCATCCGCCGTGAGCCCCATGGCCTTGAGCCTCTTCACCTCGTCTATCAGACCCGAACGCATGAGCTTTATGGCTCTTCTGTTTATCCTGGTATAGAGCCACTCTCTGTCCATGGTGAGGGCAAAGAACCTGAATTCATACTTATCGTTAGGCTGCAGCTTGTTCATCGGATCGATGGAGTCTCCGAGCTCGTAGGCCTCGATCGCCCTCACGATCTTCCGCATGTTGTTGGGATGTATCCTGGCAGCCGCATCAGGGTCCACCGCCGAAAGGAGCTGGTGCAGGTACTGTGAGCCCTGCTGTTCTCCGATGGCCTCCAGCTCTTTCCTCCGTTCCATGTCCACAGGCTTTGCCGCAAAATCCATCTTGTACAATACAGAGTTGAGGTAGAGGCCCGTACCTCCTACCAGAATAGGAGTCTTTCCCCTGTCCAGAATGTCATCGATCGTGTCCAGCGCCAGCTTCTGGTACTGAGCTACCGTGAAGTTGTCCCTCGGATCCACGAAGTCGTACAGGTGGTGCGGCACCTGCTCCATCTGCTTTTTATCGGGCTTCGCGCTCCCGATGTCCATGTACTTGTAGATCTGGACAGAATCGCAGTTGACGATCTCTCCGTTTATCCTCTTCGCAAGATAATAGGCCACTGTGCTCTTTCCCGTGCACGTCTGGCCGGCGATAATGTAAACTGTGTTGTTTTTTCTTCCCACTGTATTGTTTCCGTTCATATCATTTATGTCCACTTTCAGAATTACTTTCTTTTGAACCACCGCTCTATGTCGTATTTCGTAAAGCTCACGAACGTCGGCCTTCCATGAGGGCAGCTGAATGGGTTGATGCACCTTGCCAGCTGCTCCAGGAGCTTTTCCATCTCCTGAGGCGAAAGCCTGTCGTTAGCCTTTACCGACATCTTGCACGAGCGCATGATCAGCTTGTCTATCACGACCCTGTTTCCCGGCTTGAGCTGTCCAAGCTCCTCCATATAAGTCTCTG
Organism: Mobilibacterium timonense; assembly: GCF_900155555.1. Lineage (GTDB taxonomy): Bacteria > Bacillota > Clostridia > Peptostreptococcales > Anaerovoracaceae > Allobaileyella > Allobaileyella timonense. The sequence goes on along the minus strand of NZ_FUHN01000007.1, from coordinate 187,903 downwards.
CAAAGACCCTTGCCTCGCTCTGGCTCATGTACGGCGGTATTCCCCGCACGACGAACGTATCCGCTCCGAAGTCCTCTATGTCGAAGCCCATGCGTCGAAGGTCCTCCATCCACACTCTATCCGATGTGTAGATGTCTGCCGACGTCTGTATGGTAAAAGGCACCAGTATCGCCTGAGGAAGGTGTTCGGCTCCTCTGTACGCCTTCACAAGTCGCTCGTAGTTTATCCTCTCGTGCGCTGCATGCTGATCCAGCAGGTAGATAGTCTCTCCCGCCTGAGTCATGATGTAGCTGTCAAAAATATATCCCTTTATCTGGAGATCATCGAACTGAAAAGGTCTCACCACGGGAGGCGTTATATCAAATTCCCCCTCTTCGGACTTCTGGAAAAGTATATCACGGTTTTGTGATTGGACAGTGGTAGTATCCCTCTGGTCGTGTATTCTCCGCCGTTCTTCAGGCTCCGGCTGCATGGCCAGGAATTCCTTGAGATCTATGGGGTCCGTCTTGATCTTTCCAGATGACTTATCCAGGACTGCTGCATTATCACCGGGAGCAGACTCTTTCTCGGGAGCGGCCTTTTCATCATCAGCAGAATGGTACTTCACGGCATGGTCCTTCACCGTATCCGCCGGGATCTCCTCAAAAGAGACATTTGAGCTATCCCCCGCAGCGTCCGCCCTGACCACTGGCTCTTTTTCCCGGGAAGGCACCGATGGCTGAGAGGCCTGAGGGATGGTGCCCGAAAGGTCCATGACCTTCCTGATGGCCTCCTTGATGTCGTCCGTCACGGCCTTCTGGTCGTAGAGCTTGATCTCCCGCTTGCTCGGATGGATGTTCACGTCCAGATCCTCCGGTGGTATGTCGAAGAACAGGATGGCGATGGGATAACCGGAGAACACCCTGTCCCCGTAACCGTCCATGACCGCCTTTTCGATCACTGAGCTCTCTATTATCCTGCCGTTCACGAAGAAGATCTGCCCTCGCCTCGTGCTCCTGGTAACTCCGGGGCCGGAGATGTATCCGTTCACATATCTTCCGTGGACCTCGAGCAGATTCTTGTAATCCTGCGACTTGTATATCCTGTTGATCGCGGAAAAGCGGTTCCCGCGCCCGTCCGTGGACATCACTTCGGTCCCGTTGTTTATGAGGGTGAAGCTTATCTCCCCGTAGTTTATTGCCAGCTCCTGGATGAGGGTGATAATGGGCCTGGCCTCTGCGGAATCGCTCTTCATGAACTTGCGGCGGGCCGGAGTGTTGTAAAAAAGGTCTTCGACGACCATAGTGGTCCCTGGACTCATGGCGAAAGGCTCCTGAGCAACCACACGCCCTCCGTGGATCTCCAGCTTCACGCCCGCGTCCTCATCTCTCGTCATTGAGAACATGGTTATCCTGGATACCGCGCAGATGCTGGCCAGAGCTTCTCCTCTGAAGCCCAGAGTGCCGATGGCCTCCAGGTCCTGAAGGGTGCTGATCTTTCCGGTGGCGTGCCGCTCGAAGGCGAGCTGGCACTGGTCAGCGGGGATGCCCGTGCCGTTGTCAGTCACTCTGATGTACTCTTTCCCTCCGTGGCGTATCTCCACCGTGATCCTGGTGGCCTGGCCGTCGATGGAATTTTCCACCAGCTCTTTGACGACTGAGAGAGGCCGCTCGATGACCTCTCCTGCCGCGATCTTATCCGCCACAAACGGATCTAACTTCTGGATCAAAGTTCTCCTCCCCGGTCTTCATCATATTCCGTATCGATATCCCTAACCTGGTTCTGCAGGCTGTCTATGATATTCAGGGCCTTCATCGGAGTGATGTCGTTCACGTTCACGGCCCTCAGGCTGTCGATCACCTGCTCATATGGATTTGGAGCATACCGGATCTCCGGCTCCTGATCCCCGACGGCATCGAATATCGATATCTGCTCGCTGGAAATGCCAGTGCCCTTTCCAGCGGCTTCCCCGGCCTCCAGCTCCCTGAGCTTTGCCTGAGCGCCACGCCTCACCTGATAAGGTATCCCTGCGATCTTGGCCACATGTATCCCGTAGCTCTTACTGGCCGCCCCTTCCCTTATCCGGTGGAGGAACACTATGTCGCTGCCGTTCTCACTCACATCCACCGAAAGGTTCCTGATGCAAGGGTACTTCCTGTCGAGGACGGTGAGCTCGTGGTAGTGAGTGGCGAACATGGTCCTGATCCTCAGGTCGTCCCGGCACAGGTACTCCACGGTGGCCCAGGCAATAGAAAGGCCGTCGAATGTGCTGGTGCCCCTTCCTATCTCGTCCAGTATGATGAGGCTTCTGTCGGTGGCATTCCTCAGAATGTTCGCCAGCTCGCTCATCTCTACAAAGAAAGTGGACTGCCCGTATGCCAGATTGTCCGATGCTCCGATCCTCGTGAACACCCTGTCCACGACCCCGATCTCCGCTTCTTTTGCCGGGACGAAGCAGCCCATCTGTGCCATGAGCACGATGACGGCAGTCTGTCTCATGTAGGTGGACTTACCAGACATGTTAGGGCCGGTGATCATGAGCATGCTCTGACCCTCCTGATCCATCTCCGTGTCGTTCGCCACGAACATCTCCCTGCCGATCATCTTTTCCACCGCCGGATGTCTGCCCTCCGTGATCCTTATGGCCTTTCCGGCGTTCACCTCCGGCCTCACGAAGCCTCCGGAAATGGACACCTGTGCGAATGAAGCAAGTACATCGAGAGCCCCCACTGCAGAGGATGCCCTCTGGAGGCCTGGGATATACGGCTTTATCTCGTCTCTCAGCCTGGAAAAAATAGAGTACTCCAGTGCGTTGATCTTCGCCTCGGCGGAGAGGACCAGTCCCTCTTTTTCTTTGAGTTCTGGTGTTATGTACCGCTCGTTGTTGACCAGTGTCTGTTTCCTGATGTAGTCATCCGGAACATTAGCCGATGCGGCCTTGCTGACGTCTATGTAGTATCCGAAGACCTTGTTGTAGCCCACCTTGAGGGTCTTGATCCCCGTTCTTTCCTTCTCTGTCGTCTCGAGGCCGGCGATCCATGCTTTGGCGTCTGCGATGGACTCCTTTAGGCCGTCCAGCTCTTCGTCATAGCCGTCCTTTATTATGCCGCCGTCCGTGATCACGAATGGCGGATCATCCACCACGGCCCGCTCGATCGCATCTGCCAGGCCCGAAAAATCGCCAAGCTTCTGGTCTATGTCCTTCAGTACTTCTGATCTGCATGTGGCAAGGGACTGGTGGAGGTCTGGAAGGGCCTGCAGGGTCACCTTAAGGGCGATGAGATCCTTTGCATTGGCACGGCCGCTGCTGACCCTCGCGCTGAGTCTCTCAAAATCATAGATCTTTCTCAGGCTGCTGATGACCACATCGAGGACGTCCTCGTCATCAACGAGGTCCTGGACTCCGTCCAGCCTGCGATCGATCTCATCCGGGTCTGTCAGCGGCTCCAGAACGTATCTCCTGAGCAGCCTTCCTCCCATGGCGGTCTTCGTCCTGTCCAGGACGCCTAATAGCGACCCGTTGACGTTCTTGTCGTACAGCGTCTCGAGGAGCTCGAGGTTGCGGACCGTAGCACGGTCCAGTATCATGTGCCCCTTCGGGTCGTTGAGCACCAGCTCAGTGATCTGCGACGGATCCTGCTTCTGTGTGTCCGTGAGATACATCAGAAGGGCTCCAATAGCCGATATCAGGCCGTTCCTCCCCTCGATGCCGAGCGGCAGGAGAGAGCCCACGGAAAAATGCTCTTTGATCACCCTTTCTCCTGTCGACTTCCTGTAATACGAGTCGTCCACAACGTTGAAGTAATAAGACCTCCCGTCCCTGTCCAGGATCTCGTTCAGCTTTTCCTTTGTCTTCCCGGTCAGAATTATCTCTCCCGGGGCGATCTTGGCCAGTTCCGAACCCAGAGAATCGTCCTTAGATCCACAGTCGGTCTCGAGCGCGTAAAGCTCCCCCGTTGACACATCCGAATAAGCTATATATGCCTTTCCCCCGGATATCTCGAGAGATGCGATGAAAAGATTTCTGGACGATCCCTGGTCGAAGTCCAGGGTGCCCGGAGTCACCACCCGGATGACGTCTCTCTTCACGATCCCCTTCGCCGTGGCCGGATCCTCCATCTGCTCGCATATGGCTACCTTGTAGCCCTTTTTTACAAGTCTCGATATGTAATTGTCCGCAGCATGAAAAGGAACTCCGCACATGGGAGCCCTTTCCTTCAACCCGCAGGCCCTGCCCGTCAGAGTGAGTTCCAGCTCTCTGGAGGCGATCTCGGCATCTTCGAAGAAGAGTTCGTAGAAGTCCCCCAGGCGGAACATAAGCAGACAGTCCTGATAGGTCCCTTTTATTTCCTTGTATTGCTGCATCATAGGTGACAGCGCCATAGTCTATCTCCTCTGCTGCCGGAAGCCTTCGCTTCCTGAAAAAATATAACGTTCCCTATAGCTGATTCCTCCAGATCCTTGCATTGAGAAGCTCCAACTTCTTCTTGTATGCGGATACGCCCAGGCGGATGAGCTGGCAGGCCCTTCTCATATCTTCTTCCTTCAGAACGTACGCTATTCTTATTTCTTTTTTACCAAGTCCCTCAGTGGCGTAGAAGCCCGCAGCAGGTGCGAACATGGTGGTCTCGCCGTTGTCACTGAACTCCGTTAGCATGAACATGAGGAACTCCTCTGCATCATCCACTGGGAGATCGATAGTCATGTAAAAAGCGCCCTTTGGCTTCACACATGTAACTCCAGGGATCTTTGAGATCTCCTCGTATGCGGCGTCTCTCCTGCTCTGGTAGATCTGTCTGACTTCGTCGAAATATGTCTTGGGCAGTCTGAACAGCGCCGCGGCTCCCACCTGGTCCACCGTAGACACGCAAAGCCTCATCTGTGCCAGCTTCATGATCCCCTGCATGAACTCCTCGTTCTTGCAGGCGACGAAACCGATCCTGGCTCCACAAGCAGAAAATCTCTTGGACACTGAATCTATAACGATCAGCCTGTCGGCCACTCTGTCGAGAGAGGCGAAGGTCTGAGGTGCCAGTCCGTCAAAAACATACTCTCTGTAGACCTCATCACAGATGATCCACAGGTCGTGCTCCTCTGCGAAGTCGGCGATGTACTCCATCTCCTCGTCCGCCAGCACCTGGCCGGTAGGGTTGTTCGGATTGATCACGACTACCGCCTTTGTCTTTGCGGTGAGAGCGGTCTCGAGCATCCCGGACCTCGCATACTGATATCCGTCCTCGGAGCTCGTCTTCACCGGGTTGACATGACCTCCGGCTGTCTTCACAAAGCTGTTGTAATTTGTGTAATAAGGCTCCGGAATTATCACCTCGTCATTCTCGTTCAGGATGGTCCTGAATGTCATGGTCAGAGCCTCGGATCCACCGTTCGTGGTGATTATCTGATCTTCCGTGTATTCTACGTTGTAGTCTCTCTTGAAGTAGTCGATGATGGCATCCACCAGGAGACTGTCACCCTGGGACTGCTGATATGCGATCGTTCCGTTCGTATATTCTCTGATAGCATCCATGAAACACTCTGGTGTTTCTATATCCGGCTGCCCGATGTTGAGCTTATAAATCTTTGTCCCCTGCGCCTCTACCTCGGCCGCAATGGGATTGAAGCGGCGGATCGGGGAAAACTGCATGGAATTAATTGCGTCACTTAATTTCATCTCGGTTATAACTCTCCCATATACATATTATCACTTGTGATAAAAAACCATACCGTTCAGTATTATAACATAACCTTTTGCGGAATTTATAGCCGTAGAGAACATAAAACCAGGAAAGCAATTGGTGAAAAGGATAATCATAACCACCAGTTGAACTGGTGGTTTGTCCTTGCCCTAAAAGGGCCTGTTACTTGCAGGCGTCTTAAGACGCACCGAAATAGACTGCCAACCGCATCTCTATTTTCCGGCTGCGCCTAAGGGCGCTTTTTATTATGCCTTCGTATTCTTGCTACCCGTGAACGGGTCTATGTACTCCTTCAATGTTAATTGATCATTTGCGATATCTTCTTGCAGTTGGTTTCGTATGTATTCTGCGATTGCCTTTTTGTTTCTGCCAACTGTATCGACATAATAGCCACGGCACCAGAAATGCCTGTTCCCATACCGATATTTCATATTCGCATGTCTGTCGAATATCATCAGTGAGCTTTTTCCCTTCAGATATCCCATCACTTGCGATACGCTGTATTTTGGCGGAATTGATATCAGCATGTGTACATGATCAGGGCACAACTCCGCTTCTATTATTTCTATGCCTTTCTGATCACACAACTGCCTAAGTATCTTGCCAATATCCTCTTTTATTTTTCCGTAGATAATTTGTCTCCTGTACTTCGGCGCAAACACTACGTGATACTGACACCGCCACTTCGAATGTGTTAAACTATTGATGTCGGTTTTGGTAATATTACCCATCGATTTATTCCTCCTTTGTTACATGAGTGCGGTTGGAAGCCTCATTCATGATATCACAGGAGGTTTTTTCTTGAAGCTAAAGCTTCTTACTCCACCGGCTTAGCCGGTGGTTTTTTTACACTAAAGATCACAATAA
>NZ_FUHN01000007.1:75424-181356 GCF_900155555.1 Mobilibacterium timonense | reverse complement strand
AATCATAACCACCAGTTGAACTGGTGGTTTGTCCTTGCCCTAAAAGGGCCTGTTACTTGCAGGCGTCTTAAGACGCACCGAAATAGACTGCCAACCGCATCTCTATTTTCCGGCTGCGCCTAAGGGCGCTTTTTATTATGCCTTCGTATTCTTGCTACCCGTGAACGGGTCTATGTACTCCTTCAATGTTAATTGATCATTTGCGATATCTTCTTGCAGTTGGTTTCGTATGTATTCTGCGATTGCCTTTTTGTTTCTGCCAACTGTATCGACATAATAGCCACGGCACCAGAAATGCCTGTTCCCATACCGATATTTCATATTCGCATGTCTGTCGAATATCATCAGTGAGCTTTTTCCCTTCAGATATCCCATCACTTGCGATACGCTGTATTTTGGCGGAATTGATATCAGCATGTGTACATGATCAGGGCACAACTCCGCTTCTATTATTTCTATGCCTTTCTGATCACACAACTGCCTAAGTATCTTGCCAATATCCTCTTTTATTTTTCCGTAGATAATTTGTCTCCTGTACTTCGGCGCAAACACTACGTGATACTGACACCGCCACTTCGAATGTGTTAAACTATTGATGTCGGTTTTGGTAATATTACCCATCGATTTATTCCTCCTTTGTTACATGAGTGCGGTTGGAAGCCTCATTCATGATATCACAGGAGGTTTTTTCTTGAAGCTAAAGCTTCTTACTCCACCGGCTTAGCCGGTGGTTTTTTTACACTAAAGATCACAACAAAAAAGGCAGCCGCCAGGCAGCTGCCTTTTACTTTGTCATTCATCCAGATCCCCGTGGGCTTCTTTTACCGCCCTGAGGATATCATCCTCCCGGATATCGCTGAGCGCTGGATCACCGCCGGCCTTCAGGCACAGCAGGTACTCGATGTTGCCCTTAGTGCCCTTCACCGGTGAATACGTCACCCCAACTGGAGCAAAGCCGTTTTCTTTTGCATAACCGATCACTTTTTCTACGACCTGGCGGTGAACGGCCGGGTCTCTGACGATGCCGTTCTTTCCGACCTGTTCGCGCCCTGCTTCAAACTGTGGTTTCACCAGACACAGGACCGTGCCCTTTCCGTTCAGCAGCTTCGCGGCCACAGGCAGCATGTGCTTCACTGAAATGAAAGAAACATCGATCGATATCAGCTGTACAGGATCCTGGATAAGAGATGTATCCATATATCTTATGTTGGTCTTTTCCATGCAGACCACTCTGGGATCCACCCTCAGGCTGTAATCAAGCTGACCGTATCCAACGTCAACGGCATAAACTTTCGTTGCCCCGTTCTGGAGCATGCAGTCTGTAAACCCTCCGGTGGAGGCGCCCATGTCCACACATACGCAGCCGGATGGGTCGATCCCGAAGACCTCTATTGCCTTTTCCAGCTTCAGGCCACCACGGCTCACATACGGACACAGCTTTCCCTTTACCTGTACATCCGCATCCTTGTCGAATTTCTGTCCGGCCTTATCCTCTACCATTCCATCTACTGTGACCAGCCCGGCCATGATAGTTCTTTTCGCCTTATCTCTCGAAGGAGACAGACCCCTGTTCACCAGGATCACATCAAGCCTTTCCTTCAAGTCTCTTCATCACTCCTTCTGCTATGTGCTCCGCGTCCATGCCGCACTGGGCCCTCAGCTGAGCTATCGTACCCTGCTCCACGAATTCATCGGGAACAGAAACGCACATGATGTCGTATTTTTCCTGGTAGTTCTCCGCAGTGAACCTCTCGCCAAAGCCTCCGCTGTATACATTGTCCTCGGCGGTGACCACCAGCCTGGTATCTAGATCTTTCCACGAATTGACAAAAGGCTTCACTCTTCCCACGTTCCAGACGCCAACGTCTATGCCGCGGCCTCTCAGGAGGCTTGCGGCCTCTAGACATGGATCGAGCATGGCACCTACAGCCAGCAGAGTCACGTCTTTTCCAGTGGTGAGCTGGATGTTGTTTCCGGTAAAGGCCTTGATCCTCAGGTGGTCTCCCTCGGAAGAACCCCTCGGATACCTTATGGCCACAGGGCCTGAACACTTGTGGACAGCGTATTCCAGCATCTCCTCCAGCTGGTTGCCGTCCGCCGGACAAAGGATCTCCATGCCGGGAACTGAACCGAGATAAGACAGGTCGAACACACCGTGATGTGTCTCACCATCTGCTCCCACCAGGCCAGCGCGATCCACCGCAAAAATCACGTGGAGTCCCTGGAGGCATACATCCTCCACGATCTGGTCGTACGCCCTCTGAAGGAAGGAGGAATAGATGGCACACACGGGGGTCATGCCGCCCTTTGCCAGTCCTGCGGCAAAGACCACTGCCACCTGCTCGGCGATGCCGACATCGAAGAACCTGTCGGTGTGTTCCTTGTAAAAGGCCCCCAGGCCTGTGGCGGTGCCCATGGCGGCGGTTATCGCCACGATGCTGTCGTCGTCCCTTGCCATTTCGTTCAGCTTCGTACCGAAGACCTTTGAAAAAGAAGGAGCATCGGACTTCGCCAGCACCTCTCCTGTAATCTTGTCGAATGGACCGACTCCGTGGAATTTCCTCGGATATTTTTCAGCAAATGGATATCCCATCCCCTTTCTCGTGGTCACGTGGACGATAGTTGGCCCGTCAATGGAATTGGCCGCAGTGAAAGCCTCTGTGAGCATCTCCAGATCACTTCCATCGATAGGTCCTATGTACTTTATCCCCAGTTCCTCGAAAAACACCGCCTGGTCGCCCAGGATGGAAAACTTTATCCTCTCCTTGGTGTTACTGATGTTGCCGCTTATCCTGTTCCCCAGGACCGGTATGGTATGAAGTGTAGCCTTCACGGCGTTCTTAGCCTTCAGATAATTGTCGGATATCCTGAGCTTGGTCAGGTGTGAGCTGAGTGCACCCACGTTCTTCGCAATGGACATCTCATTGTCGTTGAGGACGATCTTTACATTCAGATGTCTGCTCCCGATGTTGTTCAGTGCCTCGTAGACAAGTCCGCCAGTCATGGAACCATCCCCTATGACGGCCACGACCTGCTCGTGACCACCACGAAGATCCCTGGCGACTGCGTATCCTGCGGCTGCACCTATGGATGTGGAGCTGTGCCCTGTATCATAGGCGTCGTGTTCGCTTTCATAGGATTTCGGGAAGCCGCTGAGGCCCTTGTACTGTCTCAGGGTATCGAACCTGTCGGCCCTTCCCGTTATTATCTTATGAACGTAAGCCTGATGGCCAACATCGAAGATGATCTTGTCCTCAGGGCTGTTATATACTCTGTGAAGTGCTACTGTGAGTTCCACTGCTCCCAGATTGGAAGCAAGGTGACCTCCCGTCCTGGAGACCTTGTCGATCATGAAATCTCTTATCTGCTGGCACAGGTCTTCAAGGTCGTCGTAGTCCTCCTCTTTTACCGCCTTCAGCAGATCGTCGTGCTCAATATCATGGACCATAAAAACCTCCGTAATATAGTGTCTGCTAGTGATCTCTGTCTCTCAGCATCTCCGCCAGCCGGGTGAAGAAATCTGCGTCTTCTCCGTATTTTTCCAAAGCCTTCACCGAATCCTCGGTGAGGGCATCCAGCTCTGCTCTGGCTGCATCCAGGCCGTTGACCAATGCGTAGTTGCACTTTCCTTCTTCAACGTCCTTTCCAATGGATTTCCCCAGAGTCTCAGGATCGCTTTCGATATCCAGGATGTCATCCGATATCTGGAACGCCTTGCCCAGATTTTCAGCGTATCTGTCGAAATCCATGATCACGTTCTTTCCGACTCCGGCTATGCGAAGGCCGGCGATGACAGGCGCCCTGAGAAGCGCTCCCGTCTTGTTCGCCTCGATGAAATCTATGATGTGAGAGTCCGCGTCATCGGAGAGGCTCTTCACATCAGCCACCTGGCCGGCGATCATGCCGGTGACTCCTGCGGCCTTACAGATGGTTAGTGCCGCTCTGACGCAGTTCATCAGCTTTTCGTGGTCGTCAAAGTGGAGCGTTAAGTTGCGCATCATGACTTCCATGGCCGTATTGAGAAGAGCGTCTCCCGCCAGGATGGCCATGTCTTCACCAAAGGCCTTGTGATTGGTCGGCTTGCCACGGCGCAGATCGTCGTTGTCCATGGCAGGAAGATCGTCGTGAATAAGTGAATAAGTGTGAATGTACTCGATGGCAACAGCATACGGAAGAGCCTCCCTGTAGTCTGCACCACCAAACTCACATGCCGCCAGCAGCATGACAGGTCTTATCCTCTTTCCGCCCGCCTCCAGGCTATAGGCCATGGCCTCTCTGAGCACCCCGACTCTCGGATCCATGGTAGGAAAGTAATCCAGGAGATGGCTCTCCAGGAGCTCTCTGTATTCTTCATATGTTCTTGTCATTTCTCATCCCCTCATCAAATACTTCTATTTGCTGCTCCGCCTTGTCCAGCATGGTGGAGCAGAATTCGGCCTCCTTCATTCCCTTTCTGTACAGCTCCATGGCCTCCTCCAGAGTTACAGACGGTCTGCTTATCTCTGCTGCGGCCTGTCTGAGTCCCGTGAGCGCCTGAGTGAATGTCTTCTCTCCGCTGCCGTTACTACCGTTCTGATCCATCTGTCTCCTCCTGTTCACCTTCCTGTTCGTGTACAGATCCGGCTGTGGCTGTCATCCAGCCTCCGCTCATGATTATCTCATATTCTCTTCCGGAATTCACCTGAGATACGTGTGTTATCACTTTGCCATCGCCATCCTTCACGGCGGCGTATCCTTTTTTCATTATGTTCCGTGGATCGTTCTCCCTGAGCAGGAGCACGGACTTTTCTACCTCTAGGCGAAGCTCCCTCAGCCGTGACTCCATTCCCGACCTAAGGAGCCTGGTGCTGTCCTCCAGGGATCTTTTTTCAACTCCCATCCGGTTTCGTATGGTGTCCCCAAGAATTCGGGTCCTGTCCATTATCTCTTCCCTGAGTTCAAAAGTATCTGTGATCAGCTTGCCGGCCTCCGTCGGTGTCTTCGCGCAGACGTCTGCCGTAAAATCGCATATGGAAACGTCTTCGGTGTGTCCCACAGCGGATATCACAGGTATCTGCGAGTCGTAGACAGCCCTGGCTACGTTCTCGTCGCTGAAGGCAGCAAGGTCTTCGGGAGAACCGCCACCTCGTCCAACGATGAGTATATCTATGACTTTTCCATTTCTGTTCAGCTCGTTGGCCGCCTCTATGTTCCTGATGATGGAAGCCGGTGCCTTCGGGCCCTGGACTATAGTTGGAAAGATCAGCAGATCCACATAGTCGTTTCTCTGGAGGATGGTCTTGCGTATGTCGTCTATGGCCATCCCCGTATCTGAAGTGATGATGCCTATGCGCCTGGGAAAAAAAGGCAGCGGTCTCTTGTGGGCTTCGTCGAAAAGGCCTTCCGATTCGAGGAGCCTCCTGACCCTGTTGAACTCGGCCATCAGCGCCCCTTCGCCTCTGGCCTCCACCCTTCTGACACTGAGGGAATAGCTGCCTCCCTTAGCATATGGACTGATGTCGGCGATTACTACGACCTTGCGCCCGTTTTCCAGCAGAGTCTCGTCGATCTTCGCCCGCTGGCTCCTCCAGATGGCGCAGCGGATGATGCTCTCGCTGTCCTTGAGGGAAAAGTATATGTGTCCTCCCCCCTGGCTCAGCCCGGATATCTCCCCCTCCACCGGCATGTTCCGGAGGTTGTAGTCAGTCCGAAGCTTGTTTGCTATGTAATTGTTTACCTGTGAAACCGTTATCGGATCCATTGTCTGCTCCATTTAATATTCTGTCTGCCGCCCGGAGGATCGCACCCTCCTGAGGTCATGTCTGTTCAGTGCCTCATGAACTCCAGGAGACTGCCCGCCTCGGATGGTCGACCGGACTGAAACGCCCTCATTCCAAGCCCTGCAATGCCAACAGCGTTATCACCGGACAGCTGTGGAGATCCCCATGAAATCTCGTGGCCTTCAACTAAGACATTCTTTCTCAGATAAAGACTGGCGGCGACCCCTCCTGCCATCACTGTCATATCGGTGCCGTATTTACCCGAAAGATACAGTGACTCTTCTTTCAGGAGTTCTGACAGCATGCAAAACATCCCCGGCACGATCGACACATCATCCGGGGTTATCATTTTTCTGATCTGGGTCTCCTGCCCTGAAAGGTTGAACCAACCGTCATCCGTTTTGACCCTGGATGGCATTTCCTTTACTGACTCGCTGAGCGCCAGATCATCCAGATACCTTCCTGCGGGAAACGAAAATCCCGCCTGGACACCTGCCCTGTCAAGGAGCTGGCCTACGCTGATGTCCTTTGTACCGCCGACGATCCCGGCAGAGTAGTGGCAGCCCGTTCTCCTGCAGAGCAGGACCTCTGTAGTCCCTCCCGACAGGTGAAAAAACAGGAATCTCTTTCCTTCTTCAGGCCCCCACAGAGCACCACTGTCTCCGGCACAGCCTATATCCTTCATCGCGGCATGGATATGTCCTTCCTGATGGGAAAAGCCGTATACCGGTATTCCAAGGGCTGTGGAAACGTTGAGCCCGGCCTGCAGTCCCGCCAGGAACACAGGCATGTAGCTTTCCTCAAGATCTCTTGGTCTGAATGAGACCGCCACTCCGGCCACATCGTCTTCATTTGCCAGCGAACCGAAAGCATCCTTCATGTACTCAGGAAGCCTCTGTCCGTGGAGAAAATACGCCTGAGACTGCCGCAGACCGCACTTTCCCTTTTCCACCTCCAGCAGCTCTGACCGCTGAAACACCAGTTGGCCGTCCTCTCGAAGGACCGCCACAGATGTCTTGTAATTTGACGTATCGATACCGAGAATGCAGTTCACAGCTTATCGGCACTCCTTGCCTTCATCGGCTTCGGCGCTGACCTGACGCTCTTTGCTGATCCTGCCCAGCACGCCGTTTACAAAGGCCGGGGACTTGCTGTCCCCGTATTTCTTCGAAAGCTCCACCGCCTCGTTTATGGCGACTGCCTCCGGCACCTCGTCAACGTACACCATCTCGGCTACCGCGACCCTGAGCACGGCGAGATCTGCTTTTCCTATCCTGTCTATCTTCCACTTGTCCAGATGAGCTTCGATAGTCCTGTCTATCTCATCAATGTTCTCTCTTATGGCCTTCAGCACCCTGACTGCCTGTCGGGATCTCAGTATGTCCCTGTCTTCCTCGATTATCTGCTGGTTTTCATAGTCGAAATCGCCGTTCACGCCCATCTGGAAAACCAGCTGCATGGTCTTTTCTCTTGCCTCTTCGATCTTCATTTACTGCTGTTTCCTCTTGTCTATTCCCTCGACGCCTATGTTTATTGCCGAGACCGAAAGTCCCGTATACGCTTCAACGACTTCCTTGACGCTGTTCTGGATGTCAAATGCCATCTGAGGAATGTTGACTCCGTAGTAGGCGATAAGATGGATGTCGATGCTGATCTCGTTGCCGTCTCTGTTCACCTTGATCCCCTGGACATCCGTGTCTCTGCCAAAAATGTTCTTGGCAAAGCTCTCTGTGATACCACCTACAAGGCGGCTCACCCCGTCGAATTTCAGGACCTCGTCGGATACATACTGGAAGATGACCTGGTCTTCTACGCTGACCGTTCCGTTCTCTCCAATAATCTTCTCTTCATCCATCTTATTTCTCCTTCTTTTCTTTCTTTTCCTGATCCTCTGGCTGATAGTCCCTGTCGATGGTGATCTTCAGGCTGTCTATGCGCCTGTCTCTCACGTGGAGGATCTCAAAAAGATACTGTTCATATCTCACCGCAGGATATTTCCTTCGCTCCTTCGGGATCTCTCCCATGAGTTCGATCAGGAATCCTCCGATCGTCTCGTTGTTCTCAGACTCCAGCTCTATGCCGGTCTCCTCGTCCAGGTCGTCCAGATAGACATCGCCATCAACAATGTATGTGTCGTCATCGACCTTCGTGATGATCCTCTCCTCCTGGTCGAACTCGTCGTCGATGTCACCCACGATCTGCTCGATGATGTCCTCGACGGACACGATGCCGCTGAAGCCGCCGTATTCATCTATGAGTATGGCTATGTGCTGCTTCGTCCGCTGAAGCTCCACGAAAAGCGAATCTATGTTCTTTGTCTCAGGCACCAGGTACGGCTCGCGCATGATATCACGTATGTTCACGTTGTCAAATCCCTCGAGACCTCCCTTCAGAAGGTAGTCCTTGATGTGAAGGATACCAACGATGTTGTCCGCGTCGTTGTCGCAGATCGGGATCCTGGAATACCTGAGCTCCATGAGCTGGTCAAAATACTCGTCCTTGTCGTCCTGGAGGTCGATCATGAAAACATCGGTCCTCGGGGTCATTATCTCATAGGCCAGCAGATCGTCAAACTGGAAGATGCTGTCTATCATCTTCCGGCCCTCTTCCTTTATCTCGCCGCTCTCCTGACCCTTGTCCAGCATGGACATGATGCGCGCCTCGGAGAAGTAGGCATCGTCCACATCTGTCTTTTTCCTCATGATAACCAGGAAAAAGTTCGTCACGGCTACCGTGAGTTTTACGAGGGGAAGAGTCACGTAGTACAGGATGCGCTGGTACCCCACAAGCGCCCTGGCGTAGTTCTCGGTGTTCTGGGCGGCAAGCTTCTTCGGCAGAAGGTCTGCAAGTGCCAGGTAGACCAGGAAAAACACCAGTTCCCAAATCAGCCTGTGCCACCAGACGTCTACTCTGGAAAAAAGGGCGATCGTAAACAGCCACATGCTCCCGATGAGCGCCAGGTTACACACTCCTATATCAGCGTAGTGATACTTCGACGGCTTGTCGATAAAGGACAGGATAAGGCTCAGCTTTCTGTTCTCCTCGTCCTCTTCGAGCTTTTCTTTTATTGCATTCCTGTCCAGGTGGTCGAGACTCCTCTTTGCAGCCGATGTGAATCCGTTTATCAGAGCCAGTACGATAATTGCTATTACTGTCACATACAAGGGAAAAGACCCGTCAGATGACATTTCCATCACTGTTCCTTTCTGCTTTTCGATCCCGATATTCGATCGCTGCTTCTTCTAGATATATGCTTCGTGCTTACTGTTGTTATTTATTTAATGACTGCCGTGGAAATCCTGCCTGCGGTCACTTTCTCTTCCTGAGTATGAAATCCTCACCGACCCGCCTGTCCAGTCTGAGCTTTACGATCTGTTGAGGATGGGGTGCACTTTCTATCTCATTTCCCTCCTCATCGTACATTTCCTCTACGTGCTGGGTAAAGAACGGGGTCCGCGGTCCGAAGATCTCGATGTCATCACCAACAGAGAACTTGTTTCTCTGTTCTATTATTGTGAGGCCGGTCTCCTCTTCGTATCCGGTCACGACTCCCACAAAAGAATAGTCTCTGATGTACTCGCTGGACTGATAGCTCTGATCGTCGCTCCCCGGCCTGTTGAAGTAAAAGCCGTGGGTGAACTCCCTGTGGCTGGCCTTGCACAGCTCATTGAACCACTCCGGGTCATACCTGTAATTTTCAGTGTCTGCAAGATAGGCATCCAGTGCCCTTCTGTATGCAGATACCACTGTAGCCACATAGTAGAAACTCTTCATCCTCCCCTCTATCTTGAAGGACGATACCCCTGCCTGCGCCAGCTGTGGAATGCTGTCCAGCATGCAGAGATCTCTCGAGTTCATTATATACGTTCCGTGGTCATCTTCCTCCACCGGATAATATTCTCCAGGGCGCTTTTCCTCCACGATGTGATACTTCCACCTGCAAGGGTGAGTACAGGCACCCAGGTTCGCGTCTCTGCCGGCCATGAAACTGCTCATGAGACATCTTCCGGAATAAGAAATACACATCGCACCGTGGACGAAGCTTTCGATCTCGATGTTTTCCGGTAGATTTTCCCGCATCACTCTTATTTCCGCCAGGCTCATCTCCCTCGCAGCAACTATCCTGCTGACTCCCTGGTCGACCCAGAACTTAGCGGTCATGTAATTGGTCGTATTAGCCTGGGTGCTCAGGTGTATCTCAGCTCCGGGGATCTCGTCCCAGAGCATGGACATTACTCCAGGATCTGATACCAGAAAGGCATCTATCGGAATGTCTCTGATCTCGCGTATGTATTCCCTCAGCTGAGGAAGATGCTGGTTGTGGGGATAGATGTTTATGGTCATGTACCCCCTCGCACCTCTCTCGTGCAGGAAGTCCATGGCCTCCCTTATCTCGGAGACAGAAAGGTTACCGGCGCCGGCCCGAAGGCTGAACATTTCTCCCCCGAAGTATACTGCATCAGCTCCATAGATCACAGCAGTTTTGAGTTTTTCAAGATTTCCGGCGGGAGCCAGAAGTTCTATTTCAGGTTTATTTGTACTGTTATTCATATATGATTCGTGCTTTCCTGTGTTGTAATTATGTCGTATATCGATCTGATAACATTATCAGATCATTCTGGAGAGGGCGAGACCGTCCCCGCAGCTCATGATCACCGTCTCCAGATCAGCCCTGCCACACAGGTATTCGATAAACTCGTGCATCCTCTTTACGTTCGTCCTGTGTCTTCTGTGGCCGTCGTATCCGTCGTCGATGACGGATGCCTTCATGAGAACATTGTCGCACAAGATCACCGATCCCGGCTCCAGGAGCCTCAGGCCCTGATCCAGGAATTCCCTGTAGTGGCTCTTGGCCGCATCTATGAACAGAAAATCGTATGTACCTTCGGATGCACGGGATATGTCCTCGATCCTGGACTCCGTCATGATGTCGGGCTCCCAGTCCGGTTCGTCCACTGCGGTCGGAGCACCGGCGAAGGCTGTCTCCGGATCTTCCTGCACTCTGCGCAGAAGATCTTCAATGACCTTTTCCCGGTCCTCCCTCATGTCCGCCATATATTTGAGTACCTCTCCCCCGTCTCCCTGCACGGCATCGATACGGGAGGCGACACCCATCTGTTCATGGTTGAATCTAGCCTTTTCCCTGACCCTCTCCGATTTTTCTATGGTCGTTATCATGGCATCAGGTAGAAGCTTCGCGAACAGCGCAGAGGAATATCCCCATGCTGTCCCCACTTCCAGGATGCCACTGGGCCTTGTGATGGAAAGAAGGACTCTCAGGAAGTCCTCCGTCTCCGGCAGGATGAGCGGGATCCTCCCCTCCACACACTTATTCCGGAGCTCTTCCAGGTCGTCATCCACTGGCCGGTGAAATGATCTCAGATAATCTGTTATCTTGTCGTTGACTATGTTCATGAATGGTTGTATATACGCCAAATGTCTGACCGCAACAACGGCCAGACACTTATTCTGCGCTTGTTCTTAAGCTAGTTGTTCTTGCTGTCCCTCTTCTCGATGGCCTTGGCATACTTCTCAGTAAGCTTCTGGAACTCATCGTAGTCACTGGTGAACTCATTGGTACCGTCAAGCTTGTAGCTGACGACAAAGTACATGTAGTCAGTGTCATCAGGCCACAGGGCAGCTCTTATAGAGGCCTTGCCCGGGGAACAGATCGGCGCAGGAGGCAGGCCAGTGTGAGTGTAAGTGTTATACGGAGAATCGATCTGGGTGTCCGCATTCGTGAGGATCTCCCTGTGTATTCCCTGCAATCCCAGCACATACTGAACACTGGAGCAGAACTGAAGCGGCATATCAGCTTTCAACCTGTTGTAGATGACGCTGGCCACTTTTCCCCTGTCCTCGTCCACGGCAGCTTCCTTCTCGATGAGGGATGCGATAGTGATCACCTGCTCGGTGGTCAGGCCCATGGATTCAGCCTTCTTCTGGTATCTGGTGTTGTACACCGTCTGGAACTGGTTCAGCATGATGGTCACGATCTGTTCCTCATCAGCACCGACCGGCACCTGATACGTCTCAGGGTACAGGAATCCCTCGAGCCTGTGGGCATCTCCGCTCTTATCGGCAGGGACGAAAGAGAATTTTGAAAAGTCCCCGTTTGCGCAGACATCGAGGAACTTGTCCTTGTCCACGAGCCCCTGATCCGCCAGGAGCTGAGCGGTCTGCTCGACGGTATACCCCTCCGGGATGGTCACTGTAAGAGCCTGGCTCTGTCCGGCTTTAATGACATCGGCTATCTCACTCTTGGTCATGCTCGGAGAAAGAGAGTATATACCCGCCTTGTACTGTCCGTCATATCTCCATATCCTGGAGAGGAACTTGTACTGGCTGACGCTGTTGATAAGCTTCTCCTTCTTGAGAGTCTTTGCAATATCCTCTGTGGAAGAGCCCTGCTGTATAGTCACGTTCTTATACGTCTGATCGCTCCTGTCGACCGGTCTGTTCAGCCCGTAAAGCACGAGACTGATAGCCACCACTATAGCCAGAAGCACAACCAGGACGATAATTGTTTTCTTTACAGTTTTGTTCATTTAAATCCTTTCGTTTCAGATGATCCCGGGAGACAGAAAGACTACTCCTTTGATCTTCCCAGATACTCACCTGTCCTGGTGTCGATCTGGATCTTCTCTCCCTCTTCGATGAAAATAGGGACCTGGATAACTGTTCCGGTCTCTACGGTCGCAGCCTTTGTAACGTTTGTTGCCGTATCTCCCTTTACGCCCGGCTCGGTCTCTGTAACGACCAGGTCAACGAAGTTAGGAGCCTCTACGTCAAAGGCGTTGTCCTTGTAGAACTTTACGGTAGCAGTATCGTTCTCTCTGATGTACTTGATAGCGTTCTCAACCAGGTCATATGTCAGAGGGATCTGATCATATGTCTCTGTATCCATGAAGTAATACAGCTCACCATCGCTGTAGAGATACTGCATCTGCTTTGTCTCGATCCTTGCTGTCTCGAACTTGTCGTTAGGGTTGAATGCCTCCTCGCGTGTAGCTCCTGTGAGGATGTTTCTGTATTTTGTCCTGACGAAAGCAGCGCCCTTACCCGGCTTTACGTGCTGGAAGTCAAGTACTACATGTGGCTCGCCGTTCATCTCAAAGGTCATACCCTTTCTGAAATCTCCTGCTGTGATCATCTGTCTCTCTCCTTAATCGATCGTCTTCTAATGGAATAACGTGTCAAATATTTCTGTCAATGCCGCCGGAAAGCGGCACATTCGTTACATGCCTGGCATTTTATTACCCACAGCCTCTGCTAGTATATCATAAACGTCCTTCATCATCACAGAAAATCTGGTGAGAGACTGTATATACCCTGCAGCCTGCGGCTTCGTCATCATCATGGCAGTCAGGCTCTGAAGCTGGCTGAGCATGTCCTGATCGAGCTCGCCGCCCTGCGCCTGCCTGAGCTGGATCTGCATCTGGAGAGACTCCATCTGCTTCACCATCTCCACGAGCTGAGGATCGCTTTCGATGCCTTTCCTGGCCTCATCGAACTCCTTGAATTCTCCGCTTTCCTTTATGGCTCTCGCCAGGTCGTGAGCTTCCTCGTATACGTTCATGTGGACCTCCTATACATACAGGATCACAGGAAGGATCACAGGATTCCTCCTGGTCTTCTTGAAAATGAAGGAACGCATGGCGTCCTTCAGCGCGCCCTTAAGGGTCTGAAGATCCTTAGCTTCATTTCTGCTAAGTCCGTCCATGGCATTATAGACGACCTTTGTGGCCTCTTCAATAAGAGGGCCGTTTTCTTTAACATAAATGAAGCCTCTCGTGATGAGCTCCGGCGGTGCCATAAGCTCTCCCGTTCTGCTGTTCACAGCGGCTGAGATAACTATGAGTCCAGCCTCCGACAGCTGTTTCCTGTCTCTCAGGACCACATTTCCCACATCGCCGATGCCGTATCCATCCACCAGAACGTCCTCTGCAGGCGCGTACTTAGGTTCCATTTTTGCCTGCTTGTTCCTGATGACGAGAGAGTCTCCGTTGCTGAGGATGAACACGTTACCCTTGTTCATCCCGAGATCCTCTGCGAGCTGCGCATGCTCTACCAGGTGCCTGTACTCTCCGTGTGCGGGGATGAAATACTTCGGCCTCACAAGGGAGTGCATGAGCTTGAGTTCCTCTTTGCACGCGTGTCCGGAAACGTGGATATCCACGGAATCCGACTGGAATACCTGCACGTGTTTCTCAAAGAGCTTGTTGACCACGTTGGTGATGGTCTTCTCGTTGCCCGGTATAGGGCTGGAGGAAAAGACCACGACGTCTCCCTTTTTCAGTTTGACCGCCTTGTGGTTGTCGTTGGCCATCCTGGTCAGCGCGGACATCGGCTCTCCCTGGCTTCCTGTGGTCACGATGGTGAGCCTGCTGTCAGGGATGTTGTTTATCCTCCTGATATCCACGAATGCCGTCTCCGGTACATCCAGATATCCCAGCTCTCTGGCGAGCCTTACACACTTTTCCATGGAACGCCCGGACACGGCGATCTGTCTCCCGTGTTGTATGGACGCCTCCATGAAGTATTTGAGCCTGTAGATGTTCGAAGAGAACGTCGCGATTATTATCCGTTTGTCCGTCCTGTCGAAAATCTGGTTCATCGAGTCGATCACTATCTTCTCCGACGGCGTGTATCCGCTCCTCAGAACGTTGGTGCTGTCGCAAAGCATCACGTCGACACCTTCGTCGCCCAGCTCCGCAAGCCTGCTGAGATTTATCCTCTTTCCGTCGAGAGGGGTGTAATCCACCTTGAAATCTCCCGTGTGGAGCACGTGTCCTCCATCGCATTTTATAGAAAAGGCCATGGAATCAGGGATGCTGTGGTTCGTCCTCACGGCCTCGACCGTGAAGCATCCTAGCGTGAGCACGTCTCCTGCCTGTATTGGATGGAGATCCGCCTTCATGTTGTGCTCGGCCAGCTTGTTTTCGATGAGGCCGCAGGCCAGAGCCGACCCGTAGATAGGCACATTGATCTCCTTCAGGAGATATGGGACGCCTCCGATATGGTCCTCGTGTCCGTGGGTTATCAGCAGGCCCTTGATCTTGCTCGCATTCTCCCTGATGTAGGTGAAATCCGGGATGACTACATCGATCCCGAACATTTCGTCCTCAGGGAACGAGAAACCACAATCCACAATGACGATCTGGTTCCTGAACTCGATCAGAGTTATGTTCTTTCCGATCTCCTTCAGCCCGCCAAGAGGGATTATCCTCAGCGGGTCTCCCGACCCCTTCTGCTTTCTCCGCCTCTGCTCAGCGTCGTCCTTGCGCTTCTGCTTGTTGCTCCTGACCCGGTTCTGATCCTGATTCTGCTTCTTCTGGTTCTGCCTTTTATCACCGGTGTTCAGGATATTCTGTTTTGTTTCTTTTAAGTCGCTTTTCTGACTTCCACCCTTTCGGGCTCTTTCCGGGATGGCGTTCTTCCTCCCGGAGGAACGGGATCTTCTCTGATTTTTTCCGGTACCGGCCTGAGCCGGACCGTTTGACTTCCTGGATCCCGTCTTGTTTCTGTCGTTTACTCTTTCCATAAATTCAGGGTACTGGACAAAGGCTCTACTTTACTACAAAGTTCACAAGCTTGCCCGGAATAACGATGCTCTTGACGATGTTCTTGCCTTCGCATCCTGCCTGAACTTTACTGCTGGCCTTTGCCAATTCCTCTAACGTCTCCTTATCTGTGTCTCTAGGAACTACCAGCTTGTCCTTCAGCTTGCCGTTGATCTGGACTATCACCTCGATCTCGTCCAGCACCAGTGCGGACTCGTCATAGTCCGGCCAAGGAGTCTGATATATCCTTTCCTTGTGCCCCATTTCGCTCCACAGTTCTTCTGTGATATGAGGTACGAATGGGTTGAGGATCAGGAGAAGGCAGTTCAGCGCGTGCTCCATGAGAGGCAGGTTTATCTCACCTGACAGCTTGTACTTGTAGAGCTCGTTCACCAGCTCCATGATGGAACTGATGGCAGTGTTGAAACTGTAACGTCCGCCCGCATCCTCTGTAACTTTCTTGATCGTTCCATTGAGGGCGTAGTTCAGAGCCTTGTCTCTATCTCCGTTGATGGTGAACTTCTCACCAGGCTTCTGATTCCCTCTTATATTTACGATGTAATCATATACAAGCCTGTACACCCTGTTCAGGAACCTGTAGCTTCCCTCTACTCCTGAATCGGACCAGTCCAGCTCCTTTTCAGGCGGGGCAGCGAACAGGATAAACAGTCTTGCTGTATCTGAACCATAGCGCTGCTGTATTTCTTCCGGGCTTACAACATTGCCAAGGGACTTAGACATCTTTGCTCCGTCCTTGATGACCATGCCCTGTGTGAGCAGGTTCCTGAACGGTTCTTCTGCGTCCACGAGTCCAAGATCGTGGAGCACCATCTGGAAAAATCTGGAGTACAGCAGGTGGAGTATCGCATGCTCCACGCCTCCGATGTACTGGTCCACATTCATCCAGTAGTCGGCCTTTTCCTTGTCAAAAGGCTTCTCCGTGTTGTGAGGATCGCAGTATCTCAGGAAGTACCAGGAGGAATCCAGGAACGTGTCCATGGTGTCTATCTCCCTTCTGGCCGGTCTTCCGCAGTGCGGACAAACGGTGTTCTGGAACTCTGCGCTGGTGGTGAGAGGTGAATCTCCCTTTCCTGTGAACTCCACGTCCAGAGGAAGTCTGATAGGGAGGTTTTCCTCCTTCTCAGGTACCCAGCCGCACTCCTCACAATAGACCATAGGAATAGGGCATCCCCAGTATCTCTGGCGGGAGATGAGCCAGTCTCTCAGCTTGTAGTTGACCTGCTCTCCTCCTATCCCTTTTTCCTGGAACTCTCTTGTGATGGCCTTGATGGCCTCCTTGTTGTTCATTCCGTCATACTTTCCGGAATTGATCATTGTACCCTCTGCAGGTGTTGCCTCTGTCATGTTGTTGAGGTCAACATCTGGATCGTGGGTGTCGATGACAGGAATTATCTCCAGATCGAATTTCTTCGCAAAATCGAAGTCTCTCTGGTCGTGGGCAGGCACGCCCATGATGGCTCCTGTTCCGTAATCCATCATTACGTAGTCTGAAATGAAGATCGGGATCTCTTTTCCGTTTACAGGGTTCACGCAGTAGCTGCCGATGAACACACCTGTCTTTTCCTTGGAAAGAGAAGTCCTCTCGATCTCGGACTTGTGCGCGCACTCCTCGATGTACGCCCGCGCAGGGGCTTCGTATTCTGTGCCCTTTACCAGCTCCTCTACATACGGGTGTTCAGGAGCGAGTACCATGAAGGTGACGCCATAGATGGTGTCAGGCCTGGTAGTGTAGATAGAAAGCTTCTTGTCGAAGTTCTTGATCTCAAGCTCCAGCTCTGCACCGGTGGATCTGCCGATCCAGTTTTTCTGCATCATCTTTACCTTGTCAGGCCAGCCCGGGAGATCGTCCAGGTTCTCCAGGAGCCTGTCGGCGTACTCTGTGATCTTGAGATACCACTGAGAAAGATGTTTCTTCGTTACAGGAGTGTGACATCTCTCACAGCATCCGTCCACGACCTGCTCATTTGCCAGAACGGTCTGGCAGCTCGGACACCAGTTGACTGAGCTGTTTCTCTTCTCTGCCAGTCCCTTGTTGTAGAACTGGATGAAGAGCCACTGCATCCACTTGTAATAATCTTCCTTGCAGGTGGCCACCTCTCTGTCCCAGTCATAGCTGAATCCCAGTGATTTCAGCTGTCTTCTCATCTCTGCTATATTGGAGTCCGTCCACTCTGCCGGTGGGATGTTGTGCTTGATAGCTGCATTTTCTGCAGGGAGACCGAAGGAATCCCAGCCCATGACGTGGAGAACGTTGTACCCTTTCATCCTCTTGAACCTGGCTATCACGTCTCCTATGGAGTAGTTTCTCACGTGGCCCATGTGGAGCTTGCCAGACGGATATGGGAACATCTCCAGATCATAGAACTTTTCTTTAGTGTGATCCTCGCTTGTCTCGAAGGCCTTCTCGTCCTCCCAGATCTTTTGCCATTTTTCTTCTATGGACTTGAAATCGTATCTTTCCTTCATCGTTTCTCCTCTACTCTATCTCCACGGACGGGCAGTCGCTCCAGATCTTGTCTATCGAATACTTTTCCCTGGTCTCTCCGGTGAACACGTTGATGATGATGTCCCCCAGATCCAGGAGCATCCAGCCGCTTCCGCCCCGGCCTTCAATACCCTTTACAGTCAGTCCCAGCTTCACTGCGGCATCCTCTGCACTGTCGCCCAGCGCCCCAAGCTGCCTCTCAGATGACGCAGTAACGTTTATCATGTAATCCGCGAAGCTGGACTTTTCTCCTATGTCGATCACGACGATGTCCCTCCCCTTGCGGTCTGAAAGCTCCTTAGCGATCTTTACTGCTGCTTCCTTGATCTCCATCAGCAACTATCTCCTTTGTAACTTCTCTTTGATGTACTTTCTCGCCTCTGGCGTATCCGGGTCCAGGACCCTGTTGCGGCCGGTTATGCTCTCTATACAGAAATCCAGGATCTCCAGGCACGCTTCGTCTATGTTGTACCTGGCCAGGTGTCTCAATCGTCTGACACCTTCGTACGTCCTGCTCGCCTCAACTGCGTCAGCAACATAGATTATCTCCTCGAGCATGGACATACCGTATCTTCCGGTGGTGTGATACGAGACCGCATTGAGAATGTCCTCATCGTCAACTCCGAAGTCTCTGGCAAGGATACGCTTACCTATCTTGGAATGTGCCAGAGACTGGTTGTTCCAGTACCACAGGGACATTCCAAAGTCACGTATCTGCCTGTTCATCTCCTCAACAGAGTAGCACTTGGCGATATCGTGGACAAGCCCTGCGTAATAAGCCTTTTCCTGGTCAACACCGTAAATGGAAGCGAGCTTCACAGCCTCCTTCGCGACACCCAGGGAGTGGTTGTATCTCTTTGGCGTCAGGGTCTTCTCCAGATATTCTTTAATTTCGTCAGTCTTTGTATAGTCCATTTTCCTCAATATATTCCTTCACCTCGGGGGGAATGAGATCCTCGTTCATCCCTGCGCTGATCTCTCTCCTGATCTCATGAGAGGATACGTCCACAGGATCCAGCGGCACGAAATCGACCTGGCCGCCGTACTTCGCATGATACTCAGAAGCCTTTTCCCTGGCCTTCTCCATTGATGTACCTGGCCGATCACCGGTTATCATGCGATAGTTCCTGATGATGTCTGTCCCGTGGTACCAGGTGTCGAGGGTCATGAGAGAATCAAGGCCCAGGATAAAGCAGATATCCTTCCCGCAGATGCCTGCGAAGTGGTTCAGGGTGTCCCAGGTGTAGCATGGTCTGTCCATACGTATCTCGTAGTCGGACAACCGGAAGCTCCTGTGTCTGCCAAGTATCAGGCGGATCATCTCGCACCGCATCTCTCCCGGCGTGACCTTTGTGTCCCGTTTAAATGGAGAAATGTAATTGGGAACGAATATCACCTGATCAAGCGACAGACACTCCGCCGCCTGCCTGGCAAGATTGATGTGCCCCTCGTGCACAGGATCGAAGGTCCCTCCGAAAATCGCCGTCTTCACCTTTTACTTACCGTCTCCATCTCTCAGGCAGAGTCCCAGCTCATCCAGCTGTGCTGCGTCTGCCTTGCCAGGCGCCTCGCAGACGAGACACTCTGCGTTCTGATTCTTTGGAAAAGCTATGACCTCTCTTATGCTGCTCTCGCCCAGAAGGAGCATGACGAGCCTGTCAAGACCGTATGCGAGTCCAGCGTGAGGCGGTGCTCCATATTTGAACGCCTCTATCAGGAATCCGAACTTTTCCTGGCACTCCTGGTCGGAGAGGCCCAGGGTCTCGAACATCCTTTTCTGGAGCTTTCTGTCGTGGATACGGATGGATCCGCCACCCAGCTCTACTCCGTTGAGCACGATGTCATAGGCGTCGGCCTCGAGGCCGAGGATATCTCCCTCGTCCAGCTTGTGTAACTGGTCCAGCTTAGGCTGTGTGAAAGGATGGTGCATAGCCTTGATGTTCCCCTCGTCGTCCTCCTCGAACATAGGGAAGTCCACCACCCAGAGGAACTTGAACTCGTTGTCGTCCAGCAGTCCCATCTCTCCGGCGATGCGCCTCCTCAGGAAGCCCAGCGTGGCGAATACCACCTTCGGACGGTCGCTGGCGATGAAGATGATGTCTCCGTTTTCAGCTCCCATCCTGTCGGCGATCCTGCCAAGCTCTTCATCGGAGAAGAACTTGCTTACAGAGGACTTGAAACCTCCCTCTTCCTTGCGGATCCAGACGAGGCCCTTGGCACCGTAATGTTTGCACTCCTCGGTGAGCTTGTCTACCTTTTTCCTGGAATACACCGAAGAGCCTCCCGTGATGCAGATGGCCCTGATATCTCCCCCGCTTTCAACTACGTTCCTGAACACAGGGAACTCTGATCCCTCTACCAGATCCTTGATGTCGACAAGCTCGAAACCGAATCTCGTATCAGGCTTATCCGAGCCGTATCTCTCCATGGCCTCCTGGTATCTCATCCTCGGGAACGGAGTCTCTATGTCTATCCCCTTGACTTCCTTCATCAGCCTCTTGAGGAATCCCTCCTGGATGGCGATGACATCGTCGGTGTCAACGAAGGACATCTCCAGGTCTATCTGGGTGAACTCGGGCTGTCTGTCGGCCCTCAGATCCTCGTCTCTGAAGCACTTCGCGATCTGGAAGTACCTGTCCGTGCCGCCTACCATGAGAAGCTGCTTGAACATCTGCGGAGATTGAGGAAGTGCGTAGAAAGAGCCGGGGTTGACTCTGGAAGGCACGAGGTAGTCTCTCGCTCCTTCAGGTGTCGGCTTGATGAGGTCCGGTGTCTCGACTTCAGTGAAACCGTTCTCGTCGAAATAATCCCTGGCGCACTTCGCCACCCTGTGGCGGAATGTCAGATTCCTCTGCATCTTGTGCTTCCTGAGATCCAGATACCTGTACTTGAGTCGCAGGTTCTCATCTACGTTGTCGTCGTCCTTGATGTAGATCGGAGGGGTGTCGGCCTCTGAATAGATGATGAGGTCTGTTGCAAAGATCTCGATGTCGCCGGTCGGGAGGTTCGGGTTTTTGGAGCTCCTCTCTCTGACCGTGCCCTTTATCCCGATGACGAATTCGCTGCGCAGGGATCTTGCCTTGTCCATGATCTCCTGGCTGCAGTCCTCGTTGAAGGTGACCTGTGTGATCCCGGTCTTGTCCCTGATATCCACAAATACCAGGGCTCCGAGGCTCCTCTGCTTCGCCACCCATCCGTTAAGCACTACCTGACTTCCACTGTCCTCGAGCCTGAGCTCGCCGCACATGTGAGTGCGCTTGAAAATTTCTGACATCGATTAACCTTCTCTCCTGATTTTATCTATCAACTGATCCGGGGTGACATTGATCTGCTCTCCAGTCTCCATGTTCTTCAGCGTGAGCTGGCCCGAAGACACCTCGTCGTCTCCGATCACCACCGTGTACGCTGCCCCCAGCTTGTTGGCATATTTCATCTGGCCCTTCAGGTTGCGGCCGTGTACGTCCATGGATGCCCTCACGCCCTGCTTTCTGAGCTTTCCGAGGAGCCCGACGGAGTACATCTTCGCATCTTCACCGATGTAAGCGATGAAGAGTTCCGGAGTCTCCTTACCGCCGAACTGGTGGCCGTTCTGCTCCATCAGAAGAAGCAGACGCTCTTTTCCGAGACCAAATCCAACTCCAGGCATATCCGGTCCGCCTACCTCTTCAATCAGGTGATCGTACCTTCCTCCTCCGCAGACAGTTCCCTGTGCACCGATCTTGTTCGTCACGAATTCGAAGGCCGTCTTCGTATAGTAGTCGAGACCTCGAACGATCCTCTCGTCAACGGTGAAAGGTATGCCCATGGCCGTAAGCAGTTTTTTAATCTCTTCGAAGGACTCTCTGCAGTCGTCGCAGAGGTAGTCCAGCATCACGGGAGCATCCTTTACTATCTCCTGGTCCTCCGGGGACTTGCAGTCCAGGATCCTCATCGGATTGGTCTCGAATCTCGACTTGCACGTGTCGCAGAGCTCGTCCAGGTGAGGCCTCAGAAAATCCTGCAGGGCCTTCTTGTAGACAGGCCTGCACTCTCTGCATCCTACGCTGTTTATCTTCAACTCCAGATCCGTGATCCCCATCCTGGTGAGGAAGTCGTGAGCAAGAGCGATGATCTCGGCGTCGGCCATGACGCTGTGGGTGCCGAATATTTCCACGCCGAACTGGTGGAATTCCCTCATGCGTCCCGCCTGAGGTTTCTCGTATCTGAAGCATGGAGTGTTGTACCAGTACTTCGTAGGCTGGGTCTCGGCGTATTCTCTGCTCTCGATGAATGCCCGAACCGCAGGAGAAGTTCCCTCCGGCTTGAGTGTCATGCTTCTGTGCCCAAGATCCTCAAAGGTGTACATCTCCTTCTGGACTATATCTGTGGTCTCTCCAACTCCTCTGTTAAAGAGATCGGTGCTCTCGAACATAGGCGTTCTGATCTCGCCGAAGCCGTACTCGCTGCATATGCAGGCGAATTCCTTCTCGATATACTGCCATTTTCCGGCATCTCCGGGCATAACGTCTCTGGTCCCTTTAGGTGCTTTCAGTGCCATGATTCCTCCAATCTATCTCATTCAGGATCGGACCCAATCCCGAAATACTCTTCCTTTCTCCTGAGTATCTCCGGGAACCTTTCGCTGTAGATCCTGTAATTGCTTACGTTTGCTATCCTCTCAAGACCGTCTCTCTCCGGGTAGTACACCTTTCCAATGGCGCCGGCCCCCAGAGCTATCACGGTCTGTTTTTCTTCCATGATCCTTATATTGTACAGGGAATGGTGTCCCGGCCTGCACCAGCCCACGTTCTCAAGGCCGCCCATCTGATGCTTCTGGCGGTAGATGTAATACGGACGGTATCCTGCGGAATACAGTATCCTTCCGCCCTCCCGGAGCATCTCACCGGCAACGTCACCCCTTTTCCTGTAATAATCCGGATCCTGGGCTCTGAGCCGTGATCCGTGCTTTACCGAGAGCGTGTGCACCGTTATGTTCTCCGCGCCAAGCGCTATGACCTGACGGAGGCTCTCCGTAAAGTCGGAGACATTTTCCTCAGGCAGACCCGCTATCAGGTCGGAGTTCACGGTAGTGAAACCACTCCCTTCGGTGATCCGGAATGCCTCCCGTATCTGTTCTGCGTCATGCGACCTGCCCATGAGTTCCAGCGTGTGGTCTTTCATGGTCTGCGGATTGATGCTGATCCTGTCCACCATCAGATCTCTCAGCGCTGTGATCTTTTCCTTCGTTATGGTATCCGGCCTGCCGGCCTCCACCGTAAATTCGATGGATCCCGGCGTGATGTCAAATGAACTATAAATTGCCTCGATCAGCCTTGTCAGCTGCTCCGGGTCCAGCGTGGTCGGAGTTCCTCCCCCGATGTACACGGATTCCAGCCTTCGGTGCTGCCTGCTGTAGATGTCCCCCATGAAATCTATCTCTTTGAGAAGATCTCCCAGATACCTTTCGATATCATCCTGAGAGGCAACGTTAGATGCGAAAGCACAGTATGAACACCTGGTCGGACAGAATGGGATCCCCACGTACAGGGAATCGGTCGCCGGATCCGGCGGTGCCACGTTCTCGAGCTGATAACTCAGGATGTCCATGAGGAGGTCAAGCTTTTCCGGGGAAAGAAGGTATTCGCCTCCCATGCGCCTGCGGGTCTCCCGAAGGCATTCGCCTGTACTGAGGCCTTTGCTCTTCTCCTGGTCGTACACCTGGAAGGCAAGCTTCAGTGGCCTGACCCCCGTGAGCGTCCCCCACGGTTGTGTAGTGCCGGTGATCTCCTCGAGTATACCGTACAGCTGTCTCTTTATGGACTCTCTGCTGAGAGAGCCATCCTCGTTTAAAACGCGGCTGTCCCTGCCAAGCAGGGCTGCCATTCCTGGAAAGACTGTAACAGGTATCACCTCGAACTCGCCGTCATCCAGAAAAAGCCTGGCCAGCTCTCCAAAGTGATATTCATTTTCGATGCCGTTTATATAGAATCTATACAAAAAAGTTTTCTCTCTTTTCTTCTCCTATGGTCGTCGCCGGACCGTGTCCCGGATAGACGACCGTGTCGTCCGGAAGGACGTAAAGCTTTTCCCTTATCGCTCTTACAAGCTGGACCGTGCTGCTCTCAGGAAGGTCTGTCCTCCCCACGCTGCGGTAGAAAAGCGTATCTCCGCTGAAAAGTATTTTTCCGGTGTAGATGCACATCCCACCTGGCGTGTGCCCCGGCGTATGGATAAACGTCAGAGTCTCATTACCGAATTCGATCTGATTACCGTCTTCAACGTAGATGTCAGCCTCCTGCTCCAGTTTTCTACCGGTGAATTCCTCAGAATTGTTCATTGATGCGGTGGTGAGCATAGGACGTTCACCCGAGCAGGCGACTATCTTCGCATCAGGATAGTCTCTCCTGAACTCTGGTAGAGCAAAAATGTGATCCGCATGTCCGTGGGTAAGGAGAATGAGAGAGAGCTTTCCGCCTTCTTTCACTGCATCTCTGATGCGGTCCGTGTACGCCCCCGGGTCAACGACCGCGACCAACCCGGATCCCGGATCGCTTACCACATAGGTGTTTTCCATAAAGACTCCATCATCGAAGCCCTTAACTTTTATACTCATATTCCCTGCCCCCTTATTTGACTCATAATAATTATTCGTCTGTTTAAGTCGACTTAGCTCTGAATACCTTGTCTATGCCGCTTATGTTCCTGAAGGCGATGAGAAGCCTGTTCATCTGGTGCGTTCCGGAAATGGAAACGGTGATGGTGACCTTTACGTAGTCGTCTTCGACCGGATTCATGTTAACACCGCAGAGACGTACGTCCATGTCCTCACAGACTTTGGAGATGTCACTGAAAAGTCCTTTTCTGTCCGTGCCCATGATGACGATGTCCGCATAGTACGTCTGGCCTTCCTTAGGAGTCTCCCATTTTACGTCGATGAGCCGTCCCTTTTCGTTTTCCGGAAGGTGAACTATATTCGTACAGTCCGTCCTGTGGACGGTGATGCCACGGCCCTTTGTGATGAAGCCTATGATGTCGTCTCCTGGTACAGGATTACAGCATCTTGCCGTCCTTATCAGGAAGCCGGACTCGTCCTCTGAACCCTTTACAACGATGGCAGGGCCGCTTCCCTGCTCCTTGCGGACGGGCTTCTTTTCCCGGATCTCCTCTTCCTTCTTGATCTCTGCCTTCTCATTATCCTCCAGATAGTAGTCGATAAGCTTTCCGCCTATCTTGGAAAGGGCGGAACCACCGCCAGCGATCTGGGAATAAAGTTCGTTTACATTATTGAGCTTGAGGTCTTTGACCGCCCTCAGCAGATATGAGTTCCTGGCAACGAGCGCAGGGTCATAGCCCTTTTTCTTTATGTAATTGGCTATCACCGTCTTGCCCTTGTCGACAAAATCTCCCTTGTCTGATTTTCTCAGCCAGGTCCTGATCTTAGATCTTGCCTGTGAGCTCTTTACTATGTTGAGCCAGTCTATGCTCGGTCCGCTGGAATTCGCTGATGTGATGACCTCGACGATGTCTCCGTTGGAGAGGGTGTGGTCGATGGTGACCATCTTACCATTTACCTTTGCTCCAACGCATCTCAGGCCTACGTCTGTGTGGATCTTGAAGGCGAAGTCAAGAGGCGTCGATCCGGCAGGAAGGTCCACCACATCTCCCTTAGGGGTGAATACGAAGACCTGATTGTCGAACAGATCCATCTTGAGAGTCTCCAGGAACTCTTTGGAGTTGTCTGTCTCCTTCTGCCATTCCAGAGACTGCCTGAGCCATGCCAGCTTAGCCTCATTGTCGTCCGATTTGCCTGTTCCGGTCTTGCCCTCCTTGTACTTCCAGTGTGCGGCGATTCCGTACTCGGCTATGCGGTGCATCTCATAGGTCCGGATCTGGATCTCAAAAGGATCGCCCTTGTCATCTATCACCGTAGTGTGGAGTGACTGATACATGTTGGGCTTCGGCATGGCGATGTAATCCTTGAACCGCCCCGGGATAGGTATCCATCTGGTATGTACGGCGCCCAGGACCGCATAGCAATCCTTGATCGTAGGCACTATCACTCTGACCGCCGTGAGGTCGAAGATCTCGTCCAGCTGCTTATGCTGCATGACCATCTTCTTGTATATGCTGTACAGAGACTTGCGCCGGCCCATGATATCGTACTCGATGTCGGTCTTATCCAGGATCTTCTTGACCTCCTCGATGAGCCGCCCGACTACCTCGCCGCGCTCTTTCTCCTTTTCCGAGACCTTGATGGACAGATCCTTGTATTCTGCCGGATGCAGATATTTCAGAGCCAGATCCTCCAGCTCGGATTTGATGCTGTAGATACCAAGCCTTCCCGCAAGCGGAGCGTAGATCTCCAGGGTCTCCAGGGACTTTTCCTCCCTCTTCTTCGGGACCATATATTCAAGGGTCCTCATGTTGTGAAGACGGTCTGCAAGCTTTATGATGAGGACTCTTATGTCCTTGGACATCGCCAGGAACATCTTGCGGAAGTTCTCCGCCTGCAGTTCCTCCTTGGAATCATACTTGATGTTGCCCAGCTTTGTGACGCCGTCCACCAGCAGGGCGACTTCCTCGTTGAAGTCCTCAACCAGCTGTTCCCTGGTGTAATCCGTGTCCTCCACCACGTCGTGGAGAAGGCCTCCAACAATGGTCTCGCTGTCCATCCCCAGCTCTGCCAGTATCCTGGCGACCGCGATCGGATGTATGATGTACGGCTCGCCGCTCTTCCTGAACTGTCCCGCATGCTGTTTGCTGGCCAGCTCAAAAGCCTTGACGATCATTGGGTCATCATATTTATAGCTGATCTTCTTGAGATCATTCATGAACTGTTCAGTTGTCAACTCCAGCCCATTACTGCCCATACGCACTCCTGAAATAACCTGATCCTTATGTCTCTACTTTACGATACCTTCGTTTTCCCGCCTGGCCTTCGCTCTGGCCCTGTCCTTTTCCTTCTGTCTGTCTCTCTTTTCCTTGTCCTGAACGTACCTGGACTTGGAGCCCTTCTTCGTCATCTCATAGTAGAGAGGGCTGCAAAGGAAGATGGACGAATAGGTTCCGCTTATAACACCGATCATCAGAGGGATGAGGAACTCTCTCAGCTCTGTCGATACAAGTATGAACAGAGGTATCATCACTATGATCGTGGTGAGAGAAGTCATGATGGACCTCGACAGAGTCTGGTTGATGCTGTCGTCTATGAGTTTCTCCTGCTCCTTCCTCTTGTAGAACCTGGTGTTCTCTCTGATCCTGTCGAAAATTACTATCGTGTCGTTGATGGAATATCCCACGACCGTGAGTATTCCGGCGATGAACGGGTTATTGATGGTGAACCCGAAAATGGCGTACAGGGACAGTGTTACCAGCACGTCGTGCGCCAGCCCGGCGACCGCAGCAACTCCGTATTCCCAGTTCTTGAACCTGAATCGTATGTATACCAGCATGCAGAGCGTAGCGATGAGCACCGACTCAATGGCGTTGTGACGCAGCTGCTTTCCTACTGTCGGTCCGAATTCCTCAGAAGAGAGTACCGCATCAGAGCCCAGGTCGTACTTGTCGGATATCGTCTTTACTACCTGAGTCCTCTCACTGGTCTTCAGAGCCTTTATGGTCTTGATTACGATCTGCTTGTTCCCCTTCCCAGCGTAAACTATGGTAGGGTCAAGGTCGTATTTGCTGATGGTATCCTTGACTTCATTGATGTTTACCTTCTGTCCCATATCCATCTGGATCATGGTACCTCCGGTGAAGTCGATACCGTAATTGAATCCTCTGACACCGGCGAAGACCATGCCGCAGATGATGACCGCCGCACTGATGCAGTAGAAGATCTTTCTATTCTTGATAAACCGGAAGTGAGGCTCGAATTTCACCTTCTTCGTGCCGTCTTCCTTGAAACCGAAGAACTTGAGCTTGCTCAAAGTCTTGCTCTCGGCCATGATGTTGATGAACACCTGAGTCACGAACACTGCAGTGAAGATAGATGCCACTGTACCGATCATCAGTGTGAGGGCGAATCCCTTTACTGATGTGGCACCGATAAGATAGAGCACGAATGCGGCGATCAGCGTAGTAGTCTGAGCATCTATGACCGTGGCAAATGCGGAGTGGAATCCGGAGTCAACGCTGACCCTCACTGACTTGCCCTTCGCTATCTCTTCTCTGATCCTTGTAAAGATTATGACGTTGGAGTCCACCGCCATTCCTATGCCCAGGATGATACCAGCGATGCCCGGAAGCGTGAGTACAGCTCCGAAGGCCGCCATCACCCAGAGGACTATCTCCACATACAGCGCGAGGGCGATATCAGCTGCAACGCCCATGGCACCGTACACTATGATCATAATCGCAAATACCAGGAGCAGCCCGATCCCTCCGGCCTTGATGCTCTTATTAAGTGCATCAGCTCCAATTGTTGCCGTCTCGACCGATGAATTCACTTCTGTGAGACTGGCCGGAAGTGCACCGCCTTTGATCAGAGCCGCCGTGCTGGAAGCCTCCTCCTTGGAAAACCCGCCAGGCTTGTAGATCTCGCATGATCTGCTGTCTATC
Organism: Mobilibacterium timonense; assembly: GCF_900155555.1. Taxonomy (GTDB): domain Bacteria; phylum Bacillota; class Clostridia; order Peptostreptococcales; family Anaerovoracaceae; genus Allobaileyella; species Allobaileyella timonense. The sequence continues at coordinate 152,989 of NZ_FUHN01000007.1, read as the reverse complement.
TTCTGATCAACGTTAGGTGCCGAGATTATCTCATCATCCAGCATGATAACTACCGATGTCGCAGGAACGAGATTCCCGTCTGAATCTCTGAGCACAGGGTTGACCGCTCCAGAAGCAGCACGTTCCGTCCCCTTTGCAAAGTCATCGGTACCCTTAGACGTAAAGTCCATGGTGATCTTGTATCCGCCGTGATACGAGTCAGTGGAGAATCCTGCATTCTTCACCTCGTTCCCCTGCATCACCAGCGTCCCGTCGGCCAGAAGGAATCTGAGCTGCGCAGTCTTACCTATCTGCTTGATGGCCTGGTTGGCGTTGCTCACTCCAGGCATCTCAACTCTGATCTTGTTGGAGCCCTCAACAGAAACCGTAGCCTCGGAGATGCCCATGGCGTTAACTCTGTTCTCAAGTACTGACTTGGTCTGCTCCATCAAAGCAGCCCTGTCCTGGCCCTTTTCCTTCGTATTGGCCTGAAGCAGGACATAAACTCCTCCGTTTATGTCCAGTCCATACTTCATTTCCTTCTTGAGGCCCTTGAATGAGCCTATGCCCGTTACAGAGATCACTGCCGTAAATACCACTATTGCAATGATCAGGACCCCGAGGATCCTGTTTCTCCTGCTGTGCGATTTCATCGTGATATGATCACCTTTCTTCTTACTTCTTTCGAATCGTTCTATCTTCCGTTTCTTTTATTTGATATCTGGGAATAAACAGACTGTCCCATAATTGAAACTATCCAAATTATTGTACAACAACAGATATGGTCATTCAAGGATAATTAGGGTGTAAACCACGTTTTTCAAGGGATACAGCCTAACGCATCATCATGCGATCCTGCGACGATCGACGATCGAGAGATAATAAAAAACACGCCCCCGCATCGCGCAGGGCCGCATTCATACGCAAAAGGCGCACCTCAAAGAGATGCGCCTCCATTTTCATGTTAAGCCTCCTGAGACTCTTCCTTGGCCTCTTCAGGAGCTGACTCCTTCTCCTCGTTGTTTCCGTTCAGCTTCTTAGGAGTCACCTTTCTGGCGTGCTTCTTAGGAGCTTCCTCTTCCTTCTCGTCAGGAACAGGAACCGGAGCATCTCCAGGAGCCTGTTTTCTGATGCTTCCTACCGCAGTCTTCAGGATCTCCATCTTAACTCTGTCAGTACCTACAGCGATGACCACCGTATCGTTCTTCACCTTGATGACCTTACCCAGGATACCGCCGATGGTAACGATCTCATCTCCCGTCTTCAGGCTGTTTCTCATGTTGGAGACTTCCTTGTCCCTCTTCCTCTGAGGACGGATCATCAGGAAGTATATCAGAGCAACAAATACGACACAGAGAATCAGATTAAAATACTGAGCATTCATGGATCAATTGCCTCCTGTTATTCTTCAAAAGTGAATGACTTATATTCTATGTTTCGTAAAAACTAACTGGTGCCGGTGATGGGGGTCGAACCCATACGATATTGCTACCACGGGATTTTGAATCCCGCGCGTCTGCCAATTCCGCCACACCGGCTGAAAAGCTTTTTCAGTTCTTTTCGCCGATCTCACGCTGATTTTAAGTAAAAAAAATGGTGTGGCTGACTGGACTCGAACCAGCACGGTCTCCCACATGCCCCTCAAGCATGCGCGTCTGCCATTCCGCCACAGCCACATCACAAGAAGTATAGTACCACTAATGCAGGACCAATGCAAGGAGTTTTTTAGAGAGTTCGGATCCTGTTGCTTAATACTTTTGTCTGAGTAAAATGGGAATTGAGATCGCTACTATACCTGATTTTTTTATTTTAGATGTATATGGTGAAAACATGAAGAAATTATTGTTAATTGAAGATGATCTACCCATGTGTGAATTGCTCGCTGACTACTTGAAATGCAAAGATTACCAGGTCACTGCTGTTCATCGGCTCGATTCTGTTGCTGATATTCCATCTATTTCAGATTACTGTATTTTTCTGATCGACCTCGGACTCCCTGATGGAAGCGGGATCACTGCAATCAAGAACATCCGCAGCGTATCCACGTCTCCGATCATTGTCATCACAGGTGAAAATAATGATAATGCAAAATCAATCTGCTTCACTTACGGGGCAGATGATTATGTGGTGAAGCCCTTTTCCATTACAGAACTGGAATCGCGCATTAAAGCAAATTTACGGAGAGTTGAGATCTATGATGGAAAAGTGCAGAAGAGCACCATACAGATCAATGACCTGCTTATCGACCCCAATGCTAGAGAGGTTTATAGAGATGATCAGAATATTGACCTGACGCGAACTGAATTTGACATATTATACTTACTTGCAGCTCATAAAAATCAGGTTTTTTCAAAGGGCCAGATTTATCAGCATGTGTGGGAAGACTCCTATGTCGACAATGAGGATGTCATAAACACGCACATAGCCCGTCTTCGTAAAAAGCTTGGATCCACCAAGGAATGTATTGAGACCGTGTGGGGTATTGGTTACCGCATCAAGGATACTGGTTCAAAAAAATAAAGCCAAATTTTTTCGAAGATTCATAGGAGACATTCTGGCATGATCTTAATAATCGAATCCACCCTGATCATCGTTTTAACGGGTCTGAACCTTTTTCAATATCGCCGGAACCGCGAACTGCTGAAAGGCATATCCGTGGTAACGGAACACGTCGATCAGGAATATGATACTTTCAATCCTATCTTACATCGTACGAATGATCTGGCGATCCAGAATATGATTATTTCGATAAACGCATTGCTGCTTCAAAAATATCGCCTTTTTCAGAAATGCCGTGATGTTCAGGAGCAATATCGAACAAGTATTGCAGACATTTCCCATGACCTGAAGACACCGATAACTACTCTTTCAGGCTATATAGATCTATCGGCACTTAAATACCGGCAATTTGGTAACGATTCTCCTGAAGTAAACCATGTTCTGCGAAAGGCAAAACAAAAATCACAGGAGATGCAGCATATCATCCTTCAACAACTGGATCTTGCCAGGATCTGCTCAGGAGATGCCGAATTTCCTGTGAAACGCATAGATCTTACAGAACTTTGCAGGGAAGTTGCGCTCTCATATTACGACTGTTTCCACGAACAGGAATTTCAGGTAGATCTTGATCTAAATGACTCTCCAATTTATGCCACCACAAGCCCCGATGGGATCCGCTGCATTATGCAGAATCTGATAGACAATTCCATAAAGCATGGCGGATCTGGCAAGTTTCTTGGTATCGCCCTGTTTCAAAACGACCAGAGTGTAACCATCGAGATATCAGATCACGGCCCTGGCATTCCCCTTACAGAACAGGAGAAGATATTTCAAAGGAATTATAAGATCAACAAACACGACCATTCTTCACAAGGGCGCGGAGGACTGGGACTTTCTATCGTTGAAAAAATCGCTGCACGCTGCCACCTTTCGATCCAATTGAAAAGTCAGCCGGGGAACACATGCTTTTCCATTATCGTAAGAAAAACGTCAGAAAAGCGAACGGCAAAAGAAAACATCATCTGATACCATATCATTCGATAAGACATCCATTTCACATATCTACAAAAAGGAGCTTATTGAATTTGAGTGCGTACATCATAGAAGGTAAAAACATCTCAAAAAGTTTTGATTCTACAGTTGCCTTAAAGGATCTGGATATTCACGTTCCCCGCGGTTCGATCTATGGACTGATCGGTCTGAACGGTGCAGGAAAAAGCACTCTAATGAAAATACTTGTTGGACTCGAGGCAATGGACAGTGGCAGTTTGTGTATCTTCGGCAGATCCGGAATCACATCAGAAGGTCTGGAATCGACCGGATCCATCATTGAATACCCGTATTTTTACGAGCGTTTAACGGGGCTGGAAAATTTACAGCTCCACGCATCATACATGGGCTTTCATGACAAAAATCGGATAGCCGAGGTCCTGGAACAGACCGGCCTGGCTGGCTCTTCTGACCGAAAGGTCATGACGTATTCGCTTGGGATGCGACAGCGGCTTGCCATCGCCCGGGCAATACTGACATATCCTGGGCTGCTGATCCTGGATGAACCTACGAATGCGCTTGATCCAGAAGGCATAAAGGATATGCGTACAATGTTTAAGGATATCAACCGGAATTATGGCACCACGATCATCATTTCCAGTCATATTTTATCTGAAATGGAACACCTGGCAGATTGGATAGGAATAATCGATCAGCACAGAATCGTTCAGGAAAAGACTATGGACGAAGTAAAGAAAAACAATCGTAGCCATTTGACCATCTGCATCGATGATGTAAAGAAAAGCTGTGTCATCCTGGAACACATTGGCATCAAAGACTTCGCGGTACAGGAGAACAATAGCATCCGCATCTATCAGGATACAGATCCGTCCATCGTCGCAAAGGAACTGGTAAGTGGCGGTGTTTCCCTTTATGAACTTTTCCAGGACAACAGAACATTAGAAGATTATTTCTTTGAAGTTTTACAGAACGGAGGCGGCATATGAAAATGTCATCATTAGTTTGCCTCGAAGCGCGTAAAGTCAAGATCCATAAGCTGATCCTGTTAGCATTTCCAATTACCATCGCGCTGCTCTTTTCAACCTTCGTTTCCATATTTGGCGTGAATCAGGATCATGCCAGCAGTTTTGCAGCGATCATTAAAATGATGACGTCCACAGTATGGGATTTCTATCTGTTTTACATCGCCTATTTGATCAACAAAATCATTGTTGAGGAATATGTTGATCATACAATAATGATCTTATTTACGTATTCCATTAAACGAACACGATTTTTCCTGGCAAAAATACTTTTGACTTCCGTGATCAGTCTTTCTTGTCAGATCTTGTCGCAGGTCGTCTGTTTTGCTTTTGTCGTCGTTGCAGACGATCGTTTTTCTCTGGTAAACGGAGTCCTTACCAAGAGTAACTGTAACGAATTCTTACAATACGCGATGATCGATCTGCTTGCAGCAGATGCCGCCGTACTTTTTATCTCCGCTGCTGCCATCATGAAAAAATCGGTATCTTCGGTATTCCTGTACGGTATCGGATTTTTGTTCGTCTATCAGGTGATCATAAGCCAGATAAATTCTTTCCCGGTGCTTTGGATCTGTTACGGGTCACTGTTGATAGCATCCATTTTGTTTTACATTTTCTCCAGTCGCCGTTGGATGAACAAACTTACAACAGAAACACGGTGACCATCCGGTTTTCGAACAGGACAGCCACCGATCATTTCACCTGATCATTACTTTATCGATCTGCCGCAAACCGCAGCTACAGCCGTATGCTACTTTTCCGGATAGAACCCTGATGGGGACTCTGACAGATTGATCATAATGTTCTTCATCTGGGTGTAGTGCTCCAGGATCACCTTGTGGGTCTCCCTTCCTATGCCGGACTCCTTGTATCCGCCGAACGGTGCCCCTTCAGGGATGGAGTTGTACGTGTTGACCCATACGCGCCCGGTCTCGATGCCCCTTGCGACCCGCATAGCACGGTTGATGTCGCGGGTCCATACAGCGCCTCCGAGTCCGTATGTGCTGTCGTTTGCCATCCTGATCACCTCGTCCTCATCCTTGAACTTGATGACAACGGCAACAGGTCCGAAGATCTCCTCCTGGGCTACTCTCATGTCGTTGGTGACGTTGGTCAGAAGCGTAGGCTTCATGAAGCTTCCTTTTGCCAGATCCCCGTCGGTGTATCTCTCACCACCGCATGCTACGACGGCTCCTTCCTTGACGCCGATGTCCACGTAGTTCAGGATCTTCTTCAGCTGGTTCTCATTGATCTGGGAGCCCATCTGAGTCTCCGGATCCAGCGGATCGCCGACCTTGATCTTGTTGAATCTCTTCACAGCCTCTTCTACGAACTTATCATAGATGCCTTCCTGTACGAAGACACGGGAACCTGCGCAGCATACCTGTCCCTGGTTGAACAGAATTCCGAGCTGGATGCCGTCCATGGCCATGTCCCAATTGCAGTCGTCAAAGAAGATATTCGCCGATTTTCCTCCGAGTTCCAGTGTGCTCGGGATAAGCTTCTGAGCGGCCGCCAGAGCCACGTCTCTGCCTACCTCTGTGGATCCGGTGAATGCCAGCTTCCTGAACCCAGGGTGATCCAGCATGTACTGACCGGACTTACTGCCCCTGCCGGAGATCACGTTGAAAACGCCGGCCGGGATGACGTCCTGAGTCAGCTTTGCAAGTTCCAGTACCGACAGCGGTGTTGAACTCGAGGATTTGAATACCGTGCAGCATCCGCTCGCCAGCACAGGCGCCAGCTTCCACGCGGCCATGAGGAACGGGAAGTTCCAAGGCACGATCTGCCCTACGACGCCGATAGGCTCCCTGAGGATCAGGCTCATGCAGTCATTGCCCAGCATGTTTGCGCTGCCCTCTTCAGCCAGGATGCATCCGGCAAAATATCTGAAGTGGTCTGCGGACATAGGTATGTCGATGGCGAGGCACTCGCGGATCGGCTTTCCGTTGTCCTCCGACTCGACTGTGGCCAGGAACTCCTTATTCTCATCGATGATATCCGCCACCTTGTTCAGGATCGCGGCGCGCTCCTTGACTGTAGTGTTCTTCCAGCTTGAAAAAGCCTTCCAGGCTTCCGTTACCGCATCGTCCACGTCTTCCTTCGTGGCTTCTGCGCAGTATGCCAGGTGTTCACCGTTGGCCGGGTTCTTCGTCTCGAATGTCGCACCGTCTGACGCATCTCTCCAGACTCCGCCGATATACAGCTGATACTTATCTTGTAATTTAGCTTTTTCCATTGTCAGCCTCCTTCAATCAATAAACAGGTGCTTGATCGTCAGCTACATTATAGAATTGTATTCAATCTCATACAATAAGAGCAAAGGGGCTGAAATGGGCCAAACTTCGTTATATTTTTGCGCATGTGCGATGTATACGCGTTTCAGTTCGACAGACCGTATTTGGACAGGAGCTCATCCACCTGCCTCCTGAGGGACTCCAGGTCACCGTCGTTCACTATCACATCGGAGGCCAGCTTCTTCTTTTCCTCCTCGGGCATCTGTTTCTTCATGATGCGGATAACATTCTCTCTGTCAACGCCATCTCTCTTCATCACCCTGCGGATCCGGGTCTCGTCATCCGCGGTCACCAGCCAGGTGGCGTCGTACTCCATGGAGGAACCTATCTCGAACAGCAGCGGAATTGCATAGAACACCACCCTGTTTCCCTTCAGTTCCAGCTCATGAGACAGTTTCTTCAGGTCCTCTATCAGCACCATGGTGGTGCCCTGTTCCAGGAGCGCCAGCTTTTTGCTGTCCCTGAACACTATGTCCCTCATCTTCTTCCTGTTCATGGCACCGGTCTCGTCGATGAGATCATCCCCGAATTTTTCCCGAATATAAGGAATGGCCTTTCCTCCCGGCGCCGTCATGTCTCTCGACATCTGGTCCGTATCTATGACTATGTACCCACGTTCCTGAAGGTGATCCGTGACGGCGGTCTTCCCCGCACCGATCCCCCCGGTTATTCCGATCTTTTTCATCAGCTCTTCTTTCTTCAGACAACGGATCCGGCCGTGTACTACAGCCGGATCCACGACAGTTTATTTAAGATCGTACCAGGTCTTTCCCGTACTCACATCACACTTGAGATCCACCGCCAGGTCCGCGGCGCTCTCCATGTTCCTGACCAGCAGCTCCTTCACGTCCTCCACCTCGCTCTCCACGGCCTCTATTATCAGCTCGTCGTGGATCTGGAGGATGAGCCTGGACTTCATTTTCCTTTCCGTGAGCTCCTCGTACACCTTGTTCATGGCTATCTTGATGATGTCAGCCGCGGTGCCCTGGATAGGAGTGTTCATTGCCAGTCTGTTGGCCAGCTGCCTGTCCATGTACTTCCGGGAGCTGAACTCAGGGATCTGCCGCACCCTGCCGAAGTACGTCCTGACGAGCCTGGTGTCTTTTCCCTCCTGGATCTGCCTGTCCAGGAACTCCTTCACCGCCTGGTGCTTGACGAAATACTCGTCAATGTACTGCTGCGCCTCTCCCCTCGGGATGTGAAGGTCCTCAGACAGTCCGAAACCGCTGATACCGTAGATTATCCCAAAGTTGACCGCCTTTGCCCTCGATCTGTCCCTCGATGTGACCTGATCCAGCGGAATGTTGAACACTCTGGACGCCGTGATGCGATGGATATCCTCTCCCTTGTTGAAGGCGTCGATAAGGTTCTCGTCGCCGCTGAGAGAGGCCATTATCCGAAGCTCTATCTGAGAGTAATCCGCTCCCACGAAGAGCATGTCGTCGCCCGAGACCACAAAAGCCTTCCTCAGGGCGCGGCCATAGTCATCCCTCACCGGGATGTTCTGGAGGTTAGGTTCAGTGCAGCTGAGACGCCCGGTGGCCGCCACGGTCTGGTTGAAGTGCGGCCTGATCCTTCCGTCATAGCAGATGAGAGGGATGAGTCCCTCCACATACGTTCCGAGAAGCTTCTTGTACTTCCTGTACTGAAGTACCTTTCCGCACACCGGATACTCATCCTGGAGCTTCTCCAGAATATCGGCGCTGGTGGACAGAGTCCCGGTCTTCTTCCTGCCAGGATACGGTATCTCCATGTCCTCGAAAAGAACCTGCGACAGCTGCTTCGGAGAGTTGACGTTGAAGGTCTGCCCCGCCTCCTTGATGATCTGCGACTCCAGATCGTCCACATATCCCTGGATCTCCTGACCAGAGCGCTCCAGCACGGAGACATCCACCTTCATCCCGGCGCACTCCATGGCCGCCAACGTGTTGATCAGCGGCATCTCGCACCCGCGGAAGAGCCTGTCGACTCCCAGCTCTTCCATCACCGGAGCCTGCGCTCTCCGGATGTTTTCCACGGAGACGAGGAGCTTCTTCAGCTCGTCGTCGCTGAGCTCCCTCTCCTGCTCCTCTTTGCCTTTGCTCTTGACCTTCTGGTCCTTCTTCTCAGGGATCACGCCAAGGTACTTTGCTGCCATCTTTTCAACAGTATATCCGGACTGGTTTGGGTCGATGAGGTATTCGGCAACAGCGATATCCCACTCCGGGGCCAGTGCGCTGAGGCCGAGCATCGCCATGGTGTAGCAGGCGGGCTTGAGGTCGAAGCCCGTGAGCGCGTACCTCTTGCCGGCGATCTGTTCGAGGATCGTCTCCTGGTCGAGTGGCGTAAGTTCTTTCCTGGAAAAAAGTTTTTTCTCGGGGTCCAGCACGGCGACTCTCCGCGCTGAAGGCGTTTCCAGGTGGCTGTCGTCGGTGTCCATCCAGAACACCACCCTGCTGCCGTCTCCGACTTCCTTCAGGAAATCCGTCATTTCGACATCTTTGAGGGAATCCGCCTTGTCCTCTATCTTGTCCAGGCTGCTCACCTGGCCGATGGCCTCCTCCGCATCTCCACCAGCTCTTTTCCTGAGCCTCGAAATGAAGCTGTTGAACTGAAGTTCCTGGTATATCTTGATCAGTGACTCATAATCCGGATCCGTGTATTTCAGCTCGCTGAAATCGTACTGGATCGGCACGTCTCTCTTTATGGTGGCCAGCTTTTTGGTCATCAGGGCGTCTTCCTTGTGCTCGCGGACGTTTTCCCCGAGCTTGCCCTTGATCTCGTCGCTGTGCTCAATGACGCCCTCCACGGTGCCGTACTCTTCGAGGAGCGCCAGCCCCTTTTTTTCACCTACCCCTTTGATGCCCGGGAGATTATCTGAGGAATCTCCCATCAGGCCCTTCAGGTCGATGAAACGCTCTGGCGTCAGGCCGTACCTCTCCTGCATGGCGTCTGTGTCGTATATGTCGAAGTCAGTGACGCCCTTCTTGTTGATCATGACCCTGGTGTGCGGGCCTATGAGCTGGAGCTCGTCCTTGTCTCCTGAGATTATGAGGGACTCTATCCCGGCCTTCTCGGCGTCGGCGGTCACCGTGCCGATGATGTCGTCAGCCTCGTAGGTCTCCAGCTCCATGACTTTGATGTTCATGGCCTCAAGGACCCTTTTCATGATCGGGATCTGGGCCAGGAGCTCCGGCGGAGTCTTCTGCCGTCCGCCCTTGTAATCCTTGTAGATCTCGTGCCTGAAAGTCGGCTTCCTCATGTCGAATGCCACGGCGATGTAGTCGGGCTCGCCCTCCTGGAGTATCCGGCTCAGCATGTTAACAAAGGCGTACACACCCTGAGTGTATACGCCGTCCTTTGTCACCATCGGTCTCATTGCAAAGTAGCCTCTGAACAGAAGGCTGTTTCCGTCGATTATTATAAGTTTCTCCATGTATCTTTTCTTTCGTTCTGGTAAAAGCGGTGTTTATCTATTTCTGCATCCTCATTGCCATGGTCCTGGCGCTTGGAAAACCATATGCGTCCTCCGCGGAGGTCACGGCGTTGATGACGCTATACTGCAGCGTGTCGGTGGCCAGTGCCGCAAAGGCATCGAAATTCACATCCACCTCTCCCGTGGTCATGACGAAGATGGTGTCCCCGTCCAGTGATCCGTGGACCGGCTTTATGGACCGGGCGTATCCGTCATGAAGGGTGGACGCCAGCTTGTTGGCCTGGGACTTGGTAAGCTTTGCGTTGGTTATGAGACAGGAAATGGTGGTGTTGAAGGTGACGTCCTCGCCGAGGTCGTCGCTTGACAGCTCCAGCCTGTGATCGTAGACGATCTCCTCAGCCGGTTCCTCTGTCTCTTGTGTAGCCTCAGAGCATGCATCAGCATCCGTCACTGCTTTCTGAGCCACCTCGTCGCGATGATCGATGGCCGACTCCGTCGTATCTTCAGTGGCCGTCCCACGAATATCTTCGTCTGCTGATCCAGATGCGGCCGTCGTCTCTTGATTGGCTTCAGGCACATACTCCTGAACGGCTTCAGCCGCCGTTCCAGCATGGACCTGTTGAGAAGTCTCTTTTTCCAGTCCTGCAGGCTCCTCTTCGGGAGCATCATCCTTCAGTATGGCGTTCTTCAGGTAGTTTATGGAACCGCTTATCTGTGTGCCGTCAGGACTGAGGATGCCGGCGATGAGTCTGCCATTTCCGTTGTAAACATCTCCTATGGCGTTCACAGCAGCAACAGCGCCCACGTGGACCACGCCGTTGCTGCATGCGAAAGTACCGAGGCCGCTTTTCATGGCCCTTTCCATCCCGCAGTACTTTCCGACCGTGGCGCCCGTGCCGGCACCGTGGTTACCGTCGCTGAATATCCCGCTGTAGGCGTTCTCACAGGCTTTCTCTCCCATCTCCCTGTCGGGTCTCACCTGTGATGATGCTACATCAAGGTCGTAGAGAGAAGCCTGGCAAACGATGGGAACGCAGATGTCACCCATCCTGAAGCCGGCCCCCTTCTTCTCAAGGAATCTCATGGCGCCGGATCCCGCCTCCAGACCGAAGGCGCTTCCCCCGGAAAGCATGACGCAATTGATGGTCTGGACCGAGTTTTCGGATCTCAGGAGATCGGTCTCCCTGGTCGCAGGCCCTCCGCCGCGCACATCAACTCCCGCTACGGCACCATTTTCACATATGATGGCAGTGCACCCTGTTCCAGCTTCCAGGTCCTCGGCATTTCCCAGCCTGAAGCCCGGAATCTCTGTTACGTCGATTTTTCTGAAGCCCATAAACTTACCTCACTAGTCTCGGTGAATGTATACAGGGTTATTATACTAATTTTTCTCCTGTTTTGCGAATTCCGAAGATCTGTGCGCAGTAATTCCGTAGAACACCACCGCAAGGAGCTGTGCCGTAACGGATATCCCTATCATCAGCGTCACGTTGTGGTCGTAGAAATATCCTGTGATCCAGCTTCCAAGGAACCAGGCTATGCCGAACCCTGTCTCGAATATGCCGAACCCGGTGGACCTCATGGACTTCGGAATGATCTTTCCGACGGCGGCCTTCATGATACTCTCCTGAGCGCCCATGCCTATCCCCCACAAGACGATGCCAGCGGTGATGAGAGCAGGATCTTTCGTGGAAAAGATGAGCACCGGGAACAGCGCGGACAGCGCCGTGGAGATCATGAGGCTCTTGAGCCCGGCCTTGTCGAAGAGCCAGCCGAAGAAAAGAGCTGCGACCGCGTCCACAGCCATGGCAAGCGCATACAGAAGGCTCAGCGTATACAGTGGAAACGCCCCGCTCCTGGAGCCCTGCAGTGTGATAATAGGGAAATCGATGAATCCGAAGGCGAAGAGGCAGATCGCCACCATGTAGAAAATAAAGTCATTCCTGAACACGAACTTCTCTCTTGTGTCGGGCGTCTTGTCGAATTCTTCCGGATGAGGGTACTTGTGTCTGGCAAGCAGTACCAGAAGCACCGTGATGATCCCTGGTATGCCCAGGAAAAGGAAGGATATCCTGCAGGTGTGCAGGCTGCTGTCTCCCGCGTTGATACGGCTTATCACAAACAGTATCACAGGTCCGAGGAAAGCGCCCAGCTGGTCCAGAAACTCCTGCCACGCAAAGCCCATGCCCTGGCCGACCTCCGCCGAGGCGAAGCTGACCAGAGTATTTTTTGCCGGCTTTTTTACAGCTTTTCCCACTCTCTCCATCACGACCAGACTGCAGGCGATGATCCACCCCTGGTCAGGCACGAGAGCAAGGGCCGGTATGGCCATGACCTGGATAGTGTATCCCAGGATGACCATGGTCCAGTACTTCTTCGATCTGTCTGCGATCATTCCAGATGCGATCCTGAGGCCGTATCCGAGGAGCTCACCGAGGCCGGAAACGAAACCGATGGCGGCACCAGAAGCGCCTGTCAGGCTCAAGTACTCGCCGAGGATGCTCCTTGCTCCCTCGTGGGTCATGTCTGAGAAAAGGCTCACTATACCCATGAGCGTAATGAAGGCCAGAGCACCGGAACCCGTGAAGGCGCTCGCCACGAAATTGCTCAGCTTGCTGTTATTTTTGTTTTTTCCATCTGTCGTCATGACCAATCTCCGTTTCCGGCACGCTTCTTCTGATCTGTCAAATTCTGTCTGCTGTCGCCCCGTGCTTGTTCCGTGTCGCAAAAAACACATACTGTCACATGGTATTCCACTGAGCACACATAGTAAAGACCGTCGGTCATTTTGTTTGAAAAAGTTTACATTATTGAAATCTCATGCAGTTTGTTTTAGAATTTCAGACGGTGCTCTGCGCTCCTCCGAAATCCATCGGAGAGAAGATGTGATTTCCTTTTAAGGAAACATGTACTTGAAAAAGGGGTGCGTCCCCAGAATGGAGTTTACAAATGAATAGTTCAGATCAGAGACAGCTGACCGTAAGAAGCCTTGTTATAGGCGTCATCGGATCAGTTATCATCACCATGAGCTCGATGTTCATCGCATTGAGGCTCAGTTCTCTGCCGTGGCCGATAGTATTCGTGGCCCTGGCATCTATGTTTTCCCTCAAGCTCATGGGAAATACCAATCTAAATGAGATCAACGTAACACATACCGCAATGTCGGCCGGGGCCATGGTGTCCGGCGGCCTGGCATTCACTATCCCAGGCATATGGATGCTTATGCCGGACGAGAAGCCCTCTTTCCCCGTGATCCTCGCCATTTCGGTCGGCGGCACGGTGCTGGGGCTGATCTTCACAGTTTTTATCCGCAAGTATTTCGTAGAAGAAAAGGGACTTGAATACCCCATGGGTCAGGCGGCGGCGGACACCCTGCGCGCAGGAGATGAGGGCGGCCAGAAGGCGAAGACTCTTTTCACAGCCATGGGTATCACCGCGGTGTTCACCGTTTTCCGCGACTGGCTCCACAAGATACCAGCCGCGTGGATGAGCAAGAAGGCTGCGGCATACGGTTCGTCGGCGGGAATATGGTTCTCCCCAATGATGATCGGAGTGGGATTTCTGCTTGGACCTTCGCTCATCTTCATCTGGTTCCTTGGCGCAGTCCTCGGCGACTTCGGCATCCTCTTTCTCGGGGTAAAAGGAGGATTCCTCACAACGCCAGCAGCCGTCTCTCTCAAGGCATCTCTCGGTATCGGGATGATGGTGGGCTGCGGCCTCGGCATAATCATTAAGGGTATCCTCCCCAAGCTTAAGGATATTTTCACAGCATCGTTTTCCGCTCAGAGCAGCGACGACATCTCCCTCAGACCTTCGATGACCGGTGTTCTGGTCATCGTGATCGCCGCAGTCTTCGCGACGGTCTGCAACATGGGCATCGGAGCATCGGTGATCACCATAGTCGGCGCCTGGCTTGCGGTCTACATGTCATCTGAGAGCGTGGGCACCACGGGCGTAAATCCGATGGAGATCTTCGGAATGCTGGTGATGCTCTGCGCCCGGGCTATCACGACAGTCGGTTCGGTCGAGTCGTTCTACGTGGCCGCAGTCGTGGCCGTGGCGGCCGGCCTGGTCGGCGACGTGATGAACGATTTTAAGGTTGGATATTCCTTTGGCACGAGCCCGAAGGCCCAGTGGATCGCCGAGGCAGTAGGCGGAATCGCCGGTGCCGTCGCCGCAGCGGCAGCGCTGATGGCGGTGTACACGGCCTACGGCCCGGAGGCCATAGGCGGTCCCGAGTTTCCTGCCGCACAGGCGGCGGCCGTGGCTTCCATGGTATCCGGCATCTCAAACGTGCCGGCGTTCATAGTCGGCATCGTAGCAGCAACAGTCCTCTACTGCCTGGGTCTTCCGGTCATGACTCTTGGACTCGGAGTTTATCTTCCTGCGTATCTTTCGCTGACAGCTTCTCTCGGAGGACTGATCAGGTTCTTCGTGAACAGGAGAGTAAAAAAAGTTCCGGAGAGCAAGGCCGTGGAAAAAGGGACTCTTATCGCTTCAGGCTGCCTTGGCGGCGAGGCGATAATAGGAGTCATCATATCGATAGTGCTGGCGCTTCAAGCTCTGTAGACGCTGATACAAAAAGCCGGAGGATGTTGTTCCCCCGGCTTTTTCAATTGTTCCATGCGTATGCGTGTCAGTGAGAAACGTCCCCGGTGACACAGCTCTCTCTTATCGCCCTTATCTCAGAGTAGAGGAGCGTCTCTTTTTTTAGCAGCTGCTCTGCCGCCTTTTCCAGGAATTTCCTGTTGTTCAGCAGGAGCTCCCTCGTCTGGAGCATCAGTCTTTCCATCTCAGATGCGACCCCCGCCCTGATTTGAGCCCTGTATCCATCGGGCATACTCGAGCTTCTGCCACTCGATAT
The DNA here is from genome assembly GCF_900155555.1 of Mobilibacterium timonense. GTDB lineage: Bacteria > Bacillota > Clostridia > Peptostreptococcales > Anaerovoracaceae > Allobaileyella > Allobaileyella timonense. The sequence goes on along the minus strand of NZ_FUHN01000007.1, from coordinate 137,902 downwards.
CATATGGAGCCCCAGAGTACCGCTTTCAATGATACCCTCCTCAATGACTTCTGCGGCATTTGAAAGGTCCTCGCCACAGCCGCTGGCCACGGCCTCGGAGTAGTACATCTCCACCGCGGCTTTTCCTGCCAGATACACCATGACCATGTGCGGTCTCCTGTATATGACGCTGCACCTGTTAACGAACCCGCAGCCGTCTCCATATCCGACTGGTCTTATCGAAGCGAGCCCGATGCTCCCCTTGTAGAGCACCTCTGCCGCCACAAGGTGTCCGGCCTCGTGAAGAGCCACTTTTCTCATCTTTTCTTCTGACCTGTCTCTGACCGTCTCGGTGGTCCCGTACTGCAGCCTGAGTACCGCCTTGAGAAAATCATCCATTTCTATCAGTTCCTTTCTCGCCGAAGCTGCGCTGATGGCCGCCTCGTTCAGGATCGTCTCAAGTTCCGCACACGACCTGTATCTGATCATTTTTGTAAGATCCTCCATGTTCACTGAACTGTCCACCGGTTTATCAGACAGGTAGTGACTGATTATGGCCTCAGCCTCGTCCTCTGCGGGGCGATGGACCATTATTCTCCTGTCGAACCTTCCTGTGCGTATCAGGGAACCCGGCAGCTTGTCGATGTCGTTCGCCGTGGCGATGACCGTGACCCCGGAATCTCTGGCCCCGTCTATACATGCCTGGACGGCGACATATTCCTCTGCATCCTGGTGTGTCCTGTCCTCGTTTGCAAACTTGTCCATATCGTCCAGGAACACGATACACGGCTGGTTTTTTCCGGCCTCCTCAAAGGTCTCCACAATATGTTTAATAAAGTCGTCGCTCCCTTTGTCACGGCGTATCACGAAGCTAGTAAGTCCCGCCTCCTCCACAAAGCATCTTGCCATCAGTGTTTTTCCTACGCCCGGTGCCCCGTGGAGAAGGATACCCTGAGGCATTCTTGCGCCCAGCCTCTCGTATGCCTCCCTGTTATGTATCATGTCGCATATCTGTATAAGTTCTTCTTTGATGGGCTCGTAACCTATCACCTTGTCAAATGCACTCATCTGGCTCTCCTCTCTATAGATCTCATTATCAGTTCTGTCGCTCTGCGCCCGTACTCATCAATCTCTCGAGACGCTGAACCCGCCCCACTTCCTGACCGACGGTTCCTCCGAGAGTTCTTTTGAAAAGACGCCGAACTCCAGGTAGTAAAAAGGCAGTGCTCTGTCCGCCAGAACGGCGGCACCGAGGTCAGAGAGCGAGATGCCCCCTCTGTAAAGGTCCAGGAAGATAGTAAAATTCCCCAGTGCATCCTCCATCTCATCATCGCAGGCCATAAACTTGAAATACACCTGGCGGCCATCCACGAAAGTATATGCGGCGTACAGTTCGCCGTCGCACTCGTTCAGCCGGACCCTCGACGCCCATTCGATGTTCTTTTCCATTGTCGACAAGAATTCCTCTTCACTCATGTTCGTTCCGTCCATCACGAATTCGTGAATGTCGGAGTTCACGTCTTTCACATCTCTCCTGAGCAGCTCCAATGCTCCGCTTATATCCATGTCATTCATCCTTTCACCTGGTTTACTCATCACCTGTAATTCAGGTATTTCAGTTATTTCAATTATTCCTGCTGTTCCATGCTGTACCTGAAGTATATCGTCGCCCTCCTCAAGGCCTCGTTGCCCGTGACTGGTATCAGCACGTCCTTCGTGACATCCTCCACCGGTCTGCCAGGCTGGCATCTGCCGCTGGTCTCCACGCAGCGGATGAACTCCTTTATCTTTATCGCCTTCCATTCGTCGTATGTGCCGCCAAAATATATCTCTTTAAGAGATATGCATCCCCTGAAGGCCCCATCCTCTATACTATAGAGCTTTCTGGGAATGATGACCCTCTCCAGGTGAGTGCATCCCGCGAAGCAATCCTCCGGGATCTCGCTGATGTATTTGTTCAGGATCACCTCCTTTAACCTGTTGTTGCTCCTGAACGCTCCAGGTCGGATGTTTATTACTAAATGCCCGTTGTATTCCTGAGGGATGCGTATGCGCCCGGCTTTTCTGTCCCTCACGCCGTAAACACCATATGCGACCCTGCTCCCAATTCCGCATGACGGCCCGCAGATAACATCGCATTCCGTAATGCTTTCACCAACTGATGTTTTCTGTTTTTCCATACTGGTCTCCTTCACACCTGCGGCGATCGGACCGCATCTCACATTTCATTTCTTAGTTTCTGATCACATTATAGAAATCCATATGAGACAAATTCGGGACATGATATCGATACACGAAAAAAAGCGCCCTTCGGATAAACCGAAAAGCGCTGATTTTTATGTTGGCCCCAAAGTACCGTCAGAGTATTAATTGACGCCCTATCAATAGATAAGGGTGGGTACTTCTCTCCTCAGCCGCTGAAGTCCGCTCGCAGGCGGCAGGTCATTGGCAGTCAGTCCTAAGAATCCCGATGAAGAAGTGTAGGTTCAATTAAAAGCCTCCAACGCATACCCCAGGAAACCCCTTGATTCATTATAGTTTCATTCCACGAGGATTTCAACGTCGCAGATCTGATTTTATTCCTCCTCAGGAAGGTCACAATTGAATGCCACCTTCTGAACGTCATCATTATCTTCCAGAGTGTCGATGAGCTTCCTCAGTGACTTCATGTCGTCAGGAGCGACAGATGCATCGATTGATGCGACGAACTCCACCTCGGACTGAGCTACCTCATAACCCGCCTCTTTGACTCCATCGGTCACGGCCTTGAGGTCTCCCGGATCACAGAGGATCTCGAAGGCGTCATCCTCGACCTTCATGTCCTCGGCTCCTGCATCCAGAGCAGCCATCATGATCTCGTCCTCGTCGATATCATCTGTCTTTTCCACCAGAATGACGCCCTTTCTGGAGAACATGTAGGAAACGCATCCAGGTGTTCCAAGGTTTCCTCCGTTCTTGTCAAAGGTGGATCTGATAAAGGAAGCCGTCCTGTTCTTGTTGTCTGTGAGCGCCTCCACGATGATGGCCACGCCGGACGGACCGTAGCCCTCGAATGTCAGCTCTTCGTAGGACTCGCCCTCCAGCTCTCCAGTTCCCTTCTTGATGGCTCTTTCGATGTTGGCTCCCGGCATTCCAATGGACTTGGCCTTGTCGATCGCGGCTCTGAGAGTGAAGTTGAATTCAGGATCTCCTCCGTCCTTTGCCGCAACTATGATCTGTCTCGTATACTTTGTGAACATTGCGGAACGCTTTGCGTCCTGTGCAGATTTCCTCCCTGCGATCGTGCCGTGTCTACCCACCGGGTACCTCCTTATATAGCAAAAATTTATTTTTCCTCAAAAATCCAATGAATTATACACCTCTCAGGCGCATATGGCAAGTAGTCGCGGCTCACAAGCCTGCGGCTCTGCGTAATTTGCCTCGATGCCGCAGTGATTCGAGCTACGCCATCTTCTTTTCCCGGCCGGCGTCGGGATCGACATCAGAGGAATTCTCCTCCTTTTCCAGATTTTTGAAGGCCGTGGCCATCATCATCTTTATCCTGTTCATCTGGTTGACGTTGCTGGCGCCCGGATCGTAGTCGATGGCCACTATGTTGGCATCCTCGTCGTATGTCCTGAGAGCCTTGATCATGCCCTTTCCTACCACATGGTTAGGAAGGCATGCGAATGGCTGAAGGCAGAGGATGTTCTTTACCCCATTATCGATGAGGTCCACCATTTCTCCTGTGAGGAGCCACCCCTCGCCGCACTGGTTGCCGATGGAGATTATCTTGGATGCGTTCTCCGCTGTGTTTTCAATATACTCGTCGGTGTAGAACCGCTTGCTCCTCCTGCAGGCCTCCCTGGCGAATTCGCGGAAATGCTCCACGAACCTGAGGGAAAAGCGGTTCTTCCGCATCTCGCTCCTGGTACCGGAGAGGTGCTGGTAGTCGTAGATCTTGTTGAGCATTGAATACTCGAAGAAGTCAATGAAGGCCGGAACGACTGCCTCGCCTCCCTCTTCCTCGATGACGTCCACCAGGTTGTTGTTGGCGTTCGGATGATACTTGACCAGTATCTCTCCCACAACACCGATCTTAGGCTTCTTTATGTCCTCGTATATCGGCAGGTTATCGTAGGCATCCACGATGTCGTTGATGTTCCTCTTGAACCGCCTCAGATTGTGATCAAGTACGTTCTCGATGATCCTGTCGTACCACGAGTCCATGATGGCGTTGGCACTGCCTTTCACCTTTTCATAAGGCCTCGTCCTGTAGAGGCACTTCATGATCAGGTCGCCGTAGACCACGGCGTATACAAGGCTGAGTGCCATGTTGATGGTTATCTTGAACCCGGAGTTCTTCTCCAGTCCGGCCATGTTGAACGAAATGACCGGCACCTGCTCCATTCCAAGGTCCTTAAGAGCTTTTCTCAGCAGGGCAACGTAATTGCTGGCTCTGCATCCGCCTCCGGTCTGAGACATGAAAACCCCGGTGCGGTCGAGGTCGTACTCTCCCGACTTCAGCGCGGAGATGATCTGCCCGAGCGTGACGATCGTCGGGTAGCACGCATCGTTGTTGATGTACCTCAGGCCCTCCTCGTCCGAAGACTTAGTAACAGGTGGCAGCAGTACAGCGTTGTATCCGGCCGCCTGGAGGATCGGTGCGAAGTACTGGAAGTGGATCGGAGACATCTGAGGTATCAGGAGCGTGTATCCCTCCTTCTTCATCTCCTTTGTGAACTCGACCCTCTTGTACGGCTCGTTGATCCCCTTGGCGTGGGTGCCGTTTTTCTTTCTCTCCATCATGGCCGCCTTGAGGGAACGGATCCTGATCTTTGCGGCGCCCAGGTTAGAGCCCTCGTCTATCTTGAGCTGCGTATAAAGCTTGTTGTTCTCGTCAAGGAGCTCGTTGACCTCATCGGTGGTGACGGCGTCGAGACCGCAACCGAAGGAGAAGAGCTGTACCAGCTCAACGTCGTCCCGCTCTCCTGCGAATACCGCCGCTCTGTAGAGGCGCGAGTGGAACATCCACTGATCCAGCACCCTGATGTCCCTTGCTATCTTCACCTTGTCAGCCACGGAATCCTCGGTGAGGACCGCCATGCCAAGAGATGTGATCACGGAATCTATGCCGTGGTTGATCTCCGGGTCGATGTGATATGGACGGCCGGAGAGGATGATGCCCTTGACATCGTTTTCCTCCATGTATTTCAGAGTCTCGGTCCCCAGCTGGCTCATCCTGTCCTTGAACGCCCGGTAACTCTCTCTGCCGGCCTTAACGGCCTCCCTGAGCTCTTCTTTCGTGATCCCGCTGTGGATGAGTGAATAATCTCTCTTGTCATCCTTGAAATCGTAGGTCTTGTTTATGTTTTCAAGGGCCTCGTTGTCGATCTCCCGCTTGCCGTTGAAGAACTTGTACATCTCCTCCACGAAGCGGTCGTCCCTGTCGAACGGGATGAACGGATGGTAGAATTCCACGCCGTTGTCGTAGAAAATATCGGCCATGTTCTTGTCGATGACCTCAGGATAGGTGGCCACGATCGGGCAGTTGTAGTGGTTTGCAGCGGTCGGGTCCTCCACCACCTCATACTGGATGCACGGATAGAATATCCGCTTCACGCCCTTGTTCACCAGCCACTTGATGTGGCCGTGGACCAGCTTCGCCGGGTAGCAGGCCGTATCTGAAGCGATGGTGTCCATCCCCTCCTCGTAGATCTTCTTGCTGCTCGGCGGACTCAGAACGATCCTGAATCCGAGCTTGTTGAAAAAGGCGTTCCAAAACGGGTAGTCCTCGTGAATGTTAAGCACCCTGGGCATCCCAATCTCACCTCTCCAGGCCTCGTCCCGGCTGAGTATCTTCCTGCCGAAAATAAGCTTGTACTTTTCCTGGTAGAGATTCGGCAGGTCGTTCTTCTTCTTTTCTTCACCGGCACCTCTCTCGCAGCGGTTTCCCGTCACGTATCTGCTTCCGTCGGAAAAGGTGGATATGGTCAGCATGCAGTTGTTTCCGCACTTGCCGCAGCGCCCGTTTTCCGTGTGTACGGAAAAATCAGAAAGCTTGTCCGCGGTGAGTGTAGCGGAGCGCTCGCCCTCGACGTAGTTCTCCCTCGCGATTATCGATGCACCGAAAGCGCCCATGAGTCCTGAAATGTCAGGCCTCACGACGTTCTTTCCGAGGACCAGCTCGATGGATCTCAGGACTGCGTCGTTCAGGAACGTTCCTCCCTGGACCACGATCTTGTCACCGGTCTCATTAGGATTCCTGAGCTTGATGACCTTGTACAGGGCATTCTTTATTACCGAAAGCGACAGTCCGGCGGAGATGTCCTCGATGGTGGCACCTTCCTTCTGGGCCTGCTTTACCTTTGAGTTCATGAACACAGTGCACCTGGTGCCCAGATCCACAGGCCTTCTGGATTCCAGAGCCGCCTCCGCGAACTCCGGCACCTCCATGCCAACGGATTTTGCATAGGTCTCCAGGAAAGAACCGCATCCAGAGGAGCATGCCTCGTTCAGCATGATACTGTTGATGGCGCCGTCCTTTACCTTCATGCACTTCATGTCCTGTCCGCCTATGTCCAGGATGAACGTAACTCCTGGCAGGAACTCCTCAGCGGCCTTGTAGTGGGCCATGGTCTCGATCTCACCTTCGTCTATCTTGTAGGCTGCCTTGATGAGACCCTCTCCGTAGCCGGTAGCCACGGACCTTCCGATATAGGCGTCCTCCGGGAGCTGAGAATACAGTTCCTCAAGTATATTTCTAACGACCTTGAGAGGATTTCCCTCGTTGCTCTGGTAGTGCTCGAATATCAGCTCCTTGTCGTTGTTTATGACGGTGGCCTTTGTGGTCGTAGAGCCTGCGTCGATCCCCAGGAAAACCGGTCCCTTTGCCTTCGAGATATCTCCACGCTTGATCTTAGCCTTGCTGTGCCTGTCCCTGAACTCCTGCAGCTCCTGCTCATCCTTGAAGAGAGGCTGGATGTACTTTGTACCCGACAGCTTGTCAGGATCAGCGTTCTCGATCCTCTTGATGAGCTGCGAGATGCTGACCTCGTCGGAGTCCTTCTCCTTTCCGGCCAGGTATGCCGCGCCGATGGCGACGAAGTACTTGGAGTTTTCAGGAAAAACGATCTCCTCCGGCTTCAGGTGGAGCGTCTCGATGAAACGCTTCCTCAGCTCGGACAGATATGTGAGAGGTCCACCGAGAAATGCCACGTGCCCCTTGATCGGATGTCCGCAGGCAAGCCCGCTTATGGTCTGGTTCGCCACGGCCTGAAAAACAGATGCAGCGATGTCCTCCACCCTCGCACCGTCGTTGATGAGAGGCTGGATATCGGTCTTGGCAAACACTCCGCACCGGGAAGCGATCGGATAGATCATCTTCATACCCTTTGCGGCCTCGTTGAGGCCCTGGGCGTCGGTGTTCAGGAGAACTGCCATCTGGTCGATGAAAGCGCCCGTGCCTCCTGCGCAGGTGCCGTTCATCCTCTGCTCGACGGTTGAACCGTAGTAAGTGATCTTTGCGTCCTCTCCGCCCAGCTCAATGGAAACATCGGTCTCCGGGATCAGTTCCTCCACCGCACGGCTGCAGGAGATGACCTCCTGCTCGAACCTGATGCCGAAGAGATCAGCAAGGGACATTCCACCGGAGCCGGTGATCACAGCCTTTACCTTGAGATCTCCTTCCTTTTTCTCCAGATCCTCCAGCAGCTCCTTCACCTTGTCGAACACGTTGGACATGTGCCTCTCATACCTGGAATAGACGATGTTGTTGTCGTCATCAAGTATGATCAGCTTTACTGTCGTGGATCCTACGTCGATTCCTAATCTCATAAAAACCTCTTGAATAGAATAAAAATCCGCAAGGCCATGTGGCTCTTACGAATTTTTCAAAGTCAAAAATAGATAACGGGCAAACCGTAAGCCGGGTTCTGTATTAAACGATCATCCATCTACGACTGCCATTGCTGACAGCCTCCAGCGACTTACCTCTCGGGGGCAGCGGGCCACTGCACTACAAACCCTGTCTTAGTCTTGCTCCGGATGGGGTTTACACGGCCGCAATGTCTCCATTGCGCCGGTGAGCTCTTACCTCACCATTTCAACCTTACCACGGCATTACCCGTTTCGGCGGAATGTTTCTGTTGCACTTTCCCTATAGTTACCTACGCCAGACGTTATCTGGCATCCTCGCCCTGTGGAGCCCGGACTTTCCTCATGCATACTGCACGCGATCGTCTGGTTTACCCGCTAGGTTATTATAAGTGTTAAACGCCTTTTGTCAAGCTGAAACACCTTTATTTACCACTATGTGCAAGGGATTTTTTTCTGTTCTTCCTGACCTCATTGCCGTAATTCACGGCGATCAGCAGCAATACCGCAAATCCGATGTATCCCTGTATCGGATAGAGTATCTCGACGATGGTCTTGAATCCGCTGAGTCCGACGACCAGACCTATGGCGGCGCTGACCACCATGATCCAGATCTTGGACTTTCCTTCCTTCAGCTTCGTGCTGAAACCGTAGAAGGTGCTGGCGGCAGTCGAATATACCGCAACATAAAGCACCACGGCGTACACCACGTTGAGTACCGGTGACACCTTCATGGCGTATCCCAGCATCGGCAGGTCCAGCCTGCTGGCCAGGTTCATATCCGTGAGTATCACGAGGAGGAGCGACAGGGTCAGAACACCAAGGAGCAGGGTCCCAAGAAGAGATCCTGCAAAAGCAGTCTTTCTGTTTTTCGCCCGTATCGCGGTAGCTGCGGCCATGGTTATCATGCCCAGGCAATCGTAAGATACAAACACCAGCGCTGCGATCCACGGAGTCGGTGTCATGGACCCTGGCTGGTATCCGGATACCGGGCCGCTCTGGTCCTGCCCCTTCATGAGCACCATGACTATGGCTATCATCACCACAGTAAACGTGATGGGGATCAGAGTCCTGAAAACACCGGAGATCCTCTGGAAGTCTCCTGCGGCGGTAGCGACGGTAAGAACGACAATGATCGTCCCGCCGACTATCTTGTTCACTCCGAACTGGTATTCGAGGAGAGAGCCTCCGGCAGCGGACATGGCGATTATCATGGAATAGTATATTATGGCAAGGACCCATCCGATGACGTCGTCCACTACCTTGCTGTTGAAAGGCGACACCACCTTCCCCAGTTCCTGTGTGTCCTTGCTGATGGCGATGTAGCTGATCATGTGTCCGAAGACCACGAAACAAACGGTCGCCAGCAGGATCCCCTTTATGCCGTCCTTTCCGAACACACCAAAGAACTGCCATGTCTCTCTTCCCGACGCAAAACCGGCACCCATGATGACTCCGATGTACATCACGGCGACCTGTATCACGTTAAGTTTTCCCCTATCCATGTGAGATACTCTCTTTCCTCTTCCAGCTCTGCTATTCTGTCATTCCAATCTCCCGTGCTCCTCCCGAGGTTCTCTATCTCCTGGCGGATGCTTTCGAATTTCCAGTCGAGCCTTTTTTGTAAAAGCCTTTTCTGGTCCGGCGGAAGCTCCCGAAAAGACTCGGGGTACCGCCAGCGGCAGTTTCTCCCCTCTTCGAGGAGCCGCACCAGTCCATCCTCCCCGGAAAACTCCGGAAAAAACTCATTTCCTTTTTCCGGTGCAAGGGCCGTTATTATCTCACAGATGAACTTGCCCTCCGGAGCGAGCGTTTCCCGTGCGATCCTCCACCCGGTCAGATGGAGATAGAGCCTGAGCTCTCCGCTGTTGTTCCTCGGCTGGAGCACGAGTTTCCTGAAGGAGTTCGTCCTCTTCTGGTCGGCGGCCAGGATGCCTGCTATGGTACGGCCTCCGAGGCCTCCGATAACGACCGTGTCCACCTCTCCCGGAAGGATGGTGGAAAGGCCGTCTCCAACTCTGAAACAGGGGGCTGGAAAATCAAACCCCTGTTCAATGCAATTGCCTTTTGCTTTTTTCATGGAGCCAGCGCTGATGTCAGACATGATCACCATAGGTGATATTCCGTTTTTCATCAGCAGGATCGGGATGTAAGCGTGGTCAGTGCCTATGTCGGCGACCCGTTCACCCTTTCCTATCTGGCCATACATCGCTAACAATCTGGGGCTGAGCTTCATGGGCTACTCCAGATAGTCTCTCAGCTTCTTGCTCCTGGACGGATGTCTCAGCTTCCTCAGGGCCTTTGCCTCGATCTGCCTGATCCTCTCGCGGGTGACGTTGAACTCTTTTCCAACTTCCTCGAGAGTCCTCGGCCTGCCGTCCTCGAGGCCAAATCTGAGCATGAGGACCTTCTTCTCCCTCTCCGAAAGGGTGTCCAGCACCTCCATGAGCTGTTCCTTCAGCATTGAGTACGCCGCAGCGTCCACAGGCGCCGGAACGTCGTCGTCAGGGATGAAGTCTCCGAGGTGGGAATCCTCCTCCTCACCGATAGGCGTCTCCAGGGAAACAGGATCCTGGGATATCTTCTTGATCTCTCTCACCTTTTCCACGGTTATGCCCATCTCCTTGGCGATCTCCTCGGCGGTAGGCTCGCGGCCCAGCTCCTGGAGCAGCTGCCTCTGTATCCTGATGAGCTTGTTGATCGTCTCCACCATGTGGACAGGGATCCTGATCGTCCTGGCCTGGTCGGCGATGGACCTGGTGATCGCCTGTCTTATCCACCATGTTGCATAGGTGGAGAACTTGAATCCCTTTGTGTAGTCGAACTTGTCCACTGCCTTGATGAGTCCGAGATTTCCTTCCTGAATGAGGTCGAGGAACGTGAGTCCTCTGTTCAGGTATCTCTTGGCTATGCTTACCACCAGCCTGAGGTTGGACTCGCACAGCTTGTTCTTGGCCTCCTCGTCTCCGTTCTGCATGCGGATGGCGAGCTCGCGCTCTTCCTCAGCCGTGAGCAGGGGAACTTTACCGATCTCCTTGAGGTACATCCTCACCGGGTCGTCAGTAGGAACGCTCTTCGGAACGGTCTTCTCTACGTCGATGCCACCGTTCTCGTCCAGCACCACTCCGTCCTCCTCATCGAGGTCCGGAACCTCGTCTCTGTTGTTGACGATGGTGACCCCTTCCTTCTCAAGCATGTCGTAGGCACCTTCGATCTCCTCTACGGAGAGCTTGAGGTCGGACAGATAGTCTCCAACCTCACCTGTGGTGATGACATTGTTGGACTTCCTGGCGGCCTCCACCAGGTCGGCAACGTACCTGTCCCTCATCTCCAGGGTCTTTTCCTGCTTTATCAGTTTTTCCTTTTCATCAGAATCAAGCTCTCTGTCAGATTCGATTTTCTTGATCTTGTCTTCAATATTCGTGCTTGCTGATTTCTTCTTAGGCATTCAAACTCCCCCTGATTCTGTTCTTCTCCCCGTCTATCTCCACGACAGCGCGGGCGAGTGCTTCAATTTCTTCTTTATCCTCATCCGATCCGCCCATCTCGAGGTCAACTATCCTGTGTTGGTATTCGGCGCGCTTTTCATCCAGCTTGTCGAGCTGGTATTCCGCCCTGCATTGCAGATAGTATTCTTCCTCTTCCGGGCCGACCGGCCTGATCAACTTCCTTACGCGGCTCTCCTCATCCGGGTCGAGCCTGGAGCAGATGTCGTCCAGGGTGATGACTCTTCCATCTCCCCAGGTCTCTGCCAGCTTTTCTGTCTCGGCGACCACCCTGCTGCCGAGAGCGGTCTCGAATGTTATCCCGTCCTCACGGGCTCTGTTAATGTACCTGCGGTTCGACATCATCAAGGATGCCAGAGAGAGCTCGAGCCGCAGCTTCCTGTCATCGGGTTCCTTCTGGATCACGTTTATGTGCTCCCGGCGCCTGTCGTATTTCGGGCTTCCGGCATCCTCTGGAAGCCTGAGCTGCGACTGAAGCGCCATCTCACCGATGCCGTAGTCGCGGTGCAGTTTCTTGATGTATATCTCCTGTTCCAGCGGATCCATCTTCCTCATGAAAGGGATGATGTCCCTGATGTAGCTCAGAAGCTGCCTCTCGTCGGTGAGGTCCCTGCCTCTGACCATGGCCTTGAATCTGAATTCAGCGGCGGGAAGGGCATCCTGAACGAGCTTCTGAAACGCCTTTCCGCCGTATTTCTTCACGTATTCGTCCGGATCCTTACCGCCGGTGACCTGGAGTATCCGAACGTTGGCCCCGGATCCATCGAAAACCTCTATACCTCTCAGGGCAGCCCTGATCCCGGCCTCATCAGAATCATACGACAGGATCACGTTTTTTGTAAATCTTGTCACCAATCTAACTTGGTTTTCTGTAAGTGCAGTCCCAAGCGAGGCTACCACGTTGGTGACTCCGTTCTGCCAGAGGGAGATCATGTCCATGTATCCCTCGACTATGAGCACCTGATCTGCCCTGCTTATGTCGGACTTGGTAATGTTCAGGCCGAAAAGATTGTTCTTCTTCAGAAAGATCTCGCTCTCCGAGGAATTCAGGTATTTCGGTCCCCTGTCGTCGTTGTTTATCTTCCTTCCGCCGAAGCCTATGACCCGTCCCGTGGTATCGAAGATCGGGAACATAACGCGGCTGCGGTACTTGTCATAAGGTCCTCTTTTTCCCTGCTTCACAAGGCCGAGGCGCAGCATGTCCTCATCGGACACACCCTGAGACTTCAGATGCTCGTAGAGGCCCTCGTACGAAGAACTGCTGTACCCGAGTCCGAACTTCGCTATTGTGCTGTCCTTCACCTGCCTGTCCCGCAGGTATTTGAGGCCCATGTTCGGCCTCGCTGTGAGCTCGTGGAAAAAGTATCTCGCCGCCATCTTGTTTATGTTGTAAAAGCGGCTGAAGTCCTCTCTTCGCCCGGTACGCTCCGGCATCTTGATGCCGTATTCGTCCGCCAGTTTCTCCACGGCCTCCATGAACGTGAGTCCCTGTTTTTTCATCACATAGGTGATCACGTCGCCCTTAGCGTGGCAGCCGAAGCAGTGGAAATACTGATCCTTCTCGTTGACGGAAAAGCTCGGTGTCTTCTCGTTGTGGAAAGGACAGAGCCCCTTATATCCGGAGCCGGCCTTTTTCAGATCCACGTCCCTTCCTATGACGTCGACTATATTTATCCGCATCTTCAGCTCGTCTACGAAATCGTTGTTCAGGGTCATCAGATCACGCCCCTTTGCTCAGGCATTTTCCCTTCGAAAAGCACTCCGTACAGCGCCGACGCGAAGTGATCCGTCATTCCGGAGACGTAGTCTCTGGCGGCAGCTGCCGGTCCGTCGTCTTCAGCTATCCTGAAGTAGAACTCAGGCATCTCCTCCGGGCGATCGAGATAGTATCCGTAAAGAGACTCGACTATCCTCTCCACCTTTTCCAGATCCTCCACGTCCTTGACCTTCTGACTGTTGTAGACGTTCCTGAACATGAACCGGCGAAGATCCATCAGGGCCTCCCTGAACTCAGGGCTCTGCCGGATCTCATCCCTGCCGCTGCTGTTCTCGGCGAGGTCGCGTATAAGGTTGTTTATCCTGCTGCTGTGCGTGCTACCAAGCACTCTTATCTCCTCTGCCGGAAGGTCCTCCGGGCTGAGAACGCCGCCTCTTATGGCATCGTCGATGTCGTGGTTGATATATGCGATCCTGTCGCTTATGCCAACGATCTGCCCCTCAAGAGTAAAGGCCTTGAGGTCTCCGCTGTGGCACAGGATCCCGTTCCTCACCTCTTCGGTGAGGTTGAGTCCGGTCCGCTTCGAGGTCTCCTCCAGCCTGTCCACCACCCTGAGGCTCTGTTCGTTGTGCTTGAAACCACCGGGGTATATCCTGTTCAGCACGGCTTCACCGCTGTGGCCGAAGGGCGTATGCCCGAGGTCGTGGCCGAGGGCGATGGCCTCGGTCAGATCCTCGTTGTAGTTCAGAATCCTGGCGATCGTCCTTGCCACCTGCGCCACCTCGAGGGTGTGGGTGAGCCTGGTCCTGTAGTGATCCCCCTCCGGCGACAGGAATACCTGCGTCTTGTGCATCAGCCTCCTGAAGGCCTTGGAGTGGACGATCCTGTCCCTGTCCCGCTGAAAATCCGTGCGAAACTGGCACTTCTCCTCCGGATCCTTCCTTCCGCGGGAATCCGCCGCCTTGCATGCCCTGGGATCCAGTCTAAGATATTCGTTTTTTTCAAGATCTGTCCTGAACTGCATGGCCCCCTCCGCTGCGCATCCTGAAGTTGTTACAAACTTTTCCTATATCCCGGTGTGGCCGAAACCGCCGGTTCCCCTTTCCGTCTCTTCAAGGGAGTCCGTAAGCTCTATCTCCACCTTTTCGTATTTTGCGATGACCATCTGTGCGATCCTGTCTCCGTTGTTTATCACGAAGTCCTCGCTGCCCCAGTTGATCAGCGGCACCTTAAGCTCTCCTCTGTAGTCCGAATCGATGGTCCCGATGCCGTTCACAAGACCTATGCCGTATTTCACGGCAAGTCCGGATCTCGCCCTGGTCTGGGCTTCGTACCCCGGAGGGAGCTCTATGAAAAGTCCCGTAGGCACCAGCATCCTCTCCATCGGATGCATCACCAGCGGACCGTCCAGGTACGCCCTGATGTCCATGCCGGAAGCTCCTTCCGTCTTGTATTCAGGGATCACACCGCTCTTGGATATCATCTTGATCTTCATGTGACTATTCAGCCTTTCCCGTGACGTTTACAATACCGTACTGATCCAGATCGCATATGAGAGTCTTGACCTCTTCCAGGTCTTTCAGCGTCACATCGTCGAAACGGGACAGGATCTCGTCCTGTGACGGACAGTACCCCCTGGCCAGGACGTCCCTGCCGTTGCTGATCATACGCGTCTGAACGCTCTCCTGGCCGAAGATGAACATGGACTTCAGCTGCTCTCTCGAGCTGTCCAGCTCATCCTGTGTGACCTCTCCGTTCCTGAGCTTGTCCAGCTCCTCGCGGATGGCGCCCAAAGCCTCGTCGACCCTGTCCTTCCCCACGCCGGCGGCGATCACGAACATGCCGGTCTCCCGGTAGTATCCCGTCATCGTGTATACGGAATAGGCGAGGCCCTTCTTCTCCCTCACTGACTGGAAAAGCCGGGACGACATCCCGCCTCCCATGACGCTGCTGAGTATCGACAGGGCATATCTCCTGTCATCTGTGACTGGGATCGCTTTCACGCCCATGGCCAGGTGGGCCTGATCGATGTCCTTCACCACTGTGACGCTCTCGCCCGGGTTCTCCACGGCCTGAGACTGTTCAACGTCTCTCTTTTTCCCGAGTCCCGCGAACTTCCCGGAAAAGTAATCCTTCACCTCCTGGTAGTCGAAGGATCCGGCTACCGAGACCACGATGGCGTCGGTCGTGTAGTGGCTGTAATAGTAGTCCGTCACCATGGCTCTCGTGAACGATGACACCGTGTCCTTGTACCCAAGCACCGGATGTGCCAGGCCGGACCCCCTGCTCATCATGGATTCCAGCGAGTCCAGAGCAACGTCATCAGGGTCGTCGGCGTTCATGTTGATCTCCTCAATGACCACCTGTTTTTCTCTCTCCATCTCCTGTGGATCGAAGGCCGGGTGCTCTATCATGTCAGTCAGCACATCGGCTATCTCCCGGAAGTGGCGGTCAAGGGATTTTATGTAAAAGCAGGTGTTTTCCTTTCCGGTAAAGGCGTTCATCTGTCCGCCTATGCGGTCGATCTCGTCCGCGATCTGAAACGCCGACCTGGTCTCCGTGCCCTTGAAAAGCATGTGTTCTATGTAGTGAGACATGCCGAATTCCTCAGGCTTTTCGTAGACCGATCCCGTGTCGCACCAGATGCCGACGGACACCGATCTCACACCTTCCATTTTCTCTGTTATCAGTCTTACTCCTGAATCGAGTACCGTGATCTCTGCCATCTATCTCCTTTCCTCCTGGTCAAGCATCTCTGTTATCTCATCCTCTGAAAGGCCGGAGTAAGGATTGTCGGGAACATACCCCATATCTGTACCCTCTCCGTCATCGGATGCGAGCTCCTCCTGCACCAGATCCTGTACCAGGACTCCGTAGCTGTCGGCGCTGTAATCGAGAGCTGTCCTGAAATCGTACTTCAGGTCATCTCCCGTGATCTTTGCCGCCCTCAGGTTGAACAGCGCATCCCTGACGGAAAGCTCTGAGCCGTCGTTCATGTCAAAGACATTGTCGTTCCTCAGATACCATTTCCTGAAGGTCTGGATCGCATCTGTCATGGCACCGGCGTCTCCCCCTTCTGCGTTCTCCGTGACTGTGCCGATGATGGATCTTCTTATCGTGTCAACAGTCACGAAGAAGTCCGTCTCCTCCTGGGGTATCATCCCCTGGACCTCATCGAAGTAGCTGTCCAGGAGCTCCAGCAGGTCCTTCTTGTCCACCTGCGCCAGGAGCACCCTCAGCTCACCATCATCGATATACTCGTCAGTCTCCAGGAGGTCTGCCACGTTCTCGAAGTATTTGAAGTCCTCTGGTCCGTCTATGTCAACGATGTCGTAAAGCCCGCTTCTGCTCATGCGTTCACCTTTCAAGTCATTTGTGTTATCATTACGGCGTCGGAAGGCCTGTATATAAAATACATAGAGGTATTCTGGCGTAACCTACATTATAGCACAATGGAGAAAGATAATGAACAGAGAAATAAAAAAAGAGATGAAATAAGCAGTGAATATAAATGGAATATCCAGGCCATGTACCCGGATGAGGCCGCCTGGCACCAGGATGTAAAAGATGCTCTGGAGATGAGCGAGAGCTTCGGCCGTTTCCAGGGCCATATCATGGACTCCCCTTCCAGCCTCCTTGATGCCCTGGAGACCGAGTGCCGGATATCCAGGAAGCTTTCCCACGCCATCGTCTACTCCCACATGAAGCAGGACGAGGACAACGGCAACAGCAAATACCTGGAGATGAACCAGAAGGCCATGACGGCGGCTGCACAGATCTCCGCAGCCCTTTCCTTCATGGTACCGGAGCTCCTGTCTGGAGATCCGGATCAGATCATGGAATACGTGGACGAGGAACCCGCTCTTGAGACATATCGCTTCATGCTCCAGCAGATCATACACCAGCAGCCTCACGTGCTGGGCAAGGAATCCGAGCATATTCTCTCCGCACTGAGTGACTCTCTCGGCGCACCGGGAGAAATCTTTTCCATGCTCAACGATGCCGACATGGACTTCGGCTCGGTAGAGGACTCCGATGGTGGGAAGCACCAGCTCACCCACGGCTCGTTCATACGCCTCATGGAGGACGAGGACAGGACACTCAGGAAGAACACATTCGAAAGGGTCTACGGCGAATACAGCAAGCTGAACAACACCATTGCCACCGCCTACAACTACAGTGTCAAAGAGGACGCTGTGATCTCCAGGCTCAGACACTATGAGTCTCCTCTGGATCAGGCCATGTCTCCCGAGATGATCCCGATCCGGGTATACGATGGCCTCATTTCGACGGTCCACGAGTACCTCCCGGCCATGTACCGCTACGTGTGTATCCGAAAGAGGGTGCTTGGTCTCGACAAGCTGGAGATGTACGACGTGTACCGCCCTCTGGTCGAACCTTCAGGGCTGGAATACACTTTTGAAGAGGCCGTTGACGTGGCCTGCAAAGCCCTGCAGCCGCTGGGAAAAGAATACGTAACCACGCTGCGCAAGGGTCTTCTCGAGGAAGGCTGGGTGGACGTTTACGAAAACAAAGGAAAGACATCTGGCGCCTACTCTTTCGGTTCCTACGACAGCTTCCCGTATATACTCATGAACTTCACGGGGCGCCTAAACGACATTTTCACCCTCGTCCACGAGGGCGGGCACTCCATGCACTCCTACTACACCCGGAAGACCCAGCCGTACATCTACGCCGGGCACTCCATTTTCACAGCAGAGGTGGCAAGCACGGTCAACGAGTCCCTGCTTATCAGGTATCTCCTCGGCGAGGCCGAAGCATCTGGAGACCTTGAGCTGAAAAAATACCTGATCAACTTCTACATAGACGAATTCAAGGCCACACTTTTCCGCCAGACCATGTTTGCGGAATTCGAAAGGGAGACCCACAAGATCGTATCTGAAGGCGGCTCCCTGACACCTGAGACCTGCAACACCATCTACGACGAGCTGAACACTCAGTACTTTGGCCCGGATATGGAGCACAGCGACCTGATCAAATACGAGTGGTCAAGGATCCCTCATTTTTACAGGGACTTCTACGTTTACCAATACGCCACGGGGTACTCTGCGGCCACAGCCATCTCTCAGCGCATCCTCTCGGGCGGGGAAAAGGAAAAACAGGACTACCTCAGGTTCCTGACGCTCGGAGATTCCGACTATCCGATAGAGCTTCTCAAGGTCGCAGGTGTGGATATGAGCACTCCAGAGCCTGTGGATTCCGCGCTCAAGGTGTTCAGCGGCCTGGTGGACCAGCTGGATCAGCTCATGGAGTAGATGAAATGGAACTGAACAAGGTCTATATTTACAAAAACAACAATAAGGCCTCTGCCGAGGCCGCGGAAAAATTTCGTGATGTCATGGAGTCCCAGGGTGTCGAAGTCACCTCTAACTACGGCGAGGCGGACATTCTGGTGTGCATCGGCGGAGACGGCGCGTTCCTCCGCTTCGTCCACGCCTGCGGCTTCCCCCGCCAGCCCATCGTGGGCATAAACACGGGGCACCTTGGCTTTTTTCAGGAGCTCAGGGCACAGCACATCAAGTCCTTCCACAGGATAATCAGTGAAGACCGCTTCACCATACAGAAGCTCCACCCTGTCAGCGCCTGCATCGTCTCCAGCCGTGGTGAGACAACGGTGCTGGGGCTGAATGAGGTCCTTTTCCGGGGACCATACACCCACCTCACCCACTTCACGATCCAGATGGGAGACACGGACATCCAGGATTTCAGCGGCGACGGCGTTCTGGTATCCACGTCTGCCGGTTCCACAGCATACAACTATTCGCTTGGTGGCGCCCTGGCCGCACCCGAGCTTGACGCATTGCAGCTCACCCCGATAGCGCCAATGAACACCAACGCCTACAGGTGCTTCAGGTCCAGCATACTCTATCCTGCAGACATGAAGCTCACCCTCAAGGCCAGCGAGAGGACGTCGAGGGACAAGATAGAGGTGGTGTACGACGGGCTGAGCGGAGTTTTCAATAACGTGCACGAGATCCGAATAACCCAGTCACCGATAACGGTGGATCTGATCCGGCTCGAGTCCTACAACTACTGGGAGAAACTCAAGTCCAAACTTCTATAGGAGAAACTTCAGATATCGAGATGAACAAGGCAAAATACAAATACACAGTTACCACCGGAGACGACGGCAAGAGAGTAGCAGAGCTCCTGCGGTCGGAGTTTAAATTTTCCCACCGGTTCAGGACCAGGATGAAATTCGACAAGCTGGTCGACCTTAACGGGCAGCCTGTCCCAGGCCACACAGTGGTCCACCCCGGAGACATCATTTCCATAAGGCTCCCGGAGGAAAAGAGCGATTTTCCTCCCGAGGACATTCCGATAAGCGTTCTTTTCGAGGACGACGATCTCCTGATAGTGAACAAGCAGCCGGGGATCACGGTCCATCCGACAAAGGGACATCCGTATCACACCCTGGCAAACGGGATCCAGAAGTACATGGAGGACACCCACCAGAGCTTCAAGATACGCTTCGCCAACAGGATCGACATGGACACCACGGGCATCGTGATAGTCGCAAAGAATTCCAACGCCCAAAACGAGATATCCACACAGCTCCGGGCGAGAAACGTTATAAAGGAATACACGGCGGTGGTCCACGGAGTCATCCCTGAGGATCAGAGAGACTTCACCATCGACCTTCCGATCGGCCGCCCGGTGGACGACAACATACACAGGGCAGTCCTGCCTGATGGAAAGCCGGCGGTCACCGATGTCCACGTTCTCGAAAGGTTTCGGGACACCACGCTGGTACGCCTGACTCTTCACACTGGACGTACTCACCAGATCAGGGTGCACATGGCTCATATCGGATACCCGCTGGTGGGAGACCCACTCTACGGGACCGGTGACGGGATGCTGGACCGGCAGGCTCTCCACTCTACCCGCATAGTGATACACCACCCGGTCTCCGGGGACATTCTGGACATCACGGCCCCTCTGCCTGACGACATGGCAGGGCTCATAGCAGGGCTGCGGGATCAGATAAAATAACAATAGAAAAAGGAATCGGCATCAACTGGATCCGGCTCCTCTATTACGATGAGGAGCTGGAGCTGAACGAGAAAATACGGACGCACGTGCTGGCAAATGTGGACAGGACGGTCAGAAATCAGTGGCTCAAGGTCTACTACCAGCCTATCGTGGAATGCAGCACAGGCGAGACCGCCGAGGCTCTCGGGATGAGGACGGTGTCAGTTCTGGAATCCGTCGTCATCCTCGTCGCCGAAAGGATCGTCTAAGTCTCCCTGAGATACTTCATCTACGCTTCCATCCACATCCTCCACCGGCTGGCCGGCATCAGCAGTCTCATCCACCTGGTAGTTTTCCGTTACAGACTCGTCAGCACAGCTATCGGCGTCGGCAGGACTGGAATTCTCCGCAGATACGGGATCCTTCGCCTCGGTGTATCCTGTTTTTTCCGTATCCTCAGTCCCGGCGTTCTCGTTACCGGCCGCTTTATCATCTGGCTGAGTGTCTCTATACGGTTGCTGTTCGTAGTTCACGTCCTGAGTTGTCTGTCCGTTCTGCTCATTCCGATCGCTCTGCACACCTCCGTAATACCCACTCTGCCCCTGGTCCTGACGTCCCATGCCGAACGGATACCCTGACATGTTCGGGGCCTGGTCGAAGGCGTCCCTGAACGTGCTCTCACCCCTGTACTCGAACCTCCTGAATCCGCCGGTGATCAGCAGTTCGTAAAACACGGTCTGACCGAGGTACAGCTGTCCCATGGCGTAGACCATCGGGAGCCTTAAGACCAGATAGATCACCGTCCACAGAAGCGTCGAAGAATCGAATCCACTGTAGTACTGAATCGCGTATGAAGGTATCAGACAGAGCATTATCAGCAGCAGATATGTCATGTCGAAGGAAAAGAGCTTCATCTTGTTGCCGGCCATGCGGAGACGGCTCTCTGCCAGGATCTGGAAGATCCCTTTCGAAGGGTCATCCGCCAGTATGAAGAACGACTGGCTGAACATGAAATAGGCTATCACGCCCGGGAATATGAAGAGCATGGTCATGGCCGAGATGATCAGCACTTGTATGAAGTACAGCCCAAGCGCCTTCAGATAAAACTGAAAGCCGTCAAAAAGCGAAGGCAGTGACACCGAGCGGTTGCGGAGAAAATACAAAGTGTAGATACACCTTCCCATGACCAGCACGCCGCCCATGAGCACCGCATACACCAGCATCACGAAGGGCAGCCGCGGGAGGTTCTGTATCACGTCGGCCGGCATGTTCTGGGTGTATCCCAGCACGTCGAAATACGACCTTGGGATAAACACTCCCAGGATGTTGGGGATCCACTCGTCCAGGAGCATGAATATGAATATCCCCAGGAAATAGTTGGCCATGTGGCCGTCCAGGTGCCTTTGTGTCAGAACTCGTATAAGTCCGTTGGGCTCTCTCACAATGTATCTGTTGTTCATCTTTTACCTCAAATTTTAGCCTTATCGCTGTTGAAACTGCGTTCCATCTCTTCCAGGAAGCTGTCTATGGCGTCCCAGAAATCCTCCAGTATCTCCGGCGCACAGGAGTAAATATCGTGGCTGGCGTTCTCTATCTCAACCAGTTTCGTGTTTCCGGTCCTCTCGGCGAAATCGAAGTGTCCCTGGCGGTCCAGCATGTGATCCGCAGTGCCGCTCAGCAGAAGCAGCGGGATCTGTATCACACTGCACTTCGCCATCAGCTCACTGCTGGCCTGGTAGGCCGCACGGATCCAGGAATAGGTGGTCATGTGTGCCCGGTATTCCGGCACCTCCACCCTCTGCCTGAACTGATACTCGTACCGCACCGCCGAAAAATTCACGGGGATGCACCTTATCTTTTTCTCGTCGAAGCGCTTCATCCCCTCCACGGCCTCGTCCTCCCAGCCCATGACGCCCGAATAGAAGAGCTTTATCCTGCCCCTCCAGTAAGGGTCCTTAGGGAAGCTGAGCTTGCACAGCGGCGAGCACAGGATCCCGTAGTGGAAGTATCCGGGGTGTCTCTCCAGGAAAAGACCGGAGGCGCAGCCTCCCATGGAGTGGGCGAAGAGTATGCGTGGACCGGCATTGCCGTCCTTCAGCACCACTTCGTCCATGAAGGTCTTGATGTCCGTGACGTATTCAAGGAAGCTTTTCACGTGGATGTACTCCGGGTCGTGAGAGACGTGCATGGACTTCCCGTGGCCTCTGAGCTGCAGGAAATACACCGAATACCCCATGTCGTAGAAATCATAGGCCACCTCGTGGTACTTCCCGAAAAACTCGCTGTGCCCGTGTATTATAACAATATTTCCCTTATTTTCAACGTCATCATCCTGAACGGCCTTGAAATACTGCAGCTCCATGTCGTCGGGCGTTGTGACCCTGCCCTCGGCCACCTTTTCGTCCAGCCACTTCCTGACTGTCGTGTCCATAAACTGACGGTATTCCAGATTATCATACGGAACCCTCATCGAAACTCCCCTCTATAAACAATACCCTTACTCTGACCTTTCATCGTTCCTATACATCTCACAAGTATACAAAGCAAAATGATGAGAGCGTGAAAACTATTATATTCTACCGGTGTTTTTGCACAACCCCCTGTGGTGTATAATCCAGTTATCAGGAGGCAATAACCATGAGCAAAAAATGTCTGATAATTCTATCCTATGTTAACTACCCGTCCGACCAGCTTCTGTACCAGCTCACAGAAGAGGCCGACTACATCATATGCGCCGACGGCGGACAGATGATCGCCAGAAGCTACAACATACTTCCAGACGTAGTCATCGGCGACTTCGATTCCACCAGCATCGACGAGAAATTCGACTGTCTTTACATCACCTACCCCGCCGAAAAGGACATCACCGACGCCGAGGCAAGCCTCAACCATGCGGTGGAGATGGGCTGCGACGACGTCACCTGCTACGGCGGCATAGGCGGACGCCTGGACCACATGCTCGGGAACATCTCCATCCTCAGCAAGTACAGCGACAAGATAAAGCTGAGATTCATGGACGACCGGAACTACCTGACCATGATCACAAACAGCTCGATCGTCCTCCCGAAATCCCTGCGGTACCAGTATTTCGGTGTTGTGCCACTGGACCGTGAGGCCAGGGGCGTCACCATATCAGGCGCGAAATACCAGCTCTCCAATGTTGACATGAAGCGCGCTTCGACGCTGGGTATCAGCAACGAGGTCTCCGGAGATGCGGCCAGGGTCTCTGTAAAAAAAGGCTCTCTCCTCATAGCAAGGTCCAGCGACATCGAAGAGAAGTAGGCGCTCTTCGCTGAATGTCAAAGCTGCGTGCAGATATCTCAGCATATGTGAAAGGGGCTGCTTTGTGAGCAGCCCCGCTTCTGTTTTTTTGTATTCCGAGCCCCCTCCGCAAGCGTAAAAGCGGACTGGTCCCGGCTCGTTCCTAGCCCTCTCTCAGCTCGGCGCCTACCTTGTTCTCCAGTGTCTTGATGATCTTGTTCATTCTCTTGTCGATCGCCTTGGAATCCATTGTGCCCTTGTCCGATCCAATGGTCAGGCTCAGGGTGACGGACTTCTTTCCCTCAGGTACCTGCTGTCCTCTGTATTCCTCGACGAACCTCAGGTCCTTGCAGTGATGCTTGATGGCCTCTGCGATGTCGGCCCACTTGATGCCCTCATCCACCAGGATGGACAGGTCTTCATCCACCTCAGGATACAGAGGCAGGTGCTCGAACTTGTTGTCTCTGGATGCGAGAGGCTCCAGAGCCGTCTCATCCAGCTCGAATACGGCCATGTTCGTCCTCTTGATGCCGGCAGCGTTCATAGCCTGTACGGATACCAGTCCCAGCGCTCCGATGACTTTCTTTCCGCGGAGGATGTTCAGGTATACCTTTTCATCTGCCCAGGACGGCTTCTCAACCTGCTTCAGTGTAAGCGGCTCCATCTGGCAGTACCTCGCCAGCGACTCCACCGCACCCTTGGCATCGAAGAAGTCATTTTTTCCATCCTTACCTACTACTGCTCCGCAGAGGGTCAACTTCTGTACAGGCAGCGTCTCCTCCTCGGTGCTCTCGTGGTACTCGCCCTTGTGGTACACCTGTGCCATCTCGAAGAGTTTGAAGTCCTCGAAGTATCTCAGGTTTTTCATCACCGATTCCAGCATGCCCGGAACGAGGGACTGCCTCAGGTTCACCATGTCAGGTGCCGGAGGTGTAGCCAGCCGAACGGCATCGGTCTTATCGATGCCTGCGGCGTCGATGTACTTCTCCTCTACCCATGGGTAAGTGAAGATCTCGTTGAATCCGCAGCGGAAGGCCAGATGCTCTCTCAGCTTCCTGTCAAGATCCTGAACTGGCTGGTGGACTGCATTTTCGAAGTTCACAGGGAGAGGTGTAGCCTCGAAGCTCTCGAAGGACCATATCCTCGCAAGGTCTCCCATGACGTCGTCCCACATGGACACATCTCCCGTGGATCTCCACGTTGGAGCAGTCGCAAGGAACCCCTTTTCATTCCACTGCACATCATATCCAAGTCTGGTGAGTGTGTCCTCGATCTCGGCATCCGGGAACACCTTTCCGAGACGGCGATCGAGCAGTCCCCTGTCCACCTGGATCACCGACTGCTCCGTCTTCACCGGATATGTATCTCCGTAGGCCAGGATCCTGGACTCAGGGAAGATCTCCCTGAAAAGCTCCATGGCCAGGGAAATTCCCTGATCCACTCTCTGTGTGTCGATGCCCTTTTCGTACCTGATGGAAGCATCGGTCTTCTGGTCGAAGCGCTTTCCCGTCTTTCTGATGGTCTCGGCGCTGAAGTTGGCCAACTCCAGGACGATCTTTCTGGTGTCAGGAAGGATCGAATCCTTTCTTCCTCCCCTGATGCCCGCAAGGCTGATAGGCTCCTCCACGTCGCAGATGACCAGATCGCTCTCGGTGAGATCCAGGTCGCTCTGATCCAGGAGGATCAGCTTCTCTCCCGGCTTCGCGTTTCTGACGATGATGTGGTCTTCAACGTGGGAAAAATCGTATCCGTGTGTAGGCTGTCCTACGGCCATCATGATGTAGTTGGTTATATCTACGATGGCGTTGATCGGTCTCATTCCTCCGTTCGTAACGGCGGTCTTCATCCAGTTCGGAGAAGGCCTGCTGTCGACACCATCGATGACGATGGCGGCAAAGCGTCTGCACTTGTCAGGGACCTGGATGTCCACCTGATAGCCTGGCAGAGAAGGATCAGGCTTTTCCTGGGAAAGAGGCTTGAGCGGCACCTTGTATATGGCGGCCAGCTCTCTTGCTATACCGTAGTGGCCCCACAGGTCAGGCCTGTTGGTCAGTGACTTGTTGTCGATCTCCAGGATGGTGTCGTCCATCCCGATGACTTCAGCAAGATTTTCACCCGGATAGCAGTCCGTGTCTCCGAGATCCACGATCTCTCTCTCGTCTGACGGCGGATAGTAATCCTCCAGGTAGACCTCTGTTGCTCCGCAGATCATGCCGTAGGACTTTACGCCCCTCATCTTCGTCTCTTTGATGGCAACAGGCTCGCCTTCGCCGTGCCAGTACACCATTGCACCCGGCTTGGATACGACTACTTTTTCCCCTTCGTAGAGATTTGAGCCTCCGCATACGATCTGCTTGTCCTCTCCGTCACCTACGTCCACCATGCAGACTCTCAGCCTGTCTGCATCCGGATGCGGCTCGACGGATCTGATCACTCCTACTACTATGTTTTTGAATTTATCCGCGCTGCTCTCTACGTTCTCGACCTCCACCGTGCGCATGGTGAGATCGTATGCCAGCTGCTCATTTGTGAGATCCTCAGAAAGCTGGACGTATTTCTTGACCCAATTCAGTGATACTTTCATTATTCCAAACCTCCTTACACTACTTGAACTGCCTCAGGAATCTGAGATCGGCGCTGTGGAACAACCTTACGTCGTCCACTCCGTATCTCATCATGACCAGTCTGTCCAGACCGATGTTCGTGTAGAATCCGGAATATACATCCGGATCCAGACCGGCAGCTCTCAGTACGTTCGGATGGATGACTCCGCCAGGCATGACCTCGATCCAGCCGTTTCCGTTGCAGACCCTGCAGCCCTTTCCGCCGCACACCAGACACTCCATGTCAATCTCATAGCCCGGCTCTGTGAACGGGAAGAAGCCCTCTCTCATGCGGACGTTGATCTTCCTGCCGAACACCTTCTCGAGGATCGTCTGGATCATTACTTTTCCCGAGGAAAAGCTGAGGTCCTTGTCAACAATAAGCGCTTCGTACTGGAAAAAAGCTCTTTCATGCCTTGCGTCGGTGTTCTCGTTTCTGAACACCCTGCCAGGGTACACGAATCTCGCTGGTGCGCCGTGCTTCATCAGGTAGCGCACGGATCCTCCGGTGAGGTGCGGTCTCAGGCAAAGTCTCTCGTTGCCTGACAGGTTCTCGGTGCCTTCGATCCAGTATGTGTCCATGGTGGCCCTTGCCGGGTGGTCCATGGCAAAATTCAGGTTATCAAAAGCAAATTTTTCACTGCTGATGTCGTCCTCGCTAAAGACCTCAAAGCCCAGGGAGAGAAAGGCGTCATTCAGGTCATAGCACATCTGTGTTATAGGGTGCAGCGCTCCGCCCTGTGGAGCATTGCCAGGAAGCGTAAGGTCGATCTCCTCATCCAGTGCGGACTCCGAAGCAACGATCTCCTCTTCTCTTTCCTTTATCTTTTCTGAGAAAAACTCCTTGATCTCGTTGGCCTTCATGCCAACCTGTCTCTTCATGTCAGGCTCAAGCGTCTTCAGGCTCTTCAGCACATCTGTTAGCTGCCCCTTCTTACCTGTGAGCTCGCGGCGGACCTCCTGCAGCGATTCAACGCTTGCCGCCTCTTCGATCTTCTCGAGACCCTCCTGACGGATCTTCTCTAATCTGTCCAGCATATTGATTCTCCCTTCTTGCAGCAAATTTTTTGCCAAATATGCATTCTAAAAGTAACTTGTTAAGTTTAACATGTTGTGCGATTTTCCTCAATCGCGAAATGTGATGGATCAACAAAAAATACGGATTGTTTTGTAAAAAAAAACGTTTCGAAACGCGAGAGATCATATTTTGTCGAGTCAGTATCGTAATAGCGCGGCTGGAGAATATTCATTGTATTGATAGCAAAACATTGTTACACTTAATGATATCGTTCACTGGGAGATGAACGACTTGAATAATGGTTTGGAGGTAACTTAATATGACAGGCACGACGAAGCCTTTGAAGCCCTGGCAGAGGGTCCTGCGTGTTATACTGATAATTATTATCTGTATAGCGCTAGCTTTCGTTGCTTTTCTCGGTTTTCTCACCGCTACGGAATACAGGCCGGCGGAAAGAGAGTCCTTGAAAGTAAACGGCTCATCTTCAGCGGAGATATCTGAGGGCGATCAGATCACGGCAATGACCTGGAACATCGGATACGGTGCTCTGGGAGACAACGCTGATTTCTTCATGGACGGCGGAAGCTCCGTGAAGACGGCGGACAAAGACCGCCTGAACGAGAACATGAAGGGCATCACTGATGAGATCCAGTCGGTGGACCCGGATGTGGGATTTTTTCAGGAGGTGGATCAGAATTCCACCCGCTCAAACTACATTGACGAATCGAAAATGCTGAACAAGGCCTTTGACGGATACGATACTACATTTGCAACGAATTTCAAGGTTGCATGGATACCTTATCCCCTGCCTATGATCGGCAAGGTCAACAGCGGTATCCAGACATTCAGCCGCTACGGTATCGCTGATGCCACGAGGATACAGCTCCCTTGTCCCTTCTCCTGGCCGGTACGCCTCGGCAACCTTAAGAGATGTCTGTCCGTGAACCGCGTTAAGCTGGAGGATTCTGACAAGGAACTGGTGCTTGTGAACCTTCACCTCGAAGCATACGACAATGGCGAGGGCAAGAAAAAGCAGACCGAGATGCTCAGGAACATTCTTCAGAAAGAAACGGCAAAAGGGAATTACGTCATCGCAGCCGGAGACTTCAACCAGATCTTTTCCAGCGTGGAAAATCCGTATCCGGTTCTCGACGGAATGTGGAAGGCCGGTGCCATCGACACCAGCGACTTCAACGACAGCCTGCAGTTCTACATGGACAACGGCACGCCGAGCTGCCGCTCTCTTGACAAAGCCCTTGACACGGCAAAGTCCAGATCACCAGAGGACTTCCAGTATTACATTATCGACGGCTTTATCGTATCCAGCAACATCACTGTAAACTCTCTGCAGACCCAGGATCTCGGCTTCAGGAACTCAGATCACAACCCTGTCGTGATAAAACTTACGCTGAACGAGCAATAGTGCACGGCATGATCTGAGCCCACCCGTCGAAATGAAATTACGGCAGTTTAAAACAGCGGAAGGACTAAGATCCCGCCGCTGTTTTTTTATCCGCCGATGCATTATTTTCAGACCGGTCTGCCTTCATCGCGATGGATATCTGCTGGCGATCCTGGCTCCTACAGCCTTAGCGCAGTCCATGGAGGACCCTCCGCCGAGCCCGATGAGCGAAACGCACTTTTCCCGGGTGAACTTGCCGAGAGCCTGATCCACAGTATCTGTCGTGGGATTCGAGACCACACCGTCAAATACGGTATACTGCTGGTCTCCTTCCTTAAGGGCGTCCGTGAGGATCTTCAGCAGCCCCGCCTGCACACACCCCCTGTCGGTGACTATGAGAGCCCGGCCAGGGGCGTTTTTTCCCAGCAGCCCCGGGATCTCTCCGGCAGACCTGAGGATCTCTCCGGCAGACCTGAGGATCTCTGGAGTCCTGTACGGAAGCGCGGGTAGAGCCATCCTGAGTATAGTCTGGTACGTCCTGCAATACGCCTTATATAAAACGTTCATGATCTCTTTCCTTCTCTTTCTCTCTCCATCTCTTCCGTATATGCCTCGAGGTTTTCCGCGATGGAGCCCATCATCCTGTAAAAAAGGACTCTTTCCCGTTCGTTCAGCTCCGACCCTCCAGTCTCTACGGCCTTTGCGGCTTTCCTGTTCACGGAAGCTGCGGTCTCCCGCCCCTTCTCCGTGAGTACCACCCTGGCACGGTATTTATTGCCTTTTCCATGCGTTTCAAACTCCGCCATACCGTGGTCCCTCAGATCCTGCACCGCCCTTGATACAGACGCCATGTCCTCGTCCGCCTTCTGGGACAGCTCCGAAACGGTCATGCCTTCCTCCTGCTGATAGAGGTAAAAAAGGCACATCACCGTCCTGCCTTTGAGTCCGAACTCCTCCATTTCCAGCTTCTTTATCTTCTGTATACAGCGGTACAACCTGCCAATGTCGCTCGTGAACTTCTCGAATCTCCCATCCATTATCGGCTCTTCCCTCCTGCGAGAAATTGTTTTGTCAACGTTTTATTCCGAAATATTGTTTTGTCAATATCTTTGTATCCAGGCAGACATCACGGTGCTCAAGCAAGACTCCGTCTCGACTTTCTTTACGGATGTGTTATCTTCGTTTTTATTTGCTACAATTTGTTCAAGCACATAAACAGATGAACGGATACATAAAGGAGACGATAGATATGGAAAACATCGAAAACATGGAGAGATCAGAGATCATAGAGCTCATGAAAAAACGCCACAGCGTGCGCCAGTATACGGACCGGCCGATCCCTCAGGATATCCGCGAGCAGCTGCTGACAGAGATGGCACGGCTGAACCGTGAGAGCGGCCTCCACATGCAGCTCTTCTTTGACGAGCCGGAGTGCTTCGATTCCGCGATGGCCCACTACGGAAAATTCACCGGCGTGAGGAATTACCTGGCGATCGTCGGAAAGAAGTCGGCTGACCTGGAGGAAAAGGCCGGATATTACGGTGAGAAGATCGTCCTGCTGGCCCAGAGCCTCGGTTTGAACAGCTGCTGGGTGGGATTGACCCACGGAAAGAGCCACGCAGAAATAGACCGCGGAGAGAAACAGGTGATCGTGGTCTCCCTGGGATACGGCGAAAACCAGGGTGTCACCCGTAAAACAAAGGCGATAGAACAGCTGTGCAAGGTCGCCGGTGAGATGCCTGACTGGTTCAGGGCAGGCATGGAGGGCGCTCTCCTGGCCCCTACCGCGGTGAACCAGCAGAAGTTCCTGATCTCCTGGGATGGAAAAGACCTCACGGCAAGGGTCAACGGCAGGGGCTTTTTCTCGAAGACAGACCTGGGCATCGTAAAGTGCCACTTCGAGCTGGCCAGCGGTCACACGGCCCACGACCCGGAGTAGATCATGCCAGGACGACAGACCTTTACTTTTCCGGAGCAGGAAGAGCTGAAATCTTTACTTTTTTCCTGATTTCAGGTATCATTATGTAAAGATTTGTGTCCGGAGGTGAAGCATGTATTCGTATGAGGGCTTGGAAAATAAGCTTGCAGAGTCTGGAAAAAGCCGTGTCGATCTCACCAGAGAACTTGGGCTGTCTTCAAGAACTGTTGCCAGGATCAGCAAGGGCGAAAGGCTTTCTCAGAAGACTCTGAACAAGATCGCAGCTTTTCTTAACTGCGATGCCAGTGAGCTTTTTCGTGTCATTTCAGAAAACCCGGTATTGCAGGTCCTTCGTGATGAGAAAAGCGCAGGGATCTCCGGAGGCCTCTACCACGAGCTCCAGGTCAGGATGACATACAATTCCAACCATATGGAGGGCAGCGCACTTTCCGAAGAGCAGACAAGGCTGATCTTCGAGACCAGCACCATTGACGCAGAAGACGGAATACCTGTCGATGACATTCTGGAGACTGTACATCACTTCAGGGCAATTGACTTCTGCATCGACCATGCCGAAGATATCCTGACCGAGGAGATCATCAAGGAACTGCACTACATCCTGAAGCACGATACGCAGGATGCATCCCTGTCCTGGTTTGCTGTGGGAGACTACAAACGCAGGCCAAACGTTGTCGGTGGACACGAGACCACCAGACCCAATGACGTCCCGGGAAAGATGAACGATCTTCTCCGCGCCTACAACTCCAGAGAAAGCGTCACTATATATGACATCATCGCATTTCACGCGGAGTTCGAAAAAATACACCCATTTCAGGCTGGGAACGGGCGTGTCGGCCGCCTTGTCGCATTGAAAGAGTGCCTCAAGTGGAATGTGGTTCCGTTTATAATCGAAGACAGCAAAAAGCTCTATTACTACCGTGGACTGTCAGAATGGGATCATGAAAGAGGATACCTGGAAGGCACCTGCCTCGATGGCCAGGATACGTTCCGGAGGCTGCTGGAGCTATTCGAAACTCTGGTTTTCTGACTCCTGGTCACCTACTCCCTCCCACTCCCACGTAACAGTATCCAGAAGGCAGAACTCCTGCGTCCCAAGTGGTTGCCGCTCCCAGTCCAGTGAGAAGACATCGCAGGACAGCAGGTTGTTTTCCCGTGTGATCTCTTTCATTGGCGAATGCCCCACCACCTGGAGCATGTCATCCCGGTACATCTCGACCGGGTAGCGCGCGAACTCTCTCTGGGGCCGGAGCCATAGCGGGGAATCGTCTCCCCACATGTCCTCCAGCTTCATTTTGTTGATCTTAGAAATGACATCGTCCACGTCCTCTTCCAGGCTTTCGTCCACCCGCTTCTTCACGAATCTCCGGGAGATCCCCCCGTGGGAAAAAAGAACGTTATCGATCCTGTGGACGTATGCGAGGTTACCGTCAGGAATGGCGCTGAAGAGATCCTTCAGTCCATTGCCCGCCGCCTGCCTCGCAAGCGGATCCGAGGATGTTCCAGAGACCCAGGTATTCCAGACGTATGCAAGGTCGTGGTTCCCGTGGCACCACAATGTGTCTGGGTAGCGGGTGGCAAAGTCCACGGCCGCATCCATCGTGTCCCAGTACAGCTGGTCATCGTACTCACATCCCCAGTCATCCAGGAGATCCCCGAGACATATCGCCCTGTCTGCCTTCTTCTCCAGGAATATCCTTTCTGCGTCCCTGAACATCCAAGGCTTGAGGTGGACGTCCGGAATTATCAATACCTTCATTTTACGATCTCAACTTTCTCCTGTACGGTGTCGCGGTGCTTCTGGACCGCGGTGAAAAACAGTGTTTTATATATCACCTGATCCGGGTGTTCCGAGGACCATTCCTTTTCATAGGAAAAACGCGGGACCTGGTTGAACCGGGTCACTGCGACGTAATCGCTGACGGCGAATGCCCCGGCGAGAATGACTGCACATATGACACATGCCAGGATCCTGACGTGTCTTTTTACCATTATTGACCTCAGTAAAACTGCCAGTCCTGCTATCAGGATCACACCTCCAAGTATTGAATATATCCCGCCCCAGCTGCTGTCCGCCGGGAAGATACCTAACGCTGAAATAATGATGAACACCCCGAAGGCCGCGAGCATAACTCCAGCGGTCTTCTGTTTTTTTGCAGCAGACTCCTTCTTGCTGTACTCCGCCATTTTGACGGCGGTCTCCCTGGTTTCCTGTCTCATGACATCACTTTTCCTTTCTCCATCGATGATCTCAGGAATGCTGACGTGGTAAAACGCTGCAAGGCACACCAACAGGCTGATGTCCGGCAGATTTCTCCCGGTCTCCCACCGGGAAACAGTCTTGGAAGAAACATTAAGCTCTTCGGCCAGGTCCTCCTGCGTGAGGTTTTTCTCCCTGCGCAATGCCTTCAGAAAAGCTCCTGTTTTTATCTGATCCATAACTGCATCCCTCCTTTCATCGACAGAATAAGAAAAAAGCCTGTCCGAGAACAGGACATAAAGCGAGAATCACCCGAAAAAGCTCATTTGCTGCATTTCACAGGATCCCTCTTGCCGTCTCAAGTATTTTACTCGGGTCCGTGAGCGTAGAAGAATTTCCTCGGCCGATATGAATTGATCAGTTCCCAGTCATTCTTCAGAGCCCTGTTGTCCTCGTATCCTTCGATAAGTTCAAACGGGGTGATGTCTCCAAGGAAACATTCCCCGCTGTCCAGTATCAGTGAAACGCTGTCTTCACTGTGGCTCGGGGTATGGAGGACCTCCCCCTCAATGCCCATTTCATGAAGAAAGTCCCTGCTTTCCAGGCATGATATAACGGTTGCATAGTCCTCATCCACCGGCGTAAAAGGTGACTTCTCCCTTTCGAAGATGTGATCCGACGCATGGACATAGTCTTTCTGTATGTCCATTAATAGAAGCCGTACCCCTTGTCTCTGGAGGTCTCCTATCAGTCCCATATGATCCGGATGATAATGAGATGCCAGGACAAACCTTATATCCCTGACCTGTATCTCAGCCTTCTTCACCGCCTTATAAAAATCATGCAGCGTGCCGGCATAATCGGTGTCGAAGAGAATGCCCCCATGACTGCCTTCAATGAAAAAAGTATTAGTATTTCCGTATCTAAGTCTGATCATTTGTCTCGTTTGCAAAAACGATCCGTTCCGTTTCATCCGGCAGAACAAAACAGATCCCTCCATCTATCAGGTCATAATATTGCCGGCACTGCGCCTGCAGTTGGTGCTCCCGTCCTGACATACCCGTACTTATCTCATTCATGTCGTCACCCCTCGCTGACACATCCAGAGTGCAGGAACCTTTTCCCGGCGCATCTAGTAAGATATCTCAATTCAAAAGAGCGCTGCAGCCTACAGGCACGCTCTCAGTATTTTCTCTATGTCGTCCTTTTTCAGCGGCCTGTAGCCGTACAGCACGTCGCCTCCGCAGGCTTTTTCCGCCATGACCGGGATATTCTCGTCTCCGATGCCTATCTCGGAGAAAGATGACGGTATCCCGAGCGCGTCGAACAGGAAGTCCTCGGTCAGGGAAATGCTCTTTTCCGCGGCCTCCATGGTGTCCATGGACGAATCAAGCCCGAATACGTTCACGCCGTATTCCCTGAACTTCGGGGCCGTCGTCTCATCAAGTATGTACCTCATCCACCTCGGTGTTATGATGGCGAGCCCCAGCCCGTGGGTGATGTCGTAGATCGCCGATACCTCGTGCTCGATCGGATGGCAGCTCCAGTCGCACTGCTGCTTGGCACCGGCAAAACCGTTGATCGCCCAGGAGCTGGTCCACATGAGGTTT
Source organism: Mobilibacterium timonense (assembly GCF_900155555.1). Lineage (GTDB taxonomy): Bacteria > Bacillota > Clostridia > Peptostreptococcales > Anaerovoracaceae > Allobaileyella > Allobaileyella timonense. The sequence continues at coordinate 103,823 of NZ_FUHN01000007.1, read as the reverse complement.
TCCCTGGCCTCATAGTTGTCCGGCTCCTTGAGGGCGATCGGCGCGTATTTGATCACGGACCTCATCATTCCCTCCATGAATCTGTCCAGCATGTACATGCTCTCGCCCTCTGGAACGAAATAGATCTCATAGAGATGAGAGAGAATGTCAGCGCTGCCGCAGGCGGTCTGCTTCGGGGAGACCGAGTATGTCACGGTCGGATCAAGGAATGAGACCTTAGGAAGCATCCCCGGCGCTCCTCCCCCCAGCTTATCCTGAGTCTCGGGATTGCTGATGACACCTCCCGCATCCATCTCGGACCCGGTGGCCGCAGCGGTCAGAACGGAGAATACTGGCAGGCACTTTTCGGTCCTCACCTGTTTCGACAGGAGATCCCAGGCATCGCCGTCGTAAAACGTGGCGGAGGCGATGAACTTGGCGCAGTCGATGACCGAGCCGCCACCTGCCGCAAGGACGACATCTATTTTTTCCCGGCGGCAGATCTCCGCACCCTTTCGCACGGAGTCGATCCTCGGGTTCGGAGCGATCCCGCCGAGCTCAAAGAGCTCGAGGCCGCTGTCCTTCACCGACTCCACGATCCTGTCGTACAGGCCGCTCCTCTTGATGGAACCGCCGCCGTAGCACAGGAGGACCCTGCTGCCCCATTTTTTCAGCTCCCCGCCGAGATGGCCGATCTGGTCGGGCCCGAAATAGACTTTAGTCGGAATGTAATATACGAACTGTCTGTTCTTCTCATCCATGATATTCGCCTCTTTCTTTCAGATGATATGTTAAATGTATTTCTGTTCAGTTACGTCGAAAACGCCCCTCGTGGTGATCCTCAGCTCCGGTATCACCGGCAGGCTGAGAAAACTCAAGGTCATGAACGGGTCGATCTCAGGGTTCACCCCGAGGCTCCTGGCAGCCGTCCTTGCGGTCTCAAGCTCCAGATCCACAGTCTCAAGGGACTCGTCCGACATGAGCCCCGCGATCCCGAGCTTCACCTCTCCCAGGATCTCTCCGCCGCTTTCCACAACGATGCCTCCGCGGTTTTCCGTGAGCCTGTTGACGGCAAGTGCCATGTCCCCGTCGCTGGTACCCACCACGATGATATTGTGAGAATCGTGGGAAAAGCTCGTGGCCACCGCTCCGGATCGAAGCCCGTATCCATTGAGATATCCGATTCCCACGTGACCGGTGCCATGATGCCTCTCGATGACGGCCACCTTCAGGATATCCTTATCCACCTGTATACTCTGGGAGAAGCCCTGGCGTGTCGTCGTTATCTCTCCGTCCACCGTTCCGATGACCGCCCTCGTCCCGCTGTCGTGGAAGTCTTTTTCCAGGAAAAAGTGGTTTCGGAATGTGTCATGAGCGGCAATGTCCAGGCTTTTGTTGATCGCCGGTGGAACGATATCCACCAGCTGACCCGCGCCGATCGATCCACTCACATCATTGCCGGCCTCATCGAACACCAGCCGTCCATTCTTGTATACCTGAACTATGTTGAGATCTTCAAGATCGTCCACCACCGTCAGGTCTGCGAGATATCCCGGGGCGACGGCCCCTCTGTCGTTTAGCTGGAAATGTCTGGCTGCGTTGAAGCTGCCCGTCTTAATAGCGAGGACCGGATCTGCTCCTGCGGCCACCGACCGCCTGATTAGCTCGTCAATATGCCCTTTGTGCAGGAGATCCGACGGGTGTTTGTCATCCGAGCAGAACATGCACCTGTCAGCATATCCTGAGGTGAGCAGCGGGATCAGCGCATCCAGGTTGTGAGCAGCCGTGCCCTCCCGGATCATCACCATCTGGCCCCGCTCTATCTTCGCAATGGCCTCGTCAATATCCGCACATTCGTGGTCGGTGGAGATACCGGCAGCGACGTAAGCGTTCAGGTCTTTTCCCGAAAGCCCCGGCGCATGGCCGTCTATCTTCCTGCCACACACCTCCGCGTCGTCGATCTTGAGAAGGCACTGTTCGTCTTCCTTTACCACCCCGAAAAAGTCCATCATCTCCGCCAGGCCCAGCACTCTCGGATCTCTGTAGTATTTTTTGATGTCACTGCTGCTGAGCAGTGCTCCCGATTCGTCCATAGGCGTGGCGGGAACACAGGACGGGAGCATGAAAAACACGTCAAGAGGCAGGCCCCTCGTGGCTTCCATCATGTAGTCGATCCCGGCGGTGCCCATGACGTTGGCTATCTCGTGGGGATCCGTGACAACTGCGGTGGTACCGTGTGGGATCACCGCTTTCGCGAATTCCACCGGCGCCACCAGGGAACTCTCCAGATGAATGTGTGCATCTATCAGGCCAGGGCATATCACCCTTCCTGCCATGTCTATCTCTCTCCTTCCGTGGTAGCTGACGGCATCTCCGGTCGTGCCGGCACCCGCGGAACTGCCGATGCCTGCGATCACCCCCTGAGTGATAGCAATGTCCCCTTCCTGCAGCTTCCCCGTAAACACATTTACGAAAGTCGCATTCTTCATCACCAGATCCGCAGGCTCCCTGCCCGCCGCAACTGCGATGATCTTCTTCTTTTTCTGTAAACCCTGATCCATACAAAGCACCCTTATGATCTGTCTTGAATGAAACGCCTCGATGCGCCGGTTTTTCTTACACTATACCACAGAGTTGAATGTGACCGCGGTCCAAAAAAAAAGCCGCCGGATCACTTCCGGCAGCCCTATATGTCCTGTATTCTACCACGGACCGACTCTGCTACTTATCTTCTTCCTTTTCCATTTCCTTCCGGTACTCCGTAATGGTCTTCCCGGTCCAAACAGAAAAGGCCCTGAGGAACGAATTCAGCTCCGCATACCCCAGCAGATAGGCCATGTCGTTTGTGGTCATATCCGTGTTACGGATGTAGCGTATGGCCAGTATCTCCCTGGTGTTGTTCAGTTGCTTCTGAAAAGTCGTATCCTCCTGAGACAGCTTCCGCTGGAGAGTGCGGCGTGACATCCCGAGCTTTTCAGACACGTCCTCGATGGTTCCTGCGCCTCCCGGCAAAAGCTCAGTCAGGGCGCTGCGCACCCTGGCGCTGACGGAGTCATCAACCTCAACCTCAGCCAGCCTCTTTGCCAACTCCGGTTCGAAGTAGCTCCACATGGCGTCATTGAAGGATATGAACGGCTCGTTCAGGTCTTTTCTGGAAAAAACGATGTAGTTTTCTTCTCCATGTTCCGGGGCGATTCCTGCGAAATCCGCAAATGAGTCGTCTTTCGGAAGTTCCGTCATGCTGATCTTCATAGGATTGATGTCCTCGTGAGTAGCCCTGCGGAACATCCCGATCAGAAAAGCGAACTCAGACTGCACCAGAAAAGAAGGTATCTCCAGCGTCTCATCTCCCGGCACAAGCCGGATCGTCTCCTGGTCTTCCTCCTTGGAGACAAGAAACCTCATAGGTCCGATGAGCTTCTTATAACGCGTCAGCCTGTCTATGCAGATCTCCCCGTTCCTGCTGCACCAGGATGCAAAGATCGGCGGCGAAAATGACTCTATCTGATTCACCGTAGACATGTTAATTGGGAGCTGGCTGTCAGTGCTCAGTTTCCCGATTGCCTCCATGAAGCGGTAGTACTCTTCCTCCTTCATGGTGACGATCTTCCGCCTGAATGTATCCTCCGGCAGCCTGGCTTTCTTCAGCACCGCCTCAGGGTCAAGCCCGAAATATTTCAGAAGGTCCTCGTACCTTCCATCCACAACAAAATGATTCATTTCAATACCTCTTAAAATTCTGCTCCCCGCATCATCACTTCAGAACAGGATTCACGTACCGCCTGCGGCCCGCCATGTTCACAAGCTGTTCGCCGGGAAGGAGCAGTCTCTTTGCTGCGGCAAGGGAATTACCCGTGCCTGAAAAATAGAATATCATATCAGTTCCTTTTGATGTAGAGCCGGCCTCCGGAAGTTTCCATCCAGAGACCGGCAGCATGAAAGAATTACCTGTTTGCGCTCCCTGCTATCTGCTGGTTGTAAACGAAATTCAGCATGGTCTTCTTAGGGAACATAGGCGCCAGCGACATGAATGGCTTCTGGATCCCCGGCAGGCCTGAGATGCAGTTGAGCTCGCCCTTGAGCATGGCATTGTATCCGTCCAGCGCCACCTGATATGGTTCAACGGCGTTTGCGAAGAGCTTCGTGTCGGTGAGTCCGCCGGTGCTGGCAAATCCAGTCTGCATTGCTCCAGGCATCAGTGCCGTGACTGTTACACCCGTTCCCTGGAGCTCTCTCCACAGGGCGTTGGACCAGCTCGTAACATAGGACTTTGTCGCGTAATACACGGCCTGAAGAGGTCCCGGCATAGCCGCTGCAGTGGAGCTTACGTTCAACACTTTTCCGCTTCCTCTCTCGATCATGTCCTTCAGGAAAAGCTTCAGTATTCTCGTCGGTGTCTCTACGTTTACAGCGATCATGGACATGTCCTGCTCCATGGATCTCCTCTCTCTGGCAAAATCTCCCTGGCCTCCGAATCCGGCGTTGTTGATGATGATGTCAGGCAGCCAGCCGCTGGCCTTGCATGTATCGTAGATGGTCTGGGCAGCCTCTGGCTTTGACAGATCCACAGCTATGGTGTGGATCTCCACTTCGTATTTCTCAGAAGCTTCCTTCGCCTGAGCGTCCAGCTTGTCCTGGCTCCTTCCCACAAGGATCATGTCTCCACCCTTTTCTCCGTGGATCTTCACAAAGCATTTTCCCAGTCCGCCGTAGGACCCTGTGATCAGTGCTGTGTTCTTCATCGTTCCTTCCTCCCATTGTTTAATGTGTTGAATAGCTTGAGTTGGTAATTTGCAGTTGAAACCTTTGTTTATCATTTTCTTCGAGCCGGTCCGTTCCGGCCCCCTGTCCTCATGACAGTTGAAAGGATACCAGATTCACATCCCGACAAGAACATCATAAGGTTCCACATTGGCATCAGTTCGTGCCATCGCTCAGCATATCGCGCCTTGCAATTCCATCCCCCAAAAATTTGAAAAGCGCAAATCATAACCACCAGTTGAACTGGTGGTTTGTCCTTGCCCTAAAAGGGCCTGTTACTTGCAGGCGTCTTAAGACGCACCGAAATAGACTGCCAACCGCATCTCTATTTTCCGGCTGCGCCTAAGGGCGCTTTTTATTATGCCTTCGTATTCTTGCTACCCGTGAACGGGTCTATGTACTCCTTCAATGTTAATTGATCATTTGCGATATCTTCTTGCAGTTGGTTTCGTATGTATTCTGCGATTGCCTTTTTGTTTCTGCCAACTGTATCGACATAATAGCCACGGCACCAGAAATGCCTGTTCCCATACCGATATTTCATATTCGCATGTCTGTCGAATATCATCAGTGAGCTTTTTCCCTTCAGATATCCCATCACTTGCGATACGCTGTATTTTGGCGGAATTGATATCAGCATGTGTACATGATCAGGGCACAACTCCGCTTCTATTATTTCTATGCCTTTCTGATCACACAACTGCCTAAGTATCTTGCCAATATCCTCTTTTATTTTTCCGTAGATAATTTGTCTCCTGTACTTCGGCGCAAACACTACGTGATACTGACACCGCCACTTCGAATGTGTTAAACTATTGATGTCGGTTTTGGTAATATTACCCATCGATTTATTCCTCCTTTGTTACATGAGTGCGGTTGGAAGCCTCATTCATGATATCACAGGAGGTTTTTTCTTGAAGCTAAAGCTTCTTACTCCACCGGCTTAGCCGGTGGTTTTTTTACACTAAAGATCACGAAAAGCGCAAATCATAACCACCAGTTGAACTGGTGGTTTGTCCTTGCCCTAAAAGGGCCTGTTACTTGCAGGCGTCTTAAGACGCACCGAAATAGACTGCCAACCGCATCTCTATTTTCCGGCTGCGCCTAAGGGCGCTTTTTATTATGCCTTCGTATTCTTGCTACCCGTGAACGGGTCTATGTACTCCTTCAATGTTAATTGATCATTTGCGATATCTTCTTGCAGTTGGTTTCGTATGTATTCTGCGATTGCCTTTTTGTTTCTGCCAACTGTATCGACATAATAGCCACGGCACCAGAAATGCCTGTTCCCATACCGATATTTCATATTCGCATGTCTGTCGAATATCATCAGTGAGCTTTTTCCCTTCAGATATCCCATCACTTGCGATACGCTGTATTTTGGCGGAATTGATATCAGCATGTGTACATGATCAGGGCACAACTCCGCTTCTATTATTTCTATGCCTTTCTGATCACACAACTGCCTAAGTATCTTGCCAATATCCTCTTTTATTTTTCCGTAGATAATTTGTCTCCTGTACTTCGGCGCAAACACTACGTGATACTGACACCGCCACTTCGAATGTGTTAAACTATTGATGTCGGTTTTGGTAATATTACCCATCGATTTATTCCTCCTTTGTTACATGAGTGCGGTTGGAAGCCTCATTCATGATATCACAGGAGGTTTTTTCTTGAAGCTAAAGCTTCTTACTCCACCGGCTTAGCCGGTGGTTTTTTTACACTAAAGATCACAAAAAAAACGCCTCGGATCTTCACCCGAAGCGCTGAACACGATCATGTCTGGTTTTATTGGTTAATTGTAATATGAAGTTGAACACTAAAACTAAATAAAAGAAGATCCACAGGACCTATCTTTGGTAGAATTAAGTCACCACACAAAATCACCAAAGGAGATCACCATGGATCGTGACAATTCTACCACACCTGAAAGAGAAAGAGGACAGCATCTCGGATTCGAAGACAGATGCAGCATCAAGACCTGCAAGAAGTTGGGGATGTCTCTACGCAAAACTGCCGAAGTTGTAAACTGTTCTGCATCCACTGTACTCAATGAGTTGCGCCGCGGTACAGGAAAGCGCAAAGGCAATCGTGGGAGGTTCCCTGAGTATTCAGCTAAAAGGGGGCAGGCAAATTATGAAACTAACCGGACCCGCTGTCACAAGCCGCACAAACTAGAAGAAGAAAATCCTTTTATCGATTGGATGGTCAAGCAGGTGCGAGAAAAGCACTGGTCATTGGATTGCTGTGTAGGGTACGCCAGACGTAAGAAGCTGTTTCCAAGCGAGTATATCGTCTGCACAAAGACGCTATACCGTGAGCTGTGGGCCGGTAATCTGCCTCTCTCACCATTCGACTTGCCTGAAGTTCTCTCCCGCAAGTCGAAGAAGGCCCATACTCGCAAGAACAAGAAGGTCCTCGGCAAGAGCATAGATGATCGTCCAGAGGAAGCATCCATGCGCATCGTGTGCGGTCATTGGGAAATAGACACAGTAGTGGGCAAACGAGCTGGCAAGGAATCAGTGGTTCTCACTCTGGTTGAAAAAGTCACTGATTTCTATCTGGCTATAAAGATTCCCGGCAAAGACTCTGACTCGGTAATGGCTGCAATGGAGACCCTTAGAGAAGAATATGGTGACACACATTTTTCAGAGATCTTCAAGACCATCACCGCAGATAACGGACCTGAATTTGAAAGGCTCTCTGAACTAAAGGATTGGGGTGTAGGCGTCTACTTTGCTCATCCGTACTCATCCTGGGAAAGAGGTCAGAACGAGCGACACAACCGTCTCTTTCGCAGATACATTCCGAAAGGAGTGTCCATCGACAAATATTCTGCAGATCAAATACTGAGTTTTGCCGATGAGATGAACGCTTTGCCGCGAAAACGTCTTGGATACTTTACACCAGAAGAGCTCTTCGACGAATTTCTCGATCAAGTGTATTCAGTTGTCAAAGTTCAAAGTGCTTAATTTTACGCTAGTGTTCAAGTTGGAATTGCAATTTATAGTCTGGTTTTATTGTTTTTCTCTCCTGCTTCTCGTCAGGGCAGCCGCGGCGCACAGTATGACGATCCCTTTATTCATTTAAACTTCTTTGCCTCCCTGAGCGCCCAGTCAAAATACGGGATCAGGTCAACGAACAGGTATAAATTATCCTGCATTTCGATTACGAGCTCTTCAATAGTATTCGGAGTATATGAATAACTCACGTCAATGTCATCCAGTTCATCTGAGCTGTCGCCCACTAACATCTTAGCAAATCTGACGAAATCCTTGTTTCTGCTGACAAGCCTTTTCAAATACTGGCGTGACTTTACGTAGTTTCCCTTCTTATAGAATATAACGGACATCGGCAGCAGGATCTGAGTATTATCATATCCGCCGTATTTCTCACTAAGTTCAAGAGCTCCAGCCTCGTCTTCAAAATACGCATAAATGTGCATCAGAACGAACCGAACTCCCATGTTGTCATTTTCGCAGAGTCTCAGCAGTTCCTTGCATTCCTCCTCTGCCCGTCTCATCATGCGGCAGTTCACGAGTGCATCGAGGTATGCCCTGCGAAGCCGCATGTATGGCCTTGTTTCAAGGATAGCCCAGAAATCACCGATATTCTCTTCCTCGAAGTACCCTTCTTCATCCATATGCTTTGTAGCATTCTTTACGGCCTTCTCATAATCTCGAACGAGCTTTGTAACATCTGTGCTCTTGAACTCTATGACCAACGCCTCCGCATCGTAATTGAAGGGATCGAGCTTCAGGGCCTGCTTTGCATACTTCAATGCGTCTTTCGCATTGTCGGAACTGTAAGCCAGCTCCAGATAATCCTCAGCGTCCTCCGCATTATCCGGAGTTAACGGGCCCGGGATCTGGCCATTATAGTCATCAACAAACTTTCTGATCAACTCATTAAGTTCCTCTTCCGTAGGTTCACCATCCGTATTCTCATCAATATATTTTTGAACTTCCTTAAATATCTTCTCGGTTTCTTTACTCATGGATCGCTCCTCATCTTTCACATTTGTTTTTTCGAGTATATCAGAAAAAGGCACTGCCGGATATAGATCCAGCGGTGCCTCGTGTTTTTTCATTATCTCCTGATGACTAGAACAGGATGCCTCCGAACTGTACGAACAGCGGAGCGAATACCAGTGAAACGATAGTCATCAGCTTGATCAGGATGTTGATGGAAGGACCGGATGTATCCTTGAATGGGTCACCAACGGTATCTCCTACAACAGCTGCCTTATGGGTATCAGAGCCCTTTCCACCGAAGGCACCGCCCTCGATGAACTTCTTGGCGTTGTCCCATGCGCCGCCGGCGTTAGCCATCATGATGGCCAAGAGAACGCCGCATGCAAGAGATCCGGCCAGCATTCCGCCCAGTGCCTCTACGCCCAGGAGCAGTCCCACTGCAACTGGAGCGATGATAGCGAGAAGACCAGGGGCGATCATCTCCTTAAGAGCAGCAGCTGTGGAAATGCTTACGCATCTCTTGTAATCAGGCTTAGATGTTCCCTCCAGGATGCCCTTGTCCTCGTGGAACTGTCTTCTTACCTCCTGGATCATCTGGTTGGCAGCCTTTCCTACAGAGCTCATTGTCATAGCTGAGAACAGGAATGGCAGCATTGCTCCGATGAACAGTCCTACGATCACCATTGGATCCAGCAGACTGATGGTGCTCACCTTTGCAGCCTGAGAGAAGGATGCAAACAGGGCCAGTGCTGTAAGTGCAGCAGAACCGATGGCAAATCCTTTACCAATAGCAGCTGTGGTATTTCCTACGGAGTCGAGTGTATCAGTGATGTTTCTTACGTTCTCAGGAAGCTCAGACATCTCTGCGATACCACCGGCGTTGTCGGAAACCGGTCCGTAAGCGTCAACGGCTACAGTCATTCCCGTGTTGGAAAGCATTCCGACGGCAGCCAGAGCGATACCGTAAAGTCCTGCAAAGTTATATGCGATGATGATGCCCAGACCGATGAAGAGGATAGGCCATACAGTGGACTCCATTCCTACAGCCAGTCCGGAAATAATAGTAGTAGCAGAACCGGTCTGAGACTCCTCAGCGATCCTCTTAACGTGCTTGTGAGAATCAGAAGTGTAGATCTCTGTGAGCTGACCGATGATGATACCTACGATCAGTCCTGCGATGATAGCATAAGCATATGTATAGGATCCCAGCATTCTGTTACTGAAGAACAGAGAACCCACGATCACGATGATGCCGCCAACGTATGTTCCGACGTTCATGGATTTTGCCGGGCTCACCTTCTCGGAACCTCTTACAGAGAGGACTCCGATAACGGAAGCAACGATCCCGAGAGCTGAGATAATCAGAGGGAAGATGGCTGCTGTCCTCGCGGAGAATGTCCCCTGGATGCCAGAAGCATCAACGGCTACCGCTGCCAATGTCACTGCGGAAATGATAGAACCTACATAAGACTCGAAGAGGTCGGAACCCATTCCTGCAACGTCGCCCACGTTGTCTCCAACGTTGTCGGCGATAACGGCAGGGTTTCTAGGGTCATCCTCAGGAATTCCCGCCTCGACCTTACCTACCAGATCAGCTCCTACGTCTGCAGCCTTTGTATAAATTCCGCCGCCCACACGTCCGAAGAGCGCCATGGAGGAAGCTCCAAGTCCGAAGCTCGTCACGCACTCCTGAATGGTGGCCATGTCGAGTACTACGAATACTACGCCGAGTCCGAAGAGACCGAGGCCTGCTACGCACAGTCCCATTACAGCACCGCTGCGGAAGGCTATCTTCAGCGCCTTAGGCATTCCGGATGTCATGGCAGCGTTAGCTGTCCTCACGTTACCCTTTGTGGCGACGTTCATTCCGAAGAATCCTGCCAGTACGGAGAGCAGCGCTCCGAACACATACAGAACTCCAGATGTCCAGTTGATGGCAAATCCGATGATCAGGAAAAGCGCAACGATAACGATGGCCATCGTCTTGTATTCTCTGGTGAGAAAAGCGAAAGCTCCCTCTCTGATGAATCCGGAAATCTCCTGCATCCTCTCGTTGCCGGCGTCTGCCCTGCTCACGTAAGAAGCGAGAGCAAATGCGACCAGCAGTCCGATAAGTGCAATTACCGGGATGATCCAAGTTTGCATTTGGTACAAACCTCCTTTAAGTTATGTTCTTTCTAAAAATTGATAAAATAAAATAGGAAGTCCCGGGGGGAAAAGTACAAACATCCACCCAGTCTTCCGAAGCATCAGCATTTCAGGAGAAATGCTGCAGCCAACTTAGTTAAATACTGTAACTATTGCCAAAACCAGAACGATATATACAATAGAGCTTACAGTGGTAACTCTGGAGAGCATCATGTCGTATGTGTTGCTCTTCTTCTTTCCGAAAAGCTGCTCGGCGCCTCCTGCGATGGATCCGGAAAGGCCGTCGCTCTTGCTGGTCTGAAGCAGAATACTGACGATCATGAAAATGCTTGCAAACAGCAGAATTACCATGAGTACGGTATGCATGTAGAAAACCTCCTGAAAAAAATATTGGACTGAACGCCCAATAGGTAAATCCTTATAGCGCCGATGATTCTAACATACACATTATGTTGTGTCAACAGCGTTGAGAACGGGAAAAGCTTTATTTTTCAAGGATTGTCGTTGTTTCCGAACATAATTTGGCAACTGTTTCTTGTGACATTTCACCAAGAAAGTGCTATATTGTTATGGAATATATACAATCGTCTGAATAAAATACCTGATTATTCAGACAAAATACTAAATTTAATACATAAATTACATTCTCATCGTTTTACGTCTTAAGCGTAAACAATAAAAGGAGTCACACGATGTATAACAGCGAAAAGATCAAGAAGATTTGCCGCCGCCTCTGCGGCTTCTCCGCAATGCGCACTCTGCTGGAGGATCCTGTATACCAGAGTCTCATAACGTTGCTCAAGTCGATCCAGGAGGATTCCAGCGACACGATGGAGGAAAAGATCAGCAAGTACGGAGCCTTCTGTCAGGCTCTTTACTGCAATGGCGGTAATCTCAGCCTTTTCGTAAGAGACAGCGTGCTCCACGGAGACGACGCTCTTATCCAGCTCCGCCTGCGGAAGATGACTCCTTCCAAGGCCCTGGTGAAGACCCTCTACAGAGAGCTTGACACGCTCCAGGATGTGAGCGAGATCACCGACATGGACATAGCCAGGTGCATCAACGCCGACGTTTACCTCCCAGACTTCGACACCGAAGATGTGGACATTCGCGAGACCTACAACCAGCTGCTGGAAAACCTTTTCACCAGAGGCTTCGGCAAATTCGCCCAGTACGGCATGTTCAAGGAGAAGAACGGAAAGCTTGTCCCGGTCAAGGATCCGGAATATCAGACACTTGACCAGCTTTACGGCTACGAGCTGGAGCGTTCAAAGGTACTTATGAATACCAAGGCCCTGGCCGAGGGGCGGGATGCCAGCAACGTGCTCCTCTACGGCGATGCGGGTACTGGAAAATCATCAACGGTCAAGGCCTGCGCCGCGGCCTATTTCGACAAGGGTGTCAGGCTGATCGAGATGAACAAGAACCGTGTAACGATGATCACCGATATAGTGGAAGAGCTCCAGAACAACCCTCTTAAATTCATTTTTTTCATCGACGATCTGACATTCGACAAGAACGACGACAATTACACCGCACTCAAGGGGATCCTGGAGGGAAGCGTTGCGGGCCGCTGCAACAACATAGTCATCTATGCCACGAGCAATCGCCGGCATCTCATAAAGGAATCGGCCGAGGACCGTGCGGGCACAGACCTCCACGTGAACGACACGCTCCAGGAGACCATGAGCCTTTCCGCAAGGTTCGGCCTCACGATCACCTTCCAGAAGCCTGCAAAAGACCTCTACCTTGAGATCGTGAAACAGCTGGCGGACGAGCGCGGCCTGAAGTACGACAGCGAGGAAGAGCTCTTCAGAAAAGCAGAAGCCTTTGCGATCAGGTCTAACGGCAGGTCGCCGAGGACGGCGAAACAGTTCGTGATACTCGCCTCGATAGGGCTGTGATCATTTAGCTGGAAATGTACCGCTCACAGAGGCTGTCGTTCGGCGCGCAGACTTGATTCGCTCATAAAAACAGGTCTCATAAAACGAGTGGCCGTCGCATTTTGTTCAAATGCGACGGCCACTCGTTTTGTGTCGGTTATCCGCTCTGTCAGTTGTGTATTCTGCTGCACACGTCCAGCAGGCTCATAAGTTCACCGTGGGCCTGCTCGTAACTTTCAAATCCGATAGCTTTGAAGCCGATATCCTCCGCGGCGCTGATGTTCTTCTTATTGTCGTCGATGAAGACGCATCTCTCAGGCACGAGGCCGTATTTTTCTATGAGCTTTTCATATATCTCCTTCTCCGGCTTGATGGAATGGACCTCGTAGGAAAATATCCCGCCGTCCATATGCCCCAGGAAATCCATAGCGTGCAGCGTTCTCCGCTTCACATGCTCAGAGTAATTCGAAAGATACAGCACCCTGTATCCATCTGTCTTCAGCTCCTCTATCCACGGGATCGCGTAGTCCGTACGCTCGGCACAGTCACCCACGCTATCAAAAGCTTTCCAGATCTGCTCCTTGTGACCAGGATCCTTTTCGTAAAACCTTTCCAGGACCTCTTCCTCGGTCCAGATCCCTCGGTCCATCTCATTCCAGATGCCGCTCCGGAATGTGGCCTTCGTCACGGCTTCCTCCGTCTCCGGGTCGTTGAAAAGCCTGTGCACATAGTCCATCCATTCGAATCCCAGAAGTACCCTTCCGATGTCAAAGATGACCGTATCGATCATGAACGCGCCTCCTCACTGCAAAACCTACATCATCACGTCTGTTTCGTTTGCGTCGTAGCCCTTGGACTTCAGATCGTCGATGATCTTGTTCTTGTGCTCTGTGCCGAAAGCCTCGATGGTAAGCTTCAGCTCCACCTTGTGGTTCCTGTCGATGCTCACGAACTGATTGTGCTCCAGACGCACAACGTTGCCCTGAGAAGATGCCACGCTCTGAGCCACCTTGACCAGCTCGCCCGGCTTGTCTGGCAGCATCACGGAGACGGTGAAGATCCTGTCCCTCATGATCAGGCCGTGCTGTACCACGTTTGACATTGTTATGATATCGATGTTACCGCCGCTCAGGATGGAGACGACCTTCTTGTCCTTGAAAGACAGGTGCTTGAGTGCCGCTACGGTCAGAAGTCCGGAGTTCTCCACCACCATCTTGTGGTTTTCCACCATGTCCAGGAAGGCCACAACGAGCTCGTCGTCCTCTACGGTGATTATCTCGTCGATGTTCTTCTGGAGATATGGAAAAACATTTTTCCCCGGAGTTTTTACTGCGGTGCCGTCAGCTATGGTGTGCACGTCTTTCATGGTCACCACCTTGCCGGCCTCAAAGGATCTCTGCAGCGAATTTGCCCCGGCAGGCTCGACGGCGATGATCTTGATGTTCGGTTTAAGCTGTTTTGCCAGCACGGAGATACCGGTGGCCAGACCGCCTCCGCCGACAGGTACCAGTATCGCATCAACAAGCGGGAGATCCTTGATGATCTCCATGGCGATGGTGCCCTGACCTGTGGCTACCACAGGGTCGTCAAAAGGATGGATGAACGTCATCCCCTTTTCCTCGGCGAGCTTCATAGCGTATTCAGCAGCCTCGTCGTACACGTCACCCTTCAGGATCACCTTTGCGCCATAGCTCTCGGTCCTGTTCACCTTGATGAGAGGCGTCGTGGTAGGCATCACGATAGTGGCAGGAACGCCGTAGGCCTTTGCCGCATATGCCACACCCTGAGCATGGTTCCCTGCGGAAGCCGTGATCAGCCCCTTGTTTCTCTCTTCATCGCTGAGCGTGCTTATCTTGTAATAGGCACCTCTTATCTTGTAGGCACCGGTGAGCTGCATGTTCTCCGGCTTAAGATAGACCTTGTTGCCACTCTGCTCTGAAAAGTAGTCGCTGTATACCAGGTGCGTCGGCCGGGTGACCTTCTGGACCGTCTCGGTGGCCTTTTCGAAATCTTCTAATGTCAACATTTTTTCTTTCCCTTATCTTCTTTATCTGGAAAAAAGCTTTATTCGAGCATAGCTTCTTATTCGAGTATAGCTCCCTTTGAGGAGGATGCCACGAGTCTTGCGTAGCGGGCGAGCCATCCCTCGGTGATCTTCGGCGGCTCAGGCTCCCAGCCCTTGCGCCTCTCATCAAGCTCTGCATCATCGACTCTCACGTTGATGGATGCTCCCGGAATATCGATATCGATGATGTCTCCTTCCTTGATCAGGCCGATGGCACCGCCAAGAGCCGCCTCAGGTGAGATGTGCCCGATGGCCGCTCCCCTGCTGGCGCCGCTGAACCGTCCGTCTGTGATCAGAGCAACGTCCTTGTCCAGCTTCATCCCGGCCAGCGCGCTGGTAGGATTCAGCATCTCTCTCATTCCCGGACCACCCTTAGGTCCCTCGTATCTGATCACAACGACGTCGCCTTTGTTTATCCTGCCGTTGTAGATGGCGTCGATCGCCTCGTCCTCGCTGTTGAAGACCCTGGCAGATCCGGAGTGCACCAGCATCTCGGGAGCTACCGCGCTCCTCTTCACCACGCAGCCGTCCTTCGCGATGTTGCCCCAGAGTATCATCAGCCCACCTGTCTTGCTGTAAGGCTCCTCCACGCTCCTGATGGCCTTCCTGTCCACAGGCTCTTTTCCGGCGATGTTCTCGGCAACGGTGTGGCAGTTGACGTTGAGCTGAGTTGTGTCAAGAAGTCCCAGCTTGTTCAGCTCTGCCATTACCGCAGGGATGCCCCCGGCTCTGTCCAGGTCGTGCATGTGAGTGCCCCCCGCCGGCGCAAGGTGGCACAGGTTAGGAGTCTTTGCGCTTACCTCGTTGAACATCTTGAGGTCCACATCGACCTTCGCCTCGTGGGCGATGGCGAGGAGATGAAGGACCGTGTTGGTGGAACAGCCCAGTGCCATGTCGCAGGTGAGAGCGTTCCTCACGGTCTTCTCGTTGATAATGTCTCTTGGTTTGATGTCCTTTTCCACCATATCCATGACCGCCATGCCCGCATGCTTTGCCAGCATGATCCTCCTGCCCTGGACGGCAGGGATGGTGCCGTTTCCAGGAAGAGCGATGCCGATGGCCTCGGACAGACAGTTCATGGAGTTCGCAGTGTACATACCGGAGCACGATCCGCATCCAGGACAGGTGTTCTCCTCGTAGACGCGGAGCTGATCGTCATCGATGAATCCGGCTTTTCTGGCACCTACCGCCTCGAACATTTTTGAAAGAGAGACCTCTTCCCCGTTCACGTGTCCGCTCATCATCGGGCCGCCAGAACACAGAACGGTCGGAATATTTATGCGGCATGCACCCATGAGCATGCCAGGCACGACCTTATCGCAATTCGGTACGAGCACCAGGCCGTCAAAAGCATGAGCCCTCGCCATTGTCTCCACGCTGTCCGCTATGAGTTCTCTGCTCGGAAGTGAATACTTCATTCCCACATGTCCCATGGCGATGCCGTCGCAGACTCCGATGGCCGGCACCATTATCGGGGTGCCACCCGCCATCCTGATGCCGGCCTTGACGGCCTCAGTGATCTTGTCCAGATGCATGTGTCCCGGAACTATCTCAGAATGAGCTGAGACCACACCGATCAGCGGCCTGTCCAGCTCCTCCTTCGTATATCCCATGGCGTAGAAAAGGCTACGGTTAGGAGCTCTTTCCACACCCTTAGTTACGTTATCGCTTATCATTGACATTTCTTTCTCCTGATCGATATCACGATGTCTGTATTGCTGTTAAAAACTGAGAAAAGGCCAGGACCGTAAACACAGCCCTGACCATTGGATCTAAAGGAACTAATATTAGTTTACTTCCTTCTCGTCGTTGAGCCAGCTCATCATGGACCTCAGCTCCTTGCCTACCTCAGTTGTAGGGTGCTCGGCCTGCTTAGCTCTCATTGCATAGAAGTTGGCCTTTCCGCCTGCGTTGAACTCCTGGATGAAGTTGCTGGCAAAAGTTCCGTCCTGGATGTCGGACAGCACCTTCTTCATGCCTTCTCTGCTCTCCTTTGTGATCACCTTAGGGCCGGTGATGTAGTCGCCGTACTCGGCAGTGTTGGAGATGGAGCATCTCATCATCTCGAATCCCTTGGAGTAGATCAGGTCTATGATCATCTTCATCTCGTGGATGCACTCGAAGTATGCCATCTCAGGAGCGTAACCAGCCTCTGTCAGAGTGTCGAATCCGGCCTTCATCAGCTCGCACACACCTCCGCACAGAACAGCCTGCTCGCCGAACAGGTCTGTCTCTGTCTCTTCCTTGAATGTGGTTTCCAGGATACCTGCTCTTCCTGCGCCGATACCGGATGCATATGCCAGAGCGTAATCCTTGGCCTTGCCGGAAGCGTCCTGATATACAGCGATCAGTGATGGAACTCCCTGTCCCTGTGTATACATGTCTCTTACGATGTGGCCAGGTCCCTTAGGAGCTACCATTACTACATCTACATCAGCAGGAGGGATGATCTGCTTAAAGTGGATGTTGAATCCATGAGCGAACATCAGAACGTTTCCTGCGTGCAGATGCGGAGCGACCTGCTCCTTGTAGATCTGTGCCTGAAGCTCGTCAGGAGTCAGGATCATTACGAAATCACCAGCCTCGGCGGCCTCCTCGATGCCCATTACCTTAAGTCCGGCCTTCTCCGCCATGGCTACGTGTCTCGAACCAGGTCTCAGTCCTACTACAACGTTGACGCCGCTCTCATGGAGGTTCTCAGCATGGGCGTGGCCCTGGCTTCCGAATCCGATGATGGCGACCGTCTTTCCGTCCAACAGTCCCAAATTGCAATCCTGGTCGTAATACTTCTTAATCATCTCTGTCTCCTTCTCCGACATTGTCGGCAACTTCGATAGCGGTGATCCCAGTGCGGCATACCTCCGCAATGCTGAAATCCTCCATAACATCAATAAATCCATTTATTTTCTGAGGCGTTCCAGTCAGCTCGATTATAAGGCTGTCCCTTGAAAGATCAACGATCTTACCTCTATAAATGTCAACGATATTTTTAATAGCCTCTCTGTCTTCAGGCCCGGCGCTTACTCTCATCAGCAGCATGTCGCGGTAAAGTCCGTTCTGCCTGTTGAGGACTGTCACGCTCTCCACCACCTCAAGCTTCTCCGTCTGGGTGATGATCTGCTGCATGGAAGTCTCTGTAGCGTCGAATACTATGGTGATCCTGGATATCTTAGGGTCGTTCGTGGCTGACACCGTCAGGGAATCGATGTTGAATCCCCTCTGGCCGAACATGTTCACAACTCTTGCAAGGACATTGGCCTTGTTCTGCACCAGGACGCTGACGATATTCTTTGTTAATGGTCTGTACATCCCGTGCCTCCTTAGTTGATGATCATGTCATCCACCGACTTGCCGCCCGGGATCATCGGGAGCACTCTCTCCTCCGAGGAGATGATGCATTCGATCCACACTGGGCCGTCTGCCTTCTGCGCCTCGTTGAACGCCTTCTCGAACTCCTCCGGAGTCGTGCACTTATATCCCTTTGCTCCGAAGCCCTCCGCCACCTTGACGTAATCGATGCCGTTGTCGTTCAGAGTAGTAGAATAGCGCTTGTCGTAGAAGATGGTCTGCCACTGGTATACCATTCCGAGAACGCTGTTGTTCACCAGTACTGTGATGATAGGCAGCTTCTCCTTGCAGGCGGTGATGACCTCGTTCAGATCCATATTGAAGGATCCGTCTCCGGTGATCATGATGACCTGGTTGTCCGGCCTGCCGATCTTGGTCCCTATGGCCGCACCGTAGCCGTATCCCATGGTACCAAGGCCGCCGCTGGTGATGAACCTTCTGGCCTTCCTGTGGTTGAGATACTGGGCCGCCCACATCTGGTGCTGTCCTACGTCCGTGACGAAGTAAGCATCCGGATCGCAGTTCTCGCTGATGACTCTCATGATATCGGAAGGGTGCATATCCGCATCTCCCTCTTCAGGATATCTGTGCTTCGTCTCCCAGTTCAGGACTCTTTCATGCCATTCGTCGTGCTTTGCTTCCCTCACGTACGGTGTGAGCGCTTCGAGGAAGGATCTGTCGTCGGCGATAACTGCCATGTCCACCATGACGTTCTTGTCCACCTCTGACCTGTCCACATCCACCTGGAGGATCTTCGCCCTCCTGGCAAACTTCTTAGGATTCAAGGCGACCCTGTCACTGAATCTGGCGCCGAGAGCGATGACCAGATCGGCGTGATCCACCGCCCTGTTAGCTGCAATAGATCCATGCATTCCGATCATCCCGAGATTGAGAGGATCGTCACTGCTCAGAACACCGCAGGCCATGAGCGTGTGTACCACAGGGATGTCGGCCTTGTGGGCCAGCTCCTGCAAAAGTATCTCCGCCTCGGAGGAGATCACTCCGCCTCCCGCGTAGATCACCGGACGCTCCGCCTCGTTGATCAGCTGCGCTGCCGCTCTCACCTGCTCCTCGTTCACATCAGGCTTCGCCTTCAGAGGAAGCGGTTCCTTCTTTTCATATTCTATAGTAGCAGCGGTAACATCCTTTGTAATGTCCACAAGCACAGGTCCCTTGCGTCCGCTCTGGGCGATGCGGAACGCATCCCTGAGGCTGTCCGCAAGATCTTCGATCCTGTTGACGAAGAAATTGTGCTTGGTGATAGACATCGTCACGTTCGTGATGCTGATCTCCTGAAAGGAATCCTTTCCTATAAGGGAGTCAGGAACGTTGGAAGTAATAGCTACTACAGGTACGCTGTCCATGAACGCGGTCGCCAGGCCCGTTACCAGGTTGGTGGCTCCGGGTCCGCTGGTAGACATCATAACTCCGGTCTTACCTGTGGCTCTGGCATATCCGTCGGCCGCGTATGACGCGCCCTGCTCGTCTGCCGTACGAACGTGTCTGATACGATCGCTGTACTTGTACAACTCGTCGTATATATTCAGAGCTGTGCCACCCGGGTAACCGAATACAACATCTACACCGTGTTCCAGCAGTACCTCAGCAACTATCTGAGATCCTGTTAACTTCATAAACCGTTTCCTCCATTTATGATATGCAAGGTGTTTTCGGTGAGCAAACACTTGCTCACGCGGTACAGTAATTATATAAGCACGCGAAAAATTGTCAATGACTTTTTGTGTTTTATTACAAATACTTTTGTTAAGTTTTTGTATAAGCACAATTTTCGTGTTGACACACCACCTGTTTTCGTATAAATTATTAAAGAACTCAAAGAGATGACATCTGACGTGTCCGTCTCTGTTGAACAAACTAAATATCTCAAAGCTGTGACGGGAATAAATCGTCCGCAGAGTCTTACAGAGAGCATCCGGTCGCTGGAAGGATGCAGACTCGGTTCGGTGTCTCACCCCTGAGCTTACATTCATCGAGTGGATCTGTTCTCTTCTCTTATGTATAAGAAAGACGACGGATCAAGAAGAGTGGTACCGCGGATGTTGACTGGATATTCAGATATCTAATGTAGATTCGTCTCTTCAGGGCCTGTTCTCAGGTGTGAAGGGGCTTTTTTATTCCTTCCGTTTCCGGAGTCCGGGCAACAGTGTACTTATTATATGTACAGCAAATATTTTTAACAGAAGGTTTTAAAGCAACAGAATGCCGGAGGTAAAAAAATGGAAAACTACAAAAAGTACAGCCCAGGATATTTCAACCCGCCAGTCAACGAGTACAAGTGGGTGCACAAGGATCATATTGAAAAAGCTCCTCTGTGGTGCAGCGTGGATCTGCGGGACGGCAACCAGGCTCTGGTGGTGCCTATGTCTCTTGAGGAAAAGCTGAACTTCTTCAAGGTTCTGGTGGATATAGGATTCAAGGACATCGAGGTGGGCTTCCCGGCTGCATCCGAAACGGAGTTCGAATTTCTCCGCACCCTTATCGAACAGGATCTGATCCCTGACGACGTGAGAGTACAGGTGCTCACCCAGTCCAGGAAGCATATAATAGATAAGACTTTTGCAGCACTCAAAGGCGCAAAGAAGGCCATCGTCCACCTGTACAACTCCACATCCAAGGCTCAGAGAGAGCAGGTTTTCAGGAAGTCTAAGGACGAGATCAAGCAGATCGCCATAGACGGTGCACTTCTCATGAACGAATATAAGGAAAAGTATCCTGAGACCGACTTCACCTTCGAGTACTCTCCTGAGAGCTTCACGGGAACGGAGCCGGAGTACGCGGCCGAGGTCTGCAACGCCGTAATAGACATCTGGGATCCTACCCCGGATCACCCGTGCATCATCAACCTCCCTGCCACTGTCGAGATGTCCCTTCCTCACATCTTCGCAAATCAGGTGGAGTACATGGACAGAGCTCTCCACAAGAGGGACAGCGTGCTCATCTCACTGCACCCTCACAACGACAGGGGGACCGGCGTGGCCGACGCAGAGCTTGGAATGCTGGCAGGAGCCGACAGGATCGAGGGAACTCTCTTCGGAAACGGTGAGAGAACAGGAAATGCGGACATCGTGACTATAGCGATGAACATGTTCACCCACGGCGTGGACCCTGAGCTGGACTTCTCGGATATGAGCTCGATCGTCGAGGCGTACGAAAAGTTCACCCGCATGACCGTAGGCCCTCGCCAGCCGTACTCAGGCGAACTCGTCTTCGCCGCCTTTTCCGGGTCGCACCAGGACGCCATCGCCAAGGGCATGAAATACAGAGAGGAAAAGGGCGAATACAGGTGGACCTGCCCTTACCTTCCTATCGATCCGCACGACGTGGGAAGGAAGTATGACGGAGACGTCATCAGGATCAACAGCCAGTCCGGAAAGGGAGGCGTCGCCTACGTCCTGGAGCAGAACTACGGCTTCCTGATCCCTAAGGACATGAGAGCCGAGCTCGGATACATGATCAAGGACATCTCCGACAAGAGCCACGAGGAGCTGTCACCTCAGGAGGTCTACGATGCATTCGAGAAGGAGTACATCAACGACTTTTACCCGATGGACATCACCGACGCGGTGTTCAGCCACTTCTCCTCTACTAAGGAAGAAAACGTTTACAGCGTGAAGATGAGAGTGGTCATCCACGACAAAGTATATAATCTGACGGGAGAAGGAAACGGCCGTCTGGACGCGGTGAGAAACGCCCTGAACGACACGGACTACAAGTTCAAGTACGACTTCGTGACGTACCAGGAGAACGCCATCAGCGCCGATTCCAACTCCAAGGCAGCTGCGTATGTGTGCATCCAGGGCCCTGACGGCAACAAGTACTGGGGCGTAGGCACGCAGGCCGATATCATCCTGGCTTCCGTAAACGCCCTGGTGAGCGCCATCAACAGGATGAACAAGAAGATCAAGTTCATGTAGCGACTTCAGCACATATCGGAAAACATGTTATAAAGGAGGATTTTCCCCATGGGAATGACGATGACCCAGAAGATACTTGCAGCTCATGCCGGCCTTCCAGAGGTGAAGGCCGGGGAGCTCCTGAGCGCCGATCTGGACATGGTGCTGGCCAACGACATCACCGGCCCCGTATCCATAAAGGAGTTCGACAAAGCCGGATTCGATTCTGTATTCGACAAGTCCAGGATCTCCCTGGTGATGGACCACTTCACTCCTAACAAGGACATAAAGAGCGCTGAGCAATGTCAGAAGTGCCGCACCTTCGCAAGGAGGTTCGACATAGACAACTACTACGACGTGGGAGCCGTGGGGATAGAGCACGCTCTTCTCCCGGAAAAGGGCATCGTTGCTCCCGGCGAGGCGATCATCGGCGCCGATTCCCACACGTGTACCTACGGGGCGTTGGGCGCTTTTTCCACGGGCGTAGGATCGACCGACGTGACCGCGGCAATGGTGACCGGAAAGGCCTGGTTCAAGGTCCCTTCGGCTCTTAAGTTCAACCTCACGGGATCATTCAGAGAGCACGTCAGCGGAAAGGATCTCATCCTCCACATCATCGGCATGATCGGAGTAGACGGTGCCCTGTACAAGTCCATGGAGTTCGCCGGCCCGGGAGTGGCCAGCCTCACGATCGACGACAGGCTCACCGTATGCAACATGGCCATCGAGGCAGGTGCCAAGAACGGCATCTTCCCTGTGGATCAGGTGACTCTGGACTACGAGAAGGGCCGCGTCGACAGGGCCTTCAAGATATACGAGGCGGACGAAGATGCGGAATACGATGCGGTCTATGACATAGACCTGGGAGAGATCCAGCCTACTGTGTCCTTCCCTCACCTTCCTTCTAATACCAGGACCTTCGATGACATCCCTGACATCCCTATCGACCAGGTGGTCATCGGCTCCTGCACCAACGGAAGGATCTCCGACATGGAGAAGGCACACGCCATCATGAAGGGACACCACGTCGCTCCTGGTGTCCGGGCCATAATAATGCCGGCCACCCAGGCGATCTACCTGGAGAGCATGCGCCGTGGATACCTGGAGGACTTCATCGAATCCGGGTGCATCATCTCCCCTCCTACCTGCGGACCATGCCTCGGCGGGCACATGGGTATCCTGGCAGCCGGAGAGAGATGTGTCTCCACCACAAACAGGAACTTCGTGGGCCGCATGGGCCACGTGGAGTCTGAGGTCTATCTGGCCAGCCCGGAGACCGCAGCAGCATCGGCAATTGCAGGAAAGATCGCCTCTCCGTACTCTGTGACGGACGGGGCAGATGATTAAGGGAGGCAGAGAATGGACGTAAAAGGAAAGGTTCACAAGGTAGGCAACAACATCGACACAGATCTGATCATAGCCGCCAGATACCTGAACACCCAGGATCCGGACGAGCTTGCCTCTCACCTGATGCAGGACTACGATCCGGAGTTCAAGGAAAAAATAAACACGGGAGACATCATAGTTGCCGGGGAGAACTTCGGCTGTGGCTCCTCGCGAGAACACGCTCCTATCGCCATAAAAGGCCGGGGAGTGAGCTGCGTGATAGCAGAGACCTTCGCCAGGATCTTTTACAGGAACTCCATCAACATAGGACTTCCGATCCTCGAATGCCCTGAGGCGAGCCGCGAGATAGAGGACGGAGACCAGGTGGAGATCGACCTTTCGCATGGGATCATCCGCGACATAACTCAGGGAAAGACCTGGCAGGCTGCAGCCTTCCCCGATTCGATAAAGCACATAATCGACTGCGGAGGTCTCCTCAACAGCATCAGAAAGGACATGGAATAATGGAATACAGAATCGCAACAGTTCCCGGGGATGGAATAGGCCCTGAGGTGGTCGGTCAGGCCATAAAAGTTCTGGACAGGGTCGGCGAAGTCTACGGCCATCAGTTCCACTACGAAAAACATCTGGCCGGCGGCGCGGCCATAGACGAGTACGGCGAATGCCTCCCCCAGTCCACACTGGACGGATGCAAGGCCGCTGACGCTGTCCTCCTGGGTGCCGTGGGCGGCCCTAAGTGGGACGACGTTCCGGGAGATAAGAGACCTGAAAGAGCGCTTCTCGGCCTTCGGAAGGGCCTCGGGCTCTACGCGAACCTGCGCCCTGCCATGATCTTTTCCGAGCTGGCGGACGCCTCCCCTCTCAAAAAAGAGATCCTCGGCTCAGGCCTTGACATCCTCATCGTCAGGGAGCTCACCGGCGGCATCTACTTTGGAAAGCACGAGACGGTGGATCAGGACGGCCAGACGGTGGCCAGAGACACGGAGGAATACAGCGAGTCCGAGATCCGCAGGATCGGCATCAAGGCCTTCGAGTCCGCCATGAAGCGGAACAAGAGAGTCACCAGCGTTGACAAGGCCAACGTCCTGGACAGCTCCCGCCTGTGGAGAAAGGTGATGACCGAGCTTTCCGCGGAATATCCCGAGGTGGAGCTCGACCACATGTACGTGGACAACGCCGCCATGCAGCTGGTGAGGGACCCGAAGCACTTCGACGTCCTCGTGACCAGCAACATGTTCGGAGACATTCTTTCTGACGAGGCCAGCCAGATCACAGGCTCCATAGGAATGCTCCCATCCGCCAGCCTGGCGGACGGCAACTTCGGCATGTATGAGCCGGTCCACGGTTCCGCTCCAGACATCGCCGGCCAGGGCAAGGCGAACCCTATCGCAACCATCCTGTCAGCAGGAATGATGCTCAGGTATTCCTTCGACCTCACGGCGGAGGCCGACGCCATCGAGAACAGCGTAAAGGCTTTTCTGGAAAAAGGGTATCGCACCGCGGACATCGCGGGTGCCGGAAGGGACAGCGTCTCTACTGAAGAAACCGGCGATCTGATCGCTTCGTTCATAAAATAGAAACGAGCCGGCGATTTACAAAGCTTTCTACTTATCTAAACTTATCATACAGCAAAACCGCTCCATCCGGTCCCGGTATCATCCGGAGCTGGAATGGAGCGGTTTTGCTGTCTATTTCTGAGGCGCTTCCTTCGGTGTGCTGAATAGGAACACCAGGTAACGCACCAGGGCATAGAGTGTTGTGATCGTAGCGATGATGGTCTCGATGGTCACGATTGGTGCCAGGAAAGTCATAGGGCTTCCCATAGCAGCGGAGCACACCATGAGCTGCTTCGATGCGATGGCGGCGATGACCATAGGGAATGTGTATGCCGCATAGCTAGGCAAGAACGGCATCTTGATGTACTGCACGAACTTGACGCAAGCGAACACGAACAGCACAGTTCCCAGTACCCACATTGCTGTGAGGAATGGCAGTGACTTCGGCATCACGGACTGGATATATCCGGCGATGCAGAGGCTGACTGGAGCAGAATAAATGCAGATCAGCGGCTTCGCAGGATCTGGCACCGGTACCTTCGCGTATCTGATGGTCACCATGATCAGAAGGATGATCAGCGTCACGAATCCGAACCAGAATGCAGCCGTTCCCAGACCCGTTGCGTTGAAAGCAGGAGCCGTCATGGAAGCCATGGCTATTCCGACGTAGACGATGTAGTAGCTCGCAAACACCTTCTTCAGATCAAACTTGAAGATGAACTTCACCGTGAAGTATATGATCATGACAATGTGAAGGATGATGGCGATGTACCAGATCACCTTTGATACTGCAGGACCGAACCACGGCATGAAATAGGTGCTGAAGAGCATCAGTGCCATGGGAAATGTGCAGAAGACACTGGCCATGATCGGGTTCTGCATGTTCTCCTTGAACTTTCCGAAATCAGCGAACACGCTGATAAGGAAAAGAACGCCCAGTATGGTGCCGACGACCCCGCATGACATTCTCACGCCCTCGGAATAGGACTGGAGAAGGTTGCCAAGACCGAACATGCCCAGGATCACGCCGCAAACAGGAATTGGAATCTTCTTGATAAGCTTCATAAAATACCCTTTCTCTATGCAGTGAACTCAGCCGGTCTCTCTCGGGAGATGAGATCCATTACGCCTCCAGAGGAGCCGTTCTGGTCTTCAGATAATCATCGTGGCTCAGCACCGTGATCTCGCCTGTTGTAGGGATCCCCAGCTCCCTTGCCAGGATCTCTGCTGTCTTTGCTGCACAGATGCCTGTATAGTAAATACATTGAGACTTGTGAGCACCGACGCTCATATCGAATTCCTTGGTGAGGACTCTGCAGCATGCGGCGTGCTTTGTGTTGTTGTCCCTGAACCAGTCGTGAAGCTCGTTTGTCATGCTCATGCACTTCACAACGTTAGGGTCCTTAGGTCCCTTGTGCTCGTCTCTTCCGAAGAACATTCCGATAGCCAGAACTCCTCCGTTGAGAGCTCCGCAGATGCATCCGGACTTTCCAACGCCGATAGCCATTCCGGAAGCCATCCTGATCATCTCATGAGGCATGTCTACCTGGAAGTTGTCCATGATCACTTCCATAACAGCTTCGCAGCAGAAGAATCCTCTGCGATACGACTCCTCAGCTTCTGCCTGTACCTTTGACAGATCGATGGATTTTGCCTTGATTTCCATAATTCCCTCCAATGTGCTATTTCGTTCAAAACGACTTATTTATCAGGCCTTTCCGGCCCTGACACGTCACATGATATAAATCAAAAATACAATATGCAATTTGATTGACAAATAGCATCGCTTGCGTATATTGATTTTCTCTATATTATTTTTATTGTCTGCAGTCATTGCAATGCTTCCAGCGTCAGCATGAATCCGTTTGCATTCACATAGTTCTTTTTAATGGTCTCATAAGCAGAATTTTTGTTGTGATCTTTAGTGTAAAAAAACCACCGGCTAAGCCGGTGGAGTAAGAAGCTTTAGCTTCAAGAAAAAACCTCCTGTGATATCATGAATGAGGCTTCCAACCGCACTCATGTAACAAAGGAGGAATAAATCGATGGGTAATATTACCAAAACCGACATCAATAGTTTAACACATTCGAAGTGGCGGTGTCAGTATCACGTAGTGTTTGCGCCGAAGTACAGGAGACAAATTATCTACGGAAAAATAAAAGAGGATATTGGCAAGATACTTAGGCAGTTGTGTGATCAGAAAGGCATAGAAATAATAGAAGCGGAGTTGTGCCCTGATCATGTACACATGCTGATATCAATTCCGCCAAAATACAGCGTATCGCAAGTGATGGGATATCTGAAGGGAAAAAGCTCACTGATGATATTCGACAGACATGCGAATATGAAATATCGGTATGGGAACAGGCATTTCTGGTGCCGTGGCTATTATGTCGATACAGTTGGCAGAAACAAAAAGGCAATCGCAGAATACATACGAAACCAACTGCAAGAAGATATCGCAAATGATCAATTAACATTGAAGGAGTACATAGACCCGTTCACGGGTAGCAAGAATACGAAGGCATAATAAAAAGCGCCCTTAGGCGCAGCCGGAAAATAGAGATGCGGTTGGCAGTCTATTTCGGTGCGTCTTAAGACGCCTGCAAGTAACAGGCCCTTTTAGGGCAAGGACAAACCACCAGTTCAACTGGTGGTTATGATTTGNGATCTTTAGTGTAAAAAAACCACCGGCTAAGCCGGTGGAGTAAGAAGCTTTAGCTTCAAGAAAAAACCTCCTGTGATATCATGAATGAGGCTTCCAACCGCACTCATGTAACAAAGGAGGAATAAATCGATGGGTAATATTACCAAAACCGACATCAATAGTTTAACACATTCGAAGTGGCGGTGTCAGTATCACGTAGTGTTTGCGCCGAAGTACAGGAGACAAATTATCTACGGAAAAATAAAAGAGGATATTGGCAAGATACTTAGGCAGTTGTGTGATCAGAAAGGCATAGAAATAATAGAAGCGGAGTTGTGCCCTGATCATGTACACATGCTGATATCAATTCCGCCAAAATACAGCGTATCGCAAGTGATGGGATATCTGAAGGGAAAAAGCTCACTGATGATATTCGACAGACATGCGAATATGAAATATCGGTATGGGAACAGGCATTTCTGGTGCCGTGGCTATTATGTCGATACAGTTGGCAGAAACAAAAAGGCAATCGCAGAATACATACGAAACCAACTGCAAGAAGATATCGCAAATGATCAATTAACATTGAAGGAGTACATAGACCCGTTCACGGGTAGCAAGAATACGAAGGCATAATAAAAAGCGCCCTTAGGCGCAGCCGGAAAATAGAGATGCGGTTGGCAGTCTATTTCGGTGCGTCTTAAGACGCCTGCAAGTAACAGGCCCTTTTAGGGCAAGGACAAACCACCAGTTCAACTGGTGGTTATGATTTG
>NZ_FUHN01000007.1:0-75418 GCF_900155555.1 Mobilibacterium timonense | reverse complement strand
TTGTGATCTTTAGTGTAAAAAAACCACCGGCTAAGCCGGTGGAGTAAGAAGCTTTAGCTTCAAGAAAAAACCTCCTGTGATATCATGAATGAGGCTTCCAACCGCACTCATGTAACAAAGGAGGAATAAATCGATGGGTAATATTACCAAAACCGACATCAATAGTTTAACACATTCGAAGTGGCGGTGTCAGTATCACGTAGTGTTTGCGCCGAAGTACAGGAGACAAATTATCTACGGAAAAATAAAAGAGGATATTGGCAAGATACTTAGGCAGTTGTGTGATCAGAAAGGCATAGAAATAATAGAAGCGGAGTTGTGCCCTGATCATGTACACATGCTGATATCAATTCCGCCAAAATACAGCGTATCGCAAGTGATGGGATATCTGAAGGGAAAAAGCTCACTGATGATATTCGACAGACATGCGAATATGAAATATCGGTATGGGAACAGGCATTTCTGGTGCCGTGGCTATTATGTCGATACAGTTGGCAGAAACAAAAAGGCAATCGCAGAATACATACGAAACCAACTGCAAGAAGATATCGCAAATGATCAATTAACATTGAAGGAGTACATAGACCCGTTCACGGGTAGCAAGAATACGAAGGCATAATAAAAAGCGCCCTTAGGCGCAGCCGGAAAATAGAGATGCGGTTGGCAGTCTATTTCGGTGCGTCTTAAGACGCCTGCAAGTAACAGGCCCTTTTAGGGCAAGGACAAACCACCAGTTCAACTGGTGGTTATGATTTGTTTCCATATTTGTGCATATTTATAGAAAAAAAACAAATGGCAGCCCCGGAAGGCCGCCATTCTCCATATTTATTCAGACTTCAGAGCTGTCTCTTCATCCTCTCCGCTCTTCAATTTCCTGATCACCTTTACACTGACCTTGTGGTCGTACCAGTTTCCGTGAGTCCCCAGGAGAGCCAGGTCGAATTCCTTTTTCAGCTCAGGCACGGGCACGTCGAAACCGTAGACTTCTTCATCATAACCATCGTCATAATGGACTACATCCGTGGTCGGCTTGATGAGATCTTTCTTGTTTTCCTCAGCTTCGCTGGCAGTGCCTCTGTACAGCCTGACTATGTTCTGAGGCACGAGGGTGATATGGATGGTCATTTTGCCGTTCTTTACGGTGAGAATGCCGTGGTCGTTGTAGGCTTCATTCACGTGGAACATTGAGCTGTCAGTGGTGAATGATGAGAGGTATTTCCCGTCCTTCAGAGAGGACTTTCCCGAGCCGTTCCCGGAAGAGCAGCCCGTGAAAGCGCACATAACTGCCGCTGCCACCAGGAGACACGCAAGCGCACTGATCTTTTTTCTCATTTCCCTCACTACGCACTCCCTACATCACGGCTCTCGTGTGAGCCACATAGATCTGCTGAATTGCCGGTATCCTGCCCATCCCGGCGATCTGCGTGTCGACCGAGTCGAAATACCCGGAATCCTCGAACTGGCTCTTCCATGAATCCTTGTCGTCTCCGGCCATGTCGTTGTTCGCGTGATCTCCGGCCACTACCATGAGGTCCCTCAGAATGACCTTCTTGTATCCTGCCTTCTTTACTTTCTTTATCACCTGCTTGCACGCGGTGTCCGCAGGCTTTCCTTCTACCGTGCCGATAAAGACGTTTGCATATCCGAGGTTATTCATCTGCGTCTGCATCTGGTCGTACGTCACGTTGGCTTCATGGGACGTTCCGTGGCCCATGAGGACGAAGGCCACACCGTTGTTTCCGGCATCCTGGACGCTGGAGTATCCCGCCGTCTTTACAGCCTCCGCGGTCACGGCCTGTGCTACCGCCTGCTTGTCCTGATTGATGACGGTGGCATCGGAACCCACCTCACCCAGGAGAGGCTCCGCGATCTTTACGGATGTGAATTTGTCCTTGTGCTCATCCACGGCTTCCTTCAGCTGGTCGTACTCTTCACCATGCATGAGGTGAGTTGGCTGTATGATGAGGTTCTTGACACCGTTTTTCTCCGCCCTGTCGAGAGCCTGCTCCACGTTGT
The DNA here is from genome assembly GCF_900155555.1 of Mobilibacterium timonense. Lineage (GTDB taxonomy): Bacteria > Bacillota > Clostridia > Peptostreptococcales > Anaerovoracaceae > Allobaileyella > Allobaileyella timonense. The sequence goes on along the minus strand of NZ_FUHN01000007.1, from coordinate 73,402 downwards.
CGATCTTCTCTCCATCCCTCGCCTGGATGTGGTTGATAATGATCTGCGAGGTGAACGCCCTCCTTACGGACCAACCAGGGAACGCAGCGATCATAGCCTTTTCCACTCCGCCGATATCCGCTGCCCTGCTGTCGTTATACGAAGTGCCGAAGCTCGTCACCAGGATCTCGTTTTCGCCGATCCCGTCCTGATTCAGCGGATCGTCCTTCGAAGCATCTCCTGTGTCCTTTCCGAAGTAATCGGGATCTGCGTATTTTCCCTTGACCATGGACTTCTGCTTGTCTGTCAGCTTGTCCCAGGCCTTCTTCGCATCTTCGCACTGCTGATCCGTCTTCGACGTCCTCTCCTGGACATAGATGGCATCGATCTTTCTGGCGACCGCATCGGCGGCCTTCTGGTCCTCTGTCTTTTCGTCCGACGAAGACCCGCACCCAGTAACGGCCGCAGCAAGAGCCACGGTCATGGCCAGGACGAGAATAACAGACGTCATTCTTCTCTTCATGTTCTTTCTCCTCGATGTTCCTTAAAGCAATAAAAAAAATCGCAGATGCGTTCTGCGAAAGCCAACGAAACAGCGGGGGATCAGCACATCAACTGAAAACCGTAGGCCAAAACGACCCGCCGTAAGCAGCGGCAGGAAAAATGTCCCCGATCATCTAGTCGATATGAAGCTGCACTGCACGTTCCGGTGTCCGCAGAACTGAGGCACTGTGCCGGAGGCACAAGAGAACAGGCAAGTATTCTGACTTATTGCAGCCTGATGATACGCTTTTCATCAGGGCTTTCCGCATCCTTCCCAGGGCGGCGCCCCAGTGGAACAACAGCGGAAATACCGCAAAATACAGCAACGGCCTTGCGCAGGACTCTCATCTGCTTCCATGACCTGTTCCCTCTTTAACGATATTATGATGTTATCACCACAGAGATTTTCATTCAATCTCTGCAGAAAAAGCATCGCGATTCAAATTTTTTATCTCTGTGATGCCAAGGATTTTTCCCTGTTCCGCAAGCTCCAGATTCCGGCGGTTTATGTCCCCGGCGGCCTCGAGGCAGTTTATGAACGAGCCGCATTTTTTCATCAAACAGAGAGCCTTATCATAGTTTTCGTCTCTTATATACGAGAAGCTGTTTTCTATCACAGTCTCCGAGGCCAGCTCCGATGCAACTTGAGCGTCTATGTCTCCCTCGTGGAGCACGCCTGCTGCAAATGGCACACCCATTCTCTGAAGAGCCCTGAACGTGCCGACTCCCGTTCCTCCTCCGGCTATGACGAATACACGCGGCTCGCCGGAATTTTTTTCCATCTCCAGGCTGCCGAAGAACGGATCGTAGCTCCCCGTGTCCAGGTCGTACAGCGACGTGATGTTTTCCCTGCTGAAGATCTCGTCCGGCGACCCGCAGGCGGTGACCATCCCGTCCTTCACGCACATCACCTCATCGGAGATCCGCTGCGCCAGATCGAGCTCATGCATCGACATGATCACGGTAACATTCCTGTCGCGGACAAGCGTCCTAAGAATGTTCAGGAGCTCCAGCTTGTATCTCACATCCAGGTAGGACGTGGGCTCATCGAGGACGAGGAGCTCAGGCTCCTGTGCGATCGCCCGCGCGAACAGCAGGCGCTGCCGCTGTCCGTCGCTGATCCTCATGAAATCCTTTTCCCCGAGATCCACGGTGTTCGTGAGCTCCATCGCACCGTCAACAGCCCTGTGATCTCCATCATCGAGGATACCCAGTTTACCAGTATATGGATATCTGCCGGTCTCCACCACGTCACGGCACGTGAGCCTGTCCGTGGTGATCCGCTGTGTGAGCATGACCGACGCCTTTTTTGCAAGCTCCTCTGGAGCGATGGACCTGACGTCGCAGCGATCTATATACACCGCTCCTTCTATCGACGGTAGCTGCCTTATCATGGTCTTGAGGATGGTAGATTTGCCGCTGCCGTTCGGTCCGAGGAGGGTGAGGATCCGCCCCTTTTCCAGGGAGACGTCCACGTCCCTTACGACCGCCCTTCCATCGTAGCCAGCGGATAGACCCTTGAGCTGAAAATAGTAATCCATATTATCTCCTGCGCCTCCTGATCATCACCCAAATGACTACAGGCGCTCCGAAAATAGCGGTAACCGAGCTGATGGACAGCTCCACAGGGGAAAAGGCCGTCCTGGCTATGAGGTCGCACAGCAGGCAGAAGTCTGCTCCGCAGAGGAAGCATCCCGGTATCATCACCAAGGGCCTTGACGTCCTGAAAAGGGATCTCACCAGGTGGGGCACGGCGACTCCCACGAAGGAGACCGGTCCGGCGAAGGCGGTGACCACGGCCGACAGAAGGCTGGAAAGGAGCACCAGGCCGAACCTGAATCTTCTGATGTTCACACCGACGCTCCTCGCGTATCCCTCTCCCATCTGGTATGCGCTGATTGGCTTCGACATCAGAAAGGCGGCGGCGAAGGCGGCGATGACGGTGATCGCAATGATCCTGTCGCTCTCCCAGCTCATGCCGGAAAAGCTCCCGAGTGACCAGCTGCGGAGATCCACTATGCTGGCATCGTCCGCAAAAGTCACCATGAGGTCGGTGACCGCCGAGCATATGTACCCGATCATCACACCGCCTACTATCAGCATGGCTGAGCTGCTGACCTTTTTCGATACCCCGAGTACGCACAGCATCGCTATCATGGATCCGGCAAAGGCCGCGATGATCATGGCGGCGGGCATCAGGATCAGCCCCTCTGCAGCGGTCAGGATCATGACCGCCGCCACCACCATCTTTGCCCCCGAAGAGATCCCCAGCACGTAGGGGCCAGCGATCGGGTTGTTGAAAAAGGTCTGAAGAAGGAATCCCGAGACGGACAGTGCGCCCCCGAGCAGCATCACTGCGACGAGCCTCGGCAGCCGTATCTTCCAGATCACGGCGGCCCCGAGGTCATTGCTTCCGCTCCCCAGGCTTCCGATCGCCCGCACCAGGTCGTGAAACGGCATTGACACCGTTCCGATGCAGATGTTCGCCGCCACCAGGACCACAAGGAGGACGGCGAGGAACACGAACGCCGCGGCGTATCGCCCCCTCCTTCCCCGAAGGCTTCCCGGTCCGCCGGTTTTATTTTTTTCGTGAAGAAAATGATACATTAAATGCTCTATCCTCCTCTGCCGCAGAGCCATCTAACTGAGTTTCGTCATGTATGTCAGCTGTTCAGGCGGATCGTCCGACGTGAGGATGGTATTGATGTCCAGGATTATCTGCCCGACGCTCGTGGTGTCCTGATACATGTTCTGGCCAGTGCACCATACGTTTCCTTTTTTCACAGCCTTGAAGTTCCTGAGCAGCGGGCTCATGGCCTCCAGCTGATCCAGGGATCCGGTCGGCCCCTCTATCGTGCTGTTGTAGATGAGCACGTCGGCGTCCTTCGCCTTCTTGTAGAACTCCTCCATGTCGATGGTGACTGTGGCCCTGGCGTCGTCCTTATCTCCGATGTTCTTGAAGACATACTCCCCGCCTGCCATCTCGATCATCTTGCTCACGTAATCGCCGCTCTTCCGGACCACCACCTGGCCGGACGGCAGTATAGTAAAGAAGGCGACCGTCTTGCCCGTGTCGGTCTTCTTGATGCTCTTGACTTTCTTCACCTGCTCGTTGAAGATCTCATTCGCCTGGTCTTCCTTGTTCAGCATGGCCCCGTAGACCTTGATCCACTCGGTCCTTCCGAGGGGTTCCTTTTCCAGACTCGCCTGGTCCATGAATACAGGAATGTCAAACTCTTCCAGCTTCTTCTTCACGTCCGGTGAGTGGTTGATCATGGTGTTCTCGATGGCCAGGTCGCACTGCCCCGACGCCAGCATCTCGTAATCTGGCTGGTCGTATTTCCCGGCATAGGTTATTTTGCCCTGCTCCATGGCCGTTCTGGCGTTCTGTATGTACCAGTCCTCCGCCTGAGCGCCCGAGTATTTGATGTTGTCCAGTCCGTCCAGCTTGTCGAAGAGGCACATGGACGCCGTGGCCGCCAGATAGATGTGATCCAGAGGCTGCTGGAGCACGACAACATCTTTATCAAGCCCCTTTGGCGCCTTCTTGCCCTCTGGAACGACGAGGAACTGGCTTCCGTCGTGGAGCTTGATGAGCTTGTAACCGCCTTTGTAATAATCTATAGCGAATTGGTCGGCGTATTCCAGTTTCATGTGGCTTTCCGGCTTCCAGCCCTTTATAGGGCTAGTCTCGGCATCTTCCTTTTTCACCAGGGAGCATCCTGAAAAAAGCACCGCTGCCGCGGCGGCGATGCACACTATAGAGATGAGCGATAGGATCTTTCTTTTGCGCATTTTGTCATATGTCCTTCTATTTTCCGGATTTGATCTTCTTCAATGATGACGAATCAAAATGGATGGTATAGTCGATGAGGTGAGGAGTGCTCATGGCCGTGGTGAGGGCCTGTATGCTGATGTCCTGATCCAGCACGACCGGGACGTCCATCCGCGAATTCCCCTTCTTGTTGATCTTCTTGAACTGGACTCCGCCCATCTGGACATACTGATAGTATTCACTGCTCCACTTTATTCTCGCGGTCAGCTGGCCCTTGCGCGCGATCACCACAGCCGGAGACGATATGTGAGCCCGGCCGGACCCTCCTTCCAGCGTGACATCGACCTTGTACTTTCCGTCTTTTACTTCGCTGCTGACCATGTCAGACCGCTTTAGGCCAGTGGCCCTGAACGTGACACTGCAGTCCTTCCACTCGCCGTTCTCGTACACAGCGATGTCCTGCTTCCAGTTCAGTGCATCCACGTTCATGGTGAAAGAACCACCGGTGCCCTGTATGACATTTCCCTGATCAGCCTCTGCACTTGCAGGATCACCTTTATAGATCTGTGTTATGGACGAGTCTCCGAGTTTGAAGCTCACCTGTATCGAGCCCGATGAAACGGTGATGCTGCAGTCATCGCAATTTTTGAAGGCGCTGCTTCCTTTTACAGTGCCATCGTAGCTTCCGTCCTTGAGCTGCCAGCCCATTACGGGCGAGTCGGCAGACTGGCTTTTTTTCGCCGAAGCGGCAAAAGCGCCAAAGCACGCCGATGCGGCAAGCACCGCTGCCGTGAGCACAATGATAAAGACTTTTTTCTTCATGTGGTATACTTCCATTCGAAACGACCTTCCTGTCCAGGATCCGATGATCTCACTACACAAGTGAAAAAATGGTATCACCCATGAGCTTTTAATGTCAACGCCGTGGGGCCTCCATAGGTCGTATCTATATTTTTTGCGGATCTTATTCAATTTTCTTTCCTTTATTAATGCGAATTTTTGCATTATCCTAATATAGTTAACCAGATCAGATAGTTACAGGAGAAACCCATGGATCTTCTGAAAAACGTAAATGGAAAAATGCTTCGCTGCGGTTACACCACGGGGAGCTGCGCCACAGCTGCCACCAAGGCGGCAATGTCCATGCTCCTCACTGGGAAGCGGATATCATCCGTGGTCATACACACCCCTGTGGGCTTTGATGTGACGACTGAGGTCCTCGACATATCGATGGACCGGGAAAAAGTCAGGTGCGCCGTGCGCAAGGACCCCGGTGATGACCCTGATGTCACACGGGACATGCTGGTCTATTCTGAGGTGTCTCTCTGCGATTCCGGTGTCCACATCTCCGGCGGCGAAGGCATCGGACGCGTGACGAGACCGGGCCTCGATCAGCCCGTGGGCGAGTATGCCATCAACTCCGTTCCAAGGCGTATGATCGCTGAGGCGGTCCAGGAGGTATCCGCAATGTATGGATACTCCGGCGGTGCCGATATCGAGATATCCATTCCCGGAGGAGAGGCCGTCGCCAGAAGGACATTCAACCCGCGCATGGGGATCGAAGGCGGTCTTTCCATCCTCGGGACCAGTGGTATAGTGGAACCTATGAGCTGCAAGGCTCTCACGGAAACCACGAACGTGCTGATAAAGCAGTGCAGGGCCCGCGGAAACACACGGATCCTCCTGACGCCCGGCAACTACGGGTACGAGTTCGCCGAAAACGACCTTGGCCTGGACATGTCATACAACGTGAACTGTTCCAACTTCATAGGGGGCGCCCTGGACAGATGCGCCGAGCTGGGGTTCACACGGATCCTTCTTGTGGGCCATATCGGCAAGCTCGTCAAGCTGGGCATCGGAGCCACCAACACCCACTCTTCGGAGGGCGACGGCAGGCTCGATTGCCTCATCCGGTGTGCGCTGGAGGCTGGCGCACCGCTCCAGGCCCTTCAGGAGCTCGACCGGTGCGTGACCACAGATGCGGGACTTGACGTGCTACGGAGATACGAGGCGTGCCGGCGCACCATGGATGTCCTCGGGAAAAAGATCGGCGATACCCTGGAGCGGCGCGTGCCAGCGGATATAGAGACGGGTTTCGTGTGCTTCACGAGAGCAGAAGGCCACAGGGGCGTTTTGTGCAGGAGCGAAAACGCCTTTTCAATAATTCCTGCCAGGAGGTAAAAAGATGGTACATATCGTAGGCGCGGGATGCGGAGCGCCGGATCTCATAACGGTAAGGGGAGCAAGGCTCATCGGTGCCGCAGACGTGATCATATATGCTGGTTCCCTCGTGAACCCTGCCCTTCTCGACTACAGGAAGGAGGGCTGTCAGGTATTCAACAGCGCCCGGATGACGCTGGACCAGGTGATGGAAGTCATAAAAGAATCAAATGATGAGAGGAAAGACATCGTCCGGCTCCACACCGGTGATCCCTGTCTGTATGGCGCCATCCGCGAGCAGATGGACAGGCTTGAAGATCTGGGCATCCCTTACGAATACTGTCAAGGCGTCTCCAGCTTCAGCGGAGCGGCTGCCGCACTCAAGGCGGAGTATACGCTTCCGGATGTGAGTCAGAGCGTCATCATCACACGAATGGCGGGACGGACACCTGTTCCGGAAAGAGAATCCATAAAGTCTTTTGCGTCACATCACGCCACGATGGTGATCTTCCTCAGCACGGGGATGACGGAAAAAGTCCAGGAGGAGCTTCTGGCGGGCGGTTACAGCGAGGACACCCCGGCGGCCATAGTGTACAAGGCCACCTGGCCTGACCAGAAGGTGGTGAAATGCACCTGCGGAACGCTCCACCAGGCCGCCGTTGAAAACGATCTGCACAACCTGGCGCTGATCACCGTTGGAGATTTCCTCGGCAGCGACTACGATTTTTCGAAGCTCTACGACCCCTCTTTTTCCACCGCATTCCGAAAGGCGGACGAGTAGATGGAGATGAAAAAGGATATCGCTGTCATTTCATTCAGCGAGAAAGGTGAAGAACTTGGAAATCGTATCGCCGCCGGCCTCCGCGATCCGTACGGTGCGGATGTCACCGCGGAGAGATGCAGGCATGGCGGGCTGTCCCGGTGGACGTCGGAAAATTTTGAAAAAGACGCACTCGTTTTCATCGGCTCCTGCGGCATAGCCGTCAGGGCCGTTGCTCCCTTCGTCGCCAGCAAGATGACCGACCCCGCGGTCGTGGTGCTGGACGAGACCGGGAAATACTGCATATCCCTGCTTTCAGGGCACATCGGGGGCGCGAATGACCTTGTCCGGCTCATCGCCGGTCTGACCGGAGCCGAACCCGTGATAACTACCGCAACAGACAGAAACGGTGTCTTTTCCGTAGACGGCTGGGCATCGTCCATGGGGATGAAGATATACGACAGCAGAAACATCCTGCCTGTCGCCGACAAGCTTCTGTCCGGGAACACCGTGACCATGGTCTCAGAGGTGGAGATAAGCGGCGCGGTGCCAGAGGGAGTTGTTTTTTCCATGAGCAGCGCGCTCGGCCACGATTCCGAAGCGGGAGAAGCAGGCGCGGACGTGGTGATCTCTTACCACAATTGTCACAGGTCAGACTCACTGCACATTGTGCCGCCCGTGCTTGTGATGGGCGTCGGATGCAGGAGAGGCACCCCCTTTGCGTCGATCCAGGAGGCTTTCTCCTCTGCGTGCAGCAAGATGGACATACATCCGGCTTCCCTTTGCGCGGTCAGCTCTGTGGACCTGAAAAGAGAGGAAAAAGGACTCATAGAGTTCTGCCAGTTTCACAACGTGGCATTTCACTGTTACACGGCGAACGAGTTGAATGGAGTAATGGGAGATTTTACTCCTTCTGGTTTTGTCTCCAGGATCACGGGCGTCGACAACGTGTGCGAACGGAGTGCGGCTGCGGAATGCGGTCCTGAAGGTCAGGTCATTATGCACAAGACGATCATCAACGGGATCACCGTTTCGTTCTCGGTGAAGCACGGGGATTTCGCCTTTGACCAGCAGAAAAAGCGATAACACAAAACAGAAAGACAGGGATAAATGAAGAAATTATATGTAGTCGGGATCGGCCCCGGGAACGGCGACAACATGAGCTGCGCCGCGGTAAAAGCCATCAACGAGTCCGAGGTAATCGTGGGATACACGAAATATATACAGCTGGTGGCGCCCCTTTTCCCGGAGAAAAAAGCGATAGACACGCCCATGAGACAGGAGATCGACCGCTGCCGCAAGGCTCTTGAGCTGGCGGAAAGCGGGATGACAGTTGCCATGATATGCAGCGGCGACGCCGGCGTTTACGGAATGGCCGGGCCGGTCTACGAGCTGTCTCCGGAATATCCCGATGTGGAGATACGGGTGATACCCGGCATCACCGCCGCCCTTTCCGGAGCGGCCGTTCTCGGAGCGCCACTCACCCACGATTTTGCGGTGATAAGCCTTTCCGACCTCATGACCCCATGGGATAAAATAGAAAAGAGACTGGCCTGCGCCGGTGAGGGCGACTTCTGCGTAGCCATATACAATCCTTCCAGCAGGAAAAGATCCGGCTATCTGCGCAGGGCGTGCGATGTCCTGTTGAAATACAAAAAAAAGGATACCGTCTGCGGCGTGGTGCGGAACATAGGAAGAGACGGAGAAGGATCACAGGTGTGCACGCTGCTGGAGCTGCGGGACATGGAGGTGGACATGTTCACCACGGTTTTTGTAGGTAACGCTTCCACGAGGAACATCAACGGACACATGGTCACACCAAGGGGGTACAGAATTGACTGATATCATCCTTTTCGGCGGAACATGGGAAGGCCGGATGCTGGCTGATTTCCTGGGTGAAAACGACATCTCATCCATGGTCAGCGTGGTGTCAGAATACGGCGCTTCCCTTCTGTCAGGATCTCAGACGTTGAAGATACGCAGCGGCGTGCTTCCCCGGGAGGAGATGAAAGAGCTTTTTCAAAGGGAGATGCCCCGCCTGGTGGTGGATGCCACCCATCCCTATGCCTCCCACATAAGCCGGACGATACAGGATGTCTGCTGCGGGCTGGGAATAAAGCACGTTTCCGTCAAGAGAGAGGGATCGCCCACCGACGGGTATATGGTCTTCGAGGATCTGGATCAGATGATCGACCATCTTAACGGTCCGGACAGGAACAAGGTCGTCTTCTCGACTCTCGGGGCTAAGTCCTCCCCTTCTCTCGCCCGCATCGAGCGACATGGCGAAAGAGTTTTTACGAGGATACTACCCTCGGAGACGAGCCTTCGTCAGGCACTGGACGCAGGGATACCGCCAGGCCACATAATATGTATGCAGGGCCCCTTTTCCAGGATGATCAACGAAGCCATGTTCAGGGAGACCAAGGCCTCTGTACTCCTGACCAAGGAGTCCGGAAAGGCAGGCGGGTTCTCCGAAAAGGTCCGGGCTGCCGACGATCTTGACATGGAAGTACTGATACTCCGGAGGCCGGACGCCGATCGGGGTGTGACCGTTGACGAAGCAAAGCAGATGATATTGAGAGAAGTAAAATGAAAAAAGTCTACATAGCGGGCATGGGAATGAGCCGCAGCACATTGACTCTTCGAGGTGAAGAAGCCGTCAGGAGTTCCGGTCTGATAATAGGAGCAAAGCGGATGCTCGGGGAATTTCCGGAGATCGATGCCGAGAAGGTCGTGGAGTTCAGAGGAGCTAAAATAGCCGGGATCGTCCGGAGATATTCAGGCGAGGTGGTAACGGTGCTGGTATCTGGCGATACCGGATTTTTCAGTGCCGCAGACGGGCTCATCAGGGCGCTATCCGGTGTGGATACGGAAGTGGAAGTCATCCCCGGAATCTCCTCGATGAGCTACTTTTTTGCAAAGGCCGGCATCCCCTGGCAGAATGCGGCGCACATCAGCTGCCACGGCAGGGATTGCAATGTTGCCGATCACGTGAGGCGAAACAGGTACACTTTCATCCTGACCGGAGGCAACACCGGGGAGATCGGCGCCGGGCTTGTGAGAGCCGGTTTCGAAGGCCTCCCTGTACTCATAGGTGAAAACCTGGGCAGAGAGTCAGAGTCCATCAAGAGTGCTCTGGCCGAGGAGCTGGAGACCATGGATACAGCATCCCTCACCGTGCTCCTTGTTTGCAACCCGAGCCCGGATGATTCTGTCCCCTCCGGCATCCCGGACTCTCGCTTCATCCGGGGAGACGTTCCCATGACAAAATCAGAGATCCGAAGCGTGGTTATGAGCCGGCTCGCCCTCCGTCCGGAAGAGACATTCGTGGACATCGGCGCGGGCACCGGATCGGTCACGGTCGAGGCCGCCCTGTCCCTCTGGAAAGGCAAGGTCTTCGCCATAGAGAGGAACGCGGATGCGGTCGATCTCATAAGGCAGAACTGCCGTAAATTCCACGTCGGAAACGTGGCTATAATCCACGGCACCGCACCCGAGGCCCTTGAAAAAATAGAGGCGCCCCACGCGGCATTCATCGGGGGAAGCGGAGGAAATATAGAAGAGATCGTCAAGACTCTGTGTGCGATGAACCCTCACATCAAAATAGTGATCACCGCCATAGCCATCGAGAGCCTGTACGATGCCGTGAACGCACTGTCGTCAGCCGGCATGGATCCGGAGATATGTCAGATCTCCGCGGCCCGCTCGAAGAAAGCCGGCAGTCTGCACATGATGACAGGACAGAATCCCATATTCGTGATCTCAGCAGGAGGCGAAGATGAATGACCGAATAATGATAGCCGGGACGAATTCGGGATGCGGAAAGACGACTGTGACTACCGCCCTTCTATCTATCCTGAAGGAGATGGATATCCCTGGCGGCGTCTCCGCCTTCAAGTGCGGTCCTGACTACATCGACCCCATGTTCCACCGGAAGGTCCTCGGACTTCCAAGCCACAACCTGGATCCCTTCTTCAGCACACCTGAACAGATGAGGGATCAGCTGGGCCTGCCATCCGGGATCTCCGTGATAGAGGGAGTCATGGGTTATTACGACGGCATCGGCACAGAAGGCCGCTGCAGTTCGTGGACCGTCGCATCTGCCACGAGAACGCCAGTGATACTCGTGATCAACGGCCGGGGCATGTACACGTCTGCGGCCGCGGTCCTAGAAGGTTTCATGAACCACCGACCCGATTCCATGATAAAGGGAGTCATCTTCAACAACGTTAATGAAATGGTCTACAAGGGCCTTGCGGAGATCGCCAGAGCGGCCGGAGCAGAACCGCTTGGATTCCTGCCCCACGACCCCGACATCACCATCGGGAGCCGCCACCTGGGTCTCATAACCGCAGGCGAGATCCCGGACCTGGATCAAAGGATCATCCACCTGAGAGAGACCGCGTCACACACTCTGGACGTCGAAGGCATACTCAATATCGCCGGTACGGCGACCGGGTGCGTCAGGCAGGATCTGCCGTTTCCCCGCGATCTTCGCGAAAAAAAAGGAGCTTTTTCAAAGCCCGTGATCGCAGTCGCCAGAGACGAAGCCTTCAGCTTTATATACAGCGAGACCATAGAGGCCTTTGAGGACCACGGGGGTGAGATAGTTTATTTCAGCCCTGTCCACGACAAAGGGATACCTGAGGCAGCGTCAGCCGTTTATCTGCCGGGCGGCTATCCGGAGCTCTATTTAAAAGAGCTTTCGGGGAACCAGTCCATGCTGAGTTCCGTCAGGGAAAAAGTAGCGTCCGGCATGCCGATGATAGCGGAGTGCGGAGGATTCCTCTATCTCCACGAGTCCGTGGACGGTGTCCCCCTTGCGGGAATAATACCAGGAGATGCAGAGAGGACGGACAGGCTCCAGAACTTCGGGTATGTGACGCTAACAGCCGGCGAGGACTCTCTGCTCCTGAAAAGAGGTCAGAGCCTTCCCGCCCACGAGTTTCACTATTACAAAAGCACCTGCAGCGGTGGGTCGTTTACGGCCCGGAAGGCCTCTAACAATAAGACATACAGCTGTGTCCACGCAACTGACACCGTCTACGCAGGCTTCCCCCACCTCTACCTGGCATCTGCGCCGGAGGCGGTGGAACGTTTCATATCAAGAGCGCGGGAATATGATAGCAGTAAAAGGGGTAATGAGAATGAGTAAACTAAAGGAGATCCTGTCGGAGATCGAGCCCGGTGACCAGGCGGCCGCCGAAGCATGCCAAAAGCATCTGGACCACATCGCCAAACCGCTAGGCTCACTTGGAGAGCTGGAGAACATCCTCTGCATGATAGCCAGGGCCCAGGGAAGTGCGAATATTTCAACGGGAAAAAAGTGCGTCCTGGTCTACTGCGGCGATAACGGCATAGTCGCTCAGGGAGTGGCTCAGTCCGACCACACCGTGACCACCAGCATCGCCAGATCTCTGGCCGCGAACCATTCCAGCGTGTGCGTGATGGCCTCGTCCTGCGGGGCGGAGACCTTTCCCATAGACGTTGGAATGGTGGATGATGTTCCGGAGATCATGGATCGCAAGGTGGCTAGGGGCACGCATGACTTCTCCGAAGGCCCCGCAATGACCCGTGAAGAGGCTGAGAAAGCCATAATGACCGGCGTTGAGTCCGCAATAGAGATGAGCCGCAAAGGCTTCGACATCATCGCCACCGGCGAAGCGGGCATCGGAAACACATCTTCCTCCAGCGCCGTGGCCAGCGTCCTCCTGGGCCTGGATCCTGAAGTGGTCACGGGCAGGGGCTCCGGCCTGACAGATGACGGCCTGAAGCGCAAGTTAGATGCAATCAGCAGGGGCATATCAGACAATCGCCCCGACAGGAACGACGTCGTTGACGTCCTCGCAAAAGTCGGTGGATTCGACATCTGCGCCATGTGCGGAACTTTCATCGGAGGGGCCCTGTCCCACACACCAGTGGTGATGGACGGGCTTATCTCCTCTGTGGCCGCCCTCTGCGCCTTCAGACTTTCAAATGCGGTCAGGGATTATATGATCCCCTCTCACAAGAGCGCAGAGCCAGCTGCAAAGCATATCATGGAAGAGCTGGGCTTCACCCCGATCCTGGACGCGAGAATGCGTCTGGGAGAAGGAAGTGGTGCAGTGACCCTTTTCCCGGTCATCGACATGGCTGCCTCGGTCTACAGAAACGCTGCGGTCTTTGAGGAGATAAATGTCGAACAGTACAGGAGGCTTTCATGATCTTCCTCATCTCGGGAGAAAACAACAGCGGGAAAAGCGTTTTTGCGGAGGATCTCATCACCTCCGTCTCTAAGTCTCCCGTATATGTTGCGACCATGATATGCAGCAGCGAAGACAACCAGCGGAGGATCCTGAAGCATCAGATCCGCCGTGAAGGCATGGGATTCAGGGACGTGGAAGAGCCTCTCGACCTGATGAGCGTCCCGGTCAGCCGAGAGGATTCCGTGCTGCTGGAGGACCTGTCCAATCTTCTGGCAAATGTTGTTTTCCAGGGAAAAGGCGACGGATCTACGGTCCTCGGCCAGATAAAGGATATGGCCGATAGATGCAGCCGTCTTTTCATAGTCACCATCTCCGGTCTCGACCCATCACTATATGATGGCGAGACCGCCGGATACATAAACGAATTGAATCGGCTTAATTCCGATCTTGAAGAATTATCAGAGGTACACGTGGAGATGACGGACGGCCGTCCTGTGTACCTGAAAGGAACACCAGAAGATGTCCATTAAATCTTTTCTCATGGCGGTCTCCACATATAGCGCCCTCCCCGTCCCTCAGTTCGAATGGACGAAGGAGAACTGGCAGTATGCCATCTGCTGGTTTCCCTGCGTGGGAATATTGTCAGGAGGCCTCACCGCCGCCTGGATATTTGCAGCCGTGTATTTCGGCATATCCAGGCTGCTCTTTGCGTGCATCGCGGTGACCATCCCCATCGTAGTAACCGGTGGGATACACATGGACGGCTTCATGGACACCGTCGACGCCATTTCGTCTCATCAGCCGATGGAAAGGAAGCTGGAGATGCTCAAGGACCCCCATTCCGGAGCATTCGCTTCGATCTATGCGTGCGTATACCTCATCGTCTCGCTGGGCCTATTCGCCCAGCTTGGACCTGTCAGCGTCGCTTACATGATCTGCCCGGGATATGTGTTCTCCCGGTCCCTGTCGGCTTTTTGCGCGGTGACCATCAAGAACGCCAGAGGATCAGGCATGCTGAATTCCTTTACCGAGGGGATCCACAAGAAAAAGGCCCTCGCCATCATCGTTTCTATCATGGTGATCTCGGGAGCCGCCATGGTAGCCATCGGCGGCCGCGCCGCTGCACTGCCCATCGTGATCGGCATCATTGTCACACTGTGGTACAAGCATTTCACCATCAGGACCTTCGGCGGGTGCACCGGTGATACCGAAGGCTTCTTTCTCCAGATCTGCGAACTGGCCATGCTGGCGGGAACTGCAATAGCAGGAGGTGTTTTATGATGAATCAGATACTGCTGATCCGCCACGGAAAGACCGCAGGAAATATTCGACGAGCCTATATCGGGTCTACCGACGAGCCGCTCTGCCCGGAAGGTCTCAAACAGATGCGTCTGCTTTCCAAGGAAGGCCTCTCAGCTCAGAGGATCATCACGAGTCCGATGAAGAGGACCATCGAGTCTGCTGCTGTCCTGTTTCCAGGCATGAAGTCCGTACCAGATCCTGGTCTGAGAGAAACGGACTTCGGCGTGTTCGAAGGAAAAACAGCCGATGAGATCTCATCTGACCCGGAGCTCGGCCCGCTCTACTCGGCGTGGCTGGACACCGGATGTCAGGGACCCGTTCCCGGAGGCGAAGACATAAAGAGCTTCAAGGAAAGAGTCTGCAGCGCCTTTGAGTGCCAGATGGCCAAGATCCCTGAATGTGCGACCGCGGCCTTCGTGATCCACGGTGGATGCATCATGGCCATCATGGAGAAGTTCGCCATTCCCCACCACGACTTCTACCACTACCACATAGCCAACGGAGCCGCTATAAGGTGTACCTGGGACGGATCACATCTGGAGATGACTGGAGGTGCCCTGTGCTGATCATCTTCCAGACTGCTTCGTTGATCATCGGATACATCCTGGATCAGATGATCGGCGATCCCCGGGGATGGCCACACATAGTCATTTGCTTCGGCAAAGCCATCTCCTTTTTCGAAAAGATCTTTTACCGTATGCGGAATAAACGCCTCGGCGGGACACTTCTGTGGCTGTGCGTGATCATCACCTGCACCGGCGTACCATCCCTGCTATTAGCGGCCGCATGGCACATTTCTCCCTGGGCATACCTGGTCCTCGACTCACTCATCTGCTGGCAGCTGCTGGCGGTGAAAAGTCTCCGGGTGGAGAGCCTGAAGGTGTACCAGGAGCTGGAGGACGGCACCCTGGAGAGCGCCCGACAGGCCATACACATGATCGTCGGAAGGGATCCGGAGGCCCTGGACCGGACGGGCATCATCAAAGCCGCTGTGGAGACCGTGGCGGAAAACACTTCAGACGGTGTGGCCTCTCCCCTGTTCTACATGTTCATCGGTGGGGCCGCCGGAGGATGCCTGTACAAGGCGGTCAACACCATGGACTCCATGATAGGCTACAAGAACGCCAGATACGAGGACTTCGGCCGCACGGCCGCACGGATGGACGACGTTTTCAATTTCATTCCATCCCGGTTATGTGCCCTGTTCATGATAATGGCTTCCAGGCTCCGGGGATTCGATGCAGAAAACGCCCGCAGGATCTGGAGGCGGGACAGGCGTAAGCACGCCAGCCCGAACGCCGCCCAGACCGAATCAGTGATGGCAGGAGCCCTGGATGTGCAGCTGGCCGGAGACGCGATCTATTCCGGGAGAGTGCTGAAGAAGCCGTTCATCGGCGACGACATACGGCCAGTCGCCGCCGGCGATATAATCTCCTCCCACAAAATACTGAACACCACCGCGCTTCTCATGTTCTCGGCCGGCATCCTGCTTAGAGCCGCATTTATCTTTCTTGCGATCCTGTGAGACGAGGAAAAAAGGAATTTCTTATGGAGCGATTTGAACACGGCGGGGACGTCTACGACATCCCCGGGATAAAATACGATTTTTCCATCAGCTGCAACCCGCTCGGCATTCCGGGGCCTGTGAAGGAAGCACTCTGCAGCAGCACGGATCTATATTCCAGATACCCTGATACCAGGTGCAGGAAGCTGAGGAGATCGATATCCGGATATCTCGGAGTGCCTGAGGATATGATCCTCTGCGGGAACGGCTCTGCAGATCTGATCAACCGTATCTGCGCCTGCTTCCGGCCGGAAAAAGGGCTGGTGACCGCCCCATCCTTTTCCG
Source organism: Mobilibacterium timonense (assembly GCF_900155555.1). Classification (GTDB taxonomy): domain Bacteria; phylum Bacillota; class Clostridia; order Peptostreptococcales; family Anaerovoracaceae; genus Allobaileyella; species Allobaileyella timonense. Next base: position 56,849 of record NZ_FUHN01000007.1, on the reverse strand, counting down.
ACTATCAGCGGTGCATAGAGCTCTACGGCGGGAAAGTGGATGAATATCCGCTTCATGAAGATGATAACTTTCGGGTCAGACCGGATATCCTCGACCGGATCACGGATGAGACCGACATCGTCTTCCTGTGCACCCCCAACAATCCCACGGGGCAGCTCATAGACCACGGGCTCCTCTGTGAGATCTCTGCGCGGTGTGAGGAACGCGGCGCGCTCTTCGTGCTGGACGAGTGCTTTCTCCCCTTCACCAGCGGACGATCAATGCTTGATGTGGTCGAAGACTTCTCCCACACTATAATACTCAGGGCGTTCACCAAGCTGTATTCAATGGCGGGCATACGTCTTGGACACATCGTCGGAGATCCGGACGTCCTGAGCAGGATAAGCCCCTACGGCGGTGAATGGAGCGTTTCCATTCCCGCCCAGGTCTGCGGCATCCGGGCCCTCGAACTGGAACCCGGGTGGACAAGGGCGACCGCGGGATACGTTTCCAGGGAGGCCCGGCGCATGTCCGTCAGTTTGAAAAAACTGGGGCTCGTGGTATACCCTCCTGCCGCCAACTACATTCTGGTAAAGAGTCCCGTCCCGCTGGCAGCGCCTCTGAGAGAACGTGGCATACTGGTGAGGGACTGCTCCAATTTCACCGGCCTCGACAACCATTTTATACGCATCGGACTTCTGGACGAGGCGGCCGACGGGATCCTCATCGATGCGATCAAGGAGATACTTGATGGAAACAAATAGCAGAAAAAGAAGAGCAAAGGCGATAATGGTCCAGGGCACCATGTCAAACGCGGGAAAGAGCCTTCTCTGCACAGGCCTGTGCAGGATCTTCAGCCAGGACGGATACAAGGTGGCCCCCTTCAAGAGCCAGAACATGGCCCTCAATTCGGCCATAACTGACGAGGGACTCGAGATGGGAAGAGCCCAGTATGTACAGGCGGAAGCCGCCCGGATCGAGCCCAGCGTCCTGATGAATCCGGTGCTCCTCAAGCCAGTGACGAGCATGGGTTCCCAGGTCATCGTCTGCGGCGAGGTGAGAGGCAACTGCGAAGCCTCGGAATACTACGACAAGAAGCACCTGCTTTTACCTGAAATAAAAAGCGCATACGACCGTCTTGCCTCCGAGAACGACATCATAGTGATCGAGGGCGCCGGAAGCCCGGCGGAGATCAACCTGAACAAGGACGATTTCGTCAACATGGGGATGGCCAGGATAGCCGGGGCTCCAGTCATACTGGCCGGGGACATCGACAGGGGCGGGGTCTTCGCCCAGCTCTACGGCACGGTCAAGCTCCTGACCGAGGATGAGCAGGCCATGATAAAGGCGCTGGTGATCAACAAGTTCAGGGGAGACGTGAGCCTCCTGGGCGACGGCCTGCAGATGATATCCGAGCTCACGGGGAAGCCCGTGGCTGGGGTCGTCCCGATGCTGGATGTGGACATCGACGACGAGGACAGCCTTTCTTCGAGGTTGTCAAGACACGACGAAGACGCCGTGATAGACGTGGCCGTTATCCGTCTCCCGAAAATATCGAACTTTACTGATCTGGCCCCCCTTGAAGCGACGGCGGGCGTCGGTGTCAGATATATTGCTAAGCCCGGTGAGATGGGACGCCCGGATCTCATAGTCATCCCAGGGACCAAGAGCACGATATCCGACCTGCGCTGGATGAGGGAAAGCGGCATCGAGGCGGTCATCAAAGACCTTAGCGGTTCCGGGACTCCGGTCATAGGTATCTGCGGCGGCTACCAGATGCTGGGTGAAAAAATAACCGACAGTGAAGGCGCGGAGGGCGGCGGAAGCATCCGGGGCATGGGCCTGCTTCCAGTTGTGACGGAATTCGAACCGGAAAAGCACCGGACCAGGACCTCCGGCGAGTTCCTCGAGGTCTCGGGGTTCTTCTCCTCTCTTTCAGGCCGTCCTCTGACGGGTTATGAGATCCACATGGGCCGGACGGCTCTTGCGGGTAACGGCTCTCCGCTGATAGGGCTGGAGAGCGGCGAGCTGATGGGATGCCAGCGCGGAAATATATACGGATGCTATCTCCACGGATTCTTCGACTCGGCAGAATGCCGCCGCGGGATCTTCGACGGAATAGCAAAAAGCAAAGGCATCATTTTTTCCCCGGACACCTTCAACTGGCACGACCACAAGGACGAACAGTACGACGAGCTGGCCGACGGCCTGAGGGCCAGTCTGGATATGGATATGATCTACAGAATAATCGAGAAAGGCATTTGAACAGAAATGGATAAGACGACGCACATCGAACTGGAAAACGTGCTTCCCGCGGACATAGAGGCGAGAAGCTTCGAGATCATCCGGTCGGAGCTGCCCCACCCGGTGCCAGAGGAGCTGGCGCCGGTGATAATAATGGCTATCCACACTTCTGCGGATCTTGAATACGCCGACTCGCTGTGTTTCAGCGACGGAGTCATGGATGTCGCCAGAAAAACTCTGCGAGACAGGGCTACGATCGTGACCGATACGAACATGGCCCTGGCAGGGATAAACAACAGTGCCCTTGAGAAACTGAGATGCAGGAAGATATGCTTCATGGCAGATCCGGATGTGGCTGCCGCTGCAAAAGAGAATGGTTTTACCCGTGCCGCCGCCTCTGTGGACAAGGCCGCTTCAATCGACGGCCCTCTTATCTATGCAGTAGGAAACGCTCCCACTGCGCTGGTGCGTCTATATGAAAAAATCAACAATGGCGAAATGCGGCCTGATCTGGTAATCGGAGTTCCCGTAGGATTCGTTAATGTGGTCCAGGCAAAAGAACTCATCATGACCACAGATGTTCCTTATATTGTTGCCCGTGGAAGAAAAGGCGGCAGCAACGTGGCCGCCGCCATCGTAAATGCACTGATGTATACAATTACGAGGAAGTAACCATGGCTGATTATTCATTTTTTTCAAATAAGGACTGCGAATATTTCCCTTGTCACGACAATGTGGATCCGGAAGATTTCAACTGTCTCTTCTGCTACTGCCCCCTCTACGCCCTCGGGGACCGGTGCGGCGGCAATTTTTACTATACAGAAAAAGGCATAAAAAGCTGCGAAAAATGCGGTATCCCCCATTCAAAGGGAGGATACCGCTACGTTAATTCAAAATTTCCGGAACTTAATGAAATAGCCAGGAGAAAAAAATCCCACTAATGCTTTGCGCTCTTTTATTCATAAACGGAAACTGAACCGTGTCTTGCTAAAAGATCCCGTACCGGGTTTGAGGATCTCCTTTAATATTTGTAAAAGTGTTTATACCATGTTGTCAAGTGGCATATACATTGGTAAGCGAAAGCTCCCTGATCGAATCAGCTTATTCATTTTGCGCTCTCTAGATATGAAATAGTTGGCAACAGAATAGCACTAATTATCAATCCCATAATATTAGCAGGCACAGAGCCGATATAAGGTACTTTTTCACTCAACCAATATTGCCAGCAAAGGCTGAACCCTATGGTAGTGATCATGGTTATCAGTGCGGCTTTTGCAGTTGGCTTCTCGCTATACATTCCCATGAGCATTGGAACAAATACTGATACTCCATAGAAGAGCCCGGCTATATATATCACATTGATAATATTGCTACTGAACAGCGACAGAATCATACTTAGCAGAGCGATCACCACTACCAGCACGCGTGATATGACAACGGTTTGTTTGTCTGTTGTATTTTCTCGTTTCGCAAGCTTTTTCAAAAAATCGTTTATAGTAAGTGTCGTCGTGGCATGGAGGATGGAAGTTCCTGTTGAGATCGTAGCTGCGAACACTCCGGAAACTCCGAGACCTATCAAGCCGTGCGGGAAGAATTCAATAAGCATACGCGGAAAGATCGTATTTGTATCCTCGACACCAGGCATCAGGACATATGAGCTGATACCTATCAGACCAATTGCAACAGAAATAATAAGATAAAAAGCTGCTGTGAAGCAAGCACCGAAACGGGCAGTTCCTTCATCTTTGGCCGACACCATGCGTTGAATGTAGTTCTGATTCGTAGAATAATTGAGGAGACACAGAACAAACCAAGAGAAAGGTGTCCAGAATCCCAGTGAAGCAATACTGGTAAACCCGCCAGGAAGCTGACTTGTGATTGATGATAAACCTCCGCCGTTTCTTATCATTACCGGCACTGAGATCAATACTGACAGAACGATTATCACGAAGAGGGCTGCATCGGTATTTACTACAGATTTTAATCCGCCACCAGTCAGAAGAATAACAAGTATTACACTGATCACAAGGGAGATTCTTGTGCTGAACCCAGTAATCGAATACAGCGTTGCACATGCAACTGTAAACTGAACTGATAAAGCAGCTATATTTGTCAGCACATGTGTAACTGTTGCTAAATATTCTACTGCAGAGGAGTAACGCTGTCCGAGATATTCCGGAAGCGTTGCTCCATCCATCTTGTTGAATTTATCTGCAAGCCACAGATCTATTACCAGGAATGCCGGGGCAGCTGCAAGATTCCACCACATTCCACTCATTCCGACCATGTAGCAGTAACCGATAGCAGCCACCAGACCGCTTCCACCGAAATCCGTTGCAGCCATAGAAAAACCCGCCTGCAATTTGTTGATGCTTTTTCCTGCAAGAAGGAATTCATCTGCTGTATTGCTGTTCCTGCCTGAAAAGATACCAACCGTTACTACTGTAGTGATAGCAAGTATCAAAATTATAGTATCTAAAGCGTTCATAACAGATGCCCTTCAAATGATGTTTAAATCGCCTGGTCAGGGACGGATTCTGCGAAAACACCATGTTTTTTCTCATATATGTAAAGAAGGAATGATGCTGCTATTACCAGTACAAGTCCTGCAATATAGAGGAGAATGATATTCCTGTAGCCTGCATTGCCAAGAGTATCTATCCATTTTCCGCATAATGTATATAACCAGAGATCTGTAGAATAGCCTACAGCTGATGCTATACCCATTGATGTTCCCATTATCTCAAAAGGTATCTTTGCTTCAGGAATAGGCGTGTATAACCCTGAACGTGATCCACTGAGAACCATGATGATCAGTACAGCAGCAATTATTGCGATTGTACGACCACTGGCATCCTGTGGTATGAACAGGAAAACGGATGCAAGCGCAATCAGAACAACACAGAAAGTGATCATGAATTTAGGTGTCTTCCACTTGTCCAAAAGCATTCCGCCAAAAGGTGCGCAGATGATTCTTGCAATTGTTCTGTTGAAAATTGTTAAACCTGTTCCGAAAGCTACTGTTGTTCCGAAGACAGATGACATATATGGGTTCAGATAGCTTGAGCCGGTTACTATAATAAACATTCCCATGACGATCAGGCCGTTGAGCCATGTTACAGGATGCGCGATAGCTTTGCTCGCCATCTTGAAATTGAACTCATTTGAAGCCTCGTTTTCTTCTACATCTTTAAGTGCAAACACAATAACAATCGCGACCAGAACCAGGATCACTGCATAAACAGATGTAACGATTCTGAAATTGCTGAGTTTGCTGAGCGCCGCAAGTATACCATAACTTGTAATAGCACCAACAACAGCATAGCTGAGTTCAAAGAATCCGAACACTTTACCTTCTTCATTTTCATCAGCCTGTGCACGTATCAGCTTCAGGAAAGCTGACCAATGGAGAAAGGTCGTGGATACACCAAAGCCAAGATAGCAGACGATCAGTATGGCATATCCATTGACAAGGCTCATCGCAAATCCCAATACCGCAGTAAGTAGTTGTGATATGATTAAAAGTTTTTTCGGAGAGAACTTATCTGCGAGTAAACCGCCGAAAAGGTATCCCGGTGTAGCGGTGAGTGAGAACATTGTCATGAGGAAGCCTGCTTGGGTATTGCTCAAATTGAATGCCTCAAGGAACTGAGTATAGAAAGTAGCACTCAAATATGGTAGATTGTAGCATAATGCTGACATCGTAAGCAGGAAAATCAACAGATATTTTTTTCTCTTATTCATTTTGATATTTCCTTTCTTCTTTAATTCTGAGCTACAAGAGTTCCTTCTTTGTATACGAATTTTGGAAGATTATTCATAACGGTCATGTCTTCGTCAGGATTACCGTCGATCACGACCAGATCGGCAAATTTTCCGACTTCGATGGATCCGGTTTTATCCGCTATACCTGCAATTATGGCACTTGTGATGGTTGCTTCTTTGAGAATAGTCATATTATCCAGCCCAAACTCACTTCTAGCCTTGAATTCAAGTCCCGGATATTTGTCAAACATTTGCATGTCGAGGTCAGTTCCCCAGCCGACTGCAACACCAGCCTCTTCGCACATACAGATCCCTTTCAGCATTTGCGCACAAGCTAAGCGGGACTTTTCCACGAATTCAGGAAGAACACCGCCAGCATAGAGTTCTTTATATAATGTGTACGCGATGGAAGCTGTTGGAACAGTTGCAACAAAATCTTTACGTTGGAGCATGAGTTCCACACACTCTTCGTCCATATAAGATGCATGCTCAATAGTCCTGACCCCATTTCTGATGGCTACCTTGATTCCTTCGTTCCCATGGCAATGTGCTGCTATATAAGTACCTAGTGATTCAGCAGCAGATGTAATAGCTTTTACCTCTTCAGCAGATGTGATGAGTTCACCTGGAACTCCGCCTTCGTTAAGAACTGCGCCAGTTACCATGTATTTTACAAAATCAACACCTTTAGCCACTTCTGTTCTTACAACATGCATCATCTCCCGAGGATCATCGACTTCCCAATAGAGTGAACCAAAGCTGCTGTTGCCCTTTGCTACAGGTGAGACGATCTTCCCGGAAGTGATCACTCTGGCTCCCTGAACGATCCCGCGATTGATGGCGTCACGCACAGTGATACCAGCATAGAAGTCATTTCCAGCATCTCTGATAGTCGTATAACCGTGTTTCAAATATACCTGAGCGTGTTCAATGCAGTCGATGAGATACTCGTTCTGAGACCTTGCCATGGATGCATAGTAGTCCTGATCCTTGAACATAAGATGGGCGTGTAGATCGAAAAATCCAGGAAGGACTGTCATTCCCTTCATATCAACGAAATCAACTGACCTGTAGATGTCCGAACCAGCCTTGAGGATCTCACGGATATGTCTTCCATCGATCACAAGATCTGCCAGACCTTCATTGAAATTACCGGATAGTTCAGGGATAAGTCTGCAATTTTTTAGAATTTTCATTTTAATACCTCTTTTTGTAAACGTAGATGGCTCCTCACAGATATTAACTGATACGACAATTATATTTTTGAGAAAATTTACTTCAAACAACACCGATTCCATTGATAGTAGAATATTCATATGATATTTTTTACTGTGAGAGGAATTTCATACGAAATATTTAAAATATTACGATTAATAAACTAGTTCGATGTTAAATTCCATAAAAATTTTCTAATTTGTGGAATTTGAAACTGCTATTCCTCGGGGGGCAATTTTTAAAGGGGATCAGGTGATAATTGATGAAAAGTATAACTACTATGGTAGGAGAACGTATACGTTTCTTCAGAAAATCCAGAGGGATAACTATAGTTGAACTTGCTGGAAGAATGAATATCAGTAAGTCAGCTATCTCTAAATATGAAAGAGGAGAGTCTGCGATCACATTGGATATTTTGTCAGAAATAGCAAAAGCTTTGCAAATAGATCCTATTCAGTTGCTGGATGAGTCATATCTTCCATCCGAAGGTTCTATTTTCAGAAATTCCGATATTTCTGAAAATAGTTATAATAAATACTTCGTATACACTTTCTTAGGCCATGATAAAGCATACTATAGCAAGAACGTTCTCTTTATTGGTAACTCCACGGCCAAGTTTTATGCTGAGGTGGAAAATGAAACAGAATATTGGAACTGCAAATACTATTACGCAGGAAATGTTTTTAATGATACAGCAAAAAAAAGAATAGTTCTGATAAATCCACTGAATGAACTTGATATCATAATCACGGAAATAGAGAATCCACTAGGGAATACGGAAAAACAGTATTCCTTCTTCGCATCTTTTTCCGTCGGAGTACATTATCCCATAGCCGGCAGATGGCTGATCTCTCGGAAGATAATTAACAGTACTTCTGAACTGGGACGGTTACTGCCATTAACAAACGATGATCTCCGAAGTTTCAAAGCAAAAGGCGCATTCTTTGTACATGGTAAGAATATTCAGTAATCAACTATATAAAAAAGGAAGAACACTATTATGGAATACTGCATGTGGACCACGGCTCATTTACCGCTTACTTTATTTTTTATTTAATAACTATTTAACGTAGTGTGTGGCACTTTGATAAATGCCGGGACAATAGAAAAAAGTCTGTAAAAGTGTTTGACAAGGCCTTTCGTGACAGCAATCATTAATTCATGGAGGGCCTTTTACTGTGACCAGAAAACCAAAGAAACCAGTGCATCATGTCGAAATGACTGAAGGAAAACGTGAGATCATCCGCGGACTGCTCGAAGAGTACGATATAGAGAGCGCTCAGGATATACAGGATGCTCTAAAGGATCTGCTCGGTGGCACGATCAAGGAAATGATGGAGGCCGAGATGGATGAACATATCGGCTATGAAAAATCTGAGCGGGCAGATTTGGATGACCTTGAACGTAATTATCGAAACGGATACAAGAATAAACGAGTCAATTCCAGCTATGGCAGTATGTCCATCGACGTTCCACAGGACCGTAACTCCTCCTTTGAACCTAAGGTCGTAAAAAAGCGTCAGAAGGATATTTCGGATATTGACCGGAAGATCATATCGGTGTACGCAAAGGGAATGACCACAAAGCAAATATCTGAAACGATCGAGGACATATACGGCTTTGAGACCTCAGAAAGCTTTATTTCAGACGTAACAGATAAGATCCTGCCGCAGATCGAAGATTTGCAGAACCGTCCGCTGGAAGCGGTATACCCGATCGTATTCATTGACGCAATTTATTTTTCCGTAAGGGAAGACGGTGTTGTACAGAAACGTGCAGCGTATGTTGTCTTCGGTATCGACGCAGACGGAAGAAAAGATGTCCTGACGATAGATGTCGGAGAAAACGAAAGCAGCAAATACTGGCTATCTGTTCTGAATTCCTTGAAGAACAGAGGTGTTCAGGACATATTGATCCTTTGTTCAGATGGGTTGACCGGAATAAAGGATGCTATTTCGGCCGCGTTTCCGAAAACAGAGCATCAGCGCTGCATCGTACATATGGTCAGAAATACGCTGAAATATGTGGCAAATAGAGACATGAAGGCCTTTGCAAAGGATCTTAAGACTATATATACAGCTCCGGATGAAAAGTCCGCACTGGCACAACTTGATCACGTTACAGATAAATGGAGTCCGCAGTATCCATATGCTATGAAACGCTGGAGCGACAACTGGGACGCCATATCCCCGATCTTCAAGTTTTCCAGGGATGTCAGAACAGCCTTCTATACGACCAATGCCATAGAATCGCTGAATTCAACGCTGCGGAGGCTGAACCGACAGAGGAGCGTATTCCCAGAACCTCAGGCATTACTGAAGTCGCTGTATCTCGCAACATTCGAAGCCACACGCAAGTGGACGATGCCGATTCGCAACTGGGGAAAAGTGCGAGGCGAATTGTCGATCATGTACCCGGAGCGCTTGCCTGAATAGCAGAGATCACAAGATCATATGTACAAGACATGCCCTCCTTGACAAGGGCATGTCTTGACATGGAAAGATCATTCTGTTAAACAATGTTCAAGAGCTGGCAGAAGGAACTGACCAGCCCGCTATACACTTCTCACGGAAGACCTTTATTTACAGAAAAACTTCCATACTCCCGTAAAGACCACGCATATGGCTCTCGATGTCCGCTGTTGTCATTCCTTTGGCGTACATAGAAATGATTTTCTCTTCCATGTCCTGCGTAATGGTGTTCTGATGCTTTTTGATGACCTGGAGCTCAAATTTCCCCTTTCGATCTCTGGGAACATCTATCTCCATGTCACCGTAGCTGGTATGCATGGTCTTCTTTGAATAACCATTCCGGCTGTTGTCCGTTTCTTTGTTCTTGTAATCATATCTGGAATAACCGAGTTCTTCGTTCATCTCAGCGTCCAGTGTACCTTCCAGGATGATGGACATCATATCTCTCATGATCGAATTGACATCTGTGCCATCTTTGATGTGAACGTCATTCTCTTTCAGATAGTTGCTCATCATTTCTCGGAGAGCAGCCTTTTGCGGTGAATCTGATCTTCGTCTGGCCATAAAAACCTCCATACTCGTAAGTCATTCTTACGTTAGTACGGAGGTTTACACAATCTTTGGGATACTCCTGCATTGACATATTTGGCGTTCATGATCGCTGCTCCAACAGCAGGTGTAAAGATGCTGTGTTTCAGCAATGTCTTCGGATGCGGATCTCTGGCGATGTTTCCACTCTTGCCGTGGCAGACCGCAACATGATTCTCTGTTACAGAGAACTTAGCCGGTTCGTACTCGAGAGTCCTGAACACCTCGTCGTCGAATCTTTTCCTTCCCTCCGGAAACTTATCCTGGAGTTCATCCTCAGACAGAGTGTATTCCTTTACTGTGACAGGGAGGCTGCTCACATCTATGGCTCTTTTCTTCGGGAGCCTCCTTCTGGTGGCCTTTACTTCTACCAGCTCTTCCTCGGCATGGCCTTCTGTATCCAGCACGTATTCAGCTTCATTCGCGCCAAGGTCTGCAATCGTTACCTGGTCATCCGAAGTGAACTTCTCGCTCATGCGGCCATACATCTGTGTGAGCATCGCCTTGAGACGGACTTGAAGTTCTTCATTTTTCTTCTGGAGCTTTGTGTTTTCCTCACTCAATTATGAATAACTTCTGGAGAGTGATAGACACGGTTCGTTTACCGTTTACATCGGAATCGTAGATCCTGTCGCCTATAGTCTGTTTTTTCATTAGAAGAGGCTGTAACATTTTTTTCAAATGCAACAGCCCTTCTTCCATTATTTTATATTATTCTCTGTTTATCTTTCCATAAGCCGATTAACCAATCAGGCCTTGATCCATCATCTTCGCCAGTTCCTTCGCATAATAAGTTATATAAATTCCGGCTCCCGCCCTGTAGGCTCCGACCGCCATCTCGCCGATTATCTTCTCCTCGTCGATCCAGCCGTTGCGGGCCGCGGCCTTTACCATGGCGTATTCCCCGCTCACGCTGTAGGTGGCGATCGGGATGTCGGTGGCCTGAGCGACCGATCTCACCAGGTCGAGGTACGCCATCGCCGGCTTTACTATGAGCATATCGGCGCCCTCTTCCACATCGCTAAGGGCCTCCTTCATGGCCTCGCGCGGGTTGTGGAAGTCCATCTGATACGCCTTCCGGTCTCCGAAGGACGGCGCGGAATTCGCGGCATCCCTGAACGGACCGTAAAACGAAGAAGCGAATTTAACGGCATATGACAATATCGGCGTGTTCTTGAACCCGTTTTCGTCCAGCCTGTTCCTTATGGCCAGGACCCTTCCGTCCATCATGTCGGAGGGAGCCACCACGTCGGCCCCGGCCTGCACCTGGCTCAGCGCGATACGCGAAAGGTATTCCAGAGTCTTGTCATTGTCCACGTCGTGGTCGCACAGGATGCCGCAATGGCCATGCGATGTGTACTCGCACATGCAAACGTCCGCGATGGCGATCATGTCCGGAAAAGTCCTCTTCGTCTCCCTGAGCGCCCTCTGAACGATGCCGTCCTCTGCATAGGCCTGGCTCCCCACCTCATCCTTGTGATCCGGGATCCCGAACATCAGGATGTTGTTCACCCCGGCCTCCTGCAGCTCCTCGAGTGCAAAAGGCAGCTGATCCACGCTGTACCTGTACTGCCCCGGCATCGACGGGATCTCGTCTTTAACGTTCTTTCCATCAATGGCAAAGATCGGATACACCAGTGAGCTCTTGTCCATCCTGGTCTCCCTCACCATTCTCCTCATCGCCTCGCTGCTTCTAAGTCTTCTCGGTCTCTTCAGAAGTTCCACTACATACCCTCTTTCTTCATATCACAAACAAGTTTCAACAGACTATCCATGGTGGCCTCCCCGGCCACATAAGTCTCCATTCCAAACGATCTCGCCGCATCAGCCGTCTGCCTTCCAATGCAGGCAGCCTTCACCCTGGAGTGATCGAGGCCTTCAGTTGCCTGGACGAAACCCCTCACGGTAGAGGCGCTGGTGAACACGGCGCAGTCGATCTCTCCTCTGGAAAAAAGCTCTTTCTCATCCACCACGCCGCGGCGCGCCGGCACCGTGTCGTAGGTCGCCACGTCGTCTACAGACGCACCCGCCTTTTCCAGATAACGGACCAGTGCATGGTTCCCCGCCGAAGCCCTCGGAATGAGCACCCTGTCACCCGCATTGATCCGCATGGCAAGTTCCTCACCCAGGGTGTCCCCGTCGAACCTGGACGGGATCATGTCGGGATATATCCCGATCTCTCTAAGCTCCCTCTCCGTTCCCTTTCCGATGACGGCTATCCGAACCGGTGCCAGAGAGCGGACGTCCATCCTGAGGCGCTCCATGTTTTTCCTGAGCACCTTGACGCCTGTCGGGCTGGTGAGCACAAGCCACTGGTATTCGCCAATGTGGCCCAGGGCATCTGCCAGCTCCGGGCACGGCTCCCTTGGAACGGTCTCGACAGACGGCAGCTCCAGGACCTCGGCACCTGCCATGCGAAGCTTCCCGGCCATCCGGGATATCATCCCCGCGGGCCTTGTGAGGACCACCTTCCAGCCTCCGAGCGGCAGGCTCTCGTACCAGCCGAACCTGTCGGCAAGCTGGCAGACCTGACCCACCACTATGATGCCGGGAGTCTCTGCCCCCCGGCGCTCCACCTCATCTGCAAGAGTTCCCACGGTGGCGATGATCCTCTTCTGATGGGCCGTGGTGCCCTTTTCCAGCAGCGCCGCCGGCGTTTCCCCGGCCATTCCGGCATTCATCAGCCCGGAGCATATCTCCCGGAGGGAGCTCACCCCCATGAGGAATATGAGCGTTCCCTTCGTGCGGACCAGGGCATCGAAATCGATATCGTAGTCCTTACCGGCCCTTTTGTGGCCGGTGACTATGTGCAGTGAGGACGTGAAGTCCCTGTGGGTCACCGGGATGCCGTTGTATTCCGGCACCGCCAGCGCCGAAGTCACTCCCGGCACCACCTCGTAGCCGATGTGGTTCTCCGCCAGGAGCTCCAGCTCCTCTCCACCTCTCCCGAAAAGGAAGGGGTCTCCCCCCTTCAGTCGCACGACCTTGTTGCCTTTCAGCGCCTCATCCAGGAGCAGCCTGTTTATCTCCTCCTGCGGCATGGTGTGATGGCTGGATCTCTTTCCCACGTTGATCAGGCGGGCGCCATAAGGGAGCCCGGAGAGGAGTGCGTCCCCCACCAGGCTGTCGTACACGATCACGTCGGCCTCTTCCAGGACCTTCCGGCCCTTCAAGGTCATGAGCGCCGCATCTCCCGGGCCGGCCCCGACCAGCCAAACCTTTCCTGAACTCATCAGATGTATCTTCCTTTCATTCTCTTCGCAAGGGCGATCCCAAGGTCTTCGGCCTCCTCCGAGGGGCCGTCTATGCTGTCCTTGTGCCACTGCCCCGTGGGATCGTGGTAGTAGAGGCCGGTCAGGTGGACGGTGTTTCCGTCGGTCTTGCCGTAAGCGGCGACGGGAGACGTGCACCCTCCATCGAGGTACCGGACAAAAGCCCTCTCGGCCAGCGAGCAGACGCGCGAATCCCGGTCGTCGAACTCCTGGAGATATGCATAATCTTCGCCTCTCCTGCCCTGGACCACCAGAACTCCCTGCCCGGCTGCTGGCATGATCTCGTCGGTGCTGAAATACCTGCTGATCCTGTGCTCCAGCCCGAGCCTCTTCAGCCCGGCGGCGGCCAGGACGAGTGCGCCGTACTCGCCTCGATCCAGCTTCTCCAGCCTGGTGAGGACGTTTCCCCGGACGCTTTTGAATTCGCAGTCCGGCATGAGCTGCGCGAGCTGAAGCTTCCTCCTCAGGCTGGAGGAGCCGATGGGCCTGGTCCTGTCCAGCCCGGATGCACCCTCAGGCAGCACCAGCACGTCCCTCGGGTCTTCTCGCCTCGAAAACGCCACCACCGGCAGTTCTTCCGGAACGATCATCGGCATGTCCTTCATGCTGTGGACGGAGAGGTCAGTCCTGCCGTCCAGGAGCGCCTGATCCAGCTCCCTGACAAAAAGCCCCTTTCCGCCTATCTTGTCCAGGGTCTTGTTCAGTATCCTGTCCCCGGTGGTGGTAAGGCCGATTATCTCCGCCTCCATTCCCTGCTCCTCAAGAAAATCCCGGACGATCTCCGTCTGTATCATGGCCAGCCGGCTCTCTCTGCTTCCTATTCTTATTATCTCGTTATTATTGTCTGTCATCACAGTCCTGCTCGTTCTCCTGCTGAGATCCTCCATCCAGCATTTCCTCTATCCTGATCCTCAGCTCCTTGACCCCGGAGTGATCCACTCCGCTGCCGTTTATTCCGATCACCGTCTGGTTTTTCTCCACGATCGCCGGGAAAAAGAAATCGCACAGGCCGTGGTCGCTTGCGGCATTCACGAGGATGTTCCTCTCTCTGCAGTCGTTTACGATCCGCACATCCGTCTCTTTATCCCCTGTGCAGGCGAAAACCAGATCCGCATCCTCCAGAAACGACGGATCATAACGATCCCGCTTCCAGAAGATCTGACCGCTCCGGGCCATCTCGCCTAGGGTTTCCGAGGCTTCCGGTGAAATCATGCAGATGTTTTCCGCAAACCCGTTCAGAACGCCTATCCTCCTCGTGGCGATATTCCCTCCGCCGAAGAACAGTATCTTTTTCCTGCTCACATCGACGAACAGCGGAAAATAACTGGAATGTCCCATATCACAACGTCCTTTCGAATGAAAAACTACTGGCGCTTTCTGCTCTTCACGAAATAATTGAGTATCCCTCCGGCGATTATCACGATGAGCGCGATAGTCAGCACTTTTTTTGCCGCGATCTGGGGGATCTGGTTTACGCTCCCGATGGAGTTTTCGTAAAAGGTCAGATGGTATTCTATCTCCACCGGATCTCCCAGGGCCGTGGTGTCCGCCTTGACGATCATTGGTTCGTCTATGGCCGTCACCGGGATCGTAAATGTAGAATTCTCTCCTTTTGGAGATTCATTCAGGTATTTTTTGCTGCCCACTATCATGTAGTCGTAGTGGCTGCTGCTCCAGGTTATCTTCGAATAAAAATGATGCTTTCTCACGTAGAGATAGGCCGGGGATGAGATAGATGCCCTGCCCGAGCCGCCCGTCATGGAGACCTCAATGGAATAAACACCGTTGTCGAGGCTGGTGTAGAGAGGCTCCGAAGACTGCTCTTCATCTGTCGCGGAAGAAGCATCTCCCGTGCTGTCATCCGTGTCACCTCCATTATCGTATGCATCCACGGCGGCCTGAATCTTGTCGTAATCCGGCAGCGTTATTGTCAGCGCTCCAGAAGGCAGCGTCGTGGCATCGAACAGGATCTGCCTGCCGTACCACTTTTTTGTGTTCGAGCTGAACGCGGCACAGTCCAGCGGCTCGTCCAGGGCGGAGACAGGGATCGTGAAATAGCTCCTTCCCTGCTTTACATCCGCCTTAATGTACCGGCTTTCAGGTGCTTTTGCCGCCTTCTCTGCGGGGCCCATGTAAATGAACTCATACGAAGTGCTGTCTATCATGATGACGGCCTTCATCTTCCCGTTCTCCACCGTCAGTTTCGCTTCTTTTATGCGGAAGAACTTCGACGAGCTGTCCACTGAAATATCGTATGATCCATCTCGTACATATTCCGCTGTCAGAGGGGTCATGCCGTACTTTCCTACCTGCTGGGCCGACGATACGTCGCTTCCCGATGCCACATCTTCATACCCGGAAGCGGCCATGACCTCTGAAGGAAAAATCCACGACATGGCAAGGCAGCAGATGAGCGCAGCCAGCGCGAGCGGTCTCAGGATCAATTGAGTTCTTTTCCCTCCGCCGCTCCACATTCTTTTTATCCGGAGATCTACTTTATGCATTCCGCCTCCTGAGCATGCTCGATATATATGCTTCTTATTTCCTCCGACTCTCCAAGGCCGTGGAGATAAGTTTCTGTCTCGTATCCCATCTTCTCGATCTCAGACTTCCAGGAAGTTTCGTCGTCGCCGGCCAGGTCGTTGATCGCGTGGTCTCCGGCAACTACCATGAGCGGGGCCAGCCTGACCCTGGCGACGCTGCGCGCCGAAAGCTCTTTCATGATGTGCTCGATGCCAGGATCTCCTTCGACAGCGGCGACCAGGATGTTTTCGTGTCCGATCCTGTGAAAAACACTTTCGAGATCAAGGTAGATCGTGTTTTCGCTGTTCGGGGAACCGTGGCCCATGAGTGCGACCGCTTCGTCTTCTCCAACGTTTACGAATGTATGTGCTATGGCATCCGCGACATTCTCCAGGTCTTTCTCACTGGACAAAAGCGGCTTCCCCAGGTGGATCGTCCGGATGCTGCTGGCTTCCAGCATCTGTCTGAGCCTTCTGTTTTCGACCCCGTCTGTGAGGTGCGTAGGCTGGACGAGGAGATCCTCGATCCCCGCCTGCTCCATGTACTCCAGCGCCTCCTCCACGGTCCTCACCTTCAGGCCCTCGTTTTTCCTCACCTTTGCCGTAAGCATGCGGCTGGTCCATCCTGAGAAAAAGGCCCTGTCCGGGAAGGAGCTTTCAATATCCTTCTCTATAGCGTTTATGGTCTTTTCACGTGTCTCCCTGCAGGAAGTGCCGAAGCTCACTACGAGGACGCCCCTCTTTTCGACTTCAGCGCTTCTTCCGACGCTTTCCTTACTCATCGACGCCACCTCTCTGTATCTACAAATTCTTTTTCCTGTAAATGAATGCCACCGACAGCCCCGCAAAGATCACGAGGTATATCAGCAACACCACGAACCCCAGTATCCCCGGCTGTCCCCCGGCGGATATGCGCCTTATCATGTCCGAGGCCTGTGACAGAGGCAGCGCGCCGATGACCTGCCTGAAACCCATAGGCATCTGGTCGGTGGAGAAAAATGTGTTGCACAGGAACGACATGGGAACGATTATGTACGCAGTGTATCTCGGCGCGTCAGAATAGCTTTTCGCCAGGAAGGACAGCACCAGGGCGATCGTTGCGAATACCGTGCCGTTCAGGAACATGATCAGGAACGACCAGCCATTGAAGATAAGCGAACTGCTTATCGGCAGCGTGATGAGCAGTATCACGCCTGCCGCGTACATGCCCCTCAGGGCCCCGCCTATGACCTGTCCGAGTATGAACTGCCAGAGAGGTGTGGGCGAGACCATTACCTGGTCCAGTGCCTTCTCGTAAAGTCTCTGAACGCTCATGTTCTGGGCCACGGCGCTGAAGCTTCCCGTCATGGTGGACATAGCAACGATCCCTGGCACGAGAAAGTTCAGATACGGCTCTCCGTGGGACGTTGTCTGTATCCCGAGGCCGAATACCAGGAGGTACATGAGCGGCGAAACCGTTGCGGCCAGCGTTATTTTGTAGAAGTCCCTGAGGAACTCCCTCCATTTCTCCCATAATACTGCCAGTATGCCCATGTTATTGTTTACCCAGTCCTCTTCCGATCCGTTCGACAAAAACGTCTTCCAGCGTGGTGTTTCTCATCACCGAATCATCTCCCGCTCCGGAGAGATACGCGATGGCATCGTTTCTGTCGTGAAAATACGTGCTCCTGAGGCTGTCCTCAGCCGTCTCGTCGACCGCAAACTCACCGAGCTCCTCGATGAGCGCCTGAGGAGTATCGATGGTGTCAAGTTTTCCCCTGTCGATCAGCGCCACCCTCTCGCAGAGAGACTGCGCCTCGTCGATGTAATGAGTGGTGAGCAGGATCGTGAGGCCTCTGGCGTGCAGCTGCCTCAGCAGGTTCCACATCTGCCTCCTCGAGATGGCGTCCATGCCAGCCGTGGGCTCGTCCAGCAAAAGGATCTCAGGGTCCGTCATCAGCGCGCGGCACACCATGAGCTTCCGCTTCATCCCTCCCGAGAGGTGGCGGACCACCCGGTGCCGGTATTCCTCCAGGCCGGTGAACTTCAGGAGTTCGTCCGTCTTCTGCCGTATCTCTTTTTTCTTCATGTAGTAGAGCCGCCCCTGGTACTCCATCACCTCGTCCATGGTCATGTCCTGCCGCATGGAAAATTCCTGCGTTATAACGCTGATCTTCCTCTTGGCTTCCGAGGCCTTTCTGTTCAAAGGGCTGCCGTCTATGAAGATCTGTCCCTCCGTTGGGAGCAGAACGGTGGAGAGCATGCTGATGGTGGTCGTCTTTCCCGCGCCGTTAGGTCCCAGGAACCCGAAGAATTCTCCTGTGTTTATGGTCATGTCCAGATGGTCAACGGCCGTGAAGTCTCCGAATCTCTTTGTCAGATCTCTCAGTTCGATCATAGCGTGCGCCCATCCTCTTTCGCGATTATGAGGGAAAAATATCCCGCGTCGTCCGGGATCTCCTCCACCGAACGGTATACCTTTTCGTCCGGCATCCCGCAGTTCTCGACCATCATCACCTGACGGCCGGAGCGGCCGAGCATCTCCTTGACTTCGCTCATGTGGCGCCCCGATTTCATCAGCACGTAGTTGCCGGGCTGATCCAGCTCCCCGTCCAGGCTGTGCATCGCCGGTATTATGTGTATAGGCTCATTCCATTCGCCGATGGGAATGTTGAGGCGGGCGGCCGCGGCGCAGAACGAGGTGATACCGCTGACAAGCTCGGTCTCGTATCCATCCTCTTCAAGGATAGCCTGAAGATACGTGAATGTGCAGTATACCGTCGAGTCTCCAAGCGTGAGGAACACCACATTTCTGCCCTGGTCAAGGATCTCCTCGATCATTGCCGCACCATTTCTGTGGCCCTCTCTCACCCTGGCCTTGTCGGTCACCATCGGCATGTACACGGGCACCAGCGTCTTGTCCTTCAGCTCCGGAACGGCCTGGACCGCTATCTTGTAAGCCGTGGTCTCCTCCGGGATCTTGCCCGGCAGGGCGATAACGTCGTTTTCTCTTATAAGGCGCACCGCCTTCAAGGTCATGAGCTCCGGATCCCCGGGGCCTACGCCGACGCCAAATGCTTTTCCTTGTGCCATCTGTCCATCCCTTCTCTCACAGTGCACTTGCTGCACACTCCCGATACCATAAAAAACGGACCATGGAAAACATGGTCCGCAATGTCTGTCACCTTCCCATACGTGGCAGAGTGTTCAATTCGAACACCGAACTACAGCTCTTCCTTGTGGTCCAGCACTGCCTTTCCCGCAGCACATGCAGGGCAGTCACACCACTTCTCTCCTGCTGCCTTCGCTTCCTTGAAGTGAGCAAGATATCCGTCTGCGGCTTCCTTTCCGAACTTCTCGGCTGCGGCAGGGCTGCCGAAGAACTCGATGTTCTGATTGAGAGTCAGCACATCCTCCTCCAGCTCGGCGACCAGCGCCTCTGCTGCCTTCTTCTGTCCGTCTGTTCCAACAGCCGCCAGGTACTTCTCTCCTGCTTCCTTAGCCTCAGGGCATACGCTAGGTGCTGCTACAAGCTCTTTTACACTGTCTATAACTGCCATGTCTGACCTCCGTTTCAATCATTCGATACTATTTCGGTACTAATAGATCCAGCTCATTATATCACAGGTGTCCTGTGTACATTACAGCATTTCCACGAAAGCTGATATCCTCGTGTTCAGCTGTCCAACGTCCGCCGAGGAGTAATCGGTCTCCACCGAGATATACGGAATGCCCTTTTCGTCTCTGCAGAACCTCTCGATCTTCTTGCCTTCGATATTGTATGTATGACAGGCGGTGAGGGTCATGTCCAGGACCCCGTCAACGTGGTACTGGTCGATGAGCTTCCCGAGGAGCTCATACCGGTTAGGGTTCGGTGTCATCACAGAGCATCCGATGTTCAGATATCTGTCCGCCACCGCGTTCAGTATGTCGTCTGCGCCCTCGTCGACGTTCTCGTTGAACTGCTTGTACCCGGAGCAGTTCTCAAAGGCGACTACCACTCCGCCGTTGTTCTCCACCGCATCGATGATCTTGGTGGTGCCGCCGCCCATAGGACATCCGGTTATCAGGATCCTCGGCTTCTTTCCGACGTTCTTCCCGTCCGCGTAGTCGGCCAGGATCTTGTCCCTTACCGCGTTAAGCGACTTGATCGACTCGTCCTTGTCGAATTTGTACTGGCTTCCGAAGAGCACCTTGAAAACATCACCGCCCATCACCGGTGCCGGATCGTTCGCCATCACCTCTGACACGGCCTTCTGGGCATCGCGCTCGGCGTTCTTGATCTTCACGGCCTCCCTGATCTGGTCGTCGGTGATCTCCACTCCGAGCTCCTTCTCGAGGTATTCCTTGTATCTCCGCACTTCGGACCTCCAGAGCTTCCTTCCCTCCTCGTCCTGAGAGTTCGGCAGGTTCATGACGAATACCTTCTTGAAGTCGCTCATGAGCTCGTACATCTTCTTCTTGCCGTCGCAGGTGGTCTCGCCCACGACGATGTCGGAAAAATGGAAGTACGGGCATTTGTCGGTCTTCGCGAATCCGTAGCTGGACTTGATCAGCGGGCACAGGTTGGCGGGGAGATCCTGCTCCGCATCCGCCGTCGTCTCATTGGACATGGAGCAGAGGGCGATCGGGACTGCACCGGCTGCCATCGCCAGCTCCTGCGGCGCATAGGTGCAATAGGCTCCCACGACAGGGGTCCCCGAATCCTTGATCTCCTTTACGGCGATGAAGCTGTTTCTCCTCGCTTCTCCGAACTCGTCAAATACCTTTGGAAGATCCTTGATGATTTCCATGATCAACTCTCCTTTACCTGTTTTACTTTGTGACTCGTACGCTTAGATTCTAACACCCTGCCATAGGGGCCATTATTTACAATTACTATTATAACCCGCAGCATCTATTAAACAGTCCTATTTCTGACTCATATTCCCGCCTTCATGACAGATATGACCACGAAAAAGAAGCACACCCACAAGGCTCCGGCGGTACTGACCTCACCGATGCCTGCAGATGTGCCTCCATGTCTTCTATGTCGGGATCCTTATCGTTCTTAACCTTCATTGTCGGCAATGAAGTATATCTTCTTATCGCTTCCCTCATATGCTCGGAACGTGATCTCGTCTCCGAAGTGAACGCCAAGCTTCTGTCTCGGCGGCTGCACTACCTCTCCTTCGAAGCAGCCCTCTTCCTCTCCGGTGCACTTCACCCAGCCAAGCTCCGGATAGGTCCCGGTGCCCTTGAACACAACGGAAATGAAGTCCGGGTACTCGATGTTCCTGCTTCCGTCCAGGAGCTTGTTCATGTGTAGCCTGCGGATATTCTCATCTTCGGTCTCGAACTTATCGTGGATGTCATCGATCGTGTCTCTGTAGTCCTGCGCAGACACGTCCATGTCATTTTCAGTGACCACCGGATAGTATTCCAACTCACCAAACCTCAGCCTGCAGCACTCTTCGTGAACATCCGGTCCCTTGACTACACTTCCGTCTTCTATTTTTGCCGAGCTAAGGATATAGAAGCTGAGTCCCATACCATCTTCAACATAACAATAGGTCAGAACGCCTTCTGCGCCTTCCATGACCTCAAAGCTGTCCTTCATGCCATCGATGTCCTCGGGACAGTGGATATACACCAGCTTGTGATGGAGCGCCCTGAACCCCAGATCTTCCATTGATTTCATATCGTTCATCTTACTTGTCTCCAGTTATTGAAATGATCTCCTTATCCCCCGGAAAACAGGTGCACCAGCATCATGCCACCTGCCGGAGAACACAGGTCTAATGATAACACCTCAGAAGTACCATTATCAAATTATTCCTTTCCCCGGAAGACTTCTGATCTGGAATATCTATATTCTTCAGAACTGCTCTATCTTCCTGAATATCTCCGAGTCCATGGCCAGCACCTGATCCATATTCACCGTGGTGCCATCCGCCATAACCAGTTCACGGTCATACGTGTCCACCCTTCTTAGTGTCCCCGTCATGCGCCGAATGGTTCCCCCGGATTTCAACGGATCAGGGGCAAAAAAGGTGATCTCCAGGAGCGGCTTTTCGGCCAGATGCTCCTTAAGGAAGGCCAGCTGTCTGTCCAGCCTGGCGATATCGTCTTCCTGAAGTTCAGGCTTTTCCTCGGTCAGCCGGGCCGTTTCCTGAGCGGCGTCCTCAAACCCCGTCAGCGCCTTGAACGGAGAAAACTGAGCGGCCCTGTCAGCCCTGGACATGTGCGGGTACCTGGTGCTCCTGTGATGAGGCTCCTTGATGATGTCCGCATATTTCATAATGCTCTCGTAATTGTCTACTTCCTTGTAGCTGTAGCCCACGCTGTCTCACCTCTCCTGCTATAGTCCGTCAGGCCTTATGTCCTCCGATCTGCCTGTTCCTTTCAAGTGCCGTGGCGCCTTCCTCCAGGTCCATGGCCCTGAACATGGCATTCTTGCCATACCTTTCCTTTACCGTGAGGATGGCCTTCTGCATGTTCCTCTCCTTCTCCAGAAGGCTTGCTTCGTCTTCTCCTACGGCTTCACCGTTACCATTTTCCCCGCTCGCCGGAGCGTCGAAAATGCTGATCTGCCTGTACTTTTCCTTGTTTTCATCACCTCTGATGCTTGCCTCCGGGACAACGCCTCCTGCAACGATGTACATTCTACGCACCAGGAGATCTCTGTTCACTATCCTATTGAAAAGCTCCATGGCGGCCTTCATTATCCTGCTGTAGGAAGACGTATGCCCTCCCAGGCCGATGGTCCCGTGAGCGTGGACGGGCACGGCACGGCCGTAATGGTCCTTCTTGACCTTCCCCTTGTACTTCTTCCTTATCTCGGGACGCGTCAGAGATTCTCTGTCGTATCCTACGGTCAGTACTACCTGATCGGCTGCCAGTCCCTTGTCTACGAGGTCGAGAATGAGAAGATCTGCCATCTCCCGGATCACGATCCTGGCCTTTTCAAAGGTATACGGCTGATTCAGCACCTGACCCTGGCTCAGGCTGTGGCTTGATGGCCTGTATGCGTGTACATCCGCGATGGTACACGGTTCCCATCCCCAGGCATGATCGATGAGCAGTTCCGCATTTACTCCAAACAGCTTATACAGAAGGTCCTCATTATGGAAGTCCTCAGGTCCGCCCAGCGAGCACCGTGCCACGTCGCCCATCGTATAAATGCCATTCGCTTCAAGCTTTCTCGCATATCCAGGGCCCACGCGCCAGAAATCCGTAAGCGGCCTGTGGTTCCACAAAAGCCTCCTGTAGGTGAGCTCGTCCAGCTCTGCTATCCTCACGCCGTCCGCATCGGCGGGAATGCGCTTTGCAACTATGTCCATGGCTATCTTGCACAGGTACATGTTGGTGCCTATCCCGGCGGTGGCCGTTATGCCGGTCTCTCTCAGCACGGCCTTTATCATGGTCATGGCAAACTCCCTGGCCGTCTGCCCCCTCGTTCTCAAATACGGGGTGGCATCTATGAACACCTCATCCACGGAATAAATATGGATGTCCTCCGGTGCCACATACCTGAGATATATGTCATATATCCTCGTACTGTACTCCATGTACAGTCCCATGCGGGGAACTGCCGTGATATAAGACACGCCAAGAGATGGATCCCTCCTCACCTCGGTGTCATCCCAGGAGTATCCCGTCAGCTTCCTTCCGCGGGCCCGCCTGGCCAGCTCATTGTTCACCTGCTCTACCTTCTGTTCCACCTCAAAAAGCCGCGGTCTTCCAGGGACACCATACGCCTTGAGAGCCGGCGACACCGCCAGGCAGATGGTCTTGTTCGTCCTGGTCTCGTCTGCCACCACCAGGTGGGTGGTAAGAGGATCCAGCTCCCTCTCCACACACTCCACAGAAGCATAAAAGGATTTGAGATCTATGGCGATATAACGTCTGTTCTCGCATTCAGTGTCGCCTGCCATATATATCTTTCCTCCTTTCGCATTCAGAACATCTGTTCTTTTTTGTAGTGACAGTATACCACATCATCCGCCGTGGTCCAATGGGTTTTTCTGAGTGGATCGAGCCATTCGGTCGACCGCCCCTCAGGCGCAGCGTTTCCACGAAAAAAAGGGATGACTATCTCTCGTCATCCCTCGATCTCCGTCGGTTATTCGGCTTATTCCCTGTTCAGCTTTGCGGCAATGTCACATATGTCGCAGAAGCTCTCCGGGCTCAGGCTGGCTCCGCCGATGAGGCCTCCGTGGATGCCTTCCTGTCTCAGGAGCTGCTCTGCATTTCCGGGCTTCATGCTTCCGCCGTACAGGACTTTGAGCCCTGCGGCCGCCTCATCCCCGCAGTATCCTGCAACTATTGAGTGGATAAAGCCGCACATATCGTCCGCCTGCTCCGGAGTAGCCGTCTTTCCGGTCCCGATGGCCCAGATAGGCTCGTATGCGATGACGATCTTTCTCACGTCCAGCGGATCGAGTCCCTTCAGATCCTCGAAAAGCTGTCCCCCGACGAAACCCATCTGCTCGTTCTTCTCCCTGACCTCCAAAGGCTCTCCAACGCACAGGATAGGCGTGATGCCGCTGTCCAGGAGGACCCTGAGCTTCTTGTTCAGCGCCTCATCCGTCTCGTTGAAATACTGCCTTCTCTCTGAGTGTCCAATGACGCAGCAGTCCACGCCCAGCTCCTTGAGCATCTTCACGGATATCTCTCCCGTGTATGCCCCGGATGCCTCGTAGTGGACATTCTGTGCGCCAATCATGACCTTCGTGCCGGAAAAGGCCTCTTTCAAGGCCTGCAGCTGGGTGAAGGGAGCGACTATAGCGACGCCGTCGCCGTCGTCGGGCATCATCCCCCTGAACTTCGCGGCGAACTCCTTTGCCTCAGCAATGGTCTTGTTCATTTTCCAGTTTCCTGCTATGAGGAACTTGCTGTCTCCCATTGGAAAAACCTCCTTGATAAGCCTATTTTTCATCCAGGCAGGCGATCCCCGGAAGCTCTTTGCCCTCCAGGAACTCCAGGCTTGCGCCGCCGCCCGTGGAAATATGTGTCATCTTGTCTGCGACCCCGAACTTGGCAGCAGCAGCCGCGGAATCTCCTCCGCCCACGATGGTGGTCCCGTCAAGATCTGCAAGGCAGTCGGCAATGGCCTTTGTCCCCTCTGCGAAGGCGTCCATCTCGAACACTCCCATCGGCCCGTTCCACACCACTGTTCTTGCCTTTGCAAGTTCCGCTGTATAAAGCTCGATGGTCTTAGGTCCGATGTCCATCCCCATCTTGTCTGGATCCATCTTGTCTATGTCGTACACGGCGTGAGGTGAATCCGGAGCGAACTCATCCGCCATCACGGCATCCACAGGAGTGAAGATCTTCACTCCGTTCTCTTCAGCCTTCTTCATGATCTCAGGAATGAGAGCTGATCCCTCTTCATCAAACAGAGACTTTCCGATCTCGTATCCCTGGACCTTCGAGAAGGTGTAGGACATTCCTCCTCCTATGAAAAGCATATCCACCTTGCTCAGGAGGTTCACGATCACCGGGAGCTTGTCCTTTACCTTGGCGCCCCCCATGATGGCGGCAAAAGGTCTCTCAGGTGAATCGACGGCCTCACCCAGGAACTTCAACTCCTTCTCGATGAGGAATCCGGATACCGCCGGGATGTACGAAGCTATCCCTGTTGTGGAGGCGTGGGCCCTGTGGGATGTACCGAAGGCGTCCTGAACGAAAACGTCTCCAAGACCCGCCAGCTCCTTCGCAAACTCCGGATCGTTCTTTTCCTCTTCCTTCCTGTATCTCACGTTTTCCAGGAGGGCCACCTGACCAGGCTCGAGAGCCTCTGCACCTCTCCTCACCTCGTCGTCCACCACCTGCTCGCTCTTCAGGAATTTCACGTCTTTTCCGAGAAGCTGTGAAAGCCTTTCGGCCACCGGAGCCAGAGTCAGCTCAGGCTTAGGCTCTCCCTTCGGGCGTCCCAGATGGGACATGAGGATCACCTTTGCTCCGTGCTCTGCCAGATACTGTATCGTAGGCAGAGACGCCCTGATCCTGGTGTCATCGGTGATGGTGCTGCCATCCAGAGGCACGTTGAAATCGCATCTGCACACGGCGGTCCTGCCCTGCCACTCTACGTCTCTTACGGTCTTTTTCATAACACACTCCTATATCAGCGTATATCCGCTGTCAAACAACAGGCTGCACACCCTGGATCTCTCCGGGCTGCAGCCTTGCAATTTCTCGGTTATATGTGGCGCCTTACTTGTTGTCCACGGAATCCATGTACCTTACCATTTTCAGCAGCTGTGTACTGTATCCGTACTCGTTGTCGTAGAATGCGACGATCTTGAATACCTTGTCGTTCAGCTGGATGCCCTGAACAGCGTCGAAGATGGAAGCGTGAGGATCCCCAACGAAGTCGATGGATACCACCTCTTCATCGGTGTACTCGATGATGTCCTTCATCTCCTCCTGAGAAGCCCTCTTGATCTCCTTGCAGATCTCCTCGTATGTCGTAGGGTTCTCGAGGAAAACATTGAGGTCGATCAGAGATACGTCTGCGGTAGGGACCCTGTAGGAGATACCCGTCATCTTGCCCTTCAGCTCAGGGATGACCAGCGCTACGGCCTTTGCCGCACCTGTAGTTGTCGGGATGATGCTGTTGAATGCGCAGCGTCCTCTCCTCCAGTCTCCGTTGGATCTTCCGTCTATCACCTTCTGCTTCGACGTGGCAGCGTGGATGGTGGACATAAGGCCCTCGGAAATGCCCCACTTGTCGTACAGCACCTTGCAGATAGGCGCCAGGCAGTTTGTGGTGCAGGAAGCATTTGAAACAACATTGTATTCAGGCTTGTATTCCTTGTGGTTAACGCCATACACGAACGTAGGGGAATCATCCTTCGCCGGGGCGGAGATGATGACCTTCTTTGCGCCGGCATCCAGGTGGGCCTGGGCCTTTTCCTTAGTGTTGTAAGCTCCTGTTCCCTCTACGATGTAATCTGCTCCAACCTCTCCCCAAGGGATGTTTCTCGGATCATTCTCAGTGAATACAGGGATCTTCTTGCCCCCAACGATGATACCCTCAGAGTAGGTCTCGATCTCCTGCGGGAAGCGACCGAAAGTGGAATCATACTTCAGCATGTACTTGATGTAATCCATGGTGGAGTTACGGTAGTTGATCCCTGCGATCTCGATGTCGTCAAACTCCAAAGCCGCTCTCATCACAACTCTGGAGATCCTTCCGAACCCGCTGATACCGATTCTTGCCATTTTGTATTTCCTCCTGACTGTTTGGAAAAACCTGTTGTTTACTTCTCGCCCCGGCACTCTTATCTGAAAACACCAGAGCATTCAGTAAAATGATAACAGTTGGCAATTGTTTTTTCAATAGTGCAACGTGAGACTGCTTACAACAGGCCATTTCCCGGCGCACCGCCGCAAAAAAAACGCCGCGGCGAACCGCGGCAGCTTTTTCTGTCTTTTTCTTAGAAATACTTGCTCATACGCCTCAGCTTGGACTGCTCCATGTGATACTCCATGGCCTCTCTTCCGGCGGCAACGTTGTGTGTCTCGAAGGCGTCAAAGATGGCCATGTGCTCCTTCAGGATCGTCCTGAGGTAGTCATCCGAAAAAGTCTTTGGCGGCGCCGAGTGCTTCAGGTATGTCTGGTATGTGGCCAGGGTCTTGTAGAGCATCCTGTCCTTGGTCCCTCTGTAGATCAGGTTGTGGAACTCCGAGTTCAGGTTCAGCACCTGCTTGACGTCGTTCTTCTTGGTGGTGTAGAACTCCATCATCTCCACCTTTTCCTTCAGCTTGTCCACTTCCTTCTCATCCATGCGCTCGATGGCCCACTGGACGGCCTGCACCTCGAAGATCCTCCTCAGGTCGAACAGGTCGGAAATATCCCTCCTGCTCAGACCTATGACAAAGGCCCCTCTGTTCGGGACGTTCTCGATAAGTCCGTCGGACTCCAGCTGGCGAAAAGCCTCTCTCACCGGAGTCCTGCTCACATTGTACTGCTTGCAGATGGTCTGCTCCGTCAGCTTCTCTCCGGGTTTTACCTTACCGGAAAGGATGTCCTTCTGTATCTGTATAAACAGGCTGCCGGACAACGGTCTGTCGTCGCTTGATTTTGTAGGCATCATAACTCCCCCCAGTCAATAAATTGTATGCAAAATAATCAGCATAACTGTTGTATACAATTATAGAATCGAGATCATTTTTGTCAATACCGTGGTATAAATAAGGGAAAAAACTACCGCGGGCACACGAACGGCCCGCCAGAACAGTGAGGAAAAAATGTCATCAAAGCTGATCACAAAAAAAGAAGCGCCCGAGGTCCTGGACCTCTTGCTGGAGGCGTATCCCGAAGCGGGGTGTGCGCTCCACTACGATACCGTATTTCATCTTCTGGAGGCGGTGATGCTGTCGGCACAGACCACCGATGTCAGCGTCAACAAGATCTCTCCGGAGCTGTTCAGCCGCTATCCGGGGCCTGAGGACATGGCCGGCGCCAGCCAGGCAGACGTGGAGGATATCATCCGTTCGATCGGATTATATAAGAACAAGGCAAAAAATCTCATCGCCATGTCCAGGACCCTTGTAAAAGATTTTGACGGTGAAGTGCCGGGGGATCTCGACTCTCTGATGAAACTTCCGGGGGTCGGCAGGAAGACCGCCAACGTGGTGCTGGCCGAAGGTTTCGGGGAGCAGCGCATAGCCGTGGACACTCACGTGTTCAGAGTTTCCAACAGGCTCGGTCTGGCTGACGAAAAGGACGTGCTTTCCACCGAGAAAAGGCTCATGCGGGTACTGCCTGAGGACCGGTGGACCCAGGCCCACCACCTCCTCATCTTCCACGGGAGGCGGTGCTGTAAAGCAAGAAAGCCCGAGTGCAGCAGCTGTCCCGTGCTGGAACACTGCCGCCATCCTCAGGCTTAGTTCATCCGTATCCTTATCATGCCGCTGTTTTGGCGGCTTTTTTTGTTTCTTACTTTATCACGCTGATGTTGTGGTCGATCCAGGAACAGATATCCTCCGTGACCTCGTCTCTGCAGTGATCGTGGAGGATGTCGTGAAGGCCGTTCCTGTAGAACTTAACCGCCACCTGGCTGGATCCGTTGCTGTTCATCAGTTTGGCTATCTCTCTTGTGGCTCTGGTGTACCCTCCTGCTTCATCCATGCTTCCGGACATCAGGTAGATCGGGATGTCTTTCATTTCCCCTCTCTTGATGGTCTTCACCAGTTCCCTGTTTCCTTCGAGTATCTCCTTGTAGGCAGATGCGGCAAGAGGGAAGCCGCAGTCCGGGTCGTCTATGTATTTCTTGATCTCCTCGTCGTCCGACGTGAGCCAATAATACTGGTTCTCCGGATCAGAGCCAGGCATCCTGGCGTGATCCGTCATCATGTTGTGCACCGCCATCGAAACGCTGGTGTATCCGTTCATGAGGATGTGGTTCGTGGCCGCGGTGGATATTGCCGGGGCCAGCGTCGGGCTGGCCAGCTGCCCTATTCCCATGAGCAGGCTCTCGCTCCCATATCTGGCGCAGTGCAGCTCCGCCAGAGCCGCCCCGAGGCCAACGCCGATCAGGACCTTCGGGCAGCGCCCGGAGCGCTTTTCCCCGAACCGGAAAAGGCTCTCTATATCATCCACCAGGCAATCATAGCCACCGGACTCTTCGGAAAAAGCTCCCTTGTGTCCCTGCTGGCTGATCCCGTGTCCCACCAGGTCGTTGGCGTATACGGAATATCCATGTTGATTCAGGGCCTTCGCCAGCTCCAGATACCTTCCGGAATGCTCGCTCATGCCGTGGACGATCTGGACCACGCCCCTGGGATCATCAGCCTTCAGCTCCACGGAGTACACCTGTCCCTCTCCGTTGGCCGCTCTCCTGTAAAATTCCTTGATATCAGACATATCTCTCACCTTCTCTGTCCACGCAGCCCCTGGAGCCGCAGATGATAACTGACTAATACACGAACCCCCTGTCAGGCTCCGAATACTCCTGAAGCCTCTTTTCATACGCCGCGAACGCCGCTTCCTCGCAGGCGAGGGAAACTTCTTTTTCTCCCATCTCCTGAAGGAGGTATTTCGTGAACAGCGGGTTCAGCACGAGCAGAGGACCTATTATGTATGTGGCCATGAAGTTCCTGTAGCGGATGCCCTCTCCAGAGCCCTCAGGCTCGAAGCCGCGGCCTCTGACGATGGAAAAGAGCGGCTTCAGCTCTTCGTCGCGGAACGACTGGGTGAACTGGCTGTTGAAGCCCACGATGTCGATGGCCTCCTGCGTCCCCTGTGCCTGGAACATTCCGTGGAAAAGGGAGTTGAACCTGTGAAGCATCCTCCTCTCCGTGTGGAAGCCGAATATCCCGAGGCCTCTGGTCACCGGATCTCTGCCGCCGAGCAGCTCCGGGTCCCTGTCCTCGATCTCCTTACCGAAGATCTCGAGGGCGTTTCCCGTGATCAGGAAACGCTGCCCGTTCTCTATCGACTGTATTATCTCTTCCTTATGAGGCTCGAGCCTTTCTATCACCAGCTCCTGAGCTCTTTCTGTCATGGTGCCCATGTACACCAGGTCGATATCGTCTCTTGTGAGAAAGGCCGGCTCTTGGTTCAGGCCGGTCTCGATCACCTGACACCCCGTGGACCTCTGGAGGTACATCACGTTGCCCAGCTCCCCGTAGAGGTCGGCAACTTCAGGATACAAAGATTCTACGATCATTATCTCCCGTCCTCCTTTCCTGTTCCGTCATTTCCTTCACAGGCCTTGATGTGATCTATGACCTGTCTCCTGGTCTTCATGCCAAGATCAAAGGAATCCGTGCCGTAAAGAATGTAGATATTGTCGTTCGGAAAGAGCTTCAGCTTATCTATGCCCTCCTCCGGCTTCTCCACGTATGTGATCACGCTTTCGTCCACTCCAGCCAGCAGCATCCTGAATTTCAGATCGAGGCCCCTGTCTCCATAGACCACGATCTGCTTGATCCTGTCGTCAGCCAGGAATTCAAAATCCGCATCGTACATCCAGCAGACATTCTCTGACCAGTGATGCGTATCCCCGATGCAGCTGTTGTACATGAGGATCTCCTTGTCTCCATCTATCTGGTGGATGCGCTCGAAGACCCTGGAGGCCGCATATGCGTTCTTCTCCTTGCAAAGGAAGTTGATGACGGTCTTGTCCCCCACCTGTTCCGTTCCAAGCCTGGACTTCGTGATCCCCACTCCGTCCATGGCTTTCCGGATCTCCTCCAGGCTGTAGCCCATCACGTGGAAGAGGGATATCTCAGCCACCTGGTTGTAGATATTGAAAACGCTCGCATTCATCACAGGGAATTCCAGCGAGTCCACTGCCTCGCCGGCGCCAGGACCATCTGACGTCGTGGCTCCCTGTGAGTGCACGCCCTGGTAAAGCGTATACCTGAATTTCATATTCTCCAGATCTACGGACGACGCTCCGCCGTCGTATTCAGGTGCGGTGTACCCGCAGTCCGGGCAGTACGCCCGACCGATGTTTGAATACCTTATGTACTCGTACTTCAGCTTTCCGCTGCAGCGCGGGCATATCTGAAGGTCGCTGATGAGGTTCGGCACCTCGGTCCTGTCTCCTTCCATCCGTGAGATCCCGTAAAAAAATCTCTGGTTATCCGGGGAGACCGAGGATGCGATGAGATCGTCCGCGTTGAGGATGACCTTTGTGGACTTCGGGATATATGTCGTCAGGAAATCCCTTATGTACTCAGGGTGTCCGTTCCTCATTATCGAGTCCCTGGACAGGTTCATCACCAGCAGGTAGTCCGGGGCGAAATAGGGAAAGAGGTTCTTTGCGGAACGCTCGTCTATCTCCAGGACCGCGGTGTCGTAGCGGCATTTCCCGGAAAGCCCCACGCCGCTTATGAAGGCGGTCGAGATACCCGTGGCGATGTTCGATCCTGTGCTGTTGCACAGAGCGTTCACTCCCATGTTGGCCAGCATGTCCCTGGCCATATTGGTGGCCGTGGTCTTGCCGTTGGTACCGGTGACCCCGACGATCCTCTCCGGCTTCTGGATGTACTTCAAAAAATCCGGGCACAGCCTGAGAGCTACTACTCCCGGGAAGTTCGTCCCGTTGTGCCTGGTTATCTTCAGCGCCACCACCGAGAGCTTTGCCGCCCACAGCGCGAAATAAAATCTGATCCTGCCCATCGTCTGAAAAAATTCCCCTCTACGCCGAAATAGGTGAAAACAGCGTTTTCACCTATTTCTCTAATCGTTCGTATTATTGGGTCGATTATATCCTATTCGACGTTGAATTTCAATTCGCCGTTCTCATCGCCGATCCTGATGCGGCAGCCGCTGCTGACGTCTCCGGCGATGATCATCCGTGCGATCTCGTTCTCTATGTGCTTCTGGACGTAGCGCTTTACAGGACGGGCGCCGTATACGGAATCGTACGCCTCATCCGCGATGAGGGACGCGGCGCTGTCCGTGAGCACGACCTCTATATCCTTTTCCT
Organism: Mobilibacterium timonense; assembly: GCF_900155555.1. Taxonomy (GTDB): domain Bacteria; phylum Bacillota; class Clostridia; order Peptostreptococcales; family Anaerovoracaceae; genus Allobaileyella; species Allobaileyella timonense. The sequence goes on along the minus strand of NZ_FUHN01000007.1, from coordinate 24,384 downwards.
TGAGCCTGTCGGACAGATCTCTTACTGTCATCCTCACGATTTCCTTGATCTGGCTCTTGTTCAGGGACTGGAACACGATTATGTCGTCCACCCTGTTCAGGAACTCAGGCCTGAAGAACGAGGTCAGCTGATCTCTCTGAAGGTTGGACGTCATGATTATGATGGTGTTCTTGAAGTCCACCACACGGCCCTTGTTGTCCGTAAGACGTCCATCGTCCAGCAGCTGGAGCAGCAGGTTGAACACGTCCGGATGGGCCTTTTCTATCTCGTCCAGGAGCACAACGCTGTAAGGCTTCCTGCGGACAGCCTCTGTGAGCTGACCGCCCTCCTCGTATCCTACGTATCCCGGAGGCGCTCCGACAAGACGGGAAACTGAATGCTTTTCCATGTACTCGGACATGTCTATCCTTATCAGGTTCTTCTCCGTGTCGAACAGGGTCTCGCAGAGAGCCTTCGCCAGTTCCGTCTTTCCGACGCCGGTAGGGCCCAGGAAAATGAAGGAACCTATCGGTCGGTTCTCGTTCTTGAGCCCAGCGCGCGCACGGAGTATGGCCTCGGTCACGGCTTCGATGCCCTCGTCCTGGCCTACTACCCTCTTGTGGAGTATCTTAGGCAGGTTCAGCAGCTTCTCACGCTCTGTCTCCGCCAGCTTCTCCACAGGAATGCCGGTCCACTGAGAGATGACGGCCTGGACCTCGTCCTCGTCTACCTCTTCCTTGAGGAGCCTGTTGCCTCCCTCCTGGTTCAGCCTGTTCTTGGCGTCCTCCAGCTCTTTCTCGGCCTTAGGCAGGTCGCCGTACTTCAGCTTCGCCAGCTTCTCCAGGTCGTAGGCCCTCTCGGCCTCCTCGATCTGGTGGTTCAGATCCTCGATTTCCTGCTTCTTGCTCTTGAGGGAGGTGATGTCCTTCTTCTCGCTCTCCCACTTTGCCTTCATGGCGGCGTCCTGGTCCTTCAGGTCCGCCAGCTCGCTCTCGATGGCCTGGAGACGCTCCTTACTGGCCTTGTCCGTCTCCTTTGTCAGGGCCTGGCGCTCTATCTGGAGCTGCATTATCTTTCTCTCAATGTTGTCCAGCTCCGAAGGCATGCTGTCGATCTCCGTCCTGATCCTGGCGGCCGCCTCATCCATGAGGTCTATGGCCTTATCAGGCAGGAACCTGTCGCTTATGTACCTGTTGGAAAGAGTTGCGCAGGCTATCAGGGCGTTGTCCGTGATCCTCACGCCGTGATGTATCTCGAACTTTTCCTTGAGGCCTCTCAGAATCGATATGGTGTCCTCGACACTTGGTTCGTCCACCATCACCTTCTGGAAACGGCGCTCCAGGGCGGCATCCTTCTCGATGTACTTTCTGTATTCGTCAAGGGTGGTGGCACCGATGCAGTGGAGCTCGCCTCTCGCCAGCTTAGGCTTCAGCAGGTTCCCTGCGTCCATGGAGCCCTCGGTCCTTCCTGCTCCGACTATGTTGTGGATCTCATCGATGAAGAGGATGATGTTACCGTCAGATTTATCGATCTCGTTCAGGACGGCCTTGAGCCTTTCCTCGAACTCTCCTCTGTACTTCGCTCCGGCGATCAGGGAACCCATGTCCAGCGAGAATATCGTCTTGTCCTTCAGAGTCTCCGGAACATCTCCCTTCACGATCCTCTGGGCCAGGCCCTCCACTACGGCGGTCTTACCAACGCCAGGCTCACCTATGAGCACAGGGTTGTTCTTGGTACGCCTGGACAGGATCTCGATGGTCCTCCTTATCTCGTTGTCTCTTCCGATGACAGGATCCAGCTTTCCCTCTCTCGCCGCCTGTACCAGGTCAGTGCCGTATTTGTTCAGGGCGTCGTAGCTGTCCTCAGGATTCTGGTTGGTCACCCTCTGATTGCCCCTTACCATGGTGAGCGCCTTCATGAACTCGTCTTTGCTGATCCCGTATTTTCTGAGTATCTTGTCCGTCTCCGGATCGCCGCAGCCCATGATGGCGATGTAGGCGTGCTCAACGCTCACGTACTCGTCCTTGAACTGCCCTGCTATCTTCTCGGCGTCCAGGAATACCTTGTTCAGCTTTCCGGACATGTAGACCTGTCCGTCTCCTCCGCTGACCTTCGGAAGCCCGTCCACCGACTGGGCTACATCTTTCCTCATCCCGTCCACGTCCACGTTCATGGCGTAGAGCAGCTTAGGTATCAAGCCCTCTCTGTCGTTCAGTATTGCCAGATGGAGATGGGCCACCTCCAATGTCTGCTGACCGTTTTCGATGGCCAGGTTCTGTGCGTCCATGACCGCGGTCTGCATCTTCTGAGTATACTTTTCTATATTCATGATCTCCCTCCTTAAAATGGGATTTTTTTGTCTCGTCTTTTTTGTCTATCTGATTCGACAATGATAATTTAGCACTCTCTTGTGTAGAGTGCTAACAGTTTGTGTGATGATTGTGTGAAGACGAAATAGGTCGCACCTGAGGCTATCGATATTATCTTTTGGAAAGAAGGGATATATTGTGTGAAAATTATCAAGGAATGATTGCATTTGACTGCCGATCTGCGTATGTCCGGAAATTTCAGACTCTGCGCAGGTCCGGTCAGATTTTTTGTTCCGTATCGTGGTTTTTGAAAGGAGATGTAAGAAGATGATCAGTACATTCAATGCAAAGGTTTCCCGTCTGTCCGAAGGTCTGCAGGTGGAAGCTCAGTCCAGAGGTTTCAAAGTCATCATGGACGAGCCCGTCGAAGGCGGCGGAACAGACAAGGGAATGAATCCGGTGGAGCTGCTCCTCAGCGCATACGGCGGATGCCTGACGATCCTGGCCGCCATGATGGCTCCCGGATACGAGGTCGATCTGGGCGACTGCTATGCGGAGCTAGAAGGCGATCTGGACCTGGACGAAGGAAGCGAGTACAACGGATTCCAGGAGATCCGCGTCACATTCCACGTGAAGAGCAGCTCTCCTAAGGAGAACGTGAAGAACCTGATCCAGGGCGTAGAGGCCGGATGCCCGATCGGCAACACGCTGAGAGGAAAGGTCAACATTAAGTTCAACGACATCGTGTTCGAGTGATCCGCCGGACACTGCGTGGGTTTAAAAAAAAGGGCCGCTGCATCTCATTTTTCGAAATGCGACGGCCCTTTTGCATGTCGATGGAAACGTTTCCCACCGACACACTTTTTTCAGTTAGAGACACTCGGCGAGTGAAGCGCTATCAGATGATTATCCCGTACAGCAGTGCCCTGTAGATCACGGACACCAGCGGAGAGATGATCCAGTTGACTGCCCCTACAATCAGAAGGATGATCAGTATGATGTTCCCCTTGGAGTAGAAATCGTAGTACCACTTGTACTGTCTCAGGTCAAAGATCTCCGTTATTATCCCGAATCCGTCCAGCGGAGGCAGCGGGATGATGTTGAAGGCCAGAAGTGTGATGTTGATCAGTATCGCCTGGATGATGATCGTCATTATGATCCCCGGCAATGTGGTGGTGTCCATCTGGCTGTATCCTGAATACTTCAGATAAAAATGTGCTGCATAAGAAAGGACTACGGCTACCAGCAGGTTCATGGCGACTCCCGCCACGGACACCAGCAGTTCATCCCTCCTCGGATGCTTGTAATATCTGTTGTCTATCTGAACGGGGATACCCCATCCGAATCCGCAGAACACCAGTGCCAGAAACCCGAACGGATCGAAGTGCGCCGCGGGATTTATGGTCACTCTGCCCTGGCTCCTCGGCGTAGGATCACCAAGCTTATCAGAAGTCCAGGCGTGGGCGAACTCGTGAAATGAGAGCCCGATCACGATGCCCGGCAGTGACAGCAGCATATTCAGAAAATAAGTCTTCGGGTCGCTCAGCCCCCCGTTCATAAAATTCGTTATCAACAGGAGCAGGAGAAGTATCCAGACTCCGGTATTCCTGTTTTTATTCAATAGATACCGGCCTCCCTACCGGTGCGGGCTGTGCCCGCGGACTGTCTTCTGACAGCTGTTCCTTAAACGAGCCTCCCGTCGAGGCTGAAAGTCTTTGCAGATGTGATCTCCACATCCACCATCCTGCCTGTGACGTCGCGGCCTCCTTGAAAATTCACCAGCTTGAAATCATCGGTCCTTCCGGCCCACGCTCCGTCGTTTTTCGTGCTTCTGCCCTCGCAGAGGACTTCATACGTCTTTCCAACGTAGGTCTGATTTTTCCTGAGAGCGCCTGCGTTGATATGCTCGTTGAGCTCGATCAGTCTGGCGTGCTTCACGTCCTCGGGCACCTGGTCCGGGAACATGGCGGCCGGAGTGCCTTCCCTCTTGGAATAAATGAAGGTGAAGGCTGAATCGTATCCTACCTGATCCACCAGGCTGAGAGTGTCCCGGAAGTCCTCTTCGGTCTCTCCGGGGAAACCTACGATGATGTCGGTGCTTATCGCGATGTCCGGGCAGACCCTGCGGAGATCCTTCACCACCCCGAGATACCGCTCCCTGTCGTAGTGGCGGTTCATCCTTTTCAGGATCCTGTCGCTCCCTGACTGAACAGGCAGGTGTATCTGCTTGCACAGCTTGTCGCAGTCCCTGTAGCAGGCTATGAGCTCAGGCGAGATGTCCTTCGGGTGGGACGTCATGAAGCGGATCCTCCGGATACCGGGAATGTCGTTTATCTCCCTTATGAGATCTGCGAAGCTCCCTCCGTTTGGATCCCTGAAGGAGTTCACGTTCTGCCCTAGGAGCATCACCTCAACGACACCGTCGTCTGCCAGGGCCCTGGCCTCCTTCACCACATCCTCGATGGTCCTGCTCTTCTCCCGACCTCTGGTATACGGAACGATGCAGTAGGTGCAGAAGTTGTTGCAGCCGTATGTGATGTTAATGAGGGCCTTGAACTTATACAGTCTCTTGGCACCCTGTTCCTCAGGTATCTCCTGGCTGTTGTCGACGATGGAGAACTGCTTTTTCCCCGTCTCTATTCGCTTTCTCAGGAGCTCTGGAAAGTCGCCGATGGTCTGTGTACCGAAAACGATGTCGGTCCAGGCGAAATGCTCACGGATCTCCCTGATGATCCTCGGCTGCTGTGGCATGCACCCGCAGACGCACATGATAAAATCCGGATCCTCTTCTTTTCTCTTTTTGAACTGGCCAAGCATGCCGAAAAACCTCTTGTCGGCATGCTCTCTGACGCTGCAGGTGTTCATCACCACGACGTCCGCAACATCTGGTGAATCCGCCTCTGCGTAACCCGCAGCCTCCAGCATTCCTCCGATGTTCTCGGAGTCGTGCTCGTTCATCTGGCATCCAAAAGTTATGATCTTATAAGTTTTTTCTGATCCCCTCATCTATATCCGTTCGTCTTTCTTGTCTCTTCCCATCAGGAGCTCCAGTGCCCTGTCAGGGGCGATTTCTCCTCTGATGACCTTGTTCACCGCCTGAGTTATAGGCATCTCCACTCCTGCCTTCTCTGCCAGCTTACAGGCGGCATCGACAGTATAGAATCCCTCTACTGTTCCTATCTGCTTCACGGCATCGTCAGGCTTAACGCCCTGACCTATCATGATGCCGCATCTCCTGTTCCTGGAGAGCTGGGAATCACAGGTGACCATGAGATCACCGATGCCGGACAGGCCCGAGAATGTCTCTCCTTTGGCTCCCAGTTTGACTCCCAGTCTGGTCATCTCGTGAATGCCCCTCGTCATGATGGCGGACCTGGCGTTGTCTCCGAAGCCCATGCCATCCGAGATACCGGTTCCTATGGCGATGACGTTCTTGAGAGCTCCTCCGAGTTCCACACCGAGAACGTCGTCACTCGTGTAAACTCTGAATTTTTCTGACATGAAGATGTCCTGTACCGTCTTTGCCGCAGCTTCATCCTTGGAAGCGACCACGACCGTTGCCGGTTTGTTCTTCCCGATCTCCTCCGCGTGAGATGGTCCGCTGAGGACCACGTAACGGCTGTCAGGCATGATCTCCTCTGCGATCTGAGACATCGTCATGTTCGTCTGCGTCTCGATGCCCTTCGCCAGGTTGACGACGATGGAATCTCCTGAAATGTGTCTTGCCACTCTCTCTGCTACCTGTCTGAAGTTCTGTGCAGGCACCGCAAATACCACCAGATCCTTGCCGTGGACGGCAGTCTTGAGGTTGTGAGTGAACCTCAGGCTGCTGGAAAGGATTATCTCAGGCAGGTACTTGCTGTTCACCCTGGTCTCTCTCATCTGGTTCAGATATTCCTTGTCTCTTCCCCACATGGTGACCGTGTGGCCGTTCTGAGCCAGGAGGTTGGCCAGCGCCGTACCGAAGCTGCCGTTTCCGATGAATGCGATCTTGCGCCTCTCGCTCACAGGCTTTTTCTTTTTCTTCTGTCCTTTATAGTAGTCGACAGGAACGATCCTGGACTCGGCGGCCTTCTTTGCCTCGGCCTCTCTCCTTGCTTCCTCCACCAGCTGGTCGAATTCTGCAAAATCTCCGTCGTTCACATCGGATGCATCCGGATGGTCATCGGTAGCGACCGATACAGGTACCGGACGCTCTGAGGCGTTTTCGTCCTCAATGCTCCCGGACGCATCTGCGGTAATATGATCTCCATCCGCTGCAGCGAGAGTCTCTTTTCTTGGAACATATCCCGGATGCTTCGGCATACCGTAATAGATGGCCGTAGCGTCTGATGGCCTAGGGGCTGACTCTCCCCTGGCTATCATGGCAACGGTGCCCTTCACCGGCCCGTCGATCTGGGAAAGTCCTTTCGCGACCGTCTCGGAAAGCCCGTATGTCACAGGCTTTTCGTCATTCTTTTCGTACTTGTTCTCTTCCCTGCCACCGTTTCCTGAGCCGGCCTCGGCCTCTCTGAATATCCACTGCAGATCTCTGTCGCTCTCGATGTCCGCAGCCTCGTCATCTGGCTCCAGGTGGACGTCCGGATCCATCTGGATGACCTCGGTCTCATCCTCGCCATCCTCTGATCTCACCACTCTGTGGAACAGGCCCTTCAGGCCGCCCCTCTTGTGCTTTTCCTCGGTAGCTTCCTCATCGGCTGCTTCCGCTTCAGGCTCTTCTTCAGGTGCGGCTTGTGCGTCGTCCGCAGTCTCTTCCTGTACCTGGATGTCGGACGTGCCTTCTTCACGGGTCTCAGGATCCGACTCTTCCTCTGCCTCTATCTCCTCGATGCTCTTCTGGACAGCCATGGCAAGCTCGTTGACAACGTCCTCGGCCTCCTGGTCGTCTTCGTCTTCCTGAGCATCGTCATCTTCTTCGTTCTCTTCTATATCTTCTGCCTCTTCTTCAGCAAGCGCCTCTGAAGCCGGAACCTCTTCTGATGTCTGAGCATCTTCTGTATCCTCGGCAGCACCGGACTCTTCGCCGGTCTCCCCTGACTCTTCCTTCGTCTCCTCAGCGTCATCTGAAGCCGGAACGCTCCCGGTCCCTTCAGCCCCTGCGGTGCTCTCAGTCTTTTCTGCACCGTCAGGCTCGTCGGCATCGCCTGCGTCGAGAACAGCGGTCTCATTTTTCTTGTCGACGGTCTCATCCTTCTTATCGTCGGTCTCATCGTCCGAGGTAGTCACATCACCCACTGACATGGACTTTTCCTCTCCACGGTACAGGCGCTGCAAGTTGGTCCTGTGGTTGAACAGTACAAAGAGCGCCGCGATGATCGACACCGGGAAAAAGACAGGGTAGTAGAAAAGCACCAGCAGCGGGTATGCCAGGCAGGCCGCCACGGAGCCTATCGACATCTTCTTAGATGTTCCGGCTCCCAGAGCAGCCACCAGCAGCACTGCGAAAGCACTCGGCCAGTTGATCGCCCAGGCCGCTCCAAGCGATGTAGCCACGCCCTTGCCTCCCTTGAAGTGGAAGACCACCGGGTACACGTGACCCACCAGGACCGCGAGGAAGCACAACTGCCCTCCGATCAGGTCGTCCACCTTCAGGCCCAGCCTTACTGCTATGTATCCCTTGAGTATGTCTATGACCAGCGTTATCGCCGCCGGGCCCCAGCCCAGAGTCCTGAGCACGTTTGTGGTGCCGGCATTGCCGCTTCCAACCTTTTTGATATCAACGCCGTAAAACCTTCCAACAAGTGTGGCCGGCGATATGTTGCCGAGAAAATACGCGGCTGCCACGCATAACACAAGCTTGACGTAAAGATTCATTTAGTCCTCAGCTCCTCTTCTTTCATTCCAGACAAATTTCAGCGAAGTCCCCTCAAATCCGTATGCATCTCTGATCCTGTTCTCCAGATATCTGGAATATGAGAAATGCATCAGATCCCTGGAGTTGATCGTGAATGAAAACAGCGGCGGCTCAGTGCCCACCTGGGTCCCGTAAAAGATCTTGAGCCTCTTGCCCTTGTCCGATGGCGGCTGTCTCATCATAACAGCATCCTCGATGATGCTGTTCAGCTTGCTGGTAGGTATCCTCATCTTGCGGTTTTCAGCGATCTCACTTGCCTTGTCGATCACCGAGAACACCCTCTTGTTCTGAAGTACCGATATGAACAGCACGGGAGCATAGGAGGCGAACAGGAGCTGGCTCCTGATCTCCCTCTCGTAGTCCCTCATGGTATTGGTCTCCTTTTCCACAAGATCCCACTTGTTTACCACCACCATCAGGCCCTTGCCAGCCTCATGGGCGATCCCGGCTATCTTCTTGTCCTGCTCCGTGAGTCCCTCTGCTCCGTCTATCATCAGTATGCAGACATCACAGCGCTCCACGGCGGCCACCGCTCTGACCACAGAATACTTTTCTATATTCTCCTTGATGCGGCTGTTTCTTCTCAGCCCTGCTGTGTCAATGAGTATATACTCCCTGTCCTTGTAAGTAAAAGGGGTATCGATGGAATCTCTGGTGGTACCCGCGATCGGCGAAACGATCACGCGGTTTTCTCCCGTGAGCTTGTTCACCAGAGATGATTTCCCGACATTTGGCTTTCCTATCACCGCGATCTTGACTGCATCGTCGTAGCCGTCGTACAGGTCGTCCGGGAACCCCTCGACGATCTCGTCCAGCAGGTCTCCGATGTTCAGCATATTGGCGGAACTGATCGGTATCGGTTCTCCCAGTCCAAGCTCGTAAAAATCATACAGTGTGTCCGCAGCCTGCGACATCTTGTCTATCTTGTTCACCACGAGGATGACAGGCTTACCGGTCCTCCTCAGGATCGATGCCACCTCTGTGTCCGCAGAGGTCAGTCCTTCTTTTCCATCCACCATGAAGATGACCTGATCCGCCATCTCCATGGCCATCACGGCCTGATCTCTCATCTGCGACAGTATCGGATCATCCGTTCTCGGCTCGATCCCGCCGGTGTCTATGATACCGAATTCCTTACCGTTCCACTGGGATTCACCGTAGATCCTGTCCCTTGTGACTCCCGGAACATCCTCAACGATAGCACGGCGTTCTCCTACCAGCCTGTTGAAAAATGTGGATTTGCCCACGTTCGGTCTGCCCACGATGGCCAGTATTGGCTTACTCATCAAAAATTCCTCCTGCAAATTCCTGAGGGTCGAACTCCTTAAGATCGTCCATACCCTCGCCAACGCCTACGAACTTGATAGGCAGGTCGTATTCGTCAGCGATGGTGATGGATATGCCTCCTCTGGCCGTTCCGTCCATCTTTGTCAGTACGATCCCTGTTATGTCTGCTATCTCGGAAAATTCCTTCGCCTGACTCACGGCGTTTTTGCCCGTAGTGGCGTCAAGCACGAGGAGCGTCTCTCTCGCCGCCTCCGGAAATTCCTTGTCTATGACTCTGTTCATCTTGGCCAGCTCCTTCATGAGGTTGCCCTTGTTCTGGAGCCTTCCCGCTGTGTCGCAGATCAGCACGTCGATATCATTGGCCTTTGCCGACTGGATACCGTCGTAGATCACGGCGCTCGGATCTGTGCCCTCCTGGTGCCTTATCACCCTCACGCCGACGCGGTCGCCCCAGATCTCCAGCTGCTCGGCCGCAGCGGCCCTGAAGGTGTCTGCCGCCGCGAGAAGGACGGACCTGCCTTCGTTTTTACACATGTTGGCGATCTTTCCGATGGACGTGGTCTTTCCTCCTCCGTTGATCCCTATCATGAGGACCACGAGAGGATTTTCACGGCTGAACCTGTTCCGGTCTCCCTTGTCCACGATCTCCGCCACGATGTTCTCCAGCACGCCCGTTATCTTCTTGGGGTCTGTTATGTACCTGGCGTTGACCTCCTCCTTCAGCCTCTCCATTATGTGCTCTGCGGTGTCCACACCTATATCCGAAATGATGAGGGACTCCTCCAGCTCATCGTAAAACTCGTCATCGATGTTCGGATTTCCCACGATGACGTTGGTTATGTGTTCAGTGAGCTTCTTGAAGGTGCCCTTCTGACTGAATAAACCCATACGTAACTCCTTGCTTATAACACCTTAAGCCACAGGATCAAAATCGTCCCCCAGCTTAAGAGACAGTACTCTCGATACACCCTGTTCAGGCATGGTTATACCATAGAGAACATCCGCATGCTCCATCGTGGCCTTCTGGTGTGTGATCAGGGCGAACTGGATGCCGTCGAACTCCTTCAGGTAATCGCTGAAACGTTCTATATTTGCCTCATCCAGGGCAGCTTCCACCTCGTCCAGGATACAGAATGGCGTCGGCTTGGCCTTGAGTACCGCAAACATCAGTGCCACGGCTGTGAGAGTCTTCTCCCCTCCGGACATCAGGTTGATGTTCTTCAGTTTCTTCCCCGGAGGCTGGGCGCTGATCTCGATTCCGGATCTGAGAGGATCCGACTCGTCCTCGAGCCGCAGCTCGGCTGTGCCTCCTCCGAACAGCTTCCTGAAGCTTTCATCGAAGTTTACCACAACTTTGTCGAATGTCTCCTTAAAGTTTTTCTTAATTGTGGAGTCCATGTTGGAGATTATCCTGCTGAGCTCCTTCATGGATTCTTCTATGTCGGCCGCCTGAGCGGTCATGAACTCATACCGCTTGCTGACTTTTTCGTATTCCTCGATGGCGGAAACGTTTACGTCTCCCAGCTCGGCCATGCGGAGACGGATCTCCCTGGCCTCCTTGTTTCCGGAGGTAATCGCGAAATCCTCGTCCTTCATGTCCAGGGCTTCTGCATAGGACATCTCGAAGTCGTTCCAAAGCTTGTCCTTCTGGGCCTGGAAAAGCGTCTCGTTCTTTGCATTCTTCACTTCCAGCTTGTACTTCCTGTCGCCCAGGGTGTCTATGGACTTGTTGTTCTCCTTCTGCCTCTGGAGGGTCTCGGTCTGAGCCGCCTTGCTCGCTTCCTTTTCACCTGCAAGTGTCCGAAGCTTTTCTTCAAGCGCGGTCTTCTCGGCAGCGAGCCTTTCTCTTTCTTCTGCGGATTCCTGCCTGTTATCCGAAAGGAGCCTCTGCTCCTCCTCCAGCTGAGCCTTCTCCTCGGCAGCGTCATCTCTCCTGGTCTCCAGGGTCATGATGGTATCTCTGACTCTTTCGATGAGCTCGTTGAGGCCCAGGATCCTCGTCTCCTGTTCCCTCACGTCCATCCTGCACCTATTTATCTCACCGCTGTCGGACTCTGCCACCTCCTGGTATTCCTCTACCTGTGCGGTGAACTCCTCAACCTGAGACTCAAGGTCTTCAGACTCTTTAGTGTAAGCCTCCACGTTATCCTGATACTGGGATATCCTGGCCTCTGTGTCATTGATATCCCTGGTGATCATGTCCCTCTCCTGGGCAAATCTGCCGGCGGTGTTCTCCGCCTCCTTCTGGAGCTCTCTCGCATGGTTGAGGTCAGACCTCAGCGACTGAGCCTCCAGCTCTTCCTGCTGGATCCTCTCTCTGAGATCCCTTCTCGACTGAGCCAGTTTCCCGGCCTCAAGTTCTCTCTCTTCTCTTGTCTTCCTCAGGCCGCCGAGTTCCTCCTTCATCGCGAGGATTTTCTTTTCCAGGTCCTCTATTTCTTTCTTCCTGCCGAGTATGTTCGCCGTGGCATTCTTGTACCGCCCTCCGGTAATGGAACCGCTGGCGGAGATGACCTCTCCATCGAGGGTCACTATCCTCATACCCCTAAGGTCGAGCTTTGACATGGCCACAGCGTTGTCCATGGTATCGGCCAGGATCACCCTTCCCAGAAGAAAATCCACGATCTCGTCAAAGCGCTTCTCGGCGGAGACCTTGTCTGCCGCTATTCCCAGGAATCCCGGGGCGTTTTCCACTCTGCCGCTCACGCTCCTGTAGCTGCCCCTTATGGAGCTTATTGGAAGGAACGTGGCTCTTCCTGCTCTGTTTTTCTTGAGCCAGTTCACGCCGGCCTTAGCAGCGGCATCGTCTTCGCAGACGATGTTCTGAAGCTGGCTTCCCAGTGCCGTCTCCACGGCGAGCTCGTAACCGTCAGGCACGGTGATGAGGTCCGACACGGTCCCGATGATGCCTCTGCCGCCGGCCTGCATCAGCGCTCTCACACCGTTATTATACCCCTGATAGTTGTTCTCCATCTCCTCGATGGTGTTCTTTCTTGAGATGCTCCGGCCGATGGACATGGAAAGATCCTCTGCCTGCGATGCCAGCCTGTTCAGGTCGTTTCTCGCGTTCATCAGCCGCTTCTCGGTCTCGTCGTAGGAATCGCCGAGGGACTTCAGCTCATCTTCCTTTTCCTGGAGCCTCTTCTGCGCCTCTTCGACCCTCTTGATGGTCTCTCCCTGAGCGCCGTCCCTGCTCTGGTGTTCTTCCACCATCCTCTGGCGGCGCTGGATCAGCGTCTCCCTGTAGTTGGATAGAGTCTGTATCTCTGCTTTCCTGGAGGCCCTCATCTTGCCGATCTCGATGATCCTGTCCTGATCTCTGTCTATCTGGCCTTCCAGTATCTTTATCTTTTCCTTATGTGCTTCTACCCGCCCTGCGGCCTCACGGTACGCACGGTCGGCGGCATCCTTCGCATCGTTCAGCTCCTTTTCCTGAGTCCTCAGCTCCTGAAAATTGCTGTTCTCCGCTTCCAGTCTCGTCTCCGCGTCCCTGATCGAATCTCCGAGGCGCTCCACGTCTCTGGCGATCGAAGAAAACCTCTCCTTGTTGATCTGACCCCTGCTGTTTACCGTGTTAAGATCCTTTATCTTCTGGAGCAGAAGGTCATTCGCCTCCTGGCTCTCGTCGCTGATGCGGCTCTCCTCGTCGCGGATGGAGCTGAGCTTTTCCTCCAGCTCCTCTCTCATGGCGATGGCGCTGTCATAGTCCTCCTGCACCGACTCGAGCTCCTGGCGCCCCTTTTCCACAGAGCTCACCAGCCCTTCTATGCTGTGGAGTATGATGTTGACCGACAGGTAATTATACCGCTCTCTTATCTTGAGGAACTCCTTGGCCTTCTCGGAATCCTCCTTGAGGCCTCCGAGCCTGCCCTCGATCTCGTCGATTATGTCCTTTACCCTGTCCAGGTTCTCAGACGCGGAGTTGAGCTTCCTCATGGCGTCGGACTTGCGGTTCTTGTACAGTACGATGCCCGCTGCCTCCTCGAATATCTCCCTCCGGTTCTCCGGCTTGGTGGATACGATGTCCGCGATCTTGCCCTGGCCGATGATGGAGTATCCATCCACTCCTATGCCTGTGTCCATGAAAAGTTCTTTTATGTCGCGAAGGCGTGCGGGGTTTCCGTTGATCAGGTATTCCGTCTCTCCTGACCTGTACATCCTCCGTGTGACGGCAACTTCTCTGTACTCCAGAGGAAGAGATCCGTCTTCATTGTCGATGACCAGTGTCACCTCTGCCATCCCCTTCGGCTTTCTCGAAGCCGTACCTGCGAAGATCACGTCCTCCATCTTGCCGCCTCTCAGCTGCTTGGCGCTGGTCTCTCCGACCACCCATCTCAGGGCGTCAGAGATGTTCGACTTGCCGCTGCCGTTAGGCCCCACGATGCAGGTCACCCCTTCATTCAGATCTATCGTGACCGGATCAGCAAAGGACTTGAATCCCTGGATCTCTAATCTCTTGAAATACAACTAGTTCTCTCCCTTCAGAATGACCTGCCTGGCTGCTGCCTGCTGGGCCTCCTTCTTGCTTCGTCCCAGTCCGGTCCCCATGGCCCGACCGTTGACTCTCACCTCTGCGGTAAACGTCTTGTCGTGATCCGGTCCCTTTTCCTCCAGTATCACGTACTGGATCTCCGGATTCCTGTATTTCTCCTGGAGCATTTCCTGGAGGGTCGTCTTGTAGTCCTTGTAAAGCTTTCCCTGGATGGCCAGCCTGATGTGATCTCCAAAAAGATCCAGGACCACCGAACTGGCGCTGTCGTACCCTCCGTCCTTGAAGATCGCTCCTATGACCGCCTCTACACCGTCGGCCAGTATGGAATCCTTGTCCCGTCCGCCTCCGGTCTCTTCTCCGTGTCCGAGGAGAATATATTCCCCAAGTCCGATCTCTCTTGCGATCTCCGCCAGAGACCTTTCGCACACGACGGCGGCCCTGGTCTTGGACAGGAAGCCCTCGTGTTTATCAGGGACGATGTCGTATATCTTGCTTCCCACTATGGCATCGAGATACGCATCTCCGATGAATTCCAGCCGTTCGTTGTTGTCCCTGTAGCTGCGGCCCTTTTCCGATGCGTACGAGCTGTGGGTGAGCGCGTTCAGCAGCAGCCTCTGGTCGTGGAATGTGTATCCCAGCTTTTTTTCGAGGCTCTCCAGATCTCGTCTTGTGTTTTCTTCTCTGTTCTCTCTCATTTTCTCCGGAATGTTACTCTTCCGCCGCCTCCGTATCTTCCTTTTCCACTTCTCTGGCGCTGAACTCCGCCACCGCCTTCTCTATGGTCCCAGTCACGTCATTCTCGACATACGGAACGGCCTTGAGGATGGCGTTGTATACCGCCTCGGCATTCGAGCTGCCGTGCATCTTGAGGACAGGGCCCTTCAATCCAAGGATCGGAGCACCGCCCTCCTCTGAATAGTCGAATTCCTTCTTGAGATCCCTGAGCTTGCCTCCCGCCAGGGCTGCGCCCATCATGCTCACCGGACTTTCCTTGAGCTTCTCCTTGATCCTGCCCATTATCGCCATTGCGACACCCTCGGAGCTCTTCAGCAGAACATTTCCGGAAAAGCCGTCAGTCACACACACGTCACAGCACCCGAAAGGAACGTCACGCCCCTCGCAGTTCCCCTGGAAATTGATATCCGCTTCCGACAGCATCTGGAAGGCCTCCTTGTGGAGGGAATCTCCCTTTTCCTCTTCGGCACCCACGTTCAGGAGCTTCACTTCCGGATCTTCGACGCCCTTGACCTTCTCCACGAAAATGCTTCCCATGATACCGTTCTGCAGCAGGTATTCCGGCTTGCTCTCCACGTTGGCGCCGCAGTCCAGCAGTAGCGTGGTGTCGTTCTTTCCGATCTTAGGGAAAAAGGCGGCTATCGCCGGTCTCTGTATGCCCTTTATGCGGCCCAGGAAAAACAGTCCCGCAGAGAGAAGCGCTCCGGTGCTTCCGGCGGAAAGAAATGCGTCCGCCTCTCCGGACTTCACCATTCCCATCCCTCTCGTGATGCTGGAGTCCCTCTTCTTTCTAACGGCCATCGCAGGAGCCTCGTTGTTGGTCACCACCTCTGTGGCGTTGATGACCCTGATGTCTCCCTTCGTGTATCCCAGCTTATCGAAAGCATCCCGGATGTCCTGCTCTCTTCCGATGATCGAGATCTGTCCGTCGATCTCCGGAGCCGCCTTTATCGCCCCTTTTACGATCTCCAGAGGAGCGTTATCTCCTCCCATGCCGTCCAGTAAAATATTCATTCGTTTTCCTCCAAACACAGATGACTATATATTCGCTGAAACCAGCGCGATGCTCGCATATAAAACCAGGTTATTATATCACAGAAAAGGGGCCGATGACACATCGTACGGCATAGTCTTCACGCACGAAAAAGCGGCACGCACCGCAGCGTACCGCCTTTCCGGGATCTTTTTTTATGAAGGCATCTTCCGAACCTGCCGCTTTCTATAACAGAACTCCGCCGGTCCTCACCGCAGCCTCAGCTGCCCGCACGCCCCGTCGATGTCCGACCCGAGCGTCCTCCTGATGGTGACGGCGATGCCCCTTTTCTCCAGGACCTCCTTGAATCTCAGAATGCTCTCCCTGTACGAGGCGCTCATCCCCGTGCCCTCGACCGGGTTCAGCGGGATCAGATTCACGTGTGTCAGCCACCCCTCCAGGTGCCCGGCCAGCTCCAGAGCATTTTCCCCGCTGTCATTCACACCCTTGATCATGGCGTACTCAAAGGTTATCCTGCGGCCCGTATCCTCGGTATATCTCCGGCAGGCATCCATCAGCTCCTCATACCCGTATCTCCGGGCGACCGGCATAGTGCGCTGCCGTATCTCTCCGTTCGGGGCGTGGAGCGACACCGCCAGATTCGCCTGGGAAAAGTCTTTTCCGAAGCGCGCTATGTACGGTACGAGCCCGCACGTGGACACGGTGATGTTCCTCATGCCGAGGCCGAACCCCTTCGGGTCGTTTATCAGGTGTATGAAGTCCGAAAGGCTGTCGTAATTGTCGAAGGGCTCTCCTATCCCCATTACCACCACGTGACCGATTTTCTCCCCGGTGAACTTTTCCATGGCCAGAACCTGTCCCAGCATCTCTCCGCCGGTAAGGCTGCGGTCCAGTCCCTTCTTCGTCGAAGCGCAGAAAGCGCACCCCATGCGGCACCCCACCTGGGATGATATGCAGATGGAATTTCCGTAGTGGTACTTCATGAACACAGATTCCACCCTGGCTCCGTCACGGAACTGGAAAAGGACCTTCTGCGTCCCGTCTTCTCCGGACTTCTGCGCCACCACCACCTCGGGAAGACCGATGTACCAGTCATCCTCGAGCTTTGATCTCAGAGGCTTCGGAATATTTCCCATGTCGTCGAACGACTCTGTTCCCCTGGCCAGCCAGCCGAAGATCTGGGCGGCACGAAACTTCTTTTCCCCGTATGAACAAACGACCTCCACAAGCTGTTGGAGGCCGCAGTCCAGAATATTTCTTTTATCCATATTCCTTTGATTTGTTTCTCCTGTAAGGAGCTATTTCTTCTCGATGGACATACCCGTCTTATGTCCGTTGATGTCGAACTCAGGAAGACCGGTCCTGTACTGGATCTCATCAGCAAGAGTCTCCTCCATGATGTGATCCCTGTCACCTTCGACGGCTGCCTTGATGTCGTCATCGCAGTCCATGTATACGGCGATCCTGTCCATCATCTCGAGATCAGCCTGCTTTCTGAGCTGCTGGATCTTGGAGATGACCTCTCTCACGTATCCTTCCTGGATGAGCTCAGGTGTAAGTGTGGTATCGAGGATGGTAAACATGTTGTTCTCCATGCCTACCACGAAGCCTTCCTTCGCGGAGATGCGGATGTCCAGAAGGTCCTCGCCGATCTGATACGTCTGTCCGTCGAGCTCCATGTCCACGGTCTTTCCGTCAGATACCTGGGACAGCAGCTCCTTGGCATCCAGCTCGGAAAGCTTCTTGCCGAAGGACTTCACGCTCTTGCCGAGAACAGGTCCAGCCGCCCTGAAGTTAGGCTTTACAGAGAAGTTCATGTATTTCTCAAGATCCTTCTCGAACACCACCTTCTTGACGTTGAGCTCCTCTGTGATCAGCGGCACGAGGTCCCCGATCACGCTCTCGTACTTTCCGTCCACTACCACCTCGGACAGAGGCTGACGTACCTTCAGCTTCTCCTGCTCTCTGGTGCCTCTTCCGAGGTTGACCAGGGTCTTTACAAGATCCATCCTCTCCTCGACCTTTTCGTCAATGAGTGAGAGATCCGCCTTCGGATAGTACGCGATGTGTACGGTAGGCTCTCCCGTGAGCTTGGTGTACATCTCGTCTGAAATGAACGGAGCGATAGGTGCGATGAGCTTGGTCACTCCGAGCAGAACCTCGTACGTGGTGGCAAGAACAGCCTTCTTGTCCTCTGTCATGCCCTCGGCGTAGAAGCGGCGTCTCGCTCTCCTGATGTACCAGTTTGACAGATCCTCTACAACGAAGTTGGTGATGGCCCTCACAGATCTCATGTGATCATAGGAATCCATGCTCTCAGTTACGTCTCTTACGAGCTTGTTGTACTTGGAGATGATCCATCTGTCCAGCTCAGGCCTGTCAGCGTAAGGCACCTCGATAGAGGCAGCGTCGATATCGTCCAGGTTTGAATAGAGAACGAAGAAGTTGTAGATGTTCTTCAGTGTTCCGAAGAACTTGCTCACAACGTCCTTCACACCGTCCTCGTCGAACTTGGTAGGCGTCCATGCCGGGGATACCGATACCAGATACCATCTCAGGGCGTCCGCACCGTATTTCTCCATCATTTTGAACGGATCCACGGTGTTGCCCTTGGACTTGGACATCTTCTTGCCGTCCTTGTCCAGGATCAGGTCGTTTACCAGAACGTTCTTGTACGGTGCCTTTCCCGTGATGAACGTGGAAATAGCCATCAGAGAGTAGAACCATCCTCTCGTCTGGTCTACGCCCTCGCAGATGAAGTCCGCAGGGAAAAGCTCGTCGAAGTGCTCTGTGTTCTCAAATGGATAGTGCCACTGAGCAAAAGGCATCGCTCCGGAGTCGAACCAGCAGTCCATCACCTCCAGGATCCTGGTCATAGGCTTGCCGCATTCAGGACACTTCAGGTGGATGTCATCCACATAAGGCCTGTGGAGCTCGATAGTCTCTGGATCCACGTCCTCGACGGCCATCTCGGCAAGCTCCTTTCTGCTTCCGACGCAGTGGATATGTCCGCACTCGCACTTCCAGATCGGGATCGGAGTGCCCCAGTATCTGTTTCTGGAGATGTTCCAGTCCTTAACATCTGCCAGCCAGTTTCCGAAGCGGCCCTCTCCAATGTAAGGCGGATACCAGTTCACAGTCTTGTTGTTGGCAACGAGCTCGTCTCTCAGCTTGCTCATCTCGATGTACCAGCCAGGCTTAGCGTAGTATACGAGAGGTGTTCCGCATCTCCAGCAGTGAGGATAGTCGTGGACCATCTTCTGCTTTGCAAAAAGTTTGTTCTCCTTGGCCAGATACTTTATGATGTCAACAGCAAGGTCGTCATCCATCACGAAACGGCCCTTCCACGGAGTCTCGGTGAAGCGGCCCTTCTCGTCCACAGGCTCTACCAGTGGGACATTGTAGCGCCTGCATGTGTTGTAGTCGTCTTCACCAAAAGCAGGAGCCGTGTGTACGATGCCCGTGCCGTCTTCGGTTGTTACATAATCCGCAAGAGTGATAAAGTTGACCTTCGCACCCTCAGGCAGCTCCACGAAGTCCAGGAACCTCTCGTACTCCTCATACTCGAGGTCTTTTCCCTTTCTCTCCTCGATGACCTCGTACTTTCCTTCTCCCAGAACCTTGTCGGCAAGGACCTTAGCCACCCAGAAGATGTTGCCCTTCTCGTCTCCCTCCAGCATTCTAGCTCTCACGTAGTCCACGTCAGGTCCTACTGTCAGGACGAGGTTCGACGGAAGTGTCCAGGCTGTTGTGGTCCATGCGAGGAAGTACTCGTTGTCGTATCCCTTTCTCTTGAACTTGCACGTCAGAGTCTGGACGGATATCTCCTTGTATCCCTGAGCTACCTCGTGGGAAGCAAGGCCAGTTCCGCATCTAGGGCAGTAAGGCTGCACCTTGTGTCCCTCGTAGATCAGCCCGGCATCGAAAAACTTCTTCAGGATCCACCATCCGGATTCGATATAGTCATTCTTGAAAGTGATGTACGGATCGTCCATGTCTGCCAGATAAGCCATCTTCTCAGACATATCTTTCCACATTCCGGTGTACTTGAACACGGACTCTCTGCACTTTTCGTTGAACTCCTTTATGCCATACTTCTCGATATCCTGCTTGCCGTTCATGCCCAGCTGCTTTTCCACCTCGATCTCCACAGGGAGTCCGTGAGTGTCCCAACCGGCCTTTCTCTTGACCTGGTAGCCCTGCATGGTCTTGTATCTGTTGATGGAATCCTTCAGCGTCCTGGCCATAACGTGGTGGATACCAGGCTTTCCGTTGGCCGTAGGCGGGCCTTCAAAGAATACAAAACTCGGGCTCCCCTCTCTGGCTTTGACGCAGAGGTTCAGGAGATCCATCTGATTCCATTTTTCGATCTGTTTTTCCTGTGTCTCGGCAACAGGCTTATCAGATAAATTCTGAAACATGTCTTCCTTCCTTTTCTTTGATCCAGCTTCAACTAATAAAAAAGCCCTGCATGAATAATGCAGGGACGATCATTGACATAACCGCGGTACCACCCCGATTGCAGCCTCCAGCAAGGCGCCTCTCTTAAGTGTCTGGCTCAGGAGTGATCTTCACTTGGGATCTCACCGTCCCGCTCTCAGCAAACGCAGGGCTCTCTGTAAGGATATTACTTCCGGCTACTGTCTCCGTCACAGCCATATCATGATTAAATTCAGAACGCACTTATGTTACTAAATTTATTTTTGTATGTCAACGACAAAAAATCATGTTTTTTTCAAGTGCATGCACTCATCCGATATTCTCCGGTTTTTCATAAACTTTCAACCATAAAGGACTTGTGTTAGAATCTCGTACAACAAAGAGAAGATCCCATCCTGATAAACGATCTTCCCTATGGAGGTTATGAAAATGAAAAAACTGAACCAGACTATACGAAATAATTCGCTTCTGTCCACGTTCCTCATGCTGGCCATGGGCCTGATATTCCTGCTGGACCCGAAAATGTCGGTAAAGATCATCTGCACCATCATCGCCGCAGGATTCCTGGTGTTCGCATTCAGCCGGCTGTTCGCTTATTTTTCTCTTAAGAAGGCGGGAGAAAAATCCGGACTTCCAGTAAAAATAAACCTCGTAGGCGCCATAGTAACGGCGATCATCTCAGTTATCATATTCCTGAATCCGCAGACTCTCGGGGCATTCATCCCGATCGTGATCGGGACTGTCATCATCGTGCAGGGCGTGATCTTCATCGGCTGCGGAGTGTTCTGGAACTCATTCCTTCCAAAACGCGGCACGGCCTCTTTTATTATCGGCATCCTGAACATACTGCTCGGATTCCTGGCTATCAGATACAACTTCGCAACACAGCTCCTCCTGATGAGATTCATCGGGATCGCACTGGTGATAGCTGCAGTGACCAACATAGCTAACGGGATCATGGTCACCAACGCAAACAAAAAACGTGACGATGCCAGGACCGTGGACTTCGACACAGAACCATATGACAACTAGGAGCACGAAACGATCTGTCAATGATCATACTACCAATGATCTTCATCATTTTATAAAAGAGCTGGCACGGATCAGTCCTGTGCCAGCTCTTATTTTATCTGGTGCGCGAAGTGGGACTCGAACCCACACGGTCTCCCGCTAGAACCTAAATCTAGTGCGTCTGCCAATTTCGCCATCCGCGCAATATCTCTTGTATTACTATTTCGATATCCCGATGATATTCCAAAACGGTAAAAAAAAAGTGGTGACCCCACCGGGACTCGAACCCGGGTTACCGCCGTGAAAGGGCGATGTCTTAACCACTTGACCATGGGGCCACATTTATATTAAGAAAAAAACTGGCGACGTCCTAATTTCCCGGGCAGCTTCCCGCCAAGTATCTTCAGCGCTAAGGAGCTTAACTTCTGTGTTCGGGATGGGAACAGGTGTATCCTCCTTGCTGTAGTCACCAGATATGAGCAGTAAGAATGCTATACTTTCCTTCTGCTGTTTGTGAGAGCAGCGCCCTCAAAATTGAATAACACATCCAATCTAGAAAACCTTTTCTGGTCAAGTGATCGACCTATTAGTATCAGTCAGCTCAATGGATCGCTCCACTTACACCTCTGACCTATCAACGTGGTAGTCTCCCACGAGTCTTACCTTTCGGAGGAAATCTCATCTTGAGGGGGGCTTCGCACTTAGATGCTTTCAGCGCTTATCCCTTCCATACTTAGCTACCCGGCTATGCCCTTGGCAGAACAACCGGTACACCAGAGGTATGTCCATCCCGGTCCTCTCGTACTAAGGATAGCTCCTCTCAAATTTCCAACGCCCACAGCGGATAGGGACCGAACTGTCTCACGACGTTCTGAACCCAGCTCGCGTACCTCTTTAATGGGCGAACAGCCCAACCCTTGGGACCTACTTCAGCCCCAGGATGAGACGAGCCGACATCGAGGTGCCAAACACCCCCGTCGATGTGAACTCTTGGGGGGTATAAGCCTGTTATCCCCGGGGTAGCTTTTATCCGTTGAGCGATGGCCCTTCCACTCGGTACCACCGGATCACTAAGCCCGACTTTCGTCCCTGCTCGACCTGTTTGTCTCGCAGTCAAGCTCCCTTTTGCCTTTGCACTCTTCGCGCGATTTCCGTCCGCGCTGAGGGAACCTTTGGGCGCCTCCGTTACTCTTTAGGAGGCGACCGCCCCAGTCAAACTGCCCACCTGACACTGTCCCGGTACCGGTTCACGGTACTCGGTTAGAATTCCAACGTTACAAGGGTGGTATCCCAACGGTGACTCCACCAACACTGGCGTGCTGATCTCGCAGTCTCCCACCTATCCTGTACATCTAACGCCGAAACTCAATATCAAGCTACAGTAAAGCTCCACGGGGTCTTTCCGTCCTGCTGCGGGTAACCGGCATCTTTACCGGTACTACAATTTCACCGAGCCTATTGTTGAGACAGTGTCCAGATCATTACGCCTTTCGTGCGGGTCGGAACTTACCCGACAAGGAATTTCGCTACCTTAGGACCGTTATAGTTACGGCCGCCGTTTACTGGGGCTTAAGTTCCGTGCTTCGGTTGCCCTGACACTTCCCCTTGACCTTCCAGCACCGGGCAGGCGTCAGCCCCTATACTTCAGCTTTCGCTTTAGCAGAGACCTGTGTTTTTGGTAAACAGTTGCCTGGACCTCTTCACTGCGGCCCTCTTTCGAGGGCACCCCTTCTCCCGAAGTTACGGGGTCATTTTGCCGAGTTCCTTAACAATAGTTCGCTCGCTCACCTTAGGATTCTCTCCTCATCTACCTGTGTCGGTTTGCGGTACGGGCACCTTGGATCTCGTTAGCGGCTTTTCTCGACAGCGTGAAATCAGTTGCTTCCGGTCTTACGACCACCCCATCACGCCTCAGCATTAATAAGGAAACGGATTTGTCCTGCTCCCTCTGCCTCGACGCTTGGACATGCTTTACCAACAGCATGCTCAACCTATCCTTCTGTGTCCCCACTTCACTCAAGCGATCCTCGGTGGTACAGGAATATCTACCTGTTGTCCATCGCCTACGGCCTTCGCCCTGGGCTTAGGTCCCGACTGACCCTGAGAGGACGAACCTTCCTCAGGAAACCTTAGATTTTCGGCGGACAGGATTCTCACCTGCCTTACGCTACTCATGCCAACATTCTCTCTTCTATACAGTCCATCTCGCCTTCCGGCTCGACTTCGTCCCGTATAGAATGCTCCTCTACCAATACTTACGTATTCCAAAGCTTCGGTGGTAAGTTTCAGCCCCGTTTATCTTCGGCGCAGGACCACTCGACTAGTGAGCTATTACGCACTCTTTGAATGTATGGCTGCTTCTAAGCCAACATCCTAGCTGTCTGTGCGATCCCACATCCTTTTCCACTTAACTTACTCTTTGGGACCTTAGCTGTTGATCTGGGCTGTTTCCCTTTCGACCATGGAACTTATCTCTCATAGTCTGACTCCCAAGTATGATACTACGGTATTCGGAGTTTGATAGTTGTTGGTAACCGGTGAAGGCCCCGCGAACAGTCAGTGCTCTACCCCCGTGTATCTTTACCTTGAGGCTAGCCCTAAAGCTATTTCGAGGAGAACCAGCTATATCCGAGTTCGATTGGAATTTCACCGCTATCCACAAGTCATCCTGACCTTTTTCAACAGATATAGGTTCGGTCCTCCATAACCTTTTACGGTTACTTCAACCTGCTCATGGATAGGTCACCCGGTTTCGGGTCTACAGCATGCAACTCTTCGCCCTCTTAAGACTCGGTTTCCCTACGGCTCCGTTACTCCAGTAACTTAACCTCGCTGCACACCGTAACTCGTTGGCCCGTTCTACAAAAAGTACTAGGTCACTTGCGCTCCCTATGCTTGTAAGCATCAGGTTTCAGATTCTATTTCACTCCCCTCCCGGGGTTCTTTTCACCTTTCCCTCACGGTACTATTCGCTATCGGTCACTGGCTAGTATTTAGGCTTGGAGGGTGGTCCCTCCTGCTTCAGACCGGGTTCCACGTGTCCGGCCCTACTCTGGTGTCATCTGCGCGTCTTCTGCTTCGTCTACGGGGATATTACCCTCTGTGTCGGAACTTTCCAGTCCTCTTCGACTCGCATACCTCGATCGCATTGTGATGATCCTCAACCCCGAAGCAAGCTTCGGTTTGGCCTCTTTCCCTTTCGCTCGCCGCTACTCAGAAAATCGATGTTTCTTTCTCTTCCTGAGGCTACTTAGATGTTTCAGTTCACCTCGTTCCCTTCCAT